>NZ_JAQFVG010000075.1 GCF_029439455.1 Caballeronia sp. BR00000012568055 | reverse complement strand
GCGCAGTATCGATTGTTCGAACTACGTCGTGCGCCGCTCCGTGTCGATGCCGCTGGCTGTGGTGGTCAGCGCGCCGCATCAGTCCACGATCGAGCGCGTCTCCACGCTGCCGTGGGCGTGGCTGCTCGGCGGCATGGCGGTCGGCTTGCTGTGCGCGGGCTGGGCCGCGTTGTTCATCGTGCGCCGTCTGTCGCCGCGTGGCCAGTTGAGCGATGCCGTGCGCCGCCATCAGTTCATCGTCGCGTATCAGCCGATCGTCGATCTCGCCACGCGCCGCTGCGTGGGCGCGGAAGCGCTGGTGCGCTGGCAGCATCACGACCGGATCGTGCGTCCGGATCACTTTATTCCGCTCGCGGAGCACGGCGGGCTGATTCAGGCGATCACCGATCAGGTGCTCGATACCGTGCTGCTCGAACTCGGCGAGTTTCTCAAGCGTTACGAGGATTACTACATATCGGTCAATCTATCGGCGCAGGATTTGACCACGCATCGTTTTCTCGATGTGCTGCGGCCTGCCATCGAACAACAAGGCGTGCGCGCGAAGCAAATCCGCATCGAAGCTACCGAGCGCAGTTTTCTCGATGCCGATGCCGCCAAGGAAGTGATCAGCGCGTTCCGCAGCGCCGGGCATGCCGTCTATCTCGATGACTTCGGCACCGGTTATTCGAGCCTTTCGCATCTGCAAAACTTCCGCATCGACGGCCTGAAGATCGACAAGTCGTTTATCGATACGATCGGGCAGGACGCGGCGTCGAGCAGCGTGGCCTCGCATATCATCGACATGGCGGCGACGCTCGATGTGCAGGTGATTGCCGAGGGTATCGAACGGGAAGAGCAGGCGGCGTATCTCAAAGCGCGTGGCGCGCGATTCGGGCAAGGCTGGCTGTTCTCGCCGCCGCTCACCGCCGCCGATTTCATCCGCTATGCGGGCAAGATGCGCGGCACTTGATCGCAGCGCAATCGGCCGCATCTATGCGCTTTGGAAAATCCGGAGCGACATGATGATGAACGGTCAGCAAGCCATCGAATTCCTTCGCGACGTGCGGCATCCTTTGCTCGCGCTTCATCGCAGCGTGCTCGCGCATCTGCATACGAAGCACGAGGCCGAGTTCGGGCCGACATCGCCCGGCGAGTTTCTGCAAATCGTGATCAATGGTTCGGACTATCGCTGGCTCACGCCTTTATCGACGCTGATCGCCGCGCTCGACGACGTGCTCGACGATAAAGAAGCCACGCCCGACGCCTATGTCACGCATGCAAAAGCGGTGGCCGCCATGTTCAGCGCCGAATCGCGCGATCCCGCTTTCGCCGATCGCTTCCTGCCGCTGTTGCAGGAAAGCCCGGATATCGCGGTGGCGAACGGGCAAGTGGCGCAGCGCGTGCGTTCTATCGAAAAAGCGACCTAAAAGCACACTTTCCGCGCGGCTTCGGTGCGACCGAACCGCGCGGCATCGCCGTTAACGCGATGCTGCAACGCAATAAATCTATTCCCCTGCATTTGAGCGAAGTTTTTTCGCTTGCGACGATCGCCGCCAATCGATTAATCACGGAGGCGCGCGTGTTCCTGCAAGGCTTCGGTCCGCTCATTTGGGCGGGCGCAAAACAAACGCTCGCGTTGGCGGTGTTGTCGCTGGCGGTGTCGGTGCTGCTGGGCCTGATCGGTGCATCGGCGAAACTGTCGGCCAATCGTGCGATGCGCGCGGTCGCGACCGCCTACACCACGCTGATCCGCTCCGTGCCCGATCTCGTGCTGATGCTGCTGTTGTTCTACAGCATCCAGATCGCCGTCAACAACATCACCGATGCGCTCGGCTGGGATCAGTTCGATATCGATCCCTTTACCGCCGGCATTCTCACGCTCGGCTTTATCTACGGCGCGTACTTCACCGAAACCTTTCGCGGCGCGTTTCTCGCGGTGCCGCGCGGCCAGTTGGAGGCGGGCAGCGCCTACGGCATGAGCGGCGCGCGCGTGTTCGCCCGCATCCTGTTCCCGCAGATGATGCGTTTCGCGTTGCCGGGCATCGGCAATAACTGGCAAGTGCTGGTGAAAGCGACGGCGCTGGTGTCGATCATCGGTCTCGCGGATGTCGTCAAAGCCGCGCAGGACGCGGGCAAGGCGAGCTTCAACATGTTCTTCTTCATCATGATCGCGGCGGCGATTTATCTGGCGATCACGACCGCATCGAACGTCGTGTTGATGGCGCTGGAAAAGCGCTATTCGCTCGGTGTGCGTCACGCCGAATTCTGACCGAATCCGACCAATACGGAGACACGCAATGTTCCAGGTCTTCGCCGAATTCTGGCGTCCTTTCCTTTATTCCGATGGCATGCGCGCATCGGGTTTAGTCGTCACGTTATGGCTGCTGGCGCTATCGATCGCGCTGGGATTTTGCGCGGCGGTGCCGTTGGCGTGTGCGCGTGTATCGAAGAAAAAATGGTTGTCTACGCCGGTGCGCCTCTACACGTATGTATTTCGCGGCACGCCGCTCTACGTGCAATTGCTGTTGCTCTACACCGGCATGTACAGCCTTGAATTCGTGCGCACGCAATCGCTGCTCGAAGCGTTTTTCAAAAGCGGTTTCAATTGCGCGATCCTCGCCTTCGCGCTCAACACCTGTGCGTACACCACCGAAATCTTCGCCGGCGCAATCCGCGCGATTCCGCACGGCGAAGTGGAAGCCGCGCGCGTCTACGGCATGAGCACGTTCACGATGTATCGGCGGATCGTGCTGCCGTCCGCGTTGCGCCGCGCCTTGCCTTTGTACAGCAACGAAGTGATCCTGATGCTGCACGCCACGACCGTCGCGTTCACCGCCACCGTGCCGGACATTCTCAAGGTCGCGCGCGATGCGAATTCGGCCACGTATCAATCGTTCGATTCGTTCGGCATCGCGGCGCTGCTGTATCTGGCGATCTCGTTCGCGCTGGTTGCGTTGTTCAGGAAAGCGGAGCGAAAGTGGCTGGCTTATCTGCGTCCGGTGCAGGCATCCGCGCGCTAACGAGCGAGTAAAATCCATCAGGTTCATCATCAGGAGAAACGCGTTGGAGCCTACCGCCAAAGACGTCGCGACCAAGCTCGTCGCGCAGGACATTCACAAGCGCTACGGCGACAACGAAGTGCTCAAGGGCGTGTCGCTGTCCGCGAATGCGGGCGATGTGATCAGCATCATCGGTGCGAGCGGCTCGGGCAAGAGCACGTTCCTGCGCTGCATCAATTTTCTGGAGCGGCCGAACGCCGGGCAGATCATCGTCGATGGCGAAGCGGTGCGCACGAAAACCGACAAGGCCGGCAATCAGGAAGTCGCGGATCACAAGCAGTTGCAGCGCGTGCGCACCAAGCTCGCGATGGTGTTTCAGCATTTCAACTTGTGGTCGCATATGACCGCGATCGAAAACGTGATGGAAGCGCCGATTCACGTGCTCGGCATCTCGAAGAAAGAAGCTGAAGAACGCGCGCGCGAGTATCTGGAGAAAGTGGGTTTGCCGCCGCGTGTGGAGAAGCAGTATCCGTCGCATCTGTCGGGCGGCATGCAGCAGCGCGTGGCGATTGCGCGCGCACTCGCCATGCATCCCGATGTCATGCTTTTCGATGAACCCACGTCCGCGCTCGATCCCGAACTCGTCGGCGAAGTGCTGAAGGTGATGCAGCGTCTGGCTGAGGAAGGCCGCACCATGATCGTCGTCACGCACGAAATGGGCTTCGCGCGCAATGTGTCGAATCACGTGATGTTTCTGCATCAGGGGCGCACGGAAGAAGAGGGCGCGCCGTCGGACGTGCTGAGCGCGCCCAAGAGCGATCGACTGCGACAGTTTCTGTCGGGCAGCCTGAAATAAGGTGACGGGCTTGCCGATTCAGGTTGCGATTGTTGCCTTGCCGCCGGTGTCGATGAGCGGCATCGCGCCGATTATCGATTGTCTCGCGCTGGCCAATGAAATCGACGGGCATCGTTTGTACGAGTGGCGCATCTGTTCGTGGGATGGCCGCGCGGTGCCGCTGTCGAACGGTGCGCAGCTTCCCGCCGATTGCGCTTTCAACGACGCCGTGCAGTGCGACTGGCTGATCGTTATTTCGGAGCGCTATCAACAGTTCGCGGATTATCGATTGTTTCTGGCGAGTCTCGCGCGCGTCGCGCCGCGTACGCCGCTGGTCTCGGGCATTCATCACGGCGTGTGGTGGCTGGCGATGGCGGGACAGCTTTCGCAGTATCGCGTGGCGGTGAACTGGGAGACGTATCAGCAGTTCACGGAGCAGTTCGAGCGCGCCATCGTCACGCAGCAGATTTTCGAGATCGATCGCGATCGCGCGACGTGTTCGGGCGGGCAGGCCGGCATCGACTTTATGCTGGCGATGATCGCGCGCGAGCATGGGCAGGACCTTGCCGAACGGATTGCCGATAACCTCGGCATCGGCGTATTGCGCGCGGGTACGGAGCGTCAGCGCATTCCCTTCGTTACCGCGCCGGGCGAGCGCCATCCGCGTCTGAACGATGCGCTTCAGTTGATGGAAGCGAATATCGAAGACCCGCTCGCCACCGATGAAATCGCCACACTGATCGGCATTTCGCGCCGTCAGCTCGAACGATTGTTTCGCCAATATCTCGGCGCGATGCCATCGAAGTATTACTTAGGTCTCAGACTTACCAAAGCACGCACGCAATTGCAGCGCACCAGTAAATCCGTGGTGCAGATCAGTCTCGCGTGCGGGTTTTCATCGGCGGCGCATTTTTCGAATGCGTATCGCGACCGGTTCGGCGTGACGCCGCGCGAGGAACGCCGCAACTGGATCGAAAAGCAGCGTGGCGGCGTGGTCGATGAACCGCGCGGCAATGCGCTGATCGAACCGCGCTGAAAGGTGCTCGTTGCATGTCGCAACCGCGCAAGACGGAACGCGAGCCAGCGCCTAATATCGAACACAATGCACAGCCAGAACGAAGGAGTGGCTCATGACTGACATCAAGGTGAATCGCGGTACGTTCGACGAAGTGATGGTGCCGGTATTCGCGCCGGCCAATTTCGTGCCCGACCGCGGCCGCGGCTCGCGCGTGTGGGACACGGAAGGGCGCGATTATGTCGATTTCGCCGGCGGTATCGCGGTGACGGCGCTGGGTCATGCGCATCCGGAATTGCTCAAGGTGCTGCACGAACAAGGCGAAAAGCTCTGGCATATCGGCAATGGCTATACCAATGCACCGGTATTGCGCCTGGCGAAACGCCTGACCGATCTGACGTTCGCGGATCGCGCGTTCTTCGCCAATTCCGGCGCGGAAGCGAACGAAGCCGCGTTGAAGCTCGCGCGCCGCTATGCCATCGACAAACATGGCGATGACAAGATCGAGATTCTTTCCTTCACGCAGTCGTTCCACGGCCGCACGTTCTTCACGGTGAGCGTGGGCGGACAGCCGAAGTACGCGGAAGGTTTCGGGCCGCAGCCGCAGGGCATCCGCCATCTGCCGTACAACGATCTGCCGAAGGCGCTCGAAGCCATCGGTCCGAAAACGTGCGCGGTGATCGTCGAACCGGTACAGGGCGAAGGCGGCGTGATTCCCGCCGATCCCGCGTTCCTCCAAGGTCTGCGCGATGCCTGCAATCAACACGACGCGCTGCTGATTTTCGATGAAGTGCAAACCGGCGTCGGCCGCACGGGCACGTTCTACGCATACATGCAGTACGGCGTGACGCCGGATATCCTGACTAGCGCGAAAGCGCTCGGCAACGGCTTCCCGATCGGCGTGATGCTCACCACCGATGCAATCGCCGCGCACTTCAAGGTCGGCGTGCATGGCACGACTTACGGCGGCAATCCGCTGGGTGCATCGATTGCGGAGAAGGTGGTCGAACTGATCAGCGATCCTGCCGTGCTCGAAGGCGTGAATCAGCGCAGCCGCGCGATCAAGGCGCATCTCGCACGCATCAACGAACGCTTCGGACTGTTCAAGGACATTCGCGGACGTGGCCTGTTGATCGGCGCCGAACTGAACGATGCCTTCAAGGACCGCGCCAAAGACGTGCTCAACGCGGCGGCGGCGAACGGTGTCATCATGCTGATCGCGGGGCCGAACGTGCTGCGTTTCGCGCCCTCGCTCATCATGCCGATGGCCGATCTCGACGAAGGTTTCGCGCGTATTGAAAAGGCTGTCGAACAGGTCGTCGGCCTTATCGCACAGGACAAGTGATGCTCTTCGTTCGTCCCGCCCGACTCGCCGATCTCGACGCGCTGCAACGCATGGCGCGCGAAGCGCATCCCGTGCTGCATTCGCTGCCGCGCGATCGTGCCGCGCTCGAAACGCGCATCGCGCTGTCCGAGGATTCGTTCCGCGCCGAAGTGGATTTTCCCGGCGAGGAGTTCTATCTGTTCGTGCTCGAAGAGTCGGCGACGGGCGCCTTGCTCGGCACGTCGAGCATCGTCGCGTCGGCGGGATATTCGGAACCGTTCTATGCGTTTCGCAATGACGCGCTGATTCACGCCTCGCGCGAACTCAAGGTGAACCGCAAGATTCACGCGCTCACCATGTCGCATGAACTGACGGGCAAGAGTCGCCTGACTGGCTTTTATGTCGATCCGACCTTGCGCAATGCGCAGGGTTCGGCGGCGGCGCATCTGCTGTCGCGGGCGCGCATGTTGTACATCGCGGCGAATCGCAAGCGCTTTTCCGACGAGGTGTTTTCGCTGATGCTCGGGGTATCGGATGAAAACGGTGCGTCGCCGTTTTGGGAAGCGGTGGGGCGCAAGTTCTTCGGGCGCGATTTCGAACAGGTGGAAATGGAATCGGGCGGACGCAGCCGTACGTTTATCGCCGAAGTGATGCCGAGTTATCCGCTTTATGTGCCGCTGTTGCCCGGCGAAGCGCAGCGCGTGCTTGGCGAACCGAACGAAGGCACTTTGCTCGCGTACGACATTCAACTCGAAGAGGGTTTCGAGCCGGATCGTTATGTCGATATTTTCGATGCGGGTCCGGTGCTGACTATCGCCGTGGATAAGAGTGCGTCGGTGGCATCGAACGAAGTGCGGGCGGTGCAGGACGGCGCGGCGTCCGATGCGTCGCCGTATCTCGTCGCGGCGGGCGGGGCGCATGAGTTCCGCTGCATCGTGGCGAATCTGGGCGGAACGCGCGCCGAGGGCGCGTCGCTTAACGCCGCCGAACGCGATGCGCTCGGCGTGCAGGACAAGGACACGGTGCGCTGCGTGCCGCTGCATCAAGCCTCGGGAGAATTGCAATGATCGTCGTGCGTTGCACGCAGCCGGGCGATGTCGATGCGCTCGTCAAACTCGCACAGGAAACGGGGCCGGGCCTGACCACGTTCAAGCCGGATCGGGCCGCCTTGGCCGCGCGCGTCGAGCGCGTGCGCCGCACGCTGAAAGGCGATGCGCAAGCCTTCGAAGCGGGCTATTTCTTCGTCATGGAAGACACCGCGACCGGCGATGTCGCGGGCGTATGCGGTATCGAAACGGAAGTGGGACTGGAGCAGCCGTTCTACAACTATCGCGTCTCGACGGTCGTGCATGCGAGTCAGGATATGGGCGTGTGGACGCGCATGTCGCTGCTGAATATCGCGCACGATCTGACCGGTTACGCCGAAGTGTGTTCGCTGTTTCTGAGCCCGCGTTATCGCACGGCGGGCGTGGGCGGATTGCTGTCGCGTTCGCGCTTCATGTTCATGGCACAGTTTCGCGAGCGCTTTCCGGAACGTTTATGCGCCGAACTGCGCGGCCATTTCGATGACAACGGCGAGTCGCCGTTCTGGAACGCGGTCGGCTCGCACTTCTATCAGATCGATTTCAACGAAGCGGATTACCTCAGTTCGCACGGCAAAAAATCGTTCGTCGCGGAACTCATGCCGCGCTATCCGGTGTATCTCGATCTTTTACCCGATGCCGCGCAAAGCGCGGTCGGCGTGACGCACAAGGACACCGCGCCCGCGCGCAAGATGCTCGAAGCCGAAGGCCTGCGTTATGAGAATCACGTCGATATTTTCGATGCCGGTCCGGTGCTCGAATGCCATATCGCGGATTTGCGCACGGTGCGGGAAAGCGTGCTGGCGCGCGTGAAGATCGGCTCTCATGATTCGAGCGATGCGAAGAGCCTCGTTTCGAACACGAAGCTCGAAGATTTCCGATGTGGCGCGACAACGGGCGCAATCGAAGACGGCGCGTTCGTGCTGACCACGGAAGAAGCGGCGGGGCTGCGCGTGAGCGAAGGCGATGAAGTGCGCGTACTGACATCGTATCCGCGCGCGGATTGAAGGGAGACGAGACGACATGAATCAGCTTTATATCGGCGGTGAGTGGCAGGAAGGGCAAGGCGCGACGTTTGCATCGCGCAATCCGGGCGATGATGGAATCGTGTGGGAAGGCAAGAGCGCGTCGGCACAGGACGTGGATCGCGCGGTGACGGCGGCGCGGCATGCCTTCGTTTCGTGGTCCGCATCGAGTTTCGATGAGCGCGTCGCAGTTGCCAAACGCTTTGCCGTGCTGCTCAACGAGAACAAGGAATCGCTTGCGCACGCGATCGGCCGCGAGACCGGCAAGCCGCTGTGGGAAGCGCGCACGGAAGTGGCATCGATGGCCGCGAAGGTCGATATTTCCGTGCAGGCGTATCACGAACGCACCGGCGAAAAACGCGCACCAATGGCCGATGGCGTCGCGGTGCTGCGGCATCGTCCGCATGGCGTGGTAGCCGTGTTCGGGCCGTATAACTTTCCGGGGCATTTGCCGAACGGACATATCGTGCCCGCGCTGATCGCGGGGAATGCGGTGGTGTTCAAGCCGTCGGAACTCGCGCCGGGCGTGGCGGCGGCGACGGTCGCGTTGTGGATCGAAGCGGGTTTGCCTGCGGGCGTGCTCAATCTCGTGCAAGGCGAGAAGGACACGGGCGTGGCGCTCGCGAATCACAAGCAGATCGATGGGCTGTTTTTCACCGGCAGCTCGGATACGGGCACGCTGCTGCATCGGCAATTCGGTGGAAGGCCGGAGATTGTGCTGGCGCTGGAAATGGGCGGCAACAATCCGCTGGTCGTCGCTGACGTGGCTGATGTCGATGCCGCCGTGCATCACACGATCCAATCGGCGTTTCTGTCGGCGGGACAGCGCTGCACCTGCGCGCGCCGTCTTTTCGTTCCCGACGATGCCTTCGGCGCGCATTTCATGCAGCGCCTCGTGGAAGTGAGTTCGAACATCCGCGTCGGCGCATTCGATGAAGATCCGCAGCCGTTTATGGGCGCAGTGATTTCGGCGCGCGCGGCATCGCGTTTGATGAAGGCGCAGGCGCAGTTGATGGAAGCGGGCGCAGTTGCCGCGTTGCCGATGACGCAGCGCGCGCCGCATCTCGGCTACGTCACGCCCGCGATTCTCGACGTGACGAACGCGCGCGATGTGCCGGACGAAGAGCACTTCGGCCCGCTGGTTCAGGTCACGCGCTACAAGACCTTCGATGAAGCAATCGAACGCGCCAATGACACCGCTTACGGCCTGTCCGCCGGTCTGCTCGCCGACGACGAGGCGGTGTGGACGCATTTTCAGCGCACCATTCGCGCGGGCATCGTCAACTGGAACCGACCGACCAATGGCGCATCGTCGGCGGCGCCGTTCGGCGGTATCGGGCGTTCGGGCAATCAGCGGCCGAGCGCGTATTACGCGGCGGATTACTGCTCGTATCCGATGGCATCGGTGGAAAGCGCGCAATTGCAGATGCCCGCGAGCGTGTCGCCGGGCCTCGTGTTTTAAAGCATCGTTTTAAGCATCAGGAATCGATATGTCGGCATCCGAAGCGAATTTCGACGGGCTGGTTGGCCCGACGCACAACTACGCGGGCTTGTCGTTCGGCAACGTGGCCTCGCGCAGCAACGAAAAGTCGGTGGCCAATCCGAAGTCCGCCGCGAAGCAGGGCTTGCGCAAGATGAAGCGCTTGGCCGATCTCGGCTTTCGGCAAGGCGTGTTGCCGCCGCTGGAACGTCCGTCGATCCGTCTTTTGCGCGATGTCGGCTTCACTGGCGATGACGCCAGCGTGATCGCCCGCGCTGCGCGCGAAGCGCCCGAACTGCTCGCCGCCGCGAGTTCGGCATCGGCGATGTGGACCGCCAACGCCGCGACCGTCAGTCCCTCCGCCGATACCGCCGATGGCCGCGTCCACTTCACGCCCGCGAATCTCGCCGCGAAGCTGCATCGCGCGATCGAGCATGGTGAAACGCGCCGTTCGCTCGCCGCTATATTCGCCGATGAATCGCGCTTTCATATTCACCACGCGCTGCCCGGCACGCCCGCGCTCGGCGATGAAGGCGCCGCAAATCACACGCGATTTGCGCGGGAATATGGCGAAAAGGGCGTCGAGTTCTTCGTGTACGGACGAAGCGAATATGGGCGTGGCACGCAGCCGCAACGTTTCCCCGCGCGGCAGACGTTGGAAGCGAGCCGTGCGGTTGCGCGTCTGCATCAACTGAGCGACGACGTCACCGTGTTAGCCCAGCAATCGCCCGAAGTAATCGATGCAGGCGTGTTCCACAACGATGTGATCGCCGTCGGCAATCGCACGACGCTGTTCTGCCATCAACGCGCCTTCGTTGATCAGCACAAGGTCTACGACGAACTCACCGCGAAACTGGCGAAGCACGGCGCGACGTTCACCGCGCTCGAAGTGCCGGAAAGCGAAGTCAGCGTGGATGATGCGGTGTCGTCGTATTTGTTCAACAGTCAGTTGTTGTCGCGCGCGGACGGCACGCAAGTGCTGGTGGTGCCGCAGGAATGCCGCGAAAACGCGCGCGTCGCCGCTTATCTCGATGCGCTCGGCACGCGCAAGACGCCCATCGACGAAGTGCTGGTGTTCGATCTGCGCGAGAGCATGAAGAACGGCGGCGGCCCGGCGTGCCTGCGGCTGCGTGTCGTGCTGAACGAAGCGGAGCAGGCGGCAGTCAATCCGAACGTGTGGATGAACGACGCGCTGTTCAACAAGCTCGATACATGGATCGACACGCATTATCGCGATCAACTCGCATCCGCCGATCTCGCCGATCCGCAATTGCTGAACGAATCGCGCACGGCGCTGGATGAATTGACGAAGCTGTTAGGACTGGGCGCGATCTATGACTTCCAACGCTGATCTTCTTCTGGACGATTTTCTGGCGTTTTCGCTGAAGGGCGAGACGCCATCGATCACGCAAGGCACGACGCGCTCCGGCGTGCGATGGACGTGGCAATCGCACGGCATCGCGCTGTTCGAACCGGCGCACGCGCCGACGCATAGCGTGCTCGCATCGGCGGGCATTCATGGCGATGAAACCGCGCCGATCGAAATGCTCTCGCGCCTGGTCGCGGATATCGCCAATGGACGCGCGCCGCTTGCTGCGCGCATGCTCGTGATCCTCGGCAATATCGATGCAATGCGCGGCGGCACGCGCTATATCAACGACGATTTGAATCGCCTGTTCAGCGGCCGATACAAAAGCCTGCCGCAGAGTCACGAAGCACCGCGCGCCGCCGAACTCGAAGCACAGGCGCTTCAATTTTTCGATGGCGCGACGCACGCGAAGTGGCATATCGATATGCATACGGCGATCCGCGCCTCGGTGTTCGAGCAATTCGCGCTGCTGCCGCACACCGGCGCGCCGCTCGCCCGCGCGATGTTCGACTGGCTGCGCGATGCGCGGCTTCAGGCGGTCTTGCTGCATAAGGAAAAGAGCAACACCTTCGTGCACTTCACCGCGCAGCACGCCAACGCGCTCGCCTGCACGCTGGAACTCGGCAAAGTGAGGCCGTTCGGCGAGAACGATCTCGCGCGCTTCGCGGCATCGGATGCGGCTTTGCGGCGTTTGATTGCTGACGAAGCCTTGAAGGAGCAAGCGCCATTGCGCGTGTTCACCGTGGTCGCCCAAATCGACAAACAGAGCGAGCACTTCGTCCTTAACGTCGCCAGCGATGTGCCGAATTTCACCGCGTTTCCATCGGGCACCGAACTCGCGCACGATGGCGCGTATCGGTATCGCGTATCGCACGATGAGGAGCGCATCGTGTTTCCGAATCCGCGCGTGAAGCCGGGATTGCGTGCGGGTCTGATGGTTATCGATACGACCGACGCCACGTTCGCCTCGCTTGCCTGAGTTGTCTTGACGCGACATCCGCTTGCCAATTCCCTTTGCCTGACCGATGCAAGGAGCGCGCTACAATCGCGCCCTTGTCGTTGATGCATCGCATCAAAACGGACGCGCTCATTTGAGCGTGTTTTTTTGTGCCGCGATGCTTCCCATACGACAACACGAAATTACTCGGAAGGAGATTGAAGTCGATGAAACTGCATTGGGTATTTGCCGCGTTCGCCGCGTTTGCCTTGGTCGGCACCGCACATGCCGCTGACAGCACGAAAGAACTACGCTTTGGCGTGGAGGCGTCTTACGCGCCGTTTGAATCGAAGACGCCTGCGGGACAATTGACGGGCTTCGATATCAATATCGGCAATGCGGTGTGCGCGAAGCTGAAGATGAAATGCGTGTGGGTCGAAAATTCCTTCGACGGTCTGATTCCCGCACTCCAGGCGCGCAAGTTCGATGGCATCAATTCGGACATGACGATCACCGACAAGCGCAAACTCGCCATCGACTTCACCGATCCGATCTACACGATTCCCAACCAGTTGATCGCGAAGAAGGGCAGCACGGTTCTGCCGACGGTCGAAGGGCTGAAGGGCAAGCACGTCGGCGTGCTGCAAGGCTCGATTCAGGAGACGTACGCGAAGGCGAAATGGGCGACGGCGGGCATCGATGTGCAGTCGTATCAGGCGCAGGATCAGGTTTATGCGGACCTCGCATCGGGTCGGCTCGATGCGGCGTTTCAGGATGCCGAAGCGGCATCGAAGGGATTTTTGAAGCAGCCGCAGGGCGCGGGGTTTGCGTTCGCGGGACCGGCTGTATCGGATGATAAGTTGCTGGGCTCGGGCGTTGGCTTTGGCGTGCGCAAGAATGATAAGGCGCTGAAGGATGCGCTCAATCAGGCGCTTAAAGAGCTGAAGGCCGATGGGTCCATCGATAAGATGGCGGCTAAGTATTTTGATGTGAAGGTGGTGTTGAAGTAAGTGTCAAAACCCCGTCTTGGCTTTTTGCCAGACGGGGTTTTTGTTTTACATCGACGGCGCAATCACCACCGTCGCCGTCGTTCCCGCCGACAGCAACATCCCGTCCGGCACCTCATCGATCTTCAATCGCACCGGCACGCGCTGCGCCAGTCGCACCCAGCTGAACGTCGGGTTCACATCGGCGAGAAGCTCACGGCTCTGCGGATTGTCGCGATCGTAAATGCCGCGCGAAATGCTTTCGACGTGTCCCTTCAACTCGCCGCCGCTCATCAGCCGAATCTGCGCGCGGTCCCCGATGCGCACATGCGGCAGTTTCGTCTCTTCGAAATAGCCGTAGACCCAGAACGAATGGCTATCGACGATAGCGAGTTTCGCCGTGCCAGCCGTCGCATAGTCACCGCGAAACACGCTCAGATTCGTGACGTAGCCATCGACCGGTGAATACACTTTCGTGCGTTCGAGATTGAGCTTCGCGGCATCCAAAGCGGCCTGCGCCTGTTGCAACTGCGCGGCTGCGGTGGACGCCGTTTGCATCGCGTTATCGCGCTGTTCCTTCGATACCACCTGGCTGTCCATATCCGCCCGGCGAGCGGCATCGGCGCGGCGCATTTTCAGTTCAGCCGCGCGCGCCGCGACATTCGCCTCGGCTTGTTCCACGGCAATCTGATAATGCGACGGATCGATTTCCATCAGCAGATCGCCTTTCTTGACCATCTGATTGTCGTGCACCGGCATCTGCACCACCGCGCCCGATACGTCCGGCGCGACATTGACCACATCGGCGCGCACGCGGCCATCGCGCGTCCAGGGGTCGTCCATGTAATGCACCCAGAGCAGGCGGCCGACGATCAGCGCCGCCGCGAAAATGGCTATCGTCAACACGAAGCCGATGAGTTTGCGAAGCATCATGATTTGCTTTCCTGAATATTCGTATTTCTGCGTATTTATCGATACACCACCAGCCCGATCACGCTGCACACGCACACGAGCAGACTCGCGCGAAACAGCGACGGGTGCCAGACGACGCGATACAACCCTGTCATGGCGAGCAGTCGATCGATCACCCACGTGGCCATCGCGCCGGCGATAAACAGCAGCAGAATGGTCGGCACATAGGCTTCGAGGATCGCGGTATCACGCGGCATGGGGCGCTCCTTCTTGATGCGATACGTTCGATGCGAACGGCGATTCCGGATCGAGCAGCGCCGTGCGAATGAAATGCAGGTGACTGACCACGCGCTGCAAACCTGGCACGTTTTGCGTGTCTGCGATGGCGCGTTCCGTCGCGGCGAGCGCATCGGCGAAACGGGCGGGCTTTGGGCGGTCGAATAACTTGGCGACGGCGTCGAGTGTTTTCTCGACTGAATCGCGCGGCGGTTCGCGGCGCAGATCGATCACCGCGTTGCCGAATTCCAGCACGGCGAACAGCCATTGCAATGCCTCGCGTTGCAAAGCAGGCTGATCGGCGGCCAAAGCGTTGATTTGCGACAGCAGATCACGCGTGCGGCTTTCGAAGTGCGTCGATACACGCGCGGGGCGACCGCTGCGCGCATGCACGACTTCGCGGCGCAGATCGGCGAGCAGCAGACGACGCAGCCACGGCGCATCGGTTGGCAGCAGCACGGCGAAGGCGATCGCGGCGACGATCATCGACAGCACGAGCGCGAGGGCATCGTTCATAAAGCCGGTCGGATCGTAATGAACGAGGTTGTCCGGACCCGCGAGAAAGCAGAAGAAGATGCAATAGCCGATCCCCACGCCCGCCAGCGTACGGCGCGTCGTGAGGTAAGAACCGAGCATCAGCGCGGGCACGAGTGCGGCGCTCATCAGCACGAAGCCGTCCATATGCGGGAACACGCCGAACACCACGAGCATGCCGGTGATCGCGGCGAGCATGGTGCCGACGGCCATTTGCGCCGCCATCACACTCGGTTTCGGCGATGACGACGCCAGCGCGCACACCGCAGCGGCGTTGAGCACCATCGTGCCGCCGCTCGGCCAGGCGCTGGCCATCCAAAACGCGGAAAGCACGAACATCACCACCGCGCCGCGCAGACCGGAAATGCCCGCTGCGAACATGTTGGTCTTCGGCACGTAACGCGCGACCCAGCGTTCGCGTTCATGCGATGGCGCGGCCAGCGACGCATACGTTTCGGCATAGGCGAGCATGTCATCGGCGAAACGGTAGAGCAGTTCGCATGCCGTATCGAATTCGAGCGCAACGAACTCAGCATTCGTTTCGAGCGATGCGCGTTTTACATGAACGCGCTCCGGCAAAGCGGCTTTGTATTCACGCAATTGCTGGGCAGCAAGCGCGGCGTCGGCGGCATTGCGCACGGGTTCGCCACGCACCAGCAGCAACGGCGGCACTTCGCGAAAGAACGGCTCCAGCGCGTCGATCGTCGTCGCCGATGCGCTTGCACGCAGCCGGTTCATCAACTGATGCAGCGCGTGAAAGCGTGTCGATGCGCTCATGAACTCGCTGTTCAAGCGCGCCAGCCGTCCGCTGCGCATCCGCGATTCAGGGTTCTCAAACACCGCGACACTGCGCGCCGCCTCGAAGCCGACGATATCCGCGACAAACGCCAGATTGGTCTTCTCGATCTGCGCGCGTTCCATGTTGCCCGACAGCGCGCGACACACGTAATCGACGAAATGCGTAAAGCGCCGCCGCACGGTATTGCGCACCTGTTCGCCCGCGTGCTGCGGAAACACCAGCGCGCTCACCGCGCCCGCGCACAGAATGCCGAGCGACACTTCGCCCACGCGCGTCAGCGCCGACAGATACGCGCCATCGGGATGCTGCGCCGCCGGAATACCGATCAGCGCCGCCGTGTATCCCGCGAGCACGAAGCCATACGAACGGAAATTGCGATTGCGCGCCGCGCCTGCCGTGCAGACGCCGACCCACAGCGCCGTCGCGGAGAGAAACAGCACGGGCTGCTGCGAGAACAGACTGATCAACGCGAGCATCACGATCAGACCGACCATCGTGCCGCAGAAACGATAAAAGCTTTTCGCGAGCACCATGCCGCTTTGCGGCTGCATCACGACGAAAACCGTCGTCATGGCGGTGCGCGGTTGCTGCATATCGAGCCGCATGGCGATCCACAAGGCGAGCAGGGCGGCGAGCACGGCCTTGAAAATGTAGATCCACGCGAGGCCATCGGTGCGCGCCCAGTCTTGCAGAGACTGAACGAGCGATGCGCGTTTTATCGGGGCAATCGCAGCCATCACTTCACCGCCTTCGCAAACGGCCCGATATGCTTCGCCGGCGCCAGCGATGCCTCTTCCGGCCCGTTCGACGGATCGTCGATTCCACCGCCGAGCGCGGCCGTCAGCGTCGCGTACACGCCCAGACGTTGCGCCCGCACGCGCGCTTCGCCGTCCTGCGCGCGCAGCAATTGCGTCTGCGCGGCGAGCACATTCAGATAATCGGTGAGACCGCGTCGGTAGCCTTCGTTCGCCAGTTCGTAGTTTCGGCGCGCGGCTGCGACCGACCGGCCCGACGCTTCGAGCTGCGTATCGAGCGAATGCACGCGCACGACCTGATCGGCGATGTCCTTCAATGCCGCGACGATCGTGCCGTTGTAGTGATCGACCGCCTGATCGTATTGCGCCGATGCCGCGCCCAATTGCGCACGCAACGCGCCGCCTTCGAAAATCGGCAGGGAGATGGCGGGGCCGAACGTATAGCCGGTCGCCTTGCTCGTGAGGAAGGAGAACAGCGCGCCGCCCGCAAACGCCTGCGTCAGCGATGCAGCCAGGTTGATATTCGGATAAAAGCCCGCCTTGGCGACATCGATCCCGCGCGCCTGTCCCGCCACCACCCATCGCGCCGCCACCACGTCCGGACGATGACCGACGAGATCAGCGGGCAGCGATGTCGGCAAAGGCAGCGGCGTCGCGAGTGACAAAGCGGGACGCGTCAGCGATTCGCCCGCGCCCGGACCTTCGCCTGCCAGCGCCGCCAGTTGATTGCGGGCCAGCGCGATCTCTTCCTTATGGATATCGACCTGACGTTCGTACTCGGGCAGCGGCGTTTCTGCCTGACTCAATTCGAGCTGCGTGCCAAGCCCCCCTTTCAGCCGACGACGCGCGTAATCGGCGACATGCTGTTGCTGCTCGAGCGTCTGCTGCGCGATATCCAGCAGCGCATAAGCCTGCGACAAACCGATATACGCACGCACCACGCCCGTTTCCAGCGATAACCGCGCCGCCCGCGCATCGGCGGCGCGCACATGGGCGACATCGAGCGCGCGTTCGGCGGCGTTGTCATCGCGGCCGAACAGGTCGAGGTTATAGGAGAGCTTGAGGCCCGCGGTGTTGTCCCACGTGGTCGTGCCGCCGTAGTAGCCGGGACCGTAGAAATCGTTCTCGGGCCAGTTGTGGCGCGTCACGGCCATTTCGCCGTCGATATGCGGCAGCAGTTCCGAATGCACCAGCCGCGCGGTTTCGTTGGCTTCGCGCACACGGGCGGCGGCCATCGCGAGCGTCGGATTACCCGCTGTCGCGCGGGCGATCCACGCATCGAGCTGCGGATCGCGATAGGCGCGCCACCAGTCCTGATCGGGCCAGGCGGCGTCGGCATCGGCGGCGCGGATGGCGCTGCCGACATCGAGCGTCGCGGGCGCTTTGATCGCGTCCTGCGGCGCTTCCTTTCCCATGTTCGCGCACCCGGCGATTGTCAACAATGCTGCAAGAACCGCAGCGCACGCAGCGCTTCTGGACACCCGGCCCGTCACGATTCACCCCCAAATTGGAATTAGACTTTAGGGATGGATTATATTTTTGCGTGTATTGTCGAAAAACACGTAAGGATGTAAAGGATTCTTACGGAGACTGTGATAATCGTCGTTACGAAACGTGTAAGAATCCAGCTCAACACTTCTTTGCAACTTGATAAAGCGCTATGGATACGCTTCAAAACATGCGCGTGTTCGTCCGCGTGGTGGAAGCCGGCAGCTTCACAGCCGCCGCGCAGCATCTCAATACGACGACCGCCTACGCTTCGCGCGCGGTGTCCGATCTGGAAGCGCATTTGCGCACGCGGCTGCTCAATCGCACGACGCGGCGGATCGCGCTGACGGAGGCGGGCGAGCGATATCTGCAACGTTGCGAGCAGATTCTGGCCTATGTCGATCAGGCCGAAGCCGAAGCCAGCGATGCCCACGCGCGTCCGTCCGGCAAGCTCAAGGTGCATTCCATGACCAGCTTCGGCCAGCACTACGTCGTGCCGATGATCTCGCGCTATCAGCAGCGTCATTCGTCGGTGCAGGTCGATCTGACGCTGGCTCAGCGCGTACCGGATTTGCTCGACGAAGGCTACGACGTGGCGATCGTGCTTGCGCAGGATTTGCCGGATTCGGGCCTCGTGTCGGCGCGGCTCGGGACCATGTTCAGCATCGTGTGTGCGTCGCCGGCTTATATCGATAAGCATGGCGCGCCGCATGTGCTGAGCGATCTCGTGCGCCACAACTGCCTGCAACTGATTACGCCGACGCTTTCGCCCGACCGCTGGGTGTTCGACGGTCCGAACGGGCAGGAGGAGACCGTGAGTCTCGGCGCGGCATCGTTTACGGTGAATGTGGCGGATGCGATGGTCGCGGCGATCGGCGCGGGCATGGGTATCGGCGTATTGCCGATGTCGTCGGCGTTGCCGGCTTTGCGCGCGGGCACGCTGGTGCGCGTGCTGCCGCAATACACCATGCAGGAATTGAGCGTCTACGCGCTGTATCCGTCGCGCCAGTATCTCGACGCGAAAATCCGCACGTGGGTGGAATTCTTACGCGAAGCCTTGCCCGATACGCTCGCCGCCGATACCGAGTCTTTGAAGGAATTCGTGGCCGTCGCCTGAGTAGTCAAATGAGCGCTCCGATGTGGCGCGCCGCACGCTCCGGCACCTCTGTTACGAAAAAAAGTGCGGCGCAACACTTGCTTACTCCCGGTTTGTCCGTAGCTTGTTACTGTCTGCACATGTTCACTGCATCTTTACCGGGAAAGACACATGGCCACGCCTCTTTTACTCGCACTTGCCGCGCTGATGGTTCTGATCGCCGTGCCCGCTTCGCGCGATCTGTTCAACGCGATGCGCGAACGCAATGACCGCGACGCCAAGACGCGTCTCGTGCCCATCCGTATCGACGACGACCGTCCGCGTCGCCGTTAATTACGCTTCGATTGGCTCGATCAGGCGCGGCTCATCATTGGTCGCGCGATTCACATCCGTCGAGACGCGATGCCACACGAATTGCGATGCCGGCACGCCATCGGATTTGACGAGCTTGTCGAGGTCTTCGGGTGACGCGTCGGGATCGAGCCAGCGTAGTGCGGTCGTCGGCGAGAAGACGAGCGGGCGGCGGTCGTGGACATCGACCAGGCCTTCGTCTGCGGCGGAAGTCACGATAACGAATCCCGCGCCGGGTTCCGCCGCGTCGGTCTCGCGCAGGATGCTGGTGAGTGCGGCGAGGAACATCGGCTCGCCGTCTGCGCGTTGGATGTAATACGGCTGCTTGAAGGGTTTGGATGGCATGGATGCGGCATCGTCCGCGCGCGGCTCGATGCGCCATTCGAACCAGCCATCGGCGGGAATCAGGATGCGCGCTTTCTTCCACAGATTCCGAAAATACGCACTGGTCGATGCCGTCTCCACGCGCGCATTGATGGTCTGCGGCAACTTCTTCTGCAACGCCCACGGCGGGCAATAACCCCAGTGCACCGCGCGGACGGTTTCATCCGGATACACCGCCAGCGGATGCGTGCCTGGCGACAGGTTATAGCCGGGCCGCCTGTCGGCTTCATCGACGAGAACGAATGGATTCTTCAGATGCAGGCGCTGCACGTAATGCTTCGGCATTCGGTACTGGCTGATACGACCGCACATGGGTTGTCCCCCCGATGTCGATAACGATAACGATCAATTCCCGGCCTCAGATCTCCACGACTTTATCCCACGCGAACGCCGGGTTTTCCCACTGATTGCTGCGCTTGTCGAAGTAACCGCGCGGATTGCAGACGATCCGCGCGCCGTTCGCCACGTAATCGAACGATGTATGCGTGTGGCCGTGAATCCATAACGCGACGGGTTCGCGCGCGAGCGACGGTAAATGGTTCACGAATCCGGCTGAGACGACATCGTTCGCGTATCGTGGCGCAAGGCTCTCGCGCAACGGCGCGTGATGCGTGACCACGATGGTCTGACCGGCGAACGGCTTCGCCAGTTCGCTTTCCAGCCACGCGCGCGCCTGATGATGGAGCGCGAGGGAATCGTCGGGCGTGAAGGCGTGGGGTTCGCCTTCCGGTTCCGGCCACGCAAGCTGGATCAACCCTTTGTAGTCGAGCATGACTTTTTCGCACGCGGCTTGAGCGGCGGCGAGTTCGGCATCGGATGCGCCGAATAGGGCGAAGTCCGTCCATAGCGTCGTGCCAAGCACGCGCCACTTGCCGTAGCGATCCACCAGCGTCGTATTGTTCAGAAAGTGCACGTTATCGACACTGCGCGAGGCGTCGTGCATGGCCATTTCCATCGCGCCGAATTCCGCGTCGTAGTACTCGTGATTGCCGGGCACGTAGACCACGGGCACGTCGGAATCGAAATTCTCGGCGGCCCAGCGCGGGCCTTCGGCGTGATTGTGAATGTCGCCCGCGAGCACGATGAGATCGGCTTCAGCGTAGGGAATCGCCAGCGGTTCGTCGTGTTCCAGATGCAGGTCCGACAGCACGCGAATCTTCATTGCGCGTTCTCCTTCCAGCGCACCACCTTGCCCGGATTCATCAGATTGTCGGGATCGAGCGCGGCCTTGATGGTCTGCATCAACCGGATTTCGACGGGCGATTTATAGTGCGCGGCTTCATCCACCTTCAGTTGGCCGATGCCATGCTCCGCGCTGATGCTGCCGCGATGCTTGTGCACCTGGTCATACACCGCGGCATTGACCGGATGCTGGAATTCGTCCAGAAACTGCTTCGGATCGACGCCTTCGGGCGCTTGCACGTTGTAGTGCAGATTGCCGTCGCCGAGATGGCCGAACGTCACCATGCGCGCGCCGGGCGCGGCCTTCGCGACCAACACGTCCGTCTCTTCGATAAAACGTCCGATGCTAGAAATCGGCACCGCGATGTCGTGCTTGATGTTGAGCCCTTCCTCCGCCTGCGCGAGCGGAATATGCTCGCGCAAATCCCAGAACGCCTGCGATTGCGCGAGGCTTTCCGCGACCACCGCGTTTTCCACGATGCCACGTTCCAGCGCCTGTTCCATCAGCCGTTCGAACAGAGCGCGCGCGTGTTCCTCGCTTTCCGCATCGAATAATTCGAGCAGCACGGTCTGCGCGTGCGGCTCGCCGAACGGATAGCGTAACTGCGGATAATGACGACCGACGAGGCGCATCGAAAAGTCGGACATCAGTTCGAAGCCGGTCAACAGCGCGCCTGCGTGATGCTGCGCCATCGACAGAAAATCGAGCGCCGCGTGCGATGAAGCGAGGCCCGCGAGCGCCGTGACTTTTGCAACCGGCGCGGGATGCAGCTTCATCACGGCCGCGGTAATGATGCCAAGCGTGCCTTCCGCGCCGATGTACAGATCGCGCAAGTCGTAGCCCGTGTTGTCCTTGCGCAGACCGCGCAGGCCGTCCCAGATTTCGCCTTGCGGCGTGACGACTTCGAGACCGAGGCATAACTCGCGCGTGTTGCCGTATCGAAGCACGCCGGTGCCGCCCGCGTTGGTGGACAGATTCCCGCCGATCGTGCAACTGCCTTCCGCCGCGAGACTGAGCGGAAACAGGCGCTGTTCGCTTTCGGCGCGCGATTGGATGTCAGCGAGCACGACGCCGGCTTCCACGGTGATGGTGTTGTTATGTGTATCGATACCGCGAATGCGGTTCAGCCGCTTCAGGCTGATGACGACTTGCGCACCGCTCGAATCCGGCGTGCCGCCTCCGACGAGGCCCGTGTTGCCACCCTGCGGCACGATCGCCACGCGATATTCACGCGCGAGTTTGACGAGCGCGGCGACTTCGTTCGTATCGGCAGGAAGGAGCACGCCGCACGCTTCGCCGCGATAGCGCTTGCGCCAGTCGGTGAGAAACGGCGCGGTGTCGTGCACATCGGTCAGAACGTGCGATGCGCCGATGGCTTCGGTACAAGCGGCGATGAATCGGGCTTGGGCAGTCATAGGATGTGTGAGGCTGAGGCGTTGTCAACAGTATCGCGCAGAGTGGCGGCGCGCGAATCTCGGCCGAATGGCATAGGCCGCGCGTTGGGCATTGAATCGTGCTACAAAGCATCACGTCGCGGATGGAAAGACGTGAGAATCGCGCCAGGCTCAGCTTTTTTTCGCACGTGCGTTCATGCGGGCGGCGCGTTTGAAAGGCGCGACGAAAGCGAGCGCGCACACGAAGAACACGAGCGACAGCAGCGCTTCGAGCCAGGCGAGACGCGCGGACAGACCGATATCGGACATGCCGCGCACGATGCCTTCCGCGAGGTAAAGCAGCACGAGCATCGACGCCCATTGCAAGGTGTACACGCTTTTCTTCGCGACGCCCGGCAGCGCGAACGCGAGCGGCACGGCTTTGAGCGCCAGCGCCCACGCGCCGGGGCGCACGGGCGCGAGCCACAGCTCCCACAGGAGCGACAGCGCTATCAGCGCGATCAGGCTTGCAAGTGCGACGCGTGCGTAGATGCGCGTCATGCCGCTTGCGCACCGCGCACGAGGTCGAGCGCAGTACGCGCAAGCCGTGCGCCCAGCGCGACGGCGAGCGCTTTTTCATCGGCGCTGATGCCGGAGCGCGAAGATTCATCGCCGTGGCGCGCGTGATGCGATGCGCCGTAGGGCGTACCGCCGGTTGAAGTCGTGGTCAGGCGCGATTCGGTGTACGGAATGCCGACGATCATCATGCCGTGATGCAGAAGCGGCAGCATCATCGAAAGCAGGGTGCTTTCCTGGCCGCCGTGCAGGCTGCCGGTTGACGTGAAAACGCAGGCCGGTTTGCCCGACAGCGCACCCGACAACCACTGCGGCATGGTGCCGTCGAGAAAGTATTTGAGCGATGCCGCCATATTGCCGAAGCGCGTCGGCGAACCGAGTGCGAGACCGGCGCATTCTTCGAGATCGCGCAGTTCGCAGTAAGGCGGGCCGTCGGCGGGAATGTCGGGCTGGGTGGCTTCGCAAACGGTGGAAACCGGCGGCACCGTGCGCACGCGCGCCTGCATGCCGGGCACGCTGTCCACGCCCTGCGCGATGGCGAGCGCAAGCTCGCGCGTCGCGCCGTGGCGGCTGTAGTAAAGCACGAGGATGTCGTTCATAAGGCTCGATTTGGTGAACGGCTATTATAGGGATTGGGTTCAAATTCGTGGCCGCGCGCCACGATTCGGAGAAGGCCTTTGCAGCAACTTTCCATCGACTTGGCCAGGATTCGTCGTCTGGCCGGTTTCGTCGGTCAGCGTTTCGGCGAGGATCGCGTCGCGCAGGTGGCGGGCAGTCTGACGTTCACGAGCGTCTTGTCGCTGGTGCCGCTGGCGACCGTTGCGTTCGCGCTGTTTACCGCGTTTCCGATCTTCGGTTCGTTTCAATCGTCGTTGCAGGATTTTCTGGCGGTGCATCTGATGCCGCCGCAGATCAACGATCAGATTTTCAAGTATCTGAACCAGTTCGCATCGAAAGCGAAAGGGCTGACCACGGTCGGCATGATCATCCTGTTCGTCACCGCCGTCATGACGATGATGACCGTCGAATCCGCGTTCAACGTGATCTGGCGCGTGAAAAAGGCGCGGCCGCTCGCGCAGCGCGTGCTGGTCTACTGGGCGATCATCACGCTCGGGCCCGCGCTGTTCGGTTGCAGTCTGTCGATCTCGTCGTATGTGTTCGCGCATTCGGTGGCGTTCGCGGGTTCGCATAATTTGCTGCCGCCAATCGCCGAATGGCTGCTCACCGGCGTCTCTTTGCCGATCACCGTGTTCGGCTTCACGATCATTTACGTGTACATGCCAAACTGCAAGGTCGAATGGCGCGATGCGGTGGTCGGCGGTCTGATCGCGGCGATCGCGTTCGAGTTGTGCAAGCGTGGTTTCGGCCTGTATATCCGACGCATTCCGACTTACACCGCTGTGTACGGCGCGTTCGCCGCGATGCCCGTGTTCCTGCTCTGGGTCTATCTCTGCTGGCTGATCGCGCTGGTCGGTGCGATGGTCACGTCGGCGCTGCCCGCGATTCGCATAGGGCAGTTTCATCGGCGGGCGTTTCCGGGCAGCGATTTGCTGGATGCGCTGGAAATTCTCGCGCGGCTGGTTGACTCGCGCGAGGCGGGCAAGCCGGGTTATACGGCGATGGAGCTATCGAAGCTCGCGCGCTGCGATCTCGATACGTCCACGCGTCTGATTGCCCGGCTGGACGCGCTCGGCTGGATCGGCCGATTGGAAGATACGCGCATGCCGCGTTATGTGATGATCGCCAATCCGAATCAAATCACGCTGACCATGCTGTTCGATCAGTTCGTGATCGATCGTGAAGAGTTGGATTATCAGTTGCGGCTCGATGCCGCGCAGATCGATCGCAATGCGCTGATGAGCGCGCTCGATAGCGACACGCTCGACGTCACGCTGACATCGCTGATTGCGGCGCGTGCGGCCGCCCTGACGGATGCGCGCTTGCGCGATGCGCCGCTGACATCGCTACCTGCATCGACTTAAAGCGAAATCAAAGCGAAATCCTGCCGATGCAGATGTCCTTGAACATCACCCAGTCACCCATCAGGCTGTAGAGCGGATGGCGGAACGTGGCGGGCCGGTTCTTCTCGAAGAAGAAATGGCCGATCCACGCAAAGCCGTAGCCGCATACGACGGCGGCGGGCAGCCAGAGCCAGTCGCCGGTGGCGAGCGCCATTGCCAGACAGCCGATCACGCCGAGCGAACCGACGAAATGCAGCCTGCGCGACGTGTCGTTGCGATGCTCGTTCAGATAGAACGGATAGAACTCTGCGAAGTTCGCGAAGTGTTCCTCATGTTCGTGCTTATGTTCGTGGCTGGTGTGGCCCATGACTGCCTCCGACTTTCTTTCATACGCTCGTGACTCATTCTGCGGCGGCGCGGGCGCGCGTGCAAGCGTCGAGCGCGAAGGCAAATAAGGTGTCGAGAACGGCGTCGGGTTGTTCGGACATCAGCGCGTGGCCGCCGTCCAGTTCGGTCGTTTTCACGGATTTGAAGGCATCGATCAAAGCGCGGGCGGCGCGGGGCGGTGTCATGACGTCGCGCTTTCCTGCAATGACCTGGACAGGGCAACGAACGTCGGCGGCGCGCGTGAGTGCGTCGGCGTAAGCGTTGCAGGCGCTGAAATCGGTGTGAAAGAGTTGGGCTTCACCGAGCGCGCTCACGCGTTCCATCAGGCGCTGATTCATGCCTTGCAGCCAGAATCCCGGCGCGGGCGCGGAGGGCTTGGCGGCAAGCGTCGAATGCGACCACTGATTCACCATGTCGATGGCTTGCGGCTCGTGTTCGCGCGCGGCATCGAGCAGGGTGTCGGAGACGTTCATGGGCGCGGCGGTGCAGATCAGCGCGAGGCCCATCGCGCGGTCGGCATAACGCGCGGCGGTATCGAGCGCGATCAAGGAGCCCATGCTGTGGCCGACGAAGATCGCTTTCCCGACGCTCGCCTGATCGAGCACGCCGATCACCCAATCCGCCAATTCACCGATGCTCGCGCGCGCCGGGCCATCGCTGCGGCCGTGCGCGGGAAGATCGAGCGCGAGCACGCCGAATCCGTGATGCGCGAAGTAGCGCGTCTGCAAGGCCCAGACGCTGTGATCGTGCTGCGCGCCGTGGATGAAGACGATGGTCGGCTTCGCGGCATCGAAGGGTTTGCCGCCGGTGTAGGCATACACGTGCTTATCGAGTCCGAGGATCATGCGCGGCTCCCGAGCGTCGCACCGCTTTCCGTGGCCTTTTGCGCCGCTTTCAGACCGCGTTTCAGATCGTCGATCAGATCGTCCGGATCTTCGAGTCCGATCGACAGCCGGATGCGTCCCGGACCGATACCCGCCGCTTCGAGCGCGGCGGCATCCATGCGGAAATGCGTCGTCGAAGCGGGATGGATCACGAGCGAACGCGCATCGCCGACATTGGCGAGATGCGAAAACAGCGACAGCGATTCGATAAAGCGACGCGCCGCCGGCATGCCACCGCGCACATCGAAGCTGAACACCGCGCCTGCGCCGCGTGGCAGCAGACGTTGCGCCAGCGCGTGATCGCGATGCGTCGGCAGTTCGGGATAAGCCACGCCATCGACGGCGGGCGGACTCAGCAGAAAATCGATCACGCGCCGCGTATTCGCCACATGCCGATCCATGCGCAACGGCAAGGTTTCGATGCCCTGAAGCAACTGCCACGCCGCCTGCGGATGCAGACACGCGCCGAAATCGCGGAGTCCTTCGCGTCGCGCGCGCAGCAGGAAGGGCGCGACGGTGCTTTCTTCCGCGAAGACCATGCCGTGGAAGCCATCGTAAGGCTCGGTGAATTCGGGGAAACGGCCGCTCACAGCGAAGTCGAACGTGCCGCCATCGACCAATACGCCGCCGATGGTCGTGCCGTGGCCGCCCAGAAATTTGGTCGCGGAGTGATAGACGAGGTCCGCGCCATGTTCGAACGGCCGCAGCAGATAAGGCGTGGTGAAGGTCGAATCGACCAACAACGGCGCACCATGCTCGTGCGCGATTTCCGCGACGCCCGCGATATCCAGCACATCGAGTCCCGGATTGCCGAGCGTTTCGCCGAAGAAGAGGCGCGTATTCGGCCGCGCCGCCGCGCGCCAGGCATCGAGATCGTGCGGCGGCACGAAAGTCGTCTCGATACCGAAGCGCTTCAGCGTGTAATGCAGCAGATTGTGCGAGCCGCCATACAGCGCAGTCGATGCGACGATATGCGATCCCGCGCCCATCAGCGTGGCGATCGCCAGATGCAGCGCGGCCTGGCCGCTCGCGGTGCCGATCGCGCCCGCGCCGCCTTCGAGCGCCGCGACGCGTTCTTCGAACACCGCGACGGTCGGATTCGAAATGCGCGAATACACGTGCCCGGAGCGCTCCATGTTGAACAGCGCGGCGGCGTGATCGGTATCGCGGAAGGTGAACGATGTGGTCTGATAAATCGGCGTGGCGCGCGCACCGGTGACGGGATCGGGCGCGGCGCCCGCGTGCAGCGCGAGCGTATCGAAACGATTGGCGGGCATGCTGGGGCTTCCGGCGGAGTTCGGTGAATCATCGTAACATCGGGATTGCACTGGAGGACTATCCGGGAAAGCTTTATCCGTTCGGCCTGAGCGGGCGTCGGGCCGGTGAGCGCGCTTTCTTTTTGCGGGCCTTTCCGATAGCATCGAAATAACATTTCTAACCGTTTCGGCATCGGAACAGGCATTTCGCGAGGAGACAGCCATGCGAGTCAGCGACATTCTGAAAGTGAAGGGCAACGCGTTATTCACCGTCACGCCCGATACCCCGCTCGCCGACGCTGTCGATGCCATGGCCGCCCATGACATCGGTTCGCTCGTCGTGATGGAGTATGGCGATCTGGTCGGCATGCTGACCTTTCGCGAGATCATCGTCACGCTGCGTGACAACGGCGGCACGGTCGGCACCACGACCATCCGCAAGATCATGGACGACCACCCGGTCACGTGCACGCCGGAAACCGACGTCAACGAAATCCGCCGCATGATGCTCGAGCATCATGTGCGCTATCTGCCGGTGCTGGAAAAGCGCCAGTTGATGGGCGTGATTTCGTTCTACGACGTGGCGAAGGCGGTGGTCGAAGAACAGGGTTTCGAGAATCGCATGCTGAAGGCGTATATCCGCGACTGGCCGGAAGAGGAGCAGCAGCAGGAAGCGCGCTGAATCTCGCGCTAAATCTGATCGCGGCTTCAACGAAGTATCGAAAAACGCTCCTCGACGGAGCGTTTTTCGCTTCTGGTCCGACAAAAAATGTCTCGTGTCAGACTGGGTTGCACATGGCTCGCGTACCATCCGTTTTGCCGTGTGAGCCAACGCGTTCGCGGCAACTCTGCCACTACCAAAACGATAAAACATGAGTGACCAATCGACGCGCGCCACCCGTCGCGCGCAGGCCGAAAGCGAAGGGCAATTCAGACTCCTGAGCGAACGACGTTTCGCGCCGTTCTTCTGGACGCAGTTTCTCGGCGCAATGAACGACAACGTGTTCAAAGTCGGCTTTACGTCGCTGGTGACGTTTCAGGCCGCGCGCTTTTCCGGTGTCGATCCGAAAACTGCGGCGTTTCTGATCTCCGCGATTTTCATCGTGCCGTTCGTACTGTTTTCCGCGACGTCCGGACAGATCGCCGACAAGTACGATAAAGCCGTGCTCGCGCGCTTCGTGAAGACTTTCGAGATTGTCGTGATGTTGATCGGCGGGGCGGGATTCATGCTGCATAGCGCGCCTTTGCTTTATCTCTGCACGTTCCTGATGGGCGTGCATTCGACCGTCTTCGGACCGGTGAAGTACGCGTATCTGCCGCAGCATCTGAATTCGCATGAACTGGTCGGCGGTAACGGACTCGTGGAAATGGGCACGTTCGTGGCGATTCTGATCGGCACGATCATCGGCGGGGCGGCGGCGGGTGCTTCGGCGTACGGCGCGATGCTGCTCGCGGCCGCGTGTCTCGCGTTTGCGCTGATCGGGCGCGTTGCGTCGAGCTTTATTCCGAAGTCGGAGGCATCGCAGAAGGATTTGCGGATCAACTGGAATCCGGTTTCCGAGACGTGGCGCAATCTGAAGCTCGCGAAGCAGGACCGGACTGTGTTTCTGAGCTTGCTCGGGATTTCGTGGCTGTGGTTCGTCGGCGCGACTTTTCTCACTTCGTTTTTCAATTTCGCGAAGGACGTGCTGAGCGCGAATCCCGATGTCGTAACCATTTTGCTAGCGACGTTTTCCATCGGCATCGGCACGGGGTCGATGTTGTGCGAGACGCTGTCGAAGAAGCGCGTGGAGATTGGATTGGTGCCGCTTGGCTCGATCGGCATCAGCGTGTTTGCGATCGATCTGTTTTTCGCGAGCCATCGGATTGCGCCTGCGGATCACTTGTTGAGCGTGTCGGAGTTTTTGCTCGCGTGGCCGCACTGGCGCATTCTGATCGATCTGTTTTTGCTCGCCATGTTCGGCGGCTTCTACAGCGTGCCGCTCTACGCGCTGATTCAGGCGCGCAGTCAGCCGACGCATCGCGCGCGCATTATCGCGGCAAACAATATCCTGAACTCGTTCTTCATGATCGTTTCGTCGCTGATGGCGCTTGCGCTCACCTCGATGGGCATCGGCATTCCGGGTCTGTTTCTCACCACAGCGCTGCTCAACGTGGTCGTCGCCGTGTATATCTATTCGCTGGTGCCGGAGTTTCTGCTGCGCTTCGTCGCGTGGATTCTGGTGCACACGTTCTACCGCATCCGTCTGCTCGATGCGCAGCGCATTCCGGCGCATGGCGCAGCGGTGCTGGTCTGCAATCACGTCAGTTTCGTCGATGCCGTCGTCATCATGGCCGAAAGCCCACGTCCGATTCGCTTCGTGATGGATCATCGGATTTTCCGCACGCCGGCGCTCGGCCGATTGTTCCGCCGCGTGAAGGCGATTCCGATTGCGCCCGCACATGAAGATGCGCAGATGCTCGAACGCGCTTACGCAGAATGCGCGAAGGCGCTGGAAGAGGGCGATCTGGTCTGCATCTTTCCGGAAGGCAAGCTCACGCGCGATGGCGAGATGAATCCGTTCAAACACGGCATCACGCAAATTCTGAAGCGTCATCCCGCGCCCGTCGTGCCGATGGCATTGCGCGGACTCTGGGGCAGCGTGTTTTCGCGTCACGAAGACGCACAGTGGCCGCGCCCGATGCATCGCGGAGCGATGACGCGTCTGACGCTCGCAGTCGGCGAACCGCTCGCGCCGGAAGAGGCGACGCCGCAGCGCTTGCAGGAAATCGTCACGGCTTTGCGCGGCGCGCGACGCTAGACAGCGCTGGCATAATAGCGGTTTCCCCGACACTTTTTTTCAGGTCGACGCTCATGTCCGGCAACACCCTTGGCACGCTTTTCACCGTCACGAATTTCGGCGAGTCGCACGGTCCCGCGATCGGCTGCGTGATCGACGGCTGCCCGCCGGGCATGGCGCTCACGGAAGCCGATATCCAGATCGAACTCGATCGCCGCCGTCCGGGCACGTCGCGTCACGTCACGCAGCGTCAGGAGCCGGATCAGGTCGAGATTCTTTCCGGCGTGTTCGAAGGTGTGACCACCGGCACGCCCATCGCGCTGCTGATCCGCAATACCGATCAGCGCAGCAAGGACTACGGCAATATCGCGCAGACTTTCCGCCCCGGTCACGCGGATTACACCTACTGGCAGAAGTACGGCGTGCGCGATTATCGCGGTGGCGGCCGTTCATCGGCGCGTCTGACTGCGCCGACGGTCGCGGCGGGCGCGGTGGCGAAGAAGTGGTTGCGTGAGAAGTTCGGGCTGGAAACGCGCGGCTGTATGAGCGCGCTGGGTGAAATCGACATTCCGTTCGTCGATTGGAAGCATGTGCGCGAGAATCCGTTTTTCTCGCCGAACGACGAGATCGTCCCGCAGCTCGAGGAGTACATGGACAATTTGCGTCGCGATGGCGATTCGGTCGGCGCGCGGATCGAAGTGACGGCGACGGGCGTGCCGGTCGGTCTCGGTGAACCGCTTTACGATCGGCTCGATGCCGATATCGCCCACGCGATGATGGGCCTGAACGCGGTGAAGGCCGTCGAAATCGGCGCGGGCTTTGCGAGCGTCGCGCAACGCGGCTCGCAACACGGCGACGAAATGACGCCCGAAGGTTTCGCCTCCAATAACGCGGGCGGCATTCTCGGCGGTATTTCGAGCGGGCAGGACATTACCGTGACCATCGCGATCAAGCCGACGTCGAGCATCCGTACGCCGCGGCAGTCGATCGACAAGGAAGGGACGGCGGCGACCGTCGAAACCTTCGGCCGACATGATCCGTGCGTGGGCATCCGCGCGACGCCGATCGCGGAAGCGCTGCTGGCGCTGGTGCTGATGGATCACGCGTTGCGGCATCGCGCCCAATGCGGCGACGTGGCGGTCGATACACCGAAGATCGCGGCGCAAATGCCGAGCAAATAAAGTTAAAGGGCACCTCGGTGCCCTTTAACTTTTCACGCATCACATATTCGGATAGTTCGGCCCGCCGCCACCTTCCGGCGTCACCCAGACGATATTCTGCGTCGGATCTTTAATGTCGCAAGTCTTGCAATGCACGCAGTTCTGAGCGTTGATTTGCAGGCGCTCGCTGCCGTCATCGGCTTTCACGAACTCATAGACGGCGGCCGGGCAATAACGGCTTTCCGGTCCTGCATACGTACGCAGATTCACGTTCACCGGCACGCTCGGGTCCTTCAGCGTCAAATGCGCGGGCTGATTCTCTTCGTGATTCGTGTTCGAGATGAACACGGACGAGAGACGATCGAACGTGAGCTTGCCATCCGGCTTCGGATAAACAATCGGCTTGCTCTGCGACGCCGGCTTCAACATCTCATGATCGCGATGCTGATGATGCAGCGTCCACGGCACATTGCCGCCCATCAGCTTCTGCTCCAGCCCGACCATAAACGTGCCGAGATACAGGCCCTTGCTCATCCACTGCTTGAAATTGCGCGCGCGATACAGCTCGGTCTTGAGCCATGAACTGTCGAACGCTTCCGGATACGCGGTGAGTTCGTCGTTCTGACGACCGGCTTGCACGGCATCGAACGCGGCTTCGGCGGCCATCTTGCCGGACTTGGTCGCCGCATGACTGCCCTTGATACGCGATGCGTTCAGGAAGCCCGCGTCATCGCCCGCAAGCGCGCCGCCGGGGAACGTGAGCTTGGGCAGCGACATCAGGCCGCCTGCGGTAATGGCGCGCGCCCCATACGAAATGCGCTTGCCGCCTTCGAGAAACGCGCGAATCGACGGATGCGTTTTGTAGCGCTGAAATTCCTCGAACGGCGACAGATACGGATTCGAATAACCCAGTCCGACCACGAAGCCGACCATCACCTGGTTATTGTCCATGTGATAGAGGAACGAGCCGCCGTAGGTGTCAGGATCGAGCGGCCAGCCGGCGGTGTGAATCACCAGACCCGGCTTGTGCTTGACCGGATCGATCTCCCACAATTCCTTGATGCCGATGCCGTACACCTGCGGATCGGCGTTTTGATTCAGCTTGAACTTGTCCATCAGCTGACGGCCGAGATGCCCGCGCGCGCCTTCGCAGAACAGCGTGTATTTCGCGTGCAATTCCATGCCGAGCTGGAAATTCTCGGTCGGCTCACCATCCTTGCCGACGCCCATATTGCCGGTAACGACGCCTTTCACGCTGCCATCGTCGCCATACAGCACTTCGGCTGCGGGAAAGCCGGGGAAAATTTCGACGCCCAGCGCTTCGGCCTGCACGCCAAGCCAGCGCGTGACGTTCGCCAGCGAAATCACGTAATTGCCGTGATTCTTGAAGTTGTCGGGAAGCAGCCAGTTTGGCACTTGCTTCGCGCTGTCCTGCGACAAAAAGAGGAAGCGGTCTTCGGTCACTTCGACGTCCAGCGGCGCGCCTTTTTCCTTCCAGTCGGGAATCAGTTCCGACAGCCCGCGCGGGTCCATGACGGCGCCCGAAAGAATATGCGCGCCGATCTCCGAGCCTTTTTCCAGCACGCATACGCCGATCTCGACGCCTTTCTCTTCCGCCAGTTGCTTCAGGCGGATCGCCGCCGACAGGCCGGCCGGGCCGCCGCCGACGATTACGACGTCGTATTCCATCGACTCGCGGGGACCGTATTGCTCGATGAGGCTCGCCGGGGTCATCAATGCTCCTATGTACCGTTAGAATGGCCTTCTTGGGGATCGCGTATTGTCAGCGAACGACAGGCGGGCCGCAACCGACCCCACCCGTTTTGGCACGATCGTAATATTATTTGCCGCACTGCGGTATCCGTGCCGACGCTAGTGCCGTGAAGGCGTATCCCCACGCGCCTCGCAGGCAGAACCCACCATAAAACGAGGAAGCACAATGGGCCGTTCGATCAACCTGGAAGGCAAGGTTGCGCTGATCACAGGCGCATCCAGTGGACTTGGCAAGCGTTTCGCGCAGGTGTTGTCGCAGGCGGGGGCGAAGGTGGTGCTGGCAAGCCGCCGCACCGAGCGTCTGAAGGAACTGCGCGCGGAAATCGAGTCATCGGGCGGCGCGGCGCATGTCGTCGCACTGGACGTGACCGACTACCAGAGCATCAAGTCCGCGATTGCGCATGCGGAGACGGAAGCCGGTACCATCGATATCCTCGTGAATAACTCGGGCGTTTCGACGCAGCAGAAGCTGACCGAAGTCACGCCTTCGGACTTCGAATTCGTGTTCGGCACGAACGTGCGCGGCGCGTTCTTCGTCGCGCAGGAAGTGGCCAAGCGCATGATCATGCGCGGCAACGGGCCTTCGAAACCGCTGTATCGGATCATCAATATTGCTTCGGTGGCGGGTCTGCGGCCATTTCCGCAACTCGGCATCTATTCGATGAGCAAGGCCGCCGTCGTGCAGATGACCAAGGCGATGGCGCTGGACTGGGGCCGTCACGGCATCAACGTGAACGCGATCTGTCCGGGTTATATCGACACCGAAATCAACCATCACCACTGGAAAACCGAGCAGGGCCAAAAGCTTATTTCGATGCTGCCGCGCCGCCGTGTCGGTTCGCCCGGCGATCTCGACGGTTTGCTGCTGCTGCTCGCGGCGGATGAATCGCAATTCATCAACGGCTCGGTCATTTCCGCGGACGACGGGTTTTCGCTCTAAACCTTATTTGACGTTACGCAATGACCACTTTTCACCCTGTTTTCGAACTCTCGATGCCCATTCGCTGGGGCGATATGGACGCCTTCGGCCACGTCAACAACACCGTCTATTTCCGCTACATGGAACAGGTGCGGATTTCGTGGTTCGAGCAGATTGGCATCGCGGGCGGGAACGGGGAGGGCCAGGGGCCGGTGATCGTGAATGCGTCGATGGAGTTTCTGCGGCAGTTGCATTACCCCGGCGATATCATCGGCCGCATGTCGGTCGGTGCGCCGGGGCGCAGCAGTTTCGAAACGCACTTCGAGCTGGTTCGCGCGGACGATGCGGACACGCTCTATGCGCGTGGCGCGGCCAAGGTCGTGTGGATCGATTACGCGAAGGGCAAGTCGGTGCCCGTGCCGGATTTGCTGCGTGAAATCATCGAAACAGGCCGGCTTGTGACTCAGGTGCCGAGCAGTCGCTGAAGCAGTTCGGTGGCGTTGCCGGTGTCGTACTTGCGCATGAGGCGCGCGCGGTAGATATCGACCGTGCGCGGGCTGATATCGAGCACGCGTCCGATTTGCTTGCTGGTTTTACCCGTAACAAGCTGCGCGGCGATTTCCCGCTCGCGCGGCGTGAGTTCGATTGCTACGCGCCGCGTCGCGCTCAGGTCTTCGAATGTCCAGACGCCGGCGGCGTGGGGCGCGGCGCGGTCCAGCGCGCGGCCTGTGACGTGGCACCAGAACAGATCACCGTCATGGCGCTTCATGATGCGGTCATCGCTATACGTGCCTTGCCCGCTGATGGTCGCTGCAATCCGTTCGCCGATGCGCGCGAATTCGTCCGGCGTCGGATAAAGCACCTCGAACGATTTTCCGATCAGCGCTTCGCGCGCGAAACCGAACATCGCGCAAAGCTGCTCGTTGCAGTCCTCGATGATGCGCTCGCGCGAAAGCACCAGCCCGACGGGCGCGAGATGAAACGCGGTTTGATAGTCCAGTGAGCGCATGGGAATTCGAAGGACCCGGCGCGCTGGAAGATGCGGAACCAAAGCGCGCGGGGAAAGACTTATGTATTTTTGCGTATTGTGCCGGATCAGCCGCGCATCGTAATCTTTTCGCCACATCATATCGGTGCTGACCGCCTTGCCGAAGCAGACGAATAACGGGGCAGGTCGAGCCAATTTCTCGGTTCATTCATGGAAGGGACACACAGATGAACAAGGTCTATCCCAGCGCGAAAGCGGCGCTCGAGGACATCGTCAAGAACGGTCAGACGTTCGCGGTCGGTGGTTTCGGGCTGTGCGGCATTCCCGAAGCGCTGATCGCGGCATTGCGCGATTCGGGCGTGAAGGACATCACCTGCATCAGCAATAACGCGGGTGTCGATGGCTTCGGGCTCGGGCTGTTGCTCGAAACGCGTCAGGTCAAGAAGATGATTTCGTCGTATGTGGGCGAGAATAAGGAATTCGAGCGGCAATATCTGGCCGGCGAACTCGAACTCGAATTCACGCCGCAAGGCACGCTGGCCGAAAAGCTGCGCGCGGGCGGCGCGGGCATTCCGGCGTTCTTCACCAACACCGGCTTCGGCACGGTGATCGCGGAAGGCAAGGAAACGCGTCAATTCGGCGAGAACCATTACGTGCTCGAACACTCGCTGACGGCGGATGTCGGTCTCGTGAAGGCATGGAAGGCCGACAAGTCGGGCAACCTGATCTATCGCCGCACGGCGCGCAACTTCAACCCCATGTGCGCGATGGCCGGCAAGATCACGGTCGCGGAAGTGGAGGAGATCGTCGAAGTGGGCGAACTCGATCCCGATCATATCCATACGCCCGGTATTTTCGTGCAGCGTCTGGTCCTGAATGCGCATCCTGAAAAGCGCATCGAACAACGTATCGTCCGCGCGAAAGGAGCGTAATCATGGCTTGGAATCGTGATCAGATGGCCGCACGCGCGGCGAAGGAATTGCAGGACGGTTTCTATGTGAACCTCGGCATCGGCTTGCCGACGCTGGTGGCCAATCATGTGCCGGACGGCATGGAAGTGTGGCTGCAATCGGAGAACGGGCTGCTGGGTATCGGACCGTCGCCGTATGAAGATGAAGTCGATGCCGATCTCATCAACGCGGGCAAGCAGACTGTGACCACGCTGCCGGGCTCGTCGATTTTTTCATCGGCGGATTCGTTCGCGATGATCCGCGGCGGCCATATCAACCTCGCCATTCTTGGCGCGATGCAGATCAGCAAGTCCGGCGACCTGGCCAACTGGATGATCCCCGGCAAGATGATCAAGGGCATGGGCGGCGCGATGGACCTCGTCGCGGGCGTGAAGAAGGTCGTCGTGCTGATGGAACACGTCGCCAAGGGCGATCAGCACAAGATTCTCGATGCGTGCACCTTGCCGCTGACGGGCGTGGGCGTGGTCGATCGCATCATCACGGATCTCGGCGTGATCGATGTCACCGACAAGGGTTTGAAGCTGGTCGAACTGGCGGATGGCGTATCGGCGGAAGAGATTCAGCAGAAGACGGGCGCGCCGCTGGATGTATCCGGCGTGAAGTGATGCGCTGATTCTTCAGTGCTGATGCGGGCGAGGCTTTCCAAGGCTTCGCCCGTTTTTATTTGCGCCTTGTGAAATTGCGTTTGAGCAGCAAATTTGGAAGGGGTCGTCCGAATGGCTAATGCCCGTTCAGACCCGCGCCAGGCGCTTTACAATCGATCGAACTACTTTCTCACGATCGCGAGGAATTCATTCATGACCGCATCCATCGTCGTCGAAGCGCCGCATTCCGATTTCAGCGAACCGCGCCAGCGATTCGTGCAGTGCGCGAGTCCTGCGGGCTTGCATCGCATCGCTTATACGGAGTGGGGCGATCCGGCGAATCCGCGCGTGCTGTTGTGCGTGCATGGCTTGACGCGCTCGGGCCGCGATTTCGATGCCATCGCGCGTGCATTCGCCGCCGAATATCGCGTGGTGTGTCCGGATGTGGTCGGGCGCGGCCTGTCCGACTGGCTCGCCGATCCGCGTTATTACGGCGTGCCGCAATACGTCGCGGATATGGTCACGCTGATCGCGCGTCTGAACGTGGAAACGGTCGATTGGTTCGGCACGTCGATGGGCGGTCTGATCGGCATGGCGCTCGGCGGACTGCCGAATACGCCGATCCGCAAGATGCTGCTCAATGACGTCGGGCCGCATATCGAACCGATCGCGTTGAAGCGGATCGGCGACTATCTCGGCAAGCCGGCACGTTTTGCATCGCTCGATGAAGGCGTGAGGCACGCGGCGGCGCTGGCGTCGTCCTTCGGCCCGCTGACGGACGAGGAATGGACCGCGATCAACACGCCGCTGCTGCACGAACGCGATGGCGCGTGGACCTTCCGCTACGATCCGGGCATCGCGACACCGTTCACCGCTGCAACCGACGAGCAGAACGCCGCCGGTGAGGCGTATCTCTGGCACGCGCTTGCATCGATCAAAACGCCGGTGCTGGTCGTGCGCGGTCAAAGCTCGGACTTGCTTTCGCGCGAGACCGTGCAATTGATGATCGAAAAAGGGCAGGCCGTCACGGGCGCCGAAGTGCCGAACGCGGGACACGCGCCCGCGTTTTTATCGGCGGATCAGATTGCCGTCGCCACGGGCTTCTTTCTCGGAAAAGACGCGGGCGGGGCATAATATCGGGCTGAGCGCCCGGCGCTTTTATCCCGATTTTCAATTTCAGGAGTCAGGCATTTATGGCAGTCATCCGTCATCACGTCGGCGCACGGCTTTCCGAAATCGCGGTTCACAACGGCACCGTTTATCTCGCGGGCCAGATCGCCGAAGACACCGATCAGGACATCACCGGCCAGACGCGTGAAGTGCTCGGCCATATCGATCGTCTGCTCGGCGAAGCAAACAGCGACAAGGCGCACTTGCTGTCGGTGCAAATCTATATCTCCGACATGGTGCATTTTGCCGGCATGAACGCCGTGTGGGACGCGTGGGTTGCACAGGGCAACACGCCGCCGCGCGCGACCGTCGAGTCGAAGCTGGCGAACCCGGCGTGCCTGGTCGAAATCTGCGTCGTGGCTGCGCAGCGCGATTAATGATCCTGTAGTGGCAACACCAGTGGCAAGACCCGCATGACCGAGTCCGACGACCTCAACGAATCGCATCCGGAGCCGTCCATCGACGACGCGCTCGCGTTCGTGCGCGAGCACGCCAAGGACGTGCGCGTGTCCACGGGCGAACTGCTCGCGGACCACGCGACCGGCACCGCGCGCATCATGCAGACGCTCGATATCGATCCGTACGCGGTCGTCGCTGCGGCCTTGTTCGTGCTCGCGCCGCATCTGGACGATCCGGACAAGGTCATTTCCGAGCGCTTTGGCCCGGAAGTGCAGAAGCTCGTCGCCGATGTACGCAAGCTGTTGCGTTTAGGCTCGCTCAGCTCGCGCGCCACGATGGCGGACTTGCCCGACAACTCGCGCGATGCACAGGCCGCGCGTCGCGCGCAGGTCGAAGCGCTGCGCAAGATGCTGCTGGCGTTTGCGCAGGATATTCGCGTGGTGCTGATTCGGTTGGCGTCGCGTTTGCAGACGCTGCGCTATCACGCCGCGACGAAGACCGAGCCATCACCGGACGTGCCGCGCGAAACGCTCGAAATCTACGCGCCGCTCGCCAACCGGCTCGGCATCTGGCAACTGAAGTGGGAACTCGAAGACTTGTCGTTCCGCTTCGAGGATGCGGTCACGTACAAGCGCATCGCCAAGTTGCTGGACGAGAAGCGCGTCGAGCGTGAATCGTATGTGACGTCGGCCATCGCGCGGCTGCAAAAGGAACTCGATACCGCGCAGATCAAGGCCGAAGTCAGCGGCCGGCCCAAGCATATCTACAGCATCTGGAAGAAGATGCGCGGCAAGCATCTCGACTTCTCCGAACTGAACGATGTGCGCGCGTTTCGCGTGATCGTCGGCGATATCAAGGATTGTTATACGGTGCTGGGCATCGTCCACAATCTCTGGCAGCCGGTGCCGCGCGAGTTCGATGACTACATCTCGCGGCCCAAGCCGAACGGCTATAAATCGCTGCATACGGTGGTCGTCGGTGACGACGGGCGCGCGTTCGAAGTGCAGATTCGTACGCACGAGATGCATCAGTTCGCCGAATATGGCGTGGCTGCGCACTGGCGCTACAAGGAAGCGGGCGCGCGCGGTTACGCGGGCGCGGTGACCGCGAGCGAGAAGTACGACGAGAAGATCGCCTGGCTGCGTCAGTTGCTCGCGTGGAAGGACGATGTCGAAGGCGAGCAGCCCGGCTGGCAACATCTGCGCGATGCCACGCTCGATGACGACCACATCTACGTGCTGACGCCGCAGGCGCGCGTGATCGCGTTGCCGCACGGCGCGACGCCGGTCGATTTCGCGTATCACCTGCATAGCGAACTGGGGCATCGGTGCCGCGGCGCGCGCGTCGATGGTGCGATGGTGCCGCTCAACACGCCGCTGCAGAACGGGCAGACGGTGGAAATCGTCGCGGTGAAAGAGGGCGGGCCGTCGCGTGACTGGCTCAATCCGCAGCTCGGCTATCTGCAAAGCGGGCGCGCGCGGCAGAAGGTGCGTGCGTGGTTCCATTCGGCCGATGCGGCGGAGAACATCGCGGAAGGACGCGCGATCGTCGAAAAGACCTTGCAGCGGGAAGGCAAGACATCGGTCAATCTGGATCAGCTCGCGGCCAAACTCGGCTTCAAGGCAACGGAAGATTTGTATTCGTCCGTCGCCAAGGAAGAGTTCAGCGTGCGCAATATCGAGCACGCCCTCTCCGATACCCCGCCGCCCGAGCCGGAGCCCGAAGCTCCCGAGCAGTTCGAGAAGCGCAGTAGCGGGCAGAGCGTGGCGCATGGGGCATCGACGGGCGTGCTGGTCGTCGGTGTCGATGCGCTGCTGACCCAACTCGCGCGATGCTGCCGTCCCGCACCGCCCGACGCCATCGCCGGTTTTGTCACGCGCGGCAAGGGCATGTCGATCCATCGGCGCGATTGCACGACGTTTCAGCGCATGGCGCAGCGATCGCCGGAGCGCGTGCTCCATACGACGTGGTCCGCCGAGGTGATGAACGGGCGCGGCTCGTCGGTGTATCCGGTGGATCTGTCGGTGGAGTCGGCGGATCGGCAGGGCTTGTTGCGCGATATCTCGGAAGTGTTCGCGCGCGAGAAGATCAATGTGATCGGCGTGAAAAGTCAGAGCCGGCGCAATATCGCCTATATGCAGTTCACGGTGGAAGTGTCGAATGCCGAGCAAATTCAGCGCGCGTGTACGTTGTTGGGCGAAGTGGGCGGGGTGATTCGCGCATCGCGTCGTGCTTAGCTGCGTGCTTCCTTGCGTGCGTGAATTTTGTGAAACTGCGAAATCTTCTGCATTTTTGATCGGCGAACCCTTGCCAAGATTCGAAACACTCCATATAATCTCACTTCTTTCAGGCTCGTAGCTCAGCTGGTTAGAGCACCACCTTGACATGGTGGGGGTCGTTGGTTCGAGTCCAATCGAGCCTACCAACGAAAAGCGAAGTTTCGGCATCCGCCGCAGCTTCAATCCGCGAAATCGCGCAGCAGCGCTGGCGCAAAAGGCGATACGAAAATGGCACGTCGAACGTTGACCGAAACAACTTCGGAGCGACGCTAGTCGAGGACCTAATTCGCCTTCTGCCAATTTGATTCGCGGTATGTGTGAAAAGTGAATGCGGCCCCTCGAATAGCGGGGCCGCATTTTTTTTGGCCCTCGGTTTTCATGGCGAATACCGTGTGGCATTGCTTAAATGAATTCGTCCGGCGTGCGCCGGCGTCCTGGAGAGCGATATGGTTTCGATACGTTTGCCTGATGGATCGGTCCGTCAATACGACCACCCCGTCACTGTCGCGGAAGTTGCGGCTTCGATCGGCACGGGCCTCGCCAAGGCGGCGCTCGCCGGCAAGCTGAACGGCGAACTCGTCGATACCTCGTTCGTCATTGACAAGGACGCGTCACTCGCCATCGTCACCGACAAAGACCCGGAAGGCGTGGATGTCGTGCGCCACTCGACCGCGCACTTGCTGGCCTACGCGGTGAAGGACTTGTTCCCTGAGGCGCAGGTGACCATCGGACCGGTGATCGATAACGGCTTCTACTACGACTTCTCGTATAGCCGTCCTTTCACGCCCGAAGATCTCGAAAAGATCGAGAAGCGCATGCAGGAACTCGTGCAGAAGAACGAGCCGGTGTCGCGTCGTGTCGTCTCGCGCGATGAGGCCGTCGAGTACTTCAAGAGTATCGGCGAGGCGTACAAGGCCGAGATCATTTCGTCGATTCCCGAAAGCGACGAGATTCGCCTGTACTCGCACGGCAATTTCATCGACTTGTGCCGTGGGCCGCATGTGCCGTCCACCGGCAAGCTGAAGGTCTTCAAGCTCATGAAGGTCGCGGGCGCGTACTGGCGCGGCGACTCGAAGAACGAGCAGCTTCAGCGTATCTACGGCACCGCCTGGACCAAGAAGGAAGATCAGGACCAGTACCTGCACATGCTTGAAGAAGCCGAGAAGCGCGATCACCGCAAGCTCGGCAAGCAACTCGACCTGTTTCATTTGCAGGACGAAGCGCCGGGCATGGTGTTCTGGCATCCGAAGGGCTGGTCGCTGTGGCAGCAGGTCGAGCAGTACATGCGCCGTCGCGTGAACGAGGCCGGTTACCTCGAAATCAAGACGCCGCAAGTCATGGACCGTTCGCTGTGGGAGGCGTCGGGTCACTGGCAGAACTATCGTGAAAATATGTTCACGACCGAGTCGGAGAAGCGCGACTACGCCATCAAGCCGATGAACTGCCCGGGTCACGTGCAGGTGTTCAATCACGGACTGCGTTCCTATCGCGATCTGCCGCTGCGTTACGCGGAATTCGGTGCGTGCCACCGTAACGAACCGTCGGGCGCGCTGCACGGTCTGATGCGCGTGCGCGGTTTCGTTCAGGACGACGCGCATATTTTCTGTACCGAAGACCAGTTCATCGCGGAATCCATTGCCTTCAATACGCTGGCGATGAGCGTGTACAAGGATTTCGGCTTCGATCACATCGACATCAAGCTGTCGCTGCGTCCGGAACAACGCGCGGGCACCGATGAAACCTGGGATCGCGCGGAGCAGGGTCTGCGTGACGCGCTGACCGCGTGCGGGCTGAAGTGGGAAGAACTTGCTGGCGAAGGCGCGTTCTACGGTCCGAAGATCGAGTACCACATCAAGGACGCGCTCGGTCGTTCGTGGCAGTGCGGCACGCTCCAGCTCGATATGGTGCTGCCGGAGCGTCTGGGCGCGGAATTCGTCGCGGAAGACAACAGCCGCCGCCGTCCTGTCATGCTTCACCGCGCGATCGTCGGTTCGATGGAGCGTTTCCTCGGCATTCTGATCGAGCACCACGCCGGTGCGATGCCGCCGTGGCTCGCGCCGACGCAAGCCATCGTGCTGAATATTGCTGAAAGTCAGGCAGAATACGCGTCTTCTTTGGCCCAATCGTTGCAAAAACAAGGGCTTAGAGTGGAGTGCGATTTGCGCAATGAGAAGATTAGCTATAAAATACGGGAGCACACGCTGCAAAAGGTCCCGTATTTGCTGGTCGTCGGCGACAAAGAGCGTGAGGCGCAAACCGTAGCCGTGCGTGCTCGTGGCGGTGTCGATCTGGGCGTGATGCCGGTCGACGCATTCCTCGAACGTCTGCAGCAGGAAGTGCGGGCGTTCAAGTAAGTCACTCGCAGCGCGGCTTGTTTTTTAATTTTTAGAGGAACCGTAACATCGCTACTGATAAGTCGTCACATCGCATCAACGGTGAAATTACCGCACCCGAGGTGCGCTTGGTCGGAGTGGACAACGAGCCGCTCGGAATCGTGAAGCTGGCCGAAGCGTTCCGTCAGTCGGAACAGCTCGACGTGGATCTCGTCGAAATCGCGCCGCAGGCGTCTCCGCCTGTTTGCCGGTTGATGGATTACGGCAAGTTCAAGTACTCGGAAGCGAAGAAGCAGCACGAGGCAAAACTGAAGCAGAAGATCGTGCAGGTGAAGGAAGTCAAATTCCGCCCCGGCACGGACGACGGTGACTACAACGTCAAGCTTCGTAACCTCACGCGCTTCCTCGAAGACGGCGACAAGACGAAAATCACGTTGCGTTTCCGGGGCCGCGAAATGGCGCACCAGGAAATCGGCATGCGCATGCTCGAACGCCTGAAGACCGATCTCGATGAATTCGGTCAGGTCGAGCAGATGCCGAAGATGGAAGGGCGTCAGATGATCATGGTGCTTGCGCCGAAGAAGAAGGCCAAGTAACCGCAGTAATTTTGGCAGTGGATCGCGCGCCATCGAATTGGTGGAAGGTGCGGCATTGCCGGCAGGTTCGGAGCGGCGTCATTTCGGTGACGCGGCTCACGAAAAGCAGCGGTTCTTCACCGAGCCGTTTGCACACAAGTGGAGCGTGGGTTTCGAAGGGCGGAAAGCGGTCTGTGTCGAAAGACAGGGATCAACCGCACACCCATGACCATCTAATAAATTGGAGTTGTCATGCCGAAGATGAAGACCAAGAAGAGCGCTGCGAAGCGCTTCGTGGTGCGTCCGGGCGGTACCGTCAAGCGCGGTCAAGCGTTCAAGCGCCACATTCTTACCAAGAAAACCACGAAGAACAAACGCCATCTGCGTGGCGCAACGGCCGTTCATGATTCCGATCTGAACTCCGTCCGCGCAATGCTGCCGTTCGCTTAACCTCAACTTAACTTTAGGAGCGCAATATGCCTCGAGTAAAACGTGGGGTTACCGCACGGGCCCGTCACAAGAAGATCATTCGTCTGGCCAAGGGTTACCGCGGCCGTCGTAATAACGTCTATCGCATCGCCAAGCAGGCGGTCATGCGCGCAGGCCAATACGCCTATCGCGATCGCCGCAACAAGAAGCGTGTGTTCCGCGCACTGTGGATCACGCGTATCAATGCAGCGGTGCGTCAGCACGACATGACCTACAGCGTGTTCATCAACGGCCTGAAGAAGGCTTCGATCGAACTCGACCGTAAGGTGCTGGCTGACATGGCTGTGTTCGACAAGGCTGCTTTTGCTGCGATCGTGAAGCAAGTGAAAGCCGCCGTTGCAGCCTAATTGCGAAATTAGTACTGCGTGGTTCGCCGCTTCGTCGCCGGGTAGTTGAAGGCGGCGAAAAGGCAGAAAACGGGGCTCTCACCGAGCCCCGTTTTTGTTGGTCGGACGGTTTTGTGTGTGGCTTGTGTCGCAACGTGACAGGACACGCCCAAAACCGAACCTCAGTCAGAACTTCGAAAAGATGGGATCAATGGATCTGGACCAGATTGTCGCCGACGCGAAAAGCGCCTTTGCAAACGCCACTGATGTCAACACGCTGGAGAACGAGAAAGCGCGCTTTCTCGGCAAATCCGGCGCGCTGACCGAGTTGCTCAAAGGCTTGGGCAAACTCGATCCGGAAACGAAGAAGACCGAAGGCGCGCGCATCAATCAGGCGAAGCAACAGGTCGAAGCGGCGCTGAACGCGCGTCGTCAGGCGCTCGCCGATGAACTGCTGAACCAGCGTCTCGCGGCGGAAGCCATCGACGTGACGCTGCCGGGTCGCGGCACGGGCAAGGGCACGCTGCATCCGGTGATGCAGACGTGGGAGCGCGTCGAGAAGATCTTCGGCACGATCGGCTTCGACGTGGCCGATGGTCCCGAGATCGAAACCGACTGGTACAACTTCAGCGCGCTCAACAGTCCTGAAAATCATCCGGCGCGTTCGATGCAGGACACGTTTTACGTCGATGCCAAAGACACCGACGGCCGTCCGCTGCTTTTGCGCACGCACACCAGCCCGATGCAGGTGCGCTACGCGCGCATGAACAAACCGCCGATCAAGGTGATCGTGCCGGGCCGGACGTATCGCGTGGACAGCGACGCTACGCATTCGCCGATGTTCAATCAGGTCGAAGGGCTGTGGATCGAAGAGAACATCAGCTTTGCCGATCTGAAAGGCGTCTACACCGATTTCCTCAAAAAGTTTTTCGAGCGCGACGACATTCTCGTGCGCTTCCGTCCGTCGTATTTTCCGTTCACAGAGCCGTCCGCCGAGATCGACATGATGTTCGAGCATGGCAAGAACGCGGGCAAATGGCTGGAGATTTCTGGCTCGGGTCAGGTGCATCCGACCGTGATCCGCAACATGGGTCTGGACCCGGAGCGCTATATCGGCTTCGCGTTCGGCAGTGGGCTCGAGCGTCTGACCATGCTGCGCTACAGCGTGCAGGATCTGCGTCTGTTCTTCGAGAACGATCTGCGATTCCTGCGTCAATTCGCCTGAAGGCCGCGTGTTCGGCCTTCGAAAACGGCTGAACGAGACTCCAAACATTTCGAACGAAGACGAAGACACACATGCAATTCCCCGAATCCTGGCTCCGAAGTTTCGTCGATCCCAAGCTCTCCACGGACGAACTCGCGCATGCTCTGACCATGGCCGGTCTCGAAGTCGAAGACCTGCGTCCGGTCGCGCCGCCGACCACGAAGATCGTCGTGGGCCAAGTGCTCGAAGTGGCCAAGCATCCGAATGCGGACAAGCTCAACGTCTGTCAGGTCGATGCCGGCACGGGCGAGCAATTGAATATCGTGTGCGGCGCGCCGAATGTGGCGCCGGGCATCAAGGTGCCGGTCGCGTTGATCGGCGCGGTGCTGCCGCCGGTCGAAGCGGGCGGCGAGCCGTTCGCCATCAAGCCGACCAAGCTGCGCGGTGTCGATAGCCAGGGCATGTTGTGCTCGGCACGCGAACTGAAGCTGTCGGAAGATCACAGCGGCTTGCTGATATTGTCGGCGGATGCGAAGGTCGGTCAGGACATCCGCGAAGCATTGAACCTCGACGACACCGTGTTCGAAATCAAGCTCACGCCGAACAAGGCGGATTGCTTGTCGGTGTTCGGCGTGGCGCGCGAAACGGCGGCGATCACCGGCGCTACGCTGAAGTCGCCGGAGACGCCCGCCGTCGAAGTGAAGCTCGATGAAAAGCTGCCGGTCAAGATTCTCGCGCCGGACCTTTGCGGCCGTTTCTCCGGTCGTGTGATTCGCGGTGTGAACGCGCACGCGAAGACGCCGCAGTGGATGGTCGAGCGTCTCGAACGCGCGGGTCAGCGCAGCATTTCCGCGCTCGTCGATATCTCGAATTACGTGATGCTCGAACTCGGCCGTCCGTCGCACGTGTTCGATCTGGACAAAATCCACGGCGCGGTCGAAGTGCGCTGGGGCAAGAAGGGCGAATCGCTCAAGCTGCTGAACGGCAACACCGTCGAACTCGATGAAACCGTCGGCGTGATCGCGGACGATCGCCATGTCGAAAGTCTCGCGGGCATCATGGGCGGCGACAGCACGGCGGTATCGCTCGATACGACCAACATCTATCTCGAAGCCGCGTTCTGGTGGCCGGACTCGATTCGTGGCCGCGCGCGCAAGTACAACTTCTCGACGGACGCGGCGCATCGCTTCGAGCGCGGTGTCGATTACGCGACGACCGTCGAGCATCTCGAACGCATCTCGCGCCTGATTCTGGATATCTGCGGCGGCCAGGCCGGTCCGGTCGATGACCAGATCGTCAACGTGCCCGAGCGCCATCCTGTGACCATGCGCGTGGCGCGCGCGCATCGCATTATCGGCGTGGAGATTGGCGCGGAAGAGATCGCGCAGATTTTCACGCGCATGAACCTCGCGTTCGAACGTGATGGCGATAGCTTCAAGGTGACGCCGCCGCCGTATCGCTTCGATATCGAGATCGAGGAAGATCTGATCGAGGAAGTCGCGCGCATTTACGGCTTCGAAAAGATTCCGGCGCGTCCGCCGGTGGCGCGCAGCGAAATGCGTGCGACCAACGAAACCAAGCGCTCGATCCACGCGCTGCGTCACGCCGTGGCCGCGCGTGATTACGCCGAAACCGTCAACTTCAGTTTTGTCGATGCCGCGTGGGAGCAAGACTTCGCGGGCAACGACAACCCGATCAAGCTGCTGAACCCGATCGCGAGCCAGTTGTCGGTCATGCGCACGACCATTTTCGGCAGCCTGATCGAAGTGCTGCGTCACAACCTGAATCGCCGCGCGGAACGTATTCGAGTGTTCGAAGCAGGGCGCGCGTTCCTGCGCGATGCATCGGTGAAGGCGGGCGAGTTGAGCATCGAAGGCTTCGAGCAGCCGAAGATGATCGGCGGTCTTGCCTACGGTCCGGCGCTCGAAGAGCAATGGGGCGCGGCCACGCGCACCGTCGATTTCTTCGACGTGAAGGGCGACGTCGAAGCGCTGTTCGCGCCGGTCGTGCCGCGCTTCGTGAAGGCCGAGCATGCAGCGCTGCATCCGGGGCGCTCGGCGCGTATCGAAGTGGCGGGGCGCGCGGTCGGCTGGATCGGTGAACTGCATCCACGCTGGCTGCAAAAATACGACCTGCCGAATGCGCCGATCCTGTTCGAAATCGAAGCGGACGCGCTGATGGATCGCGCGTTGCCGACGCCTTCGGAAGTATCGAAATTCCCGCCGGTTCGTCGTGATATCGCGCTTGTCGTGGATCAAAACGTGGCGGTTCAGGCGCTCCTCGACGAGCTGGAAAACGCGCGTTCCGAACCCGCCTGCAAGCACGTCACAAGGGTTGCGCTTTTCGATGAATTTCGTCCAAAATCAAATACTTCCGGTGGATTGGGAGCGCATGAGAAAAGTCTTGCCTTCCGTGTAACGTTGCAAGATACTGGCGGCACGCTTCAGGACGAAACGGTCGACACGGCCATCAAAACGCTGGTGGATCGCCTGGCTCGAGTACACGGCGCGCGGTTGCGGGGGTAGGCCTGCAAGTTGGCCCAAGTCTTATCCGTCTTTCGCCGTTTTACCGATATGAACCAAATGAACTCGAGTGATTTCGAAGCCCTTCTTTCGGCGCAGCGTAGCGCCATGAACCGAGATACTGCGACTTCGAACGGCGGCGCATCTGCGGATGCGCCAACGCTCACCAAAGCCGAATTGGCCGAAATGCTGTTCGACCATGTGGGTCTGAACAAGCGCGAAGCCAAGGACATGGTCGAAGCGTTTTTCGAAGTCATCCGTGACGCGCTGGAGAGCGGCGACAGCGTCAAGCTGTCCGGGTTCGGCAACTTCCAGTTGCGCGACAAGCCTCAGCGTCCGGGACGCAATCCCAAGACAGGCGAAGCCATTCCCATTGCGGCGCGGCGGGTCGTCACGTTTCATGCAAGCCAGAAGCTGAAGGCACTGGTCGAAACGGGAGCGGAATCGGGCCTCACGCGCTGATCTCCGCGCTGATCTCGTTTGCTCCCGGAATGCTCCGCGTGCGGAGCTTCTTGCTGTAAGACCGCTGTACTTCAGTCGACATCACTCAATAAGATGGTTGATCGACGATGGAAAAAGTCGTCTTGCCTCCGATCCCCGCCAAACGGTATTTCACGATTGGCGAAGTCAGTGAACTGTGCGGCGTCAAACCGCACGTGCTGCGCTATTGGGAACAGGAGTTCACGCAGCTCAGACCGGTCAAGCGGCGCGGTAATCGTCGCTACTATCAGCACCACGAAGTCTTGCTGATCCGGCGTATCCGGGAGTTGTTGTACGAGCAGGGATTCACCATCAACGGCGCACGCAATCGGCTCGATTCGCAAGGACGGGCGAGTGCGGATGAGGCGGAGATGGAAGAAGGTCACGCGCCCGCGCCTGTGGAAGCGGGTTCTGCTGGCGTCGATGTCGATCAGTTGCGCAAGGACATTACTCAGGTGATAGATCTGTTGGGCGGTTGAGCGCCTTTCGTCTTTTAGAAAATGCCGCGATTCAATCGCGGCATTTTTTTCGCCTGTGCGTTGCGCGTTGCGGGGCAGGTGCGATCGGCGGTCAGTTAGCCTGGCGCGGCTTTCGCGCTTCGTGCCGACGATCCAACCGACCAGTACACGATGCTCGGACCAACGCCGCGCGGCGGATAAGTCCGCCAGTCGTGCGCGCCGTGATGGAAAAAATAGAGCGCGAAAACGCCGCTTTCATTGCGGGCGCATACGCAGACATATCGGCTGCCGCCGGGATAGATGCGGCCGAATCGCGTGACGCGCGGCGTAGTCGCCGATGCGAATCGATAGGCAATTTCAGCGCGCAACGCAGACTGCGTGCGCGTGGCCGGTTTGCGCCTGCTGACGGCAGGAGCGTAGGGAAGCAGAGGCATCGAGCGCCGTTCCTTAGGAATTACTTTAAGAGTAGAGTGCAAACGCCTGAGTTACAAGAATTCTTTCTCGTATTACGGTCTGGTGATTGGAAGACCGCGCGGGGAAAGCAGTGAGCACGTTGCATTCCACCAAATATGGCGCGCGAAAACGACCGGATAAACGTCTAAGTCAGGATTTATCTAAAGTAGTTGAAAGCGACGTCGTTAAACACAGGAGGCAATTTCTCTCTCGAAAATAACGATGAATATTCGACTTTTGCTAGCTTCACTGATCGCGATTGGCTCGCTTTCCGGTTGTTTATCGACCGTGCCGGATATCGATACGCAGCATGCGGGCACGGTGCAAACGCGGACCGCAGTCGCACAGGGCATTCAGCATCCGAAAATCGAAGCCGATGGCGTGTTCGTGAGTCCGTATATCCGCAGCGCGATGATGTCGGCGTTCGCGATGCGCGCGAACTACCTCGGACTTCGCATGGACCCGAACGGCGTGCCGGTCACCATTCACATCACGGGCGCTCGCACACGGTCGGATGCCGCACGTATGGCGTTCAACTTTTTCGATGGCGCGGATTACGTGTCCGGAAGCGTGCAGGTCGGAGATGCGAGCTTCGAGATCGGCGAGGACACGTGGCTGTATTGGTTGCCGACGAATTTCCGAAGCGTCGAGGAAGTGGCGGATGCGGTGGGTAAGCAGGTCGCCAACGGCGTGGCGATTGTCGCGGGCGCGCCGATCAAGGATTGAACGGCTTACGCAATCGGCGAGTTCAAAAGAAAAAGGGCTTAGGCTGTAAAAGCCTAAACCCTTGTTCCATCAAGCTAATTTCTGGTCGGGGCGAGAGGATTTGAACCTCCGACCACCTGCACCCCATGCAGGTACGCTACCAGGCTGCGCTACGCCCCGAAAGAGCGAAAGTATATCAGAGCGAATCGAATAGTAGAACTGCTTCGGCGATTTTTGCGCTCGGCGTCGAAGAATTCACTCGATGCGCCCTCAAAGCGGCAATTCCGATTCCGTGTAAGGCGAGGTCCGAATCACCACGGGCCCGTCTTCGTCGATGGAAGTGCTGGCGGTGGTTCCCGCACGCTTCGCCGCAAAACGCTGCCGCTTACGAAATCGCAATGCCAGCAGCAGCGACAGTACGCACGGAATCACGTAGCTCAGAATGCGACCGGCCCACGCCGTGCGCGACGACATACTCTCGTACTGCGTATGGTCATGAAAACTGGCCGATGCGAACACCATCGTCAGCGTGTAATCGAGCACCATCGCGAGCGAACAGAGCACGAAAAATAACATTGCGCCGTTCCAGATCAGCTTGCCTTGACTGGCGTTGATCGTGCGGCAGATAAACAGCATCACGCCGAGCAGCGCGAGATTGAAAAGTAACGGTATCCAGGGAAAGTCCATGCGTGCCTTTGCCTCGTGTGGAACGACTCGGGTCGAAGTCCGGGAAGAAGCGTGCACCCGGTGACCTGAGACGTGAAGAAATGTCGCGGCCCGTGAACGGAACCGAGAAGCGGGCGCGATCTTCACACGCTGCAAACTGCACTTGAATAAGAGTATTCCTAATCAACTAGTTGGTTTGTCGAGTGACTCGGAAAGAAAGTCGATGAAGGTTCTTACCTTTGTCGTCATGTACTTACGGCTGGTGTAGACGGCATAGAGCGATGGCGCGAACACGTCGTAAGTCGGCAACACTCGCACGAGCGCGCCGGACGCGATTTTCGGCTCGACGATCCACGCCGGCAGATACGCGAGTCCCATTCCGGCGCGCACGAGCTGGAGCGACATCGACGTGTCGTTGGTTTTCAGGACAGCCTGATTCTTCACGGCGAAGCTGCCGTCCGGTCCCGTCAGCGTCACCGATTCGATATTGGTGTACGTCGGCAAGACAAAGCGATGGCGCGCGAGGTCATCTGGATGGCGCGGCTGCCCGCGTCGCTCGATATAAGCGGGCGAGGCGGCCAGCACGAACGGCATCTTGCACAAGGGCCGCACGATCAGCGACGGCGACGGTTCCGACGTCGCGCGAATCGCCATGTCGTAGCCTTCTTCGACCAGATCGACGAAGCGGTTTTCCAGCCGCAAGTCCACCAGCACATCGGGATAACGCGCCTGATACTCCACCAGCAGATCCGCAAATTTGCGATTGGCGAACCAGCCCGGCGCAGTCACCTTGAGCACGCCTTGCGGTTGCGCGGTCTGCACACCGACCGCCGCTTCGGCTGCTTGCAGAATATCCAGCGCCTCGCTGCACTGCTCGTAGTAGACGCTGCCCGCTTCGGTCAGGCTCAGATGCCGCGTCGTCCGATTCAATAGCCGCACGCCAAGTTGCTTCTCCAGATTGGCGACGTGCTTGCTGGTCATCGCGGTCGAAAGGTCCAGGCGCTCGGCCGCTTTCACGAAACTGCCCGCTTCGACGACTTGCCGAAACACGCGCAGACTGGTCAGCGCATCCATCGATTCTTTCCTGTGTGGAAATAAAACGCCAATGTTAGCGTGGTTTATCGACGGATGGTATCTGCATAGACTGCGTGTCAATACTTTTTGGAGTTATCGCGATGTCTACTCAGGCTCAATCCCTGGCTACTTACGCGCAGGCTTTGCTGCGTATCGTGGCGGCTTATCTGCTGTTGACGCATGCATCGGCGAAGCTGTTTCATGTGCCGCATATCGCCATGTTCGATGGCTTGCCGCTGTTCTCGTTGCTCGGCGCGGCGGGCGTTATCGAATTGGTGGGCGGCGTGCTGGTGCTGATCGGTTTCTTCTCGCGCGCGGCCGCGTTCGTGTTGTCGGGCGAACTGGCGTTTGCGTATTTCATCGGTCATGCGCCGAGCGGGAATGTGCTGTTGCCGCTGATGAATCAGGGCGAACCGGCGGTCTTGCTGTCGTTCATCTTCTTGTTTATTGCGGCAGCGGGACCGGGCGCGTGGAGTATCGACGCGCGTCGATAAAAGACTATTTCGGCCATTCGTCGAGCGCGTCGTTGAACAGCGACGCGACGACGCCGCGCAGCCACAACGTGCGCGGATCGTTATGGAACTTGCGATGCCAGTGCTGCCGCAGATCGAATCGCGGCAGCGCGAGCGGCGGCTCGGCGAGCGTGATCGACGCGTGCTCGGCTACATACGCGAAGCCAATCGCGTGCGGCACGGTCGCGATCAGATCGGTACGCGACAAGATGAACGGCAAGCTCATGAAGTGCGGCGTCTCCAGCACCGCGCGACGCCGCACGCGTTCTTTATCGAGAAAATTCTCAAGAATTTCCTGGCTGCGACCTTCTGCGCGGACGACCGCATGTCCGCATTCGCAGAAGCGTTCGAGCGTGAGCGGGGCATCGGCGAAAGGATGGCCGCGCCGCATCAGGCAGATGAAGCGATGCGAGAACAGCCGCTGCTGGAAAAAATTGTTGCCGCTGAGATCGGGAAAATAGCCGACGGCCAGATCGATCTCGCCCGCCTCCAATCCACGCTCGACTTCCCCGTGCGACGCCGACACCGACCGCAAATTCGCATTCGGTGCCTGCTGCGCAAACGCCTGCAACAAGCGAGGCAAAAACACGATCTCCCCGACATCCGATAACGCGATGGAAAACGTATCGGTGCTGGACGCCGGATCGAAATGTTGCGTATCCAGCAATCCCCGTTCGATACGGCTCAGCGCCTCGCGCGCAGCCGGCGCCAAGGCGAGCGCACGCGGCGTCGGTTCCATGCCGCGCGATGTGCGCACGAACAAAGGATCATTGAAATACTCACGCAGCCGCCCGAGCGCCGTGGACACGCGCGGCTGACTCACGCCGAGCCGCTCCGCCGCGCGACTCACGTTCCGCGTTTCCTCGATCGCGACGAGGTACGGAATCAGGTTGAGATCGAGATCAGTCATCGCGTGTTCTCCGATCAAATCAGCACGAAGCCAGCACATTAACCACGCCGCGCCACCATATCCGACACGCGCGTCGCTGCTTCCTGAAGCGGGTCGAGAAAGGCCTTCGCCATCTGCTTCGCGCTTTTGCGCTGCGCATTACCGCTGATGTTCAGCGCGGCGATCACGCGGCCTTGCCGGTCGCGAATGGGCGCGGACATCGAAATCAAGCCTTCTTCGAGTTCCTGATCGACGATCGCCCAGCCCTGACGACGCACCAGCGCGATCGCTTCCTTCAACGCGTCGCGATCGACGACGGTGCGCGGCGTGCGCGCGGTGAGATCGCTGGCGTCGAGCACGGCGTCGAGACGATCGTCGTCGAGCGAGGCGAGCAGCACGCGGCCCATCGACGTGCAGAACGCAGGCAAACGGCTGCCGATCGACAAGTTCTGCGTGATGATCTTGTGCGTCGGCACGCGCAGTACATAGACGATTTCCGCGCCATTCAATACCGCCGCCGAGCAGCTTTCGTGCACTTGCTCGACGAGTTCTTCCATTACCGGTTCGGCGAGATTCCAGAAGGGCATCGACGTGAGATAGGCGAAACCGAGGTCGAGAATCTTCGGCGTAAGCTGGAACAGGCGGCCGTCCGCTTCCACATAACCGAGCGATTGCAAGGTCAGCAAAATGCGACGCGCGCCCGCACGCGTGAGGCCCGTGGCGGCTGCGACATCCGTGAGCGTCTGGGCGGGGCGGGTGGCATCGAACGAACGGATCACGGCGAGACCGCGCGCGAAAGATTGCACGTAGGCGTCGCCGGGACGGGTGTCTGCTGCGTCGGATTCGACTGGAGATGGATTCATGTCTGACAGCGCCGGGAAAGGTGCGACTCCGTATAAACCCGCAATTTGCAATGCCTTCGTTGACACGACAACAAACGCAGGACTACCATGCCGATGTTCGCTAAACGAATCCATGTTCGCATATCGAACATTTCGATGCAAGTGGATTTCAGGCGGAATTCCTCGGAGAAGAACGGCAATGATCAACAAGATTTTCGACACGCTCGCGTCGGCAGTCGCCGATGTCAACGACGGCGCGACCATCATGATCGGCGGTTTCGGCACGGCAGGCATGCCTTCGGAACTGATCGACGCACTCATCGAGCAGGGCGCGCGCGAGCTGACGATCGTCAACAACAACGCCGGCAACGGCGACACGGGCCTGGCCGCGCTGCTGAAGGCCAAGCGCGTGCGCAAGATCATCTGCTCGTTCCCGCGTCAGACAGACTCGTATGTGTTCGACGCGCTGTATCGCGCGGGCGAGATCGAGCTGGAACTGGTGCCGCAGGGCAATCTCGCCGAGCGCATTCGTGCCGCGGGCGCGGGCATCGGCGGATTCTTTACGCCGACGGGTTTCGGCACGAAGCTGGCCGAAGGCAAGGAAACGCGCGAAATCGATGGCAAGCACTACGTGCTCGAAGCGCCGCTGCACGCGGATTTCGCGCTGGTGAAAGCATTCAAGGGCGACCGCTGGGGCAATCTGGTCTATCGTAAAACCGCGCGTAATTTCGGCCCGATCATGGCTAGCGCGGCGAAGACCGCCATCGTGCAGGTCTCGAAAGTGGTGCCGCTGGGCGAACTGGACCCGGAAAACATCGTGACGCCGGGCATTTTCGTGCAACGCGTCGTGGAAGTGCCGCAAGCGGTTCATGCCGCCGAACTCGCAGCTTAAGGACAGACAGCCATGAAGAAACTCACTCGTGACGAAATGGCCAAGCGCGTGGCCGCGGATATTCCCGAAGGCGCTTACGTGAATCTGGGTATCGGCGTGCCGACGCTGGTCGCCAATCACCTCGCGGCGGATCGCGAAATCTTTCTGCACAGCGAAAACGGTTTGTTGGGCATGGGTCCGGCACCGGCGAAGGGCGAGGAAGACGACGAACTCATCAACGCGGGCAAGCAACACGTCACATTGCTTACGGGTGGTGCCTACTTCCACCATTCCGATTCTTTCGCGATGATGCGCGGCGGCCATCTCGACTTCTGCGTGCTCGGCGCGTTTCAGGTCTCGGCCACCGGCGATCTCGCCAACTGGCACACCGGCGCACCCGACGCGATTCCAGCGGTCGGCGGCGCGATGGATCTGGCCATCGGCGCGAAGCAGGTCTACGTGATGATGGAACTGCTGACCAAGCAGGGCGAAAGCAAACTGGTCGCGCAATGCTCGTATCCGGTGACGGGCGTGGATTGCGTCGATCGCGTGTACACCGATCACGCCGTGTTCGATGTCACGCCGGAAGGCTTCGTCGTACGCGAGATGGTGGACGGATTGACGTTCGAAGAATTGCAGAAGCTGGCGCAAGTGCCGCTGCAATACGCGCCAATTTCCGAAGCAGCCTGAGAGATATCCAAGAGAACTGGAGAGACAAAAAATGAAAGAAGCTTTCGTATGTGATGCGATCCGCACGCCCATCGGCCGTTACGGCGGCGCGCTGTCGTCCGTGCGCGCCGACGATCTCGGCGCGGTGCCGCTGCGCGCGCTGGTCGAGCGCAACAAGGAAGTCGATTGGGACGCGGTCGAGGAAGTGATCTACGGCTGCGCGAATCAGGCAGGCGAAGACAATCGCAACGTGGCGCGCATGTCGTCGCTGCTGGCGGGACTGCCGCTCGGCGTGCCGGGCACGACGGTGAATCGGCTGTGCGGTTCGGGCATGGATGCAGTCGGGATCGCGGCGCGCGCCATCAAGTCGGGCGAAGCGAATCTGCTGATCGCGGGCGGCGTGGAAAGCATGAGCCGCGCGCCCTTCGTGCAGGGCAAGGCGACCAGCGCGTTCTCGCGTCAGGCCGAAATCCACGATACGACCATCGGCTGGCGTTTCATCAATCCGTTGATGAAGAAGCTGTACGGCGTCGATTCGATGCCCGAAACCGCTGAAAACGTCGCCGACGATTACAAGGTGAGCCGCGCCGATCAGGACGCGTTCGCCGTGTTGTCGCAGCAAAAGGCGGCGCGCGCGCAGAAGGACGGCACGCTGGCGCAGGAAATCGTCGCGGTGACGATTCCGCAGAAAAAGGGCGATGCGCTGATCGTCGATCGCGACGAGCATCCGCGTGAAACGAGTCTGGAAGCGCTGGCGAAGCTCAAGGGCGTCGTGCGTCCGGACGGCAGCGTGACGGCGGGTAACGCGTCGGGCGTCAACGATGGCGCGGTCGCCATGTTGATCGCGGATGAAGAAAGCGCCAAGCGTCACGGCCTCACGCCGCGCGCGCGCATTCTCGGCCTCGCCACCGCTGGCGTTGCGCCGCGCGTGATGGGCATCGGTCCCGCGCCGGCTTCGCAGAAGCTGTTGAAGCGTCTGGGCATGACCATCGATCAGATGGATGTGATCGAGCTGAACGAAGCGTTCGCCTCGCAAGGGCTCGCCGTGCTGCGCGAACTCGGCGTCGCCGATAACGATCCGCGCGTGAATCCGAACGGCGGCGCGATTGCGTTGGGGCATCCGCTGGGCGCATCGGGCGCGCGGCTGGTGACGACCGCGAGCTATCAGCTTCAGCGCACCGGCGGACGTTACGCGTTGTGCACGATGTGCATCGGCGTGGGGCAGGGTATTGCGGTCATCATCGAACGTGTTTGACGGCATGTTTTCATCGACCGGAAGGTTGACCGATCTCATTTGCGGCAATGCAGCCGCGAACGAGATCTGGTCGCCGCGCGTGACCGTTCAGGCCATGCTCGATGTCGAAGCCGCGTTGGCGCGCGCATCGGCGATGCATGGGGTGATTCCGTCGAACGCGGTGGACGCGATCGTCGCCGCGTGCAAAGCCAACCACATCGACGCCGATGCGTTGATGATCGGCGCGGCCGCGGGCGGCAATCTCGCGATTCCGCTCGTCAAGCAACTCACGGCCGTCGTGAAAGCGAAGGATGCGGAAGCCGCGAAATACGTGCATTGGGGCGCGACGAGTCAGGACATCATCGATACGGGCGTCGTGCTGCAATTGCGCGCCGCACTCGATCTGATCGATGCCGAATTGCTTGCGCTTTCGAACGCGCTCGTCAGGCAAGCCGAACATCACAAGCAAACGCCGATGATCGGGCGCACCTGGCTGCAACAGGCGCTGCCGATCACGCTCGGTCTGAAGTTCGCGCAGTGGCTGGATGCGGTTACGCGGCATCGTGCGCGATTAAGCGAACTGAAAGCGCGCGCGCTCGTGCTGCAATTCGGCGGCGCGGCGGGCACGCTCGCCAGTCTGCGAGACAAGGCGCTTCCGGTCGCGCAATCGCTTGCCGACGATCTCGGGCTTCAACTGCCCGCGTTGCCGTGGCATACGCAACGTGATCGCATCGCGGAAAGCGCGTCGTTTCTCGGCATGTTGAGCGGCACGCTCGGCAAAATCGCCCGCGATATCTCGCTGATGATGCAGACCGAACTCGGCGAAGTGGCCGAACCGGCGGCGGCAGGCAAGGGCGGTTCATCGACCATGCCGCACAAGCGCAATCCGGTCGGTTGTGCGGCGGTTTTGACCGCAGCGACGCGCGCACCGAACCTTGTCGCGACGATTTTCGCGGGCATGGTTCAGGAGCACGAACGCGCGCTCGGCGGCTGGCAGGCGGAATGGGAAGCGCTGCCCGATCTCGCGCGTCTCACGGCGGGCGCGCTGTCGAACATGCTGGCGATCGTGCCGTCGATGGAAATCAACGTCGAACGCCTGAAGAAGAATCTCGACGTCACCAACGGCCTCGTGCTCGGCGAAGCGGTCATGCTCGCGCTCGGCGACGCCATCGGCCGGATGGATGCGCACAAGCTGGTGGAAGGCGCATCGAAGGCGTCGGTGGCGAACGGCACCACGCTGTTCGATGCCCTCGCCGCCAACGAAACCGTCATGCGCCATCTGTCGCGCGATCAACTGCACGCACTGCTCGATCCGGCGAATTACGTCGGCCAGGCGCAAGCTTTCGTCGATGCGGCCATCGCACAATCGAAACAGCACGCGAAACAACAGGAGCGCTAAGAACATGCCATACGCTGCCGTCAACGGCACCCGGATTCACTATCGCATCGACGTCACGACGGGCGAGAATGCGCCGTGGCTCGTGCTGTCCAACTCGCTCGGCGCGGACATTTCGATGTGGTCGCCGAATATCGAGGCGTTCGCGAAGCAGTATCGCGTGTTGCGCTACGACACGCGCGGCCACGGTCATTCCGACGCGCCGCAAGGTCCATACACCATCGACCAGCTTATCGGCGACGTGATCGGGCTGATGGACCATCTGAAAATCGAGCGCGCGAACTATTGCGGCTTGTCGATGGGCGGGCTGACCGGCATCGGACTGGCGGCGCGTCATCCGCAGCGTTTTACGCGCGTCGCGCTGACGAACACTGCTGCGCTGATCGGATCGGATGCCGTGTGGACGCCGCGCGCCGCGAAAGCGCGCGAACCGGGCGGCATGCCCGCCTTGACCGATGCCGTGATCGCGCGCTGGTTCACCGCGCCGTTTATCGAGCGCGAGCAGATCGGGTTGTCGAATATCCGCGACGTGTTCCGTCACACTTCGGGCGACGGCTACGCGTCCAACTGCGAAGCCATCCGCGACGCCGACCTGCGCGACGAAGCCAAGACCATCAAGCTGCCCGTGCTGGTGATTTCCGGCACGCACGATCTATCGACCACGGCGGAGCAAGGGCGCGAACTGGCGGCTTATATCGAAGGCGCGCGTTATGTCGAACTGGATGCGGCGCATCTGTCGAACATCGAAAAGCGCGATGAATACACGCGCACCGTGCTCGACTTTCTGGGAGAACGCTAAATGACCGATGACGAACGCTACGAAGCCGGCATGCAGGTGCGCCGCGCGGTGCTGTCGGATGCGCACGTGGACCGCTCGCTTGCCAATCGCACCGAACTGACGACCGAGTTCCAGAACTTCATCACGCGCTACGCATGGGGCGAAATCTGGACGCGCGAGGGCTTGCCGCGCCACACGCGCAGCCTGATCACTATCGCGATGATGGTGGCGCTCAATCGCAGCGAGGAACTCGCGCTGCATTTGCGCGCGGCCAAGAACAACGGCGTGACGCAGGATCAGATCAAGGAAGTGCTGTTGCAGACGGCGGTGTATTGCGGCGTGCCGGCCGCGAATTCTGCCTTTCATCTGGCGCAGAAGATTTTTGACGAAGAGAGCAAGGCTTAAGCTGCTTTACTTCGAGAAAAGCCGTCGCTCGTGGTTTGCGGGCGACGGCTTTTTGCTTTTCAGAACTAGAACGCGTAGTACGGCCCGTTGCCCGCGGGCGTCACGCGGCCTTCGAGCGCGGTGAATACGCGGCGTCCGAAAAAGAACGGCAAGCCCCAATCGAAGTAACCGTTCGCGCTGCCGGCGAGATTGTTGAACGCAAAGTTGCCGGTCGATATCAGCGTGGTCGATGTGCCGACGTTGAATGCGACCACCGTTGTCGCGCCGCTCGACGAGTTGATGGTCGCGTTCAGCGCCTGTTGCGTGGCGGGGCAATACCACACGCCGCATTTCGTGAGCGTCGTTGAAGGAAAGAACATGCCGTTCGATCCGCTGTCGATAAAGCTCGATGCGTACGCGCTGCCGCTGAAACTCGTCGATACATAGCCCGTCAGCGAGTTCGATTTCAGCACCGTCGCCGAGCCGAGCAGGTTGTTCGCCTGCGACCCGATACCGAAGGTCATGGTCCCGGCCACCGTCGATGCACCCGTCGCCGGAACCGCGGGCAGTTCGATCAGCACGCCGTTGTTATCGGCGGGAAAGTTGGCGATGGGATTGGTCACCTGCTGCGCGGCGGCAAGCGCGCTATTGGTGCAACTGCTGCCGTTGCAGGCGTAGTACCAGCGCGGCATCGCGGTGGACGCGCAGCCCGCGCCGCAATCCGCCGTGAACGGTCCGACGCCGAGAATGCCGTTGCCGCGCAGGCTGGTGGCGTTGAGCATCGGCAGGCCGGATTGGGTGCAGTCGGTCGGGGCGCTGCCGGTGGCGGAATCCGCGATTACTTGTATCGACGTCGATGCGGCGACCTGGCCGGCCATGCGTACATCGGCCTGACGCACCGCGCCCCACGTGTAGCCCGTACCGAACGAAGCGCATTCGCCCGCGCCCGCGCCCGACGCGGTTTGCACCTGCGGCAGCGCAATCGACGAATTCAGCGCCGATGCGAGCACACGCAGACCCTGCGAGCCGGTATCGACCTGAATGTTGTTGATGGTCTGGCAGTTGTTCGTGCCGGGCACGCAAATGGTCACGCTCGTTTGCAGCATGTTGCGCGTGCCGGTGGCCGTGCTTGTGACCTGGACGGCTTGTACGTTCGGCGTCGTCGATTGAGGAACGGTGGTGCTCGTGGTGCTCGCGGCGGTCGGTGCGCTCGCGCTCAAGGGCGCGCTTGCCGTCCCTGGCGCGCTCGCGGAGGCAGGCGCGGCGGGCGCGGGCGTGCTCGTGTTCTGCGTGCTGCCTCCGCCTCCGCCACAGGCAGCGAGCGCGCAGGAGAGGGCGATCATCGAAATAAAGGTGCGGATGGTCATGTCGTTTTCTCCCGCTTTATTGAATATCAGCGGTCGATACACCCGCCGGCAGCGCGCTCACCAGCCACGCGCGTCCGCTGAACTCGCGCAGCCGCATCTGGTTCTCGACCACGAGATCGCCATCCGCGACGCGCGCGGCATGCAGTCCCACCGCGCCCGCCGATGCGCTCGCGCCCGTCGCGAAGCGCTGAAAGTACGTGCCGAGCAGCGATTGCACATCGGGCATCGCGGGGCCGCGCCAGGTCACGGCGTACACCGTGCCGCTCGAATCGACGTATTGATGCACGACGATGCCGTTCGCGTCGGTGGTTTCGCGGTAATTGAGCAGCCCGCCTTGCGCGTGATGCGCGACGGCATCGCTCGAAATGGCGACGGCGTTGAATGTCGAGCCGAGTTGCGCGTGGCAGGCCGTACTCGCCACCAGCGATGCGGCCATCGCCATCCGCAGCAGCGGAGGAATTTGCTTAGGATTTCTTACGATATTCATTGCAGCCCTCGTCCTGTGTGTGAATCTTCTTATTTATGAGATGGCGGATTTTAGGACGAATCCGAACGAAAAAGATGTGCGGGAAAAAGCTGACGCCCGGGCGGCGATGTTGCGAGTTTTGTCAAAAAAGACCAGCAAAAACAGCGTGTTACGAAATTTGAAAGCTGAAATTGCCATCTTCGGAACATGTCATAAATTGTCAATTTGTCGCGAGTGGCATCGAATAAGATAAGACTATCTTTTGAATTATCCTAAGTATAGGCAGACTGCTTTTGCACTTCGCTGGCGAATGGCAGCAAGGCGAATTCGATGCAGCGACATCGTGCGAATTGCGCCGCTTGCCCCTCTTTTTGCACGGCGAAGCGCGGGACCGGTAAAATGCCGGGTTGATCCACGGAAGAACCGCCGTGGCGTTGCGGAAGGACTTTCCAGACATGACAGAATTTCGTGTAACCAAGCGGGTGGCCGCGTTGTTTGCGGTCGCCGGAATCGTGGCAGGCTGCGGTACTTCGTCGTCTGACGCGATCAACTACAAAAGCGATGGCCGCGCGAAAGAGGCGTCTCTCGCGGTTCCCCCCAATTTCCTCGACGAGGCATCGGACCAGCGCTCGCTCGCGCCGCAAGGCGGTCAGGCGACCTTGTCCGGTTTGCAGCAGGTGCAGCAGGTCGCGCCCACCTTGCCGACCGTTGTGCCGCCCGTCTCGGGCATGCATATTCAGCGTGACGGCGCCGAGCGCTGGCTGGTGATCGACGGCAAGACGCCGGATCAGGTCTGGCCGCAAATCCGCCGTTTCTGGCAGGAACAAGGCTTTCTGCTGGTGGTCGATTCACGCGATAAAGGCGTGATGGAAACCGACTGGAACGAAACGCATCCGCAGATTTCCGACGGCCTGATCCGCGACACGCTGTCGAAGGCCACTGGCAACTCGTATGTCACGGCCGAACGCAACAAGTACCGTACGCGTCTGGAAGCCGCGCCGAATGGCGGCACCTATGTGTTCGTCAGCCAGAAGGGCATGCGTGAAGCGCTGACCGGCGTGAACAATGACTCCAGCCAATGGCAGGCGCGTCCGAACGATCCCGCGCTGGAAAACGAATATCTGCGCCGTCTGATGTCCTCGCTGGGTAACACGGATGCAGGCGCGCCGGGCGTGGCGCTGGCGGCGGCGCCTGCGGGCGCATCGTCGGCCAAGCCGGATGCGAAGGCTGCATCGGTGGCGGCGCAGAACGTCGCGAATTCGAGCAGCGGCAAGCTCGGCAGCGACCGTGCGCCGGAGGCGTCGTCGTCGGAAATGACGCTGCCTGAGGCGTATGACCGTGCGTGGCTGCGCGTGGGTATCGCGCTGGATCGTGCGAACTTCACGGTGGACGATCGCGATCGCGCCAAGGGCGTGTACTACGTGCGCTATGTCGATCCGAACGACAAGACATCGGCGGAGCAGGGTTTCTGGAGCCAGGTGTTCCACGGCCGCAAGGAAATGGTCGCCAAGCAATATCAGGTCAACGTGCGCGCTATCACCGAACAGCAGACGCGCGTGGCGATTGTCGATGACAAGGGTCAGCCGGATGCGTCTCCGCAAGCGCGTCAGATCATGGCCTTGCTTGCCGACCAAATCAGTTAATCCATGCGTTAAACGTGATTTAAGCGTCTGCTGTTTTCATCGCGTACAAGCCGCCTCGTTTGCGAGGCGGCTTTTTTTGCGCTTATTTCATCGCATGCGAGTTCTTCGGGAAAGATTTAGAAAGAAACCGTAATGCACGCTAATGCGACGCTCACGCCCGAATTGCGCAGAGGATTCTTTTTTATCGCTCAATGTGCGCAAGAGCTTATAAGAAAGGGCGGTCCAGACAGTACATTGCGTACACCACAGCGGCACACTATTTGTATGCCTACACAAACTGCGGACAGGACACACACAGAACAAACAGAACATGGTTCGCGTATGCGCGAACCCCGGTGGCCCCGTCGCCTATCCTCGTAGGGCGACGGTTTTTGCCCGCGTTCCACAGAACGCGGGCTTTTTCTTTTGGCGACGTCTTTAGCGGCATAAAGCCAAGCGCGAGCAAGCGCGCGGCATTAAAACGGCAACGCGTTTATGCTCTCGCTTCAACTTCTAAAACGAGGAGCATGTTATGTCCGAAATCGCTGTCGTCGCTATTTTCGTTGCAAAGCCGGGTAGGGAAGAAGGACTGCGGCAAGTGCTGGAAGCCAACGTCGAACCGACGCGTAAAGAGAAAGGCGCGCTTCAATACGACTTGCATCGCGATAACGACGAGCCGCGCCGCTTTATCTTCGTCGAACGCTGGGAAAACGAAGCGACGCTCGCGGAGCACGGCAAGTCGGCGCATATCCAGAGCTTCCGCAGCAAGATGCCGGACCTGTGCGAGCACGGCGAAGTGCGCCGTGCGACCAAGATCCTATGAGTGATAACTGAGCGATAACGATAAACAACGCGTCAGTGCGTTTCGTGCGGCACGTCGAGGATCAGGATGATGGTCCAGTCGGCGTCGCCGTCATGGTGATACTGACGCTCCGCGACGATAAACGGCTGCTGCTTGCCCGACGGCCCGAGAAAGAGCACATCGCCTTCCATCGGCAGACATTCGATCGGCGGCAGCGCCAGATAATCGTCCTTGTTCCTGGCATTGCGCGGCATCAGTTTTTCGATCTTGCGCTCTGCTGCTTCGGTCCATTCGATATCGAGCTGGATATTGCTCATGCTGTCGTTCGCACCTGAGTGCGCTCCACGGTTGAATCGTTAAAAAGACGATGCGCAATTTAGCATACGACATGCACGATCCACGGAGCGCCTCGCAATAAGAAAACGGCCCGAAGGCCGTTTTTTCGTGCGTCTTTGCGAAGGTCAAATTTCTTCGTAGAGCGGCAGCGTCAGAAAGTCCGTGAAGCGCTCGGACGTTGACATCTCTTCGAAGATTTTCGCGGCGCGCTCGTATGACTTCAGATCCGTGCCGACGCTCGCCTTCACCTTCTCCAGTTCGTCGATGATGATCTCGCGCACCATCGGCGCGGTGACCTTGCGGCCATCGTCGAGCTTGCCTTTCGGCGAGCGAATCCATTGCCACACTTGCGAGCGCGAGATTTCGGCGGTCGCGGCATCTTCCATCAGATTGTGGATCGGCACGCAGCCATTGCCCGCGAGCCACGCCCCGAGATAGTGGATGCCGACGTTCACGTTATTGCGCAAACCGGCTTCGGTGATCGGCGCTTCGGGGCGGAAGTCCATCAGATCGCTTGCGGCGACTTGCACGTCGGGACGCTGCTTGCCGATCTGATTCGGCTTGTCGCCGAGCACCTTCACGAACTCTTCCATCGCGATCGGCACGAGGCCCGGATGCGCGACCCAGCCGCCGTCGTAGCCGTCTGTGGCATCGCGCGCCTTGTCGGAACGCACGCCGCCCATCGCTTTGTCGTTCGCGGCGGGATCGTTCTTGATCGGAATCAGCGCAGCCATGCCGCCGATGGCGGGCGCATTGCGCTTGTGACACGTCTTCAGCAATTCGAGCGCATAGGCGCGCATGAACGGCACGGTCATGGTGATCTGCGAGCGGTCCGCGAGACAGAAGTCCGGATCGTTCTTAAACTTCTTGATCGCCGAGAAGATGTAGTCCCAGCGGCCCGCGTTGAGGCCGGAACTGTGCTCGCGCAACTCGTACAGAATCTCGTCCATTTCGAACGCGGCGAGAATGACTTCGACCAGCACCGTCGCGCGAATCGTGCCGCGCGGAATGCCCACGCCTTCCTGCGCCGCGATGAAGATATCGTTCCACAGACGCGCTTCGAGATGGCTTTCCATCTTCGGCAGATAGAAGTACGGGCCGCTGCCACGCGCGATCAGTTCCTTCGCGTTATGGAACAGGTACAAGGCGAAATCGAAGATGCCGCCCGACACGCGCTGACCTTCCACGGTCACATGCTTTTCGTCGAGATGCCAGCCGCGCGGACGCACGATAAGCGTGGCAATTTTGTCGTTGAGCTTGTACGACTTGCCGTTCTGTTCCAGCGAAATCGTGCGGCGCACCGCTTCCTTCAGGTTGATCTGGCCGGTGATCTGGTTGCTCCAGTTCGGCGCGTTCGAATCCTCGAAGTCGGTCATGTACGAATCCGCGCCGGAGTTGAGCGCGTTGATGATCATCTTGCGTTCGACCGGACCGGTGATTTCCACGCGACGGCATTGCAGATCGGCGGGTAGCGGCGCGACTTTCCAATCGCCTTCGCGAATCGATTTTGTCGATGCGAGGAAGTCGGGACGCTCGCCTGCATCGAGCCGCCTGGTGCGTTCGACACGCGCTGCAAGCAACTCTTGGCGACGCGCCTCGAATTGCCGATGCAGCGACGCGACGAACGCGAGCGCCTCAGGCGTGAGGATGGACTCGAAGCCCGGCTGAATCTCAGCGCTGATGGCCATGCCGGCGGGAAGGGGGATCGGATGCAACATGTGGTTCTCCTTGGTCGGTCAGACGGTTTTGCGTGTTTTGCTGCTGCTGCGTGGGGTTTGGTTGCCTGCGCTTTCGATAAACGCGATAAGTTCGTTCATGCCGCGTCCCGTGCCGTCCGGCGTCACGCCCAATTGTTCGACGGGCAGCGCCGCACGGTTGATCCAGAACGTCGTGTAGCCGAACCACGACGCGCCCGCGATATCCCATCCGTTCGATGAAACGAACACGATCTCCCGCGCCAATGCATCGAAAGCGCGCGTGCCGAGTGCGTACGCGGCGGCGGCGGGTTTGTAGACGCGGACGGCATCGACGGACAGGACGTGTTCGAACAGGCCCGCCATGCCCGCGCTTTTCACGGCGATATCGAGCATCGGCGGATTGCCGTTCGAGAGAATCGCAAGCGGATAGTTTTCCCGCAGCGTTTTGAGCGCGGGCACGGTGTCGGGGAACGCGGAGAGACACGCGTATTCGTCCATCAGGCGCTTTTCGGCGGTGCTCGTGAGGGCATCGCTGAGCGCGAGGCGCGCGGCGGCGTGGCGCAGCGCGTCGAGCGTCACGTCCCAGAACGGCGCGTATCGATCGCCGAGCGTGCGCAACTGCGTGTATTCGATCTGCTTCTGACGCCAGAGCGCCGAGAGTGCCGCGCCGTTGCCGGGAAACAGTTGCTCGGCGGCAGCGACCACGGAATGAACGTCGAACAGCGTGCTGTACGCATCGAACACGATGGCGCGCGGTGTATCGATATAAGCGGATGTAGATGATGCGGTTGTCGTTATGGCCGACATGGCCTTGCGCTCCATTTAGAGGTCAAATGAATTGTATTCGTGATCACAGTGATGGAAAAAGCGCCCGAAAATCACTTGATCTTTTACTTTTCGATCACTAATCTGTGTCGGAACGATGTCAAACACGATGAAAACGCATGGATCGGTTCAAGCAGATTGAGACATTCGCCTCGGTGGCGGCGAAGGGCAGTTTGTCGGCGGCGGCGCAGGCCGAGGGCATCGCGCCAGCGGTGATCGGGCGCAGGCTCGATGCGCTCGAGGAACGGCTCGGCGTGAAGCTGCTGGTGCGCACCACGCGCCGGATCACGCTGACGTTCGAGGGATCGGCGTTTCTGGAGGACTGCCAGCGCATCATCAACGATATGCAGAACGCCGAGGCGAGCGTATCGGCGGGCGGCGTGAAGGCGAGCGGGCATTTGCGCGTATCGGCGCCGGCGGGGTTTGGACGGCGGCACGTTGCGTCGCTGGTGCCTAAGTTCACGACGCAGCATCCGGATGTATCGGTCAGTCTGGATTTGACCGATCGCATGGTCGATCTGGTCAACGAAGGCTTTGATTGTGCGGTGCGACTGGGGGAACTGCCGGATTCGTCGCTGGTGTCGCTGAAGCTCGGGGAGAATCGGCGGGTGTGTGTGGCGTCGCCTGAGTATCTGGGTAAGCGTGGAAAGCCTGCGGATCTGGCTTCGCTTGCGCATCACAATTGCCTGGCGCTGGGGGCATCGGCGAATCAGCAGCGAGGATGGGTGTTTCAGGAAGACGGCAAGGTCGTGACCATCAAAGTGTCCGGCACGATGGAGTGCTCGGATGGCGCGGTGCTGCACGAATGGTGTCTGGAAGGACGCGGACTGGCGTGGCGATCGTGGTGGGAAGTGGGCGACGATATCGGCGCAGGACGGCTCGTCAGCGTGCTCGATTCATTCGCCGCGCCGCCGATTGGGATACACGCCGTGTTCCCGCAGAGAAGGCATTTGCCGCTGCGCGTGAGGTTGTTTCTTGATTTGCTCAAGCATACGTATCAGACGGCGGGGTATTGGGGGGAATAGGCCGATTGTTTTGGATGACTATGTATGTGAAATTGATTGACGTGCATGGGCAACAATCATGGCGTTTGCGAACGTTCCATATCAATTCCTTCATCCCGTCCCGCCGCCTTACTACAATAAAGTCATCTCGACCTCCGAAGGAGGACGCCATGTTCAAGCACATTCTCGTGCCCACTGACGGCTCCGCGCTGTCGCAGAAGGCGATCGACGGCGCGATCGATCTGGCGCAATCCGTGGGCGCGCGCATCACGGCGTATGCGTGTCTGCCGCAATATCCCTATTCACCGTTCGCCGATGTCGCCGTCGAGCCGCCCGACGATTTCCACGCCCGTGCCGAAAACGAAGCCCGCGAGCATTTGCGCGCCGTCGAGCGCGCGGCGGCGGAGGCTGGCGTCACATGCGACAGCGTGACGAGCGTCGAAGCCGCGCCGTACCTCGGCATTATCGACACAGCCGAGCATCAGGGTTGCGACGTGATTCTGATGGCGTCGCACGGACGTCGTGGCCTCGGAAGTCTGCTGATAGGCAGCGAAACGCAGCGCGTGCTGACGCATACCAAGATTCCGGTCATCGTGTATCGCTGAAAAGCGAGCGGTGGTCCCGAACGGACGAAAAAGGACGAAAAAAAACCGATGCACAGGGCATCGGTTTTCTCTGAAGCTGATCCGAAGCGGCCCGAAAGCCGCCTCGTCAACGCGTCTTAGCTGCCGCGACGCGGTGCGCGCGGGCCGTCATTGCGACGCGCGCCGTAGCCGCCTTCGCCACGATTGCCACCGCGATAACCGCCGCCATCGCCACGGTTGCCGCCGCCTTCGCTGCGATAACCGCCGCCTTCACCGCGATAACCACCACCTTCGCTGCGATAGCCGCCGCCGTCACGCGAACCCGCGTTCGACTTGTTGCCGCCGTAGCCGCCAGCATTGCCCGGACCATAGCCACGGCCGCTGCTGCTGCCGCCGCCATTGCCGCCGAAACGACGACCACCGCCGTTACCACCGCCCGGACGGCCGCGTCCACCGCCGAAACCAGCCTTCGGCGGCGCCTTGCGCGGCTCGAAGCCTACAACGACGTTCACCGGCAGCGGTGCACGCACGAAACGCTCGATACGCTTCAGCGCGCCCATTTCAGCATGATGCACCAGGCTCACCGCGATACCGCTACGGCCCGCACGACCCGTACGGCCGATACGGTGCACATAATCTTCCGCGAACTTCGGCAGATCGTAGTTGAACACGTGCGTGATGCCCGGAATATCGATACCACGCGCCGCCACGTCCGTTGCGACCAGCACGCGCACACGGCGCTCGCGCAGCGCGCGAATGGTGCGGTTACGCGCGCCTTGCGGGAGATCGCCGTGCAGCGCGGCGGATTCGAAACCCGCATCGGCCAGACGGTTCGCGATCAGATCGGCATCGCTCTTGGTGGCCGTGAAAACGATGGCTTGATCGAGTTCGTCAGCGCGCAGCAGATGGTCGAGCAGACGATCCTTGTGATCGCGGTCATCGACGTAATGCACGGTTTGCGCGATGTTGCTCTTCGCTTCGAGCTTCTGAACGATCTCGATACGCTCCGGATCCTTCAGCAGGCGGCCGGTCAGCGACGAAATCTTGCCGTCGATGGTTGCCGAGAACAGCAGCGTCTGACGCGAAGCGGGCGTCGCATCGACGATTCGTTCGATGTCTTCGATAAAGCCCATGTCCAGCATACGGTCGGCTTCGTCGAGCACGAGCATGCTCAGATTCGAAAGATCGATACGGCCGCGCTCCAGATGGTCGATCAGACGACCCGGCGTAGCGACGAGAATTTCGGGGTTCTTGGCGAGCAACATCAGTTGCTGACCATACGCCACGCCGCCGAGAATGCTGACGGTGCGCAGACGGCGCAGGTGCTTGCCGTACGTGGTCGCGGCGGCGGTCACTTGCATGGCCAGTTCGCGCGTGGGCGTGAGCACGAGCAGTTGCGGACGCGCAACCGGCATCGGGCGACGGCCCGGCTTGGCGTTCGGGTCACGCGGCTGACTCTTCTGCGCGTCCAGCTTCTGCAACTGCGCGAATTTTTCGATGGCAGGCAGCATGAATGCCGCCGTCTTGCCCGAACCGGTCGGGCTGGAAACGAGCAGATCGCGTCCGGCGAGCGCGGCGGGAATTGCGCGCTGTTGCACGGGCGTCGGGTTTTGATAGCCGGCTGCGGTCAGCGCCGAGACGATTTCGGCGGAAAGGCCGAGCGATTCGAAAGAGGGACCTGCGGGTGCGGCGGGCGTGGCGGCTACTGCGGGTGCTGCGGGTACATCGGCGGCCGGCGCGTTGCCGAGCGCTTGTGCTGCAATGTTGTCCAACGGGCTGGGGGTAAAGCTCGAAGTCATGTCGATCCTTGAAACAAGAAATAAGGCGTCGGCGCCAATCGGCATACCCAAGTCGTTGGATTCAGCGAGCGAAGAAACAGCGAGCAAATCGAAAAACGGGGGCAACTCGCGCGAACGGGCGGCGAGAATCTTTGTTAGAAGCTGTATCGGATACGCGAGACCCCGAAGGTCCCGACATCAGCCTGATGCTTGACAGACCGCGAAACGTACATTGCTCTGGGATCAGGCAATGCCGCGGCTCAGCAGGGAAGGGACAGTTTCTAAACTGGATTGGAGCAAAACGCTACGAAGCGCCTATCTGCGCCGCATTCCTCCCGAAGAACCGGGTCAGAACACAGACAATTAAGCGCTAAATCCGAATTATATCGGAAATTGCTGCGTCGCGCCACGTTTTGACGCATCGCGCGCCATCTGCGTGCCACTTGGGGCAAGAAGACGGCACGCTTTCACTTTTTCGATGCAGAAATGCGCCGGTTCAGCTCGCTTCGCCGCGCTTGAGCGATTCGACCAGTTCCACGTAGCGCTGCTTGGCGTCGCCGGCGGGCGTGCCTTTGAGGGCGGCCCAGGCTTCGTATTTGTACTTGCCGACGATATCGGTGAAGCCGGGCTTGTCGCCGTTCACATCGCCGCTGCTGCCTTGCTTGAACAGCGCGTAGAGACGCAGCAACGTCAGGTTGCCGGGACGTTCGGGCAATTCCGTCACGTCGGTCTGGGCCTGGGTGAATTGCTGATCGATATCGGTCATGCATGCTCCTTCTTAATGAGATGGATGAACGATCTTAGCAAGCGATCGGCGCGCGGCCGTCGAAGCTTTCCTCGAAACGAGGCGATGGTTGACCGCGCGCGCGTGCTGATCGGCGTCAAAGCAGGGCGGGTCCCGCATTACAATACGCGCTATGACACGCACCGTTCTGCTCGCCCTCGATACCTCGACGGAGTTCTGCTCCGCCGCGCTCCTGCTCGCCGATTCCGTCTCCGCACCGCCGTCTTCCGCGCCTCAGTACGAGAGCGGGCCGATCCGCGTCTGGTTCCGCCATGAAGCGACTGGCGCGGTATCGAGCGCACGCGTTCTGCCGATGGTGCGCGAACTGTTCGATACCGCCGGTCTCGTCCTCGCCGATTGCGACGCCATCGCGTTCGGCGCGGGTCCGGGCTCGTTCACCGGCTTGCGCACCGCGACGGGCGTCGCGCAAGGTCTGGCCTTCGGGCTGAACGTGCCGGTGGTGCCCGTGAGCACGCTGCTCGCGTGCGCCGAAGCTGCGCGTCTGCATGACGCATCGCTGCCGGCGCGCGTGTTGGTTGCGCTGGACGCTCGCATGGACGAGGTCTACTGGGCCGACTATCTCTTCGACGATGCCGACGATGCTCAGGGCGAGTGGCGCACACTGCATCCCGCATCGCTTGATGCGCCGGGCGCGTTGCCTTTGCCCGATGCGCCGTTCGTGCTCGCAGGCAACGCCGCCGCCGCATTCGGCGATCGCTTGCCGGTGGCTGCTGCAGCATCCGTCGTCGATCATGAAGCGCTGCCGCACGCGTTGCCGGTCGCGCTGGTCGGCTTGCGCGTGCTGCGGGCGGGACACGCGGTCGCGCCCGAACTGGCCGCGCCGGAATACATCCGCAACAAGGTCGCTCAGACCACCGCCGAACGCATGCAGGCCCGCGAGGAGGCGACTCGGTGAGCGGCGTGCTGCTCGCGGATCGGTATCTCACGCCGATGACCGAAACCGATCTCGACGAAGTCGCCGCCGTCGAAAAGCTCGCCTATGAGTTTCCGTGGAGCCGTGGCAACTTTCAGGATTCGCTGCGCAACGGTTATTACGGCGTGTGCTTGCGTCATGTGACGGGCACGCTGATCGGCTATTGCGTGTTGATGCCGGTCGTCGATGAAATGCACTTGCTGAACTTATGCGTCGCGCCTGCCGCGCAGCGTGCGGGCGCGGGGCTGACTTTGCTGCGTGAAGCGGTGCGGATCGCGCGATCGGAACGGCTCGAAGGCGTGTTGCTCGAAGTGCGGCCGTCGAATCCGCGCGCCATCCAGCTTTATGAACGATTCGGCTTTGAGGCCATCGGGCGTCGCAAGAACTATTACCCCGCGCGGCATCGCATGCGCGAGGACGCAATCGTCATGCGTCTGACGTTTTCGAAGGAGAGTGCGCATGGCGCTCGATGACATGCTGGTGGAAGAGTTGGGGATCGGGCCGGTCTGGGTTCGGCGTGGCGTGGCGCGCGAAGTCGTCGCCGATGTGAAGGTGGAAGCTGTAGCGCCTGTCGCTGAAGTTGCGGAGCCTTCTGCGGTCGAAACGCCGCAGCCAACGCCAAAGCCCGCATCCGACCTCGACACGCCGCCCTTCGAAGCCTACGACGATCTTCCCTGGACCGACGAAGCCCCGCTTCAAATCGAACCGGCGATGGCCGCGCCGTCTGACGTCCACACGCTCGACTGGGACGCACTCGCCGCACGCGTATCGACTTGCGAGCAATGCCGCTTGTGCGAGCGCCGCACGAACACGGTGTTCGGTGTCGGTGACCGCGAAGCGGATTGGATGCTAATCGGTGAAGCGCCCGGCGAGAACGAGGACAAGCAGGGCGAACCGTTCGTCGGACAAGCGGGCAAGCTGCTCGACAACATGCTGCGTGCGCTCGGGCTGTCGCGCGAATCGAACGTGTATATCGCCAACGTGATCAAGTGCCGCCCGCCCGGCAACCGCAATCCCGATCTCGATGAAATCGCGCGTTGCGAGCCGTATCTGCAACGGCAAGTCGAACTGGTGAAGCCGAAGGTGATCGTCGCGCTCGGCCGTTTCGCGGCGCAAAGCCTGCTGAAAAACGAAGCCAGCATTTCGTCGATGCGCGGCCGCGTGCACGAGTATCGCGGCGTGCCGGTGGTGGTCACGTATCACCCGGCGTACTTGCTGCGCAGCCTGCCGGAAAAAGCCAAGGCATGGGCCGATCTGTGCCTCGCGCGCGGCGCTTATCGCGATGCGCTCAGCGCGCTCGGCGTCGAGCCATCGGCGGAACAGGGCAAAGGAAAGGGCGCGCGCTGATGACCGGACTCGCGCGGATCGTCGATCGTTTCGAGGACGTCACCGTGCGAGACCTGGCCTGGTTGCTGTTCGCGCCGGACTTGCTGCGCGCGGATCGTGCTGGCATGCCGCTCGCGCATCCCTTCGCCGATGACACCGCTCGCGACGCCGCGCTCACCTGGCTCCACGCTCTCGACGCCATGCCCGATGCGCTCCACGCGCGCGTCCGCAATCCCAAATCGACGCGTCTGGGCATCTACGCCGAAAGCCTGCTCGAATTTTTCCTCGCCAACGGGCCGTCGCTGCGGCTGCTGGCAGCGAATGTGCCGCTGCGGCAGGGCAAGCGCACCATCGGCGAATGCGATTTTTTGCTGGAATCGAACGACGGCGCGCGTCTGCATTGGGAACTCGCGGTCAAGTTCTATCTGCATATCGGCGATGGTGTCAGGCAGGCGGCGCGCTTGTCGGACTACGTGGGGCCGAATCTTCAGGATCGCTTCGATGTGAAGCACGCGCGCCTGCTCACGCATCAAATGTCGATGACCACGCGTCCCGAATTCGATGCGCTCGATCTCGCCGGCCCCTGGCGCGCGCAGCTCTACATGAAAGGCCGGCTTTTCTATCACGATGCTCACACCGAACCCGCGCCCGAACTCGGCGGCGATCATCTGCGCGGCTGGTGGATGACGGCATCGGAATGGCGCGCGTCGCATGATGTCACGACGCGACGCGAGCAGAAGCGCGCGTGGGTCGTGCAGCCGCGCATGGCGTGGCTGGCGTCGCGATCGATCGATGCGAAGGACGCGGAACGCTTGATCGACGACGCGCCTTTATTGAGCGCGCGCCTTGCCGAAAGCGTGTTGCCGACGATGGTCGCCGTCTACCAACGCGACGGCGACGAGAACCGCTGGTCCGAAGAATCGCGCGGTTTTATCGTGCCGGACGACTGGCCGGAACGCGCGCGCGCCTATGCAGCCGCCGCGCTCACCACCACCTGAAAAAGTGGTGCACCGGCCCGACGCCGCTGCCGACTTGCAAACGCGCACTCGCTTCGATCGCGCCGGTCAGATAGCGCTTGGCCTCGGCGGTTGCCGTGGCGAGATCGCCGCTCTGCGGAATCAGCGCCGCAATCGCCGATGACAACGTGCAGCCCGTGCCATGCGTATTCGGCAGCGGCACGCGCGCGCCGCCCAGCCTGAGCGCGCCGCCATCTTCGATCAGCCAGTCCGGACTATCCGACGAGGCGAGATGCCCGCCTTTCACGAGCACGGCCTTTGCACCGAGCGCACGCAAGGCTTCGCCCTGACGCACCATCGCGTCTTCATCGGCGGCGGATTGAGTGCCGAGCAAGGCCGCCGCTTCGGGCAGATTCGGCGTGACGAGCGTGGCGAGCGGCAGCAGTTCATCGCGCAAGGCAGCGACGGCTTCCGGTGCCAGCAACGCGTGATTGCTTTTCGAAATCATCACCGTGTCCAGCACGATATGCGCGGGCCGATACCGCCGCAGCGCTTCCGCCACGGCGCGCACGATGCCCGCGTTCGCCAGCATGCCGATCTTCACGGCATCGATACGAATATCGTCGAACACGGCGTCGAGTTGCGCGGTGATGAACGCGGGTTCGGGCGCGTGCACGGCCGTTACGCCGCGCGTGTTCTGCGCGGTCAGCGCCGTGATGACACTCGCGCCGTACGCGCCGAGCGCGGAGAACGCCTTGAGGTCCGCCTGAATGCCCGCGCCACCGCCCGAATCGGAACCGGCGATGGTGAGCACGTTGGGAATGGAGGTCATGGATCGGTCAGGTTCGGGATTGCGCGATGGTCGCGGCGAGCGACGCGGCGGCATCGCGCGGATTCGGAGATTTACAGATGGCGGAAACGACGGCAAGACCGGCGGGCTTCGCGCGCAGCACGTCGGCGGCGTTGTGCGACTGGATGCCGCCGATCGCTACGGTCGGAAAACGCGCGCGCCGCACGATCGAAGCCAGTCCGTCGATACCAATGGGCGTCGACGCATCCGACTTGGTCGGCGTCGCGTAGACCGGACCCGCGCCGAGATAATCGACGATGCCATCGAGCTGATCGGCCGCTTCGGTTTCATCGAGCGTCGAAACGGACAGGCCGATCAGCGCATCCGGCCCGAGCAGCCGACGCGCGATATCGACGGATAAATCGCGTTGGCCGACATGCACGCCGTCCGCGCCGACCGCAAGCGCGACATCGATGTGATCGTTGATGACGAAGGGCACACGATGCGCCCGCGCAATCGGCAGCACCTCACGCGCGAGATCGAACCACGCGCGCTTGTGCCATTCCGGCGCGCGCAGTTGCACGAGCGTCGCGCCGCCTTCGAGCGCGTTTCGCGCAACCGCGATGGCCGCATCGTGCCCGCCGCATTGAACCGGATCGAGCACGAGATAAAGCGAAAGATCGAACGATGTGCGCATGTCAGGCAACGTCCCGTTGCACGAGCGTTTTCTCGAACGCGGCTTCATCGACGGATGCCAGCCGGTCGAGATAAGCGACCGCGAAGGAACCGGGCAGCGCGGCATCGCGCGCGGCGAGTTCGCCGGCGATAGTCGAATACGCGATGGCGGCGACCGTCGCGCTCCAGTATTCATCGCGCGATGCCGCCGTGCCGACGAACGCCGCGACCGTCGCCGATAACGCGCAGCCGACGCCCGTCACGCGCGTCATCAAGGGCGATCCGTTGGAGAGCGCGATCGTGCGGCGGCCATCGGTGATGTAATCGGTCGGGCCGGTGACCGCGACCACGGCCTGCGTTTTCAGCGCGAGCACTTGCGCGGCGTCGAGCGCGGCATCGGTGGCGGCGGTGCTGTCCACGCCGCGCCCGCTGGCCGCGCCGCCCGACAAGCTGATGATCTCCGATGCGTTTCCGCGTATCACCGAAGGTTTCGCATCGAGTAGATCGAACGCGAATTCGGTGCGGAAGGCGAGCGGGCCGACCGCGACGGGATCGAGTATCCACGGCTTGTGTGCGCCGTTGGCGGCATCGACGGCGGCACGGATGGCGTGCGCTTGCGGCAGATCGAGCGTGCCGAGATTCACCGACAACGCGCTCGCAATCGGCGCGAATTCGCCGACTTCCTCGCGCGCGACGACCATCGCGGGCGCAGCGCCTACGGCGAGCAGTACGTTCGCCGTGAAATTAGTGACGACGAGATTCGTCAGGCAATGCACGAGCGGCGCTTGAGTGCGCACGCGCGTGACGAAAGAGTAGAGATCGGCGGATGGAATCATCAAAAAATCTTAGCCCATCCGGAACGGAAACGTGCCCAGAAGCAGCCAATACCCGCATTAAGCGATCAGTGATGCGCCTCGCCAATCAGCGCGACCGAATCGAACGCGCGCTGATTGGCCTGATGGCGGCGCATGACGAAGTACATCATCAGGCACACGAAGGAGCCGAACATGACGATGACGAACTGGATCGGCATATCCAGCCAGACGAGCACGGCGTAGAGGCACAGCATGATCAGCACGGACAGATTTTCGTTGAAATTCTGCACGGCGATGGAATGACCCGCCGAAAGCAACACATGCCCGCGATGCTGAAGCAGCGCGTTCATCGGCACGACGAAGAAGCCGGACAGTCCGCCGACGACCATCAGGAACAGATAGGCAATCAGCAGATAGCCGGGGAAATGCAGTTTGCCGACGTAGACGCCCCAATGCGCCGGAAACAGATGCCGCGTATAGAACGCCATCAACATCACCGCGATTCCCATCATGATGCCCACGGGCAACACGGACAGCGACCGCTTGAGCGGCACGCGCGCCGCCGCGAGCACCGCGCCCACGGCCACGCCGACCGCGATCACGGCCTGCAGAATCGCCGCCTGCGACAGCGTCATGCCGAGCGACACTTCCGCCCACTTGAGCACGATGAATTGCAGCGTCGCGCCCGCGCCCCAGAACAGCGTGGTCACGGCGAGCGAAATCTGGCCGAGCTTGTCGCGCCAGAGCACGAGAAAGCAATCGGCGAAATCGGTGATGAGTTTGATGGGCCGCGTTTCCTGCTTCGGATAACGCGCGCCGGTGTCCGGAATGCGCAGGTTGAAGATCGCGGCGACCACGTACATCGCCATGATGACGAGCATCGCGGCTTCGGACGGCGTGTGAATGCGCGGAATGTTCAGCGACAGCAAATGACTGGCGATATGCGGACTGATCAGCGCGCCGCCCATCACCGTGCCGAGAATGATCGAACCGACTGTAGTCCCTTCAATCCACCCGTTCGCCGCAACCAGCCGTTCAGGCGGCAGAAGCTCGGTGAGAATCCCGTATTTGGCAGGCGAATATGCCGCCGCGCCGAATCCGACGATGCCGTACGCCAGCAACGGATGCGCGCCGAACAGCATGGTGATGCAGCCGACCACCTTGATGGAATTGGTCACGAACATCACGTGACCCTTGGGCCGGGAATCTGCGAAAGCGCCGACGAAGGCCGCGAGAATGACGTACGACAGCACGAAGAACAACTTCAGCAGCGGCGTCATCCAATTCGGGGCGTGAAGATCTTTCAGCAGTGCAATAGCAGCGATCAGGAGCGCGTTATCGGCCAGCGATGAGAAAAACTGCGCGGCCATGATGGTGTAAAAACCTTTTTTCATCTGATCCGAAGCTTTCCTCACTGCGGGTGATCCGCCCCGGATGCTTGCTGTGCCGCCTGTCTTGCATCCGGGCTTATGCCGTTCGAAATGGGTTGTGCGCACGGCTTTATAACACGAAAATAGGCGCATTCTGACTAGCAGTATTCTCGACCGCGCGAGAAAACACACGATCGTGCAAGATTTTCCTCATAAGATACTGATTCACAAGGCGTCTCCGAAGGCCTCGTTTTACTGATTCCGACGGTCCGCTGTAACGGTTTTTCCACCAAACGCTCATGCCTCGCCCCCTTTCCGCCACCATTCACACTGCCGCACTCGCTAACAATCTGTCGGTCGCGCGCAAATACGCGCCGAAGTCCAAGATCTGGGCCGTCGTCAAAGCCAATGCGTATGGCCACGGACTTGCGCGAGCGTTCCCCGGATTACGTGCAACGGACGGCTTCGGTCTTCTCGACCTCGAAGAAGCCGCGAAGTTGCGTGAATTGGGCTGGGCCGGCCCGATTCTTCTGCTCGAAGGCTTTTTCCGTCCAACCGATATCGACGTGATCGACCGCTACAGCCTCACCACGGCGGTCCATTGCGACGAGCAATTGCGCATGCTGGAAATGGCGCGGCTGTCCAAACCGGTGAATATCCAGTTGAAGATGAACAGCGGCATGAACCGGCTCGGATACACGCCGGAGAAGTACCGTGCGGCGTGGGAGCGGGCGCGGGCGTGTCAGGGCATCGGTCAGATTACGCTCATGACCCATTTTTCGGATGCCGATAGCGAACGTGGCATCGCGCATCAACTTGCGGCGTTTGAGCGGGGCGCGGAAGGGATTGCAGGTGCGCGCAGCCTGTCGAACTCGGCGGCGGTGCTGTGGCATCAGGACGCGCATTTCGACTGGGTGCGGCCCGGCATCATTCTTTATGGCGCGTCGCCGTCGGGCGTGACCGCCGATATTGCCGATACGGGGTTGAAGCCCGCCATGACGCTGCATTCCGAGATCATCGCGGTGCAGACGGTGGAAGCGGGGCACAGCATTGGCTATGGATCGACTTATACGGCGGGCAAGCCGATCAAGATCGGCGTGGTCGCGTGCGGTTATGCGGACGGTTATCCGCGCGTCGCACCCGAAGGCACGCCGGTTATCGTCGATGGCGTGCGTACGAAACTCGTCGGCCGCGTGTCGATGGATATGCTCACCGTCGATCTGACGCCGTGCCCGAATGCGGGCATGGGCACGCGCGTGGAACTGTGGGGCGCGAATCTGCCCATCGACGATGTAGCGCTGTCCTGCGGCACGATCGGCTACGAGCTGATGTGCGCGATTGCGCAGCGCGTGCCGGTGCGCGCCGAATAACGAACAACAAAACTAACCAAGGCAATACCAATACGTGGCAAAAGCAGCGAAAGCAAAGACGTTGTTCGTCTGTAGTGAATGTGGCGCGCAGTCGCCCAAGTGGACCGGCCAGTGTGTCGCGTGTCATGCGTGGAATACGCTGATCGAATCGGTGGAGCAGGCGCCTTCGGCGCATCGCTTTCAGGCGCTGGCCAAGAGTTCGTCGGTGCAGAAACTGGCCGATATCGAAGCGGCGGATGTGCCGCGCTTTACCACCGGCGTCGGCGAATTCGATCGCGTGCTGGGCGGCGGGCTGGTGCCGGGCGGCGTGGTGCTGATCGGTGGCGATCCGGGTATCGGCAAATCGACCTTGTTGTTGCAATCGCTCGCGGAGATCGCGCGTGACCGGCCCGCGCTGTATGTGAGCGGCGAGGAGTCCGGCGCGCAGATCGCATTGCGGGCACAACGGCTCGGATTGATCGGCGGCGCGGCGGAACTGGCGCTGCTGGCGGAAATCCAGCTCGAAAAGATTCAGGCGACGATCGACGAACAGCGGCCCGAAGTCGCCGTTATCGACTCGATCCAGACCATCTACTCAGAAGCACTGACGTCCGCGCCCGGTTCGGTCGCGCAGGTGCGGGAGTGCGCGGCGCAACTCACGCGCATCGCCAAGCAGACGGGCACGTCGATCATCATGGTCGGTCACGTGACGAAAGAAGGCAGCCTCGCGGGGCCGCGTGTGCTGGAGCATATAGTGGATACCGTGCTGTACTTCGAAGGGGATACGCACTCGTCGTTTCGCCTCGTGCGCGCGTTCAAGAACCGCTTCGGCGCGGTCAATGAACTCGGCGTGTTCGCCATGACGGAGAAGGGTTTGCGCGGTGTGGCGAATCCATCGGCGCTGTTTCTATCGCAACACGAACAGAGCGTCGCGGGTTCGTGCGTATTGGTTACGCAGGAAGGCTCGCGGCCTTTGCTGGTCGAAGTACAAGCACTCGTCGATACGGCCCATGTGCCCAATCCGCGCCGGCTCGCGGTCGGTCTCGAGCAAAACCGGCTGGCCTTGTTGCTGGCGGTGCTGCATCGGCATGCGGGCATCGCGTGCTTCGATCAGGACGTGTTTCTCAACGCAGTGGGCGGCGTGAAGATCACCGAACCGGCCGCCGATCTGGCCGTGCTGCTCGCCATCCATTCGTCGATGCGCAACAAGCCGCTGCCCAAAGGGCTCATCACTTTTGGCGAAGTCGGGCTGGCGGGCGAGATTCGGCCGTCGCCGCGTGGGCAGGATCGGCTGAAGGAAGCGGCGAAGCTGGGCTTTTCGGTCGCGCTGATTCCGAAGGCCAACGCGCCGAAACAACCAATCGACGGGCTGAACGTGATCGCGGTGGATCGGATCGAGGAAGCGATCGATCGCGTGCGTGAATTGGAATAAAGACGCTAGGCGGATCGGACCCTTCGTAATCGGTCGTAAAAATCGCGTTGCGCAATGTAACCCAATTAAGGCGTCGTTTTCTTATCCTTTCATCGCTACGGAACTGGTCAACTGTGCCGAGGCTCTCAGACAGGCGCAGTGATCAGACGGATCGAGAGGACCACGCTTTGAAACAAGCCAAATCAAGCCGGCAAATGCCCGCGTTCCATTTACGCGGATGCCGCGTGTCCGCGCCGCTCCAGCAGCCCTGGGGCAGCGGATGCCGCATCGTGGAATGGATCGACGGGGAAGGGCAGATTTCGCGCCGCGTCGTATCGGCGGATGTGACGGAAGACGAAGTCGTTGCGACCATTCGACATCATGTGGAAGGACGCAAACACGTGCTGATCGATGACGAACGTCAGCCGCGTCAGACTTTGCCGCGTCGCTGAAATAGCGGGTGCTGCGCGGCTTCGGCCGGCGTAAGCACGGGTGCTACGCAGCAATCCAGCGGTTCGAGCAGCGCGACCCATTCGTCGCGCGTGCGCTCGCGGATGATCGCGGCGAGTTGTGCCGAGAGTTGCGCGGCATCGTCGCCGCCGATCGCTTGTCCGAGCGTCCAGTGGCGCGCGGCCCATTCGGGGCGTCCCAGCGCGTCGCATAGCGTTCGCCAGAATTTGTGCTCCAACGCGCCCACCGCGATAAACCGATCATCCTTCGTGCGATACACGTCGTAGCAGGGCACGCCGCCATTCAGCATTCCCGCGCCTGCACGCGTGCTGCCGTGATCGCCGTTTTCCAGTGCGATATGCGCCATGACGTTGTGCGCGTGCACCGCATGCGTCATCGATACATTGAGAGAGCGCCCGTCGCCGCCACGCGCGACATGCCATAGCGCGGCGAGCATTTCCATCACCGCGGCCAATGCGCCGCCGAGCAAATCGGCCAACTGAAAATTCGGCGCGATCGGTGTGCCGTCGCGCGCGGCGAGTTGATCGAGCACGCCCGAATACGCGATGTAGTTCAGATCGTGGCCTGCTTTCTCAGCGAACGGCCCTTCGTCACCAAAGCCCGTAATCGCGCAATAAACCAGCTTCGGGTTCACCGCGCGCAGCACGTGGTAACCGACACCCAGCCGCGCCATCACCGAAGGCCGAAAGCTCTCGACCAGCAAATCCGCATCGCGCGCGAGCTCGACCAATTGCGCGCGGCCTTGCTCCGACTTCAGATCCAGCGTCATCGACCGCTTGCCGCGATTGACGATCCGATAAAACGCGCTCGGTGTATCGCTGAGCTTGTCGGCTTCGCTTTGCAACATGGTGCGCGCGTAATCGCCTTCACCGGGCGCTTCGATCTTGAGCACGTCCGCGCCGAGTTCCGCGAGCCGCAGCGTGGCGACCGGACCGGGCAGCAGGCGCGTCAGATCGAGCACGCGCAGGCCGGAGAGGGCGTGCGTCGTCAACCGATCTGCTCCAGTTCTTCGTGCGTTTCGAGCCATTCCATTTCGAGCGTTTCGAGCCGCGCGTTGACTTCACCCTGACGACGAATCGTCTCAGTCAGCTTCGACTTCTGCGCGGCTTCGTAACTCGCGGGGTCGGCGACGAAGGCATCGAGCGCGGATTTCTCCGCGTTCAGCTTCTCCATCTCCTTTTCGATTTTCGCGATACGCGTCTGCAACGGCTTCTTCAGATGCGAAAGCTTCTGCCGTTCCTGCGCATCCAAACGCCGCTGATCCTTGCGATTGATTCCGGCATCGACCGCGGAGGAATCGCTGGCCGCTTCCTTCGCTGCCGCACGCGTTTCGGCAGCGTGTTGCAGCAGCCAGTCGCGATAATCGTCGAGGTCGCCATCGAACGGATTCAGGCGATGTTTCGCCACCAGCATGAACGTGTCCGTGGTCGCGCGCAGCAGATGCCGGTCGTGCGACACCAGAATCAGCGTGCCTTCGAACTGCGCGAGCGCCATCGTCAGCGCGTGACGGGTTTCGAGGTCGAGGTGATTGGTCGGCTCATCGAGCAGCAGCAGATTCGGCTTCTGCCAGATGATGAGCGCGAGTGCCAGCCGCGCCTTTTCGCCGCCGGAGAAAGGCGCGATCTTCGCGGTCGCCATCTCGCCGGAGAAGTTGAAACTGCCGAGGAAATCGCGCAATTCCTGTTCGCGCGTGTCCGGCGCGAGGCGCGCGAGATGCTGAAGCGCGGAATCGTCGGGACGCAGCGTTTCCAGTTGATGCTGCGCGAAATAGCCGATTTGCAAGCCCTTGCCCTGACGCACCGTGCCCGACAGCGAATCCAGCGTGTGCGCCAGCGTCTTGATAAGCGTGGATTTACCTTGACCGTTCGCGCCCAGCAATCCGATCCGCTGGCCGTTCTGAATCGACAAGGTCACGCCTTCGACGATCGGAATTTCGCGTCCATCGTCAGCGTGATAGCCGCAGCGCACGCCTTCCATCACCATCATCGGATTAGGTGCGGCGTCGGGTTCGCGGAACTCGAAAGTAAACGGCGAAGTCGCGTGCGCGGGTGCGATCAGCTCCATCTTTTCCAGTGCCTTCACGCGGCTTTGCGCCTGCTTGGCCTTGGTCGCCTTCGCCTTGAACCGGTCGATAAAGCTTTGCAGATGAGCGACCGTACGCTGCTGCTTCTCATACGCGCTCTGCTGCAAAGCGATTTGCTGCGCGCGCGTGATTTCGAACTGGCTGTAGTTGCCGCCGTAGCGTTTGACCGTCCGATTTTCCAGATGCAGCGTGACATTGCAGATTGCATCGAGAAACTCGCGATCGTGCGAAATCACCACCAGCGTGCCGGGATAGCGCCCGAGCCAATCTTCGAGCCAGACGATCGCGTCGAGGTCCAGGTGGTTGGTCGGTTCGTCGAGCAGCAGCAAGTCGGACGGGCACATCAGCGCCTGCGCGAGATTCAGGCGCATGCGCCAGCCGCCCGAAAAGCTCGTGACCGGCTCGCGCGTTTGTTCGAGCGTGAAGCCCAAACCGAGCAGCAGCGTTTCGGCGCGCGCGGGCGCGGTGTAGCCGTCGGCATCGGCGAAAGCGGCGTGGGCTTCGGCTTCGGCGGCGCCGTCGTGCGCGGCGGATGCGTGCGCGATGCGTGCTTCGATGGCGCGCAGATGCGTATCGCCGTCGAGCGTGTAGTCGAGCGCCGTGCGATCCACCGCCGGCGTTTCCTGCGCGACATGCGCGATGCGCCACGACGGTGGCATCGAAAAATCGCCGCCGTCCGCGTGCAATTCGTTGCGCAGCACGGAAAAGAGCGTCGATTTGCCCGCGCCGTTCGCGCCGACGAGACCGGCTTTCTCGCCCGGATTGAGCGTGAAGCTGGTGTCTTCGAAAAGCGGCTTGGTGCCGCGGGACAGGCTGAACTGGTTGAAGCGGATCACGTCGTGCGCTGGTTCGGAGGGAAAGCGCTATTTTAGACCGGACCGATTGCCGCGCAGGGATCGTCCGTTCGGCTAATGGCGGAGTATCGTGCGCGGCGGTACGATGCTTTTTTTCGAACCGGAGCGAGCATGAGCGCGAATCCCGACAGCATCTACGGCTTCACGGCCGAATCACTCGATGGCAAAACCGTCAGTCTCGACGCCTTCCGCGACAAGGTCGTGCTGATCGTCAACGTGGCGAGCGAATGCGGATTCACGCCGCAATACAAAGGCTTGCAGGAGTTGTACACGCAGTTCGCAGCGCGCGGCTTCGACGTGCTCGGCTTTCCGTGCAATCAGTTCGGCAAGCAGGAACCGGGCGATTCGGCGCAGATCGGCAGCTTTTGTGAGAAGAATTTCGGCGTGACGTTTCCGATGTTCGCCAAGATCGAAGTCAATGGCGCGAACGCGCATCCGCTCTACAAGTTTCTGAAGGACAAGGAGCCGGGCATGCTCGGCATCGAAGCCATCAAGTGGAATTTCACCAAGTTTCTGGTCGATCGAAACGGTCAGGTGGTCAGGCGTTACGCGCCGACCACCAAGCCCGACGCGATTGTGGATGACATCGAAAAGCTGCTCTGAACGCGGTTAGAGAATCGGCGAGAAGAGGCGGGCGACGTGCATCGCCATGCGGCGGAAGAAGGACGCGCCGCGATAGTCTTCGCGATCGATCTCGAAGGACTGCGCGAAGTCGGCAAGCAGCATCGCTTCCACTTCGCGCGCGAAGTCTCGATCGACGGTCAGCACGGTGATCTCGAAGTTCAGCCGGAACGAGCGATTGTCGAGATTCGCGCTGCCGACGGACGCGGCGATGTCATCGACGAGGACGACTTTCTGATGCAGAAAACCCGGCTTGTAGCGGAAGATACGCACGCCAGCCTGAACGAGGTCATACGCGTACAACTTCGACGCCGCGAACACCACGCGATGATCGCGGCGGCTCGGAATCAGCAGACGCACATCCACGCCGCGCATCACGGCGAGACGCAACGCGGAGAACACGGCTTCATCGGGAATCAGATACGGCGACGTGATCCAGATACGCTCGCGCGCCGCGTTGATCGCCTCGACGAAAAACAGCGAGCAGGTTTCCTGTTTATCGGCGGGGCCGCTGGACAGCACCATGCAGTGCATGTTCTCGTCGGAATGCGGTGCGGGACCGAGTTCGGGCAGGCGTTGCGTCGCCCAATACCAGTCTTCGGTGAAGACGAACTGAATGCTCGCAATGGCCGGTCCGCGCACTTCCACATGCGTGTCGCGCCACGGTGAAAGGCGCGGATTGCCGCCGAGATATTCGACGCCCACGTTATGCCCGCCGATAAACGCGCGCTTGCCATCCACCACCACGATCTTCCGATGATTCCGGAAGTTGATTTGAAACCGGTGCACGAATTTGCGTTTGGCCGCGAACGGATGCGCCTCGACGCCACCCGCGCGCAACGCGTTCACATAGCGATGCGGCAAGTCGAAACTGCCGATGCTGTCGTAGAGAAAATAGACCCGCACGCCCGCTTTCGCGCGCTCGATCAGCCGCTCCTTCAGCAGTTCGCCTAAAGAATCCGCCCGCACGATAAAGAACTGCACGACCACGTAATGCTCAGCCGCTTCGATGGCTTCGAGAATGGCGTGGAAAGTAGCATCGCCATTGACAAGCACGCGCACGGAATTGCCGCGCAGAAACGGCATGCCCGAGAGCCGTTGCAAGGTGCGGATGGTCGGATTGCCGAGATACGCGGCCGGTCCCGGCGCAAGCTCGCCGCGCGCGCCGGAGGCATCGACTAAAGCGGTATCGCTGCGGGCGGTCGAATCCCATTCGGCGGGCTTCGAGCGATTGCGCAGGATTTCGAGTTCGAGCCGCCGTTCATCGATATAACCGGCGAACTTGCTGCGCCCGAGGAACAGATACGGAATGAGCGTGAAGTAGGGCATCGCGACGAGCGATACCGCCCACGCGACCGCGCCCTGCGAAGTGCGCGTATTGATGATGGCGTGAATGGCGGCGATCACGCCGAGCACGTGCGCGGCCATCACGAGCGTGCCGACGTGGAGCCAGTCTGATGCTTGCATATGACGCGATCGGAGTTGGAATGTGTCCGCGACGCACAAGCCGCGGACATCGATCCGTCATATTACCGAACCATTGCGGTCGCGGCGTTTCAGGAGACGAGTTGTGACGTTATCCGGCTTAGCCGGGCAAGTCGGCGGCTTGAATCAGGAACACGTTGTCGTCGCCCGCGCTGGTCGAGAGCCACACGAGATCGAGACCGCCGAAGGCCGCTTCCACATTCGCGCGCTCGTTGCCGATTTCGACCACCAGCACGCCGTCCTCCGTCAGCCACTTGCCCGCTTCACGCACGATGCGCCGCACCACGTCCATGCCATCCGCGCCGCCCGCGAGCGCCAGTTCCGGCTCATGGCGATATTCTTCCGGCAAGGCCTGCATCGCGCCCGCGTTCACATACGGCGGATTGGTGATGATGACCTCGTACTTCGTGGTCGGCAGCGGCGCGTACAGGTCGCCTTCGTACAGCTTCACGCGCTCGTCCAGCTCGTAATCATCGACATTGCGGCGCGCCACTGCCAGCGCATCGGCGGAAATATCGACGGCGTCGATATCGGCGTTCTCGAAGGCTTGCGCGGCGAGAATCGCCAGACACCCGGAGCCGGTGCACAGTTCGAGCACGCGCGAAACGTGATCCGGATCGGCCACATACGGCTGCAAGCCATCCTGCAACAATTCGCCGATAAACGAACGCGGCACGATCACGCGTTCATCGACATAAAAGCGATGGCCGTGCATCCACGCTTCGTGCGTGATGTACGCGGCCGGCACGCGCTCGGTTGCGCGGCGCTCGATCACTTTCATGACGGCATCGATTTCGTCGTCGAGCAGGCGCGCGTCCATGAACGGTTCGAGCGTGTCGAGCGGCAGATGCAGCGTATGCAGGATCAGATACGCGGCTTCGTCATAGGCATTGGACGAGCCGTGGCCGAACGAAAGACCGGCTTGCGTGAAGCGCGAGACGCCGAAGCGCAGCAGGTCGCGCACGGTGGAAAAGGGCAGCGCCATCGAAGGCTCCTTGTATTTATCGAAGTTGTCGGTTGAAGTCAGGCGATCAATTGTTCGAGCACGCGTCGATACACATTCTTCAGCGGCTCGATAAATCGCACTTCGACATGTTCGTCGATCTTGTGGATCGTGCCGTTCGGCGGACCAAATTCCACAACCTGATCGCAGATGCGCGCAATAAAGCGGCCATCCGATGTGCCGCCCGTCGTGGACAGTTCGGTCTGCACGCCGGTTTCATCGCGGATGGCCTTTTCTAGCGCCTCCGACAGCGCGCCGCGCGGCGTCAGAAACGGCAGTCCGCTGACGATCCACTTCAGATCGTAGTCCAGCTTGTGCTTGTCGAGAATGGCGTGCACGCGGCTTTGCAGACTTTCCACCGTGCTCGCGGTCGAGAAGCGAAAGTTGAACATCAGATCGGCGTGGCCGGGAATGATATTGGTCGCGCCCGTGCCCGAGTGCAGGTTCGACACCTGCCAGGTGGTCGGCGGGAAATATTCGTTGCCATCGTCCCATTTTTCGGCGACGAGATCGGCCAGTGCGGGCGCGAGCAGATGCACCGGATTCTTCGCCAGATGCGGATACGCGATATGCCCCTGCACGCCCTTGACGACGAGCTTGCCGGTCATGGAACCGCGACGGCCGTTCTTGACCATATCGCCGAGCGTCACGCTCGAAGTCGGTTCCCCGACAATGCAGTAATCCAGCCGCGTGCCGCGCGCCTGAAGCGCTTCGACGACCTTGATGGTGCCATCGGTGGCGGGGCCTTCTTCATCGCTCGTGATCAGAAACGCGATGCTGCCGCGATGCTGCGGATTCGCCGCGACGAACTCTTCGCTCGACACCACGAACGCCGCCAGCGATGCCTTCATATCCGCCGCGCCGCGCCCATACAGCTTGCCTTCGCGATGCGTCGGCGTGAACGGCGGCGAGGTCCATTGTTCGAGCGGGCCGGTGGGAACCACGTCGGTGTGTCCGGCGAAGGCGAGCAGTTTGGCCGCATCGCCGTCGGTGCCGCGCTTGACGGCCCACAGATTGGTGACGCCGCCCGATTCAATCGTTTCGCATTCGAAGCCGATGCGCGCGAGGCGCTCGATCATCAGCGATTGGCAAGCCTGATCGTCGGGCGTGACGGATGCGCGTTCGATCAGCGCTTCGGTAAGAGAAAGGGTGCCGGACATAGTTTTTCCACTGCGATAAAAAATGCCGGCACGCGGGCCGGCTTTTTCAAAGTGCTTGCGATGACCGTCGGATCAACAGCCATCGCCGCGACTCAGGCGAAGATCGTTTCGTACTGCTCGGCCGAAAACCCGAGCGACTTCACGCGGCCGTTCACGACCACCACCGGCCGCTTGATGATCGACGGCTTGTGGATCATCAACGCGATCGCGCCGGAAGTCGTGTCGGCTTCGGCCTTGTGGACGTCGGACAGACCGCGCCACGTCGTGCCGCGCTTGTTGATAAGCTGATCCAGCGGCACGTCTTTCAGCCAGTCCTGAACCAGTTGCTGATTCACGCCAGCCTTCTTGAAGTCGTGAAACTCGAACGGCACGCCGTGTTCTTCCAGCCACACGCGCGCTTTTTTCACGCTGTCGCAGTTCGGAATGCCGTACACGACGGTCGTCGGGGTAGAGCCGCGCGCCACGTTCAGTCGCCTCGCAGCAGTTCGTTCAGGCCGACCTTCGCGCGGGTCTTGGCATCGACCTTCTTGACGATGGCCGCGCAGTACAGGCTGTGCGAACCGTCCTTCGAAGGCAGATTGCCCGCGACCACCACCGAGCCTGCCGGAATGCGGCCATACGTGACTTCACCGGTTTCGCGGTCGTAAATCTTGGTCGATTGACCCAGATACACGCCCATCGAAATAACCGAGTTTTCTTCGACGATCACGCCTTCCACCACTTCCGAGCGCGCGCCGATAAAGCAGTTGTCTTCGATGATGACCGGATTGGCCTGCAACGGCTCCAGCACGCCGCCGATGCCCACGCCGCCCGACAAGTGCACGTTCTTGCCGATCTGCGCGCACGAACCGACGGTGGCCCACGTATCGACCATCGAGCCTTCATCGACATAAGCGCCGATATTGGTGTACGAAGGCATCAGCACCACGTTCTTCGCGATGAACGATCCGCGACGCGCAATCGCCGGCGGCACCACGCGGAAGCCGCCCGCCGCGAAATCTTCAGCGGTGTAGTTGGCGAACTTCGAGGGCACCTTGTCGTAGAACTGGGAGTAGCCGCCAGCGGGCATCGGCGCATTGTCTTCCAGACGGAACGACAGCAGCACGGCCTTCTTCAGCCATTGATTGACGACCCATTCGCCGTCACGCTTTTCCGCGACGCGCATCTGGCCTTTGTCGAGTTGCTCGATGGCATGCGCGACCGCATCGCGGACTTCGGCGGGCGCGGCCTTGGCGGACAGATTCGCGCGGTCTTCCCACGCCTGATCGATGATGCTCTGGAGTTGTTGCGACATAGTTGGCTTCAAAGATGGAGAGATGATCGGCAGCGCTCTTACTTCGTGAGCGTGCGGCAGAATTCGACGATGCGACGCGCCCCTTCGACGCATTCCTCGGTTTCAGCCACGAGCGCAATGCGCACGAAGCCTTCGCCGGGATTGCTGCCGTGCGCCTGACGCGCGAGAAAGGAGCCGGGCAGAACCGTCACATTATAGTCGGCGTACAGGCGGGCGGCGAACTCGGTATCGGTGAGTCCGGTGCCCGAAACGTTGGCCCAGAGATAGAACGCGGCATCGGGCAGACGCACGTCGAGGACTTCGGCGAGCATCGGCGTGACCGTTTCGAACTTCTTCACGTACTTCGCGCGGTTCTCGCGTACGTGCGTTTCGTCCTGCCATGCGACGACGCTCGCACGCTGAAACACCGTCGAGAGCGCTGCGCCGTGATACGTGCGATACAGCAGGAAGTCTTTCAGGATCGCCGCATCGCCCGCGACGAAACCGGAGCGCATGCCCGGCACGTTCGATCGCTTCGACAGGCTCGACAGCATGATCAGCCGATCGAAGCCGCGCCCGAGCAGTTTGGCCGCTTCGAGTCCGCCGAGCGGAGGCGTGGCTTCATCGAAATAAATCTCGGAATAGCATTCGTCGGACGCGATCACGAAGCCGTGCTTGTCCGACAACGCGAACAGTTCGCGCCAGTTGTCGAGCGTGAGCACCGCGCCGGTCGGGTTGCCCGGCGAGCACACGTAGAGCAATTGCGTGCGCGCCCAGATGTGCTCCGGCACCGCCGAATAATCGCAGGCGAAGTTGCGCGATGGATCGCTATTGACGAAGTAAGGCTCCGCGCCCGCGAGGTACGCCGCGCCTTCGTAGATTTGATAGAACGGGTTCGGACAGAGTACGATGGGCGGTTCCGCCGCATCCGACTTGCTGCTGTCGATAACGGTCTGCGCCAGCGCGAACAAGGCTTCGCGCGAACCCGCGACCGGCAGCACTTCCGTCAACGGATCGACCGATGGCAGGCCGTAACGCTGCTTCACCCACGTCGCGATCGCCTCGCGCAGCGGCTCGCTGCCGAGCGTGGCCGGATAGCTCGCCATGCCGTCGAGCGCGTTAATGACGGCATCGCGAATCAGCGCGGGCGTCGGATGTTTCGGCTCGCCGATGCCGAAGCTGATCGGCGAAAAATCCGCGCGCGGCGTGATGCCCTTGAACAGCAGGCGCAGCTTTTCGAATGGGTACGGCTGAAGTTTCTTGAGAAGTGGATTCACGGCGTGACCGGTAATCGATGAACAGGCAGAACGTTGCGCCGCTTTTGTCATGCATCAGCGCAAAACGTCGAAAAATCGCGCGATAAGCCGTCGATTATAGCGCGCAGTCTCAAAATTCCCGCGCGGGCCGGTGAGCAACACGAAGGACGAAATATCGAATGAATAAGCTGAAACCAAAGATGGGAGACACGCGGTGAGCAACCGCTTCGAACAGGCATTGCCGACGCTCGCGATCATGCTGGGCGCATCGGTGTGGGGCGTGGTGTGGTATCCCATGCGCATGCTCGCCGCAATGGGCCTGAGCGGCACGGCCGCGAGCGCCGCCACCAGCGGCGCGGCCTGTCTCTTTATGCTCGTCTGGAAGCGACGCTCGATTCCGTCGATCACACCGCATCGCTTGTTGATCGCGCTCGGGCTGGCGGCGGGCGTGACGAGTATCGGCTTCGTGTGGGGCGCGATCCACGGTCAGGTGATGCGCGTGCTCCTGCTGTTCTATCTCACGCCTGCGTGGACCGCGATCTTCGCGCACTTCATCCTGCGCGATCGCCTCGCGCGCGCCGATGCGTTGCTATCGCTGCTTTCGCTCGCGGGCGCGGTGACCATGCTGTGGTCGCCCGAACTCGGCCTTCCTTTACCCGCCGATCTCGCCGAATGGGCCGGTCTGATGGGCGGCATGGGCTTCGCGATGAGCAACGTGCTGGTCGTGCGTATCTCGCGCGAATTGCCTGCGATGAAAGCCGAGATGCGCACCGCCGTGATCTTCGGCGGCTCCGCGATCGTCGCATCCATCGTGACGCTGTTCGAGCCGATGCCCACGCCTCCGGGCGCGTCGCAACTCGGCACAGTGGCGTTTATCGTGATCGGTTTGGGCGTGGTGCTCGCGACCAACAATATGATCGTGCAGATCGGATTGGCGCGCGTACCGGCCAATCGGGCATCGATCATCATGTTGTTCGAACTCGTGGTGACGGCCCTGTCGTCGTGGCTGTTCGCGGGCGAAGTGCCGGGTCCGCGCGAGTGGGCGGGTGGTGCGTGCATTGTGGCGGCGTGCGTGTTGTCGGCGTGGGTGCATCGACAGACGGCGGCGTCTGCGGCTCAATCGAACGATGAGCCGGAAAGCAAAAAGAAATCGAGACGTGCGATGGTATGATGCCGTTCAAGATATAAGCGGTAGAACATGATTGACGGGCCGCACTGCGGCTCGTCTGCTATTCATCCTTCGTAATTCACTTCCAACAGCGATATCGCCGTGCGTCTGACCTCGATAAAACTCGCTGGCTTCAAGTCCTTCGTCGATCCCACGCATTTTCAGGTTCCCGGCCAGCTCGTCGGCGTGGTCGGACCGAATGGCTGCGGCAAGTCAAACATCATCGATGCCGTGCGCTGGGTGCTCGGCGAATCGCGCGCCTCGGAACTGCGCGGCGAGTCGATGCAGGACGTGATCTTCAACGGCTCGACGGCGCGCAAGCCCGGCAGCCGCGCAAGCGTCGAACTTATTTTCGATAACGCCGATGGCCGCGCCGCCGGTCAGTGGAGCGCTTACGGCGAGATCGCCGTGAAGCGCGTGCTGACGCGCGATGGCACATCGAGCTATTACATCAACAATCTGCCCGCGCGACGCCGCGACATTCAGGACATTTTCCTGGGCACCGGTCTCGGGCCGCGTGCGTACGCGATCATCGGGCAGGGCATGATCGCGCGGATCATCGAGGCGAAGCCGGAAGAGCTGCGCGTGTTTCTCGAAGAGGCCGCGGGGGTATCGAAATATAAGGAACGGCGGCGCGAAACCGAAAACCGTCTGCACGATACGCGTGAGAATCTGACGCGCGTGGAAGATATCGTCCGCGAACTATCGACGAATCTGGAGAAGCTCGAAGCGCAGGCGGTGGTCGCGACCAAATACAAGGATTTGCAGGCCGAAGGCGAAGAGAAGCAGCGCCTGTTGTGGCTGCTGCGCAAGAACGAAGCGGGCAATGAAGCCGAGCGCCAGCAGCGCGCCATTCGTGAAGCGCAGATCGAACTCGAAGCGCAGACCGCGCGTCTGCGTGAGGTGGAAGCGCAACTGGAAACGCTGCGCGTCGCCCATTACAGCGCAAGCGATGCCATGCAGGGCGCGCAAGGCGCGTTGTACGAAGCGAATGCCGAAGTGAGCCGGCTGGAAGCGGAGATTCGTTTTATCGTCGAATCGCGCAATCGTGTGCAGGCGCAGATCGCGGCGCTGACGGCGCAGCGCGAGCAGTGGAATGCGCAGGCGCAGAAGGCGCACGAGGAAATCGAAACGGCCTCCGAAGCACTGGCCGAAGGCGAGGAAAAGGCCGCGATCGCGCAAGAGAATGCGGCTGCGAAACATGATGCGCTGCCCGCACTCGAAGCCCGTTATCGCGATGCGCAAGCGAAGCTGAACGAGGAGCGTGCGGGTATCGCGCAGGCAGAGCAGGCGTTGAAGCTGGAAGCGGCGCATCAGCGCAACGCGGATCAGCAGCTTCAGCAACTGCAGCAGCGTCAGGAGCGTTTGAAGAACGAAGCAAGCGGTCTCGATGCGCCGGATGAAGTGCAGCTCGAAGAGCTACGTATGCAGCTTGCCGAGCACGAAGAAATTCTGAGCGAAGCGCAGGCGCGTCTTTCCGATGCGCAGGAAACCGTGCCGCGTCTGGACGGCGAACGTCGCGCGGCGCAGGAGCGCGTGCAGAAGGAAAGCGCGCAGATCCATCAGCTCGAAGCGCGTCTGACCGCGCTGAAGGCGCTTCAGGAAAGCGTCCAGACCGAAGGCAAAATTCAGCCGTGGCTCGACAAACATGAACTCGGCGCGCTGCCGCGTCTGTGGAAGAAGCTGCATGTCGAAGCGGGTTGGGAGGCGGCGCTGGAGTCGGTGTTGCGCGAGCGTCTGAACGGGCTGGAAGTTTCGAATCTCGACTGGGTCAAAGCTTTCGCGTCCGACGCGCCGCCCGCCAAGCTCGCGTTCTATTCGCCGCCCGTCGCGGGCAAGCCGCTGGAGACGCCGCAAGGTTTGCGCACGCTGCTGTCGCTGGTGAAGATCGACGATCCGGGTTTGCGTGCCGTGCTGAACGACTGGCTCGGCCAGGTCTACGTCGCCGACGATCTCGCGCAGGCACTGGCATCGCGTACGCAGTTGCCGGATGGCGGCGCGTTCGTTGTGAAGGCGGGACACGTCGTCACGCGTGTGGGCGTGCAGCTTTACGCGGCCGATTCCGAGCAGTCGGGCATGCTGGCTCGGGCGCAGGAAATCGACAACTTGCAGAAGCAAGTGCGCGCGCAGGCTTTGCTGTCCGATGAAGCCAAGGCCGCCGCCGTTCGCGCCGATGCCGCGCACACACAAGCATCGCAAGTGCTCACCGATGCGCGCGGCACTGCCGAACGCGCCACGCAACGCGTCCACGCCTTACAGATGGATGTGCTCAAGCTCGCGCAGGCACACGAACGCTATACGCAGCGCAATACGCAGATCGGCGAGGAACTCGAAGAGATCGCCGCGCAGGTCGAGGAACAGCGCGCGCTGCGTGCCGAATCCGAAGCCGCATTCGAGCGTCACGATGCCGATATCGCGCAATTGCAGGCGCGCTTCGAAGATAACCAGCTTGCGTTCGAATCACTCGATGAGGAATTGACGGGCGCGCGTCACGAACTGCGCGAACTCGAACGCGCCGCCAGCGATGCGAATTTCGCCGCGCGTGGCCTTGCCGCGAAGATCGAAGAGTACAAGCGCAATATCGATACGGCGCACGACCAGAGCGAGCGCATCGCGGGCGCGCTCGAAGATGCGCGCGCGGAACTCGAAACCATCAACGAGCAGACCGCGCAAACCGGCTTGCAGGATGCGCTCGAAGTGCGCGCGGCACGGGAAGAATCGCTGCATGTGGCGCGCGTCGAACTGGACGATCTGACCGCGCGTTTGCGTCAGTCGGACGAGCAGCGTTTGCTGGCCGAACGCTCGCTGCAACCGCTGCGCGACAAGATCAACGAATTGCAGTTGAAGGAACAGGCCGCGCGGATCAGTGGCGAACAGTTCGTCGAACAGTTGCAGGCGGCGGGTGTGGACGAGGCCGAATTGCAGGCCAAACTCACGCCGGATATGAAGCCGTCGTATCTGCAAGGCGAAGTCACGCGCCTGAACAATGCGATCACTGCGCTCGGTCCCGTCAACATGGCTGCGCTCGAAGAACTCGCGGCGGCCACCGAACGCAAACACTTCCTTGACGCGCAATCGGCCGATCTGAACGACGCCATCGGCACGCTGGAAGATGCCATCGCCAAGATCGATCAGGAAACACGCGCACTGCTGCAAGACACGTTCGACGAAGTGAACAAACACTTCGGCGAACTGTTCCCGCGACTGTTCGGTGGTGGTCAGGCCAAACTCATCATGACCGGCGACGAAATTCTCGACGCCGGTGTTCAGGTGATGGCGCAGCCGCCCGGCAAGAAGAATTCGACTATTCACCTGTTGTCCGGCGGCGAGAAAGCGCTCACCGCAACGGCGCTCGTGTTCGCGATGTTCCAGTTGAATCCGGCGCCGTTCTGTCTGCTGGACGAAGTGGACGCGCCGCTCGACGACGCCAATACCGAACGCTTCGCCAACCTCGTTCGCGCGATGTCGGCCAAGACGCAGTTCTTGTTTATTTCGCACAACAAGATTGCGATGGAAATGGCGCAGCAATTGATCGGTGTGACGATGCAGGAGCAGGGCGTGTCGCGGATCGTCGCGGTGGACATGGAATCGGCGGCGGGATTTGCGCAGAATGGTTGACGTTCGCTGGGCCTGACGTCGCAGTAGCTTCAAACGAAACGACGAGAAACGACGAAACAAAGGGCAGCGCAGGCGCGGAGTGCGCGCATCGAGCAGGCGACGGCGAAGCAGCCGGAACGCGGCGATGCGCGCGACAGATCGCGCGGCGCTTCACAACCTGAAAAGAACATGGAGCATGCATGGACGAGTTGACACTCGGTTTGATCGGAGCGGGTGCCGTGGTGGTGGGCGGCGTGGTGGTGTACAACGCGTGGCAAAACGCCAAGGTGCGCCGCAGAATGCCGCGCCCGATGCCCGACGAAGCGGCGGATGCGCTCGCGCGTCAGGAGCATGAGGACGAGCAGCAGCCGTTTATCGAGCCGGTGCGCCAGCCGCGTCCGGCGGCGGCCGGTGGTGATGAAGAACGCGAATCGCGCGTGGAGCCGAGTTTTGGCGCGGTGAGCGCGGCGGCGGTCGTGCCGCCCGTTGCACCTGCCGATACGGCGCTCGACGTGCAGGCCGAAGCCACGACGCCCGATGAACCCGAACGCATCGAAGAAACAACGGACGACGAGCGCACGGAACCCGTGATGCCCGCCGCCACGACGATTTCCTCCGCGCCGCCCGCGGCGGTGGATAGGCGTATCGACTGCGTGGTGCCGATTCGGCTTGGCAGCGCGGTGGCGGGTGATCGCGTGATGCCGCTTGCGCAGAAATTGCGTCGCGCGGGCACCAAGCCGGTGACGATCGAAGGCAAGCCGGAAGGCGAAAGCACGTGGGAGCTGCCGCGCAGCGGCGTGCGTTACGAAGAGTTGCGCGCAGCCGCGCAACTGGCGAACCGCAGCGGGCCGCTGAACGAACTCGAATTCTCCGAGTTTGTGACCGGCGTGCAGCGTCTGGCTGATGCCGTCGATGGCATGCCCGAATTCCCCGACATGATGGAAACCGTTGGCATGGCGCGCGAACTCGACGGCTTCGCCGCGCAATGCGACGCGCAACTGTCCATCAACATTCTGTCGGACGGCGCGCCGTGGTCGGCCAATTACGTGCAGGCGGTGGCATCGCAAGATGGTTTGCTGCTTTCGCGCGACGGCACGCGCTTCGTCAAGCTCGACGCGAAGCAAAACCCCGTCTTCATGCTGCAATTCGGCGATACCAACTTCCTGCGCGACGACCTGACGTACAAGGGCGGCCAGATGATCACGCTGGTGCTCGATGTGCCCGTCGCCGATGAAGACATTCTGCCGTTCCGTCTCATGTGCGATTACGCGAAGTCGCTGTCCGAACGGATCGGCGCGCGCGTGGTGGACGATCAGCGCCGCCCGCTGCCGGAGTCGTCGCTGCTGGCCATCGAAAAGCAATTGATGACGCTGTACGCGAAACTTGAACAGGCAGGCATGCCCGCCGGTTCGCCTGCTACGCGCCGCTTGTTCAGCCAATAGTCATAGGCTCGGCGCAAAGCGCTCCGGGATTGAAGATTGCGCCCCACGCCGGGGCGCTTTCTTTTGCGCGCGCGCAAACACACGCCTAGGCCATTCGGCCGATGCCACGATTTACCGATCTTCTGAGACAATCGAACGGTCGGTACCGATTTTCCTTATCCAACGCATTCATAGTCGAATCGAAGCCGCATGTCCGCCAAGTCCGCAAAAACGAAAGCCGAATCCGCCGCCGCCCGCCAGTCGGGCGCTGCCGTGCCCAGCGCCGACCGACCGGCCGAGCGCGCGGCCTGGCTGCGCTCGGAACTGGAACGGGCCAATTACGCGTATTACGTGCTCGATCAACCCGATCTGCCCGATGCCGAGTACGACACGCTCTTCAAAGAGCTTCAGGCGATCGAAACGGATCATCCGGACCTCATCACGCCCGATTCGCCGACGCAGCGGGTAGGCGGCGAAGTCGCGGACGGCTTCACGCCCGTCGTCCACGATGTCCCGATGCTCTCGCTCAATAACGGTTTCGCCGATGAAGACATCGCCGCGTTCGACAAGCGCGTATCCGACGGCCTCGGCATTGCGCCGGTCGAGTACGCGTGCGAGCTGAAGTTCGACGGCCTGGCCATCTCCCTTCGATACGACGACGGCAAGTTCGTACAAGCCGCCACGCGCGGCGACGGCGCGACGGGCGAGGACGTGACCGCCAACGTGCGTACCATCCGCTCGATTCCGTTGACGCTGAAGGGCAAGAACATCCCGAAGCGGCTCGATGTGCGCGGCGAAGTGCTGATGTTTAAACGCGATTTCGAGCGCCTCAACCAGCGCCAGCGCGACAACGAACAACGCGAGTTCGCCAATCCGCGTAACGCGGCGGCGGGCGGATTGCGCCAGCTCGATCCGAAGATGACGGCGCAGCGTTCGTTGTCGTTCTTTGCGTATGGCATCGGCGTGCTCGAAGGCGCGGACATGCCCGCGACGCATTCGGCCATGCTCGACTGGTACAAGGAAATGGGCCTGCCGGTGAACGCGGAACGCGCCGTGGTGGAAGGCGCGGACGGCTTGCTCGGCTTCTTCCGCAAGACCGGCGAGAAGCGCGAAAAGCTCGCGTACGACATTGACGGCGTGGTCTACAAGGTCAACAAACGCGACGAACAGGACAAGCTCGGCTTCGTCTCGCGCGCGCCGCGATTCGCGCTCGCGCACAAGTTTCCGGCGCAGGAAGCGCTGACGCAATTGCTGGCCATCGACGTGCAGGTCGGACGCACGGGCGCGATCACGCCGGTCGCGCGGCTCGCGCCGGTGTTCGTCGGCGGCGCGACGGTGGCGAATGCAACGCTGCACAACGAAGACGAAGTGCGGCGCAAGGATATCCGCATTGGCGATACGGTGACGGTGCGCCGCGCAGGCGATGTGATTCCCGAAGTCGTCGGCGCGATTCTGGATCGCCGTCCCGATGATGCCCGCGAATTCGTCATGCCGACCGAATGCCCGGTGTGCGGCTCGAAGATCGAGCGTCTGCCAGATGAAGCGATCGCGCGTTGCACGGGCGGGCTGTTCTGTCCGGCGCAGCGCAAGCAGGCGCTGTGGCATTTCGCGCAGCGGCGCGCGCTGGATATCGACGGATTGGGCGAGAAGATCATCGATCAATTGGTCGATGAAAATCTCGTGCGCACGCCCGCCAATCTCTTCAGTCTCGGCTTTTCGACACTCGCCGCCCTGGACCGTTTCGCCGATAAATCCGCGCAAAACCTGCTCGATTCGCTCGAAAAAGCCCGCACGACCACGCTCGCGCGCTTTATCTATGCGCTCGGCATTCGGCACGTAGGAGAATCGACGGCGAAGGATCTGGCCAAACATTTCGGCTCGCTCGATCCGATCATTGCCGCGTCCGTCGAAGAATTGCTGGAAGTCAACGATGTCGGCCCGATCGTGGCCGAAGCCATCCACAATTTTTTCAGCGAAGAGCACAACCAGCACGTGATCGAGCAATTGCGCGCGAAGGTATCGTGGCCGGAAGGACCGCCCGCGCCCAAGGCGCCGCAAGGCGTGCTGGCCGGCAAGACCGTGGTGCTGACGGGCACGTTGCCGTCGCTGTCGCGGGAAGATGCAAAGGAGATGCTGGAAGCGGCGGGCGCGAAGGTCGCCGGTTCCGTATCGAAAAAGACCGACTACGTGGTGGCGGGCGCGGAAGCGGGCAGCAAGCTCGCGAAAGCGGAGGAACTCGGGGTTCCCGTTCTCGACGAAGACGGCATGAAGAAGCTTTTGGAAGGAGTCACTCCATGATCCGCGAAATCCTGAAAATGGGCGATCCGCGCCTTTTGCGCGTCGCCGCACCGGTCGAGCATTTCGACACGCCCGAACTGCACGAACTGGTGCGCGATATGTTCGACACCATGCGCGATGCCAACGGCGCGGGACTGGCCGCGCCGCAAATCGACGTCGATTTGCAGGTGGTGATCTTCGGTTTCGGTCACAACGAGCGCTATCCGGATGCGCCGTCCGTGCCGGAAACCGTGCTGATCAATCCGATCATCACGCCCAACGGGCACGACATGGAAGAGGGCTGGGAAGGCTGTCTGTCCGTGCCGGGTCTGCGCGGCGCGGTGCAGCGCTTTTCGATGATTCGCTACCAGGGCTTCGATCAGTACGGCAACGCGATCGAACGGCTCGCGGAAGGGTTTCATGCGCGCGTGGTGCAGCACGAGTGCGATCATCTGATCGGCAAGCTCTATCCGATGCGGATCACCGACTTTTCGAAGTTCGGTTACACGGATGTGCTGTTTCCGGGGCTGGATGCGGTCAGCGACGACTGACGCATCTTTTGCTGACGTGCCGGAGAGAAAAGCCGCTCGAATGGGAGCGGCTTTTTTCTTACGCGAAGGTTTTGAGATTACCGCTGACGTCGGGCTGACGGAACAGCGCCACGTGTTCGGGATTGGCTGAGGCTTGCAGGCGGCCATCCGGCAGGCGCGCGACGACCATTTCGCCGACGCCCGGGCTCATCACGACGACTTCATCGCGCAGTGCGAGCAGTGCTTCGAGCCGTCGTCGGCCGCTGACGATTTCGAGACCGGTGGATGTCTCGCGGACGATGATTTCAACTGACATGGCGTTTCTCCTCGATACCGTTCAAAGCCGTGGCCGCTGTGTCGTGCATCGTGTTTCAGGTGCATGACTGACTAACGGACCGTTGTCTCATTTTCTTTAAACAAAATGAGATGAACAAATATTTCCGTTATGTGCGACGAGATATAAGCGATTTCGGTAGATTTTGCGTGGCATTTTTGCGACGCAACAGGCGCGAGGCGCGCATCGTCACCCGTTTGGGCAACGATGCGGCATGTGGGATCAGAAGCTTTCGTCAGGCGCGAGATAGCGCCATTGACCTTGCGGCAGCGCGCCGAGCGTGACGTGACCCATGCGAATTCGCTTCAGGCCGACGACGTCCAGCCCGACCAGTTCGCACATGCGTCGGATCTGGCGCTTCTTGCCTTCGCGCAGCACGAAGCGCAATTGCTCGCCGTTTTGCCAACTGACTTGCGCGGTTTTGAGCGGCACGCCGTCGAGCTCGAGGCCGTGACGCAGCAGCGCGAGCTTTTCCGCGGGGAAATGTTTATCGACATCGACCGTGTGCTCGCCCAGACGCACGCGCACGAGGTATTCCTTGTCGACTTCCGAATGCCCGCCAATCAATTGTTTGGCGATGCGTCCGTCCTGCGTCAGCACGAGCAGACCAGTCGAGTCGATGTCGAGCCGTCCTGCGGGCGCGAGCGTGCGCAAATGGTTTGGCGTGAACTTGATGTGCGAACGGTCTTCTTCCCAGCGATTCGCCGGATTGATGAGCACCACGGCAGGTTCGTAGCCGTCTTCCGCCTGACCCGACACGTAGCCGACCGGCTTGTGCAGCAGGATCGTCACCTGTTGCGACTGCGCCGAGCGCGCGGCCGGCAGGATGTCGATCTCCGCCGTCGGGTTGATGCGCGTGCCGAGTGTGTCGGTTACGACGCCATCGACGAGCACCCAGCCTTTTTCGATCCACTCATCGGCTTCGCGACGCGAGCAGAGGCCGAGTTCGGACATGACCTTTGAGAGGCGCACGAGGCCGTCGCGCGGCGGGTGTTTGTGGGCGGATTCTTCGCGTGGCGGCGGGGTTTGGGCGGCGGGTTGGTCGTCGCGTTTGAGGCTGCTGCGCTCGCCGCGCGAATCTTCGCCGCGCGGTTTGAACGAGCGGCGTTCATCGCCAGCGCCGCGCGCGGCAGGGCGGCGATCGAAGTTGCTGCGCTCGCCGCGCGAATCATCGCCACGCGGTTTGAATGAGCGGCGTTCGTCGCTAGCGCTACGATCGGATGGGCGACGATCGAAACTGCCGCGTTCACCACGCGAATCATCACCACGCGGTTTGAATGGGCGACGGTCGTCGCCTTCGCCGCGCGTTGAAGGACGGCGATCGAAGCTGCCGCGTTCGCCGCGTGAATCGTCGCCGCGTGGCTTGAACGAACGACGGTCGTCGCCTTCGCCGCGCGTTGAAGGACGACGGTCGAAGCTGCCGCGCTCACCACGCGAATCATCGCCGCGCGGTTTGAATGAGCGGCGTTCGTCGCCTTCGCCGCGCGTCGATGGACGACGATCAAAGCTGCCGCGTTCACCACGCGAATCATCGCCACGCGGTTTGAACGAGCGGCGTTCCTCGCCTTCACCGCGCGTTGACGGGCGACGATCGAAGCTGCCACGTTCAGCACGCGAATCATCGCCACGCGGTTTGAACGAACGGCGTTCATCGCCAGCGCCACGATCCGACGGCCGACGATCAAAGCCGCCGCGTTCACCACGCGAATCATCGCCACGCGGTTTAAACGAACGGCGTTCATCGCCAGCGCCACGATCCGACGACGGCCGACGATCAAAGCTGCCACGCTCACTACGCGCATCATCGCCACGTGGTTTGAACGAACGGCGTTCATCGCCTTCGCCGCGCGTGGAAGGCCGACGATCGAAGCTGCCGCGCTCACCACGCGCATCATCGCCACGCGGTTTAAACGAGCGGCGTTCATCCCCCGCACCTCGCTCAGAGGGACGACGATCAAAGCTACCACGCTCACCACGCGCTTCGTCCCCACGCGACTTGAACGCCCGCCGCTCATCCCCCGCACCACGCTCAGAAGGCCGGTGCTCGGCGCTGCTTCGCTCCCCACGCGCTTCCTCCCCGCGCGGCGGCGCGGGCGCTCTCACAGGCTTACGCCCCGTAGCAGTACCGGAACGAACCGGCGATCGCGTCTCGGAAGAGGGACGCGGATGTTTGGCTGTCAGTTTGACGCGCATAAATTCTCAGGCTGCGATCGCGCGCAGCAGTTCGGTTTCGACCTGGATCTGGGTGCGGTTCGACGACAGGCTGCGCCCATCGAGCAAAAACACGTCTTCGACACGCTCGCCGAGCGTATTGATGCGCGCCGCCTGCACGCCGATCCGGTGTTGCGCGAGCACGCGCGCGATCGAATAAAGAAGGCCCTGCCGGTCGTTCGCCGACACGGACAGGATGTAGTACTGGCCACGCTCGTCGGGGCGCAAATCCACGCGCGGCGTGACCGGGAAAGTGCGCACCAGCCGCGATACGCGTCCCTTGGACGGCTCGGGCAAAATGCGCTCGTCGGTCAGCAGCGCGGCAAGCTGCTGTTCGACCAGATTGGCGATATCGCGATAACTCCCGTCGTGATCCGGATGGGCGACGAGAAAATTATCGAGCGCGTAGCCGTGACGCGTGGTCGTCACGCGGGCATCGAGCACCGAGAGGCCGTTGCGATCGAAATAGGCGCAGATGCCGGCGAACAGATCCGGCCGGTCCTTCACGTACACCAGCACCTGCAGCGCCGCGCCAATCGGCGAGGGCCGCGCGCGCACGATCGGTTGATCGCTTTCGACATGGCGATACAGCACGCGCGTCTGCCAGGCGATATCGGCGGGATCATGACGCAGGAAATAACCGACGTCGAGGCGATCCCACAATTGTTTCTGCGCGCCCTCGGGCACGGTTTCCAGTCGCAGCAGCGCAAGCGCCGCTTCCTGCCGCGACTGAAGCTCGGAGTGCATATCCGGCCGCGCACCGCCCAGCACAGCAAGCGTCGCGCGATACAAATCTTCCAGCAGCTTGCCTTTCCAGTTGTTCCAGACCTTGGGCGACGTGCCGCGAATATCCGCCACGGTCAGCAGATACAACGCGGTCAATCGACGCTCGGTCCCGACGACCGAAGCAAATTGCTTGATGACTTCGGGATCGCTCGTGTCCTGCTTTTGCGCGACATGGCTCATCGTCAGATGTTGCTGGACGAGCCATACGACCAGATCACTGTCTTCCTGACCGATATCGTGCTCGCGGCAGAAGCGGCGGGCATCGGCCATGCCGAGAGTCGAGTGATCGCCGCCGCGCCCTTTGGCGATATCGTGAAAAAGCGCGGCCACGTACAGCACCCACGGCCGATCGAAATGGCCGATCAACTGACTGCAGAACGGATACTCGTGCGCGTGCTCCGCAATCGCGAATCGACGCAGATTGCGCAGCACCATCAGAATGTGCTGATCGACCGTATAGACGTGATACAGATCGTGCTGCATCTGCCCGACAATGCGCCGGAAATTCAGCAGATAGCGCCCGAGCACGCTCGTCTGGTTCATCAGCCGGAACGCATGCGTGATGCCTTCGGGCTGCTTCAGAATCTCCATGAACAGCCGCCGATTCTCGGGATCGCGCCGCCAGTCGCGATCCATCAGATCGCGCGCGTTGTAAATCGCCCGCAGCGTGCGCGCGGAAAATCCCTTGATACCGCGCGTCTGTTCGTACAGCAGAAAGGCTTCGAGAATGGCGTGCGGTTCGCGCTCGAACACTTCGTCATCCGCAATTTCCAGCATGCCCTGTTTCTCGACGAAGCGATCCGAAATCACGCGCGTAATGCCGCTCGTCGATGGGAAAAGCTGCGCTTCCACGTTCTGAATCAGAATGGTCGCGAGTTGCGTGACGGCTTTTGCCGCCCAGTAATAGCGGCGCATCAACTGCTCGCTGGCGCGCTTGGCGGTAGTCGCCTCGAAGCCGAAACTCTCGGCGAGCGGCGTCTGCAAATCGAACACCAGAATGTCCTGCCGACGCTTCGCGATCACATGCAGCCGCGCGCGCAGCGTCTTCAGAAAACTCTCGTTGCGGCGCAGTTCCCGCGCTTCACGTTCGGTAATCAGACCGCGCAGATCGAGTTCGCGCCAACTGCTGCCGAACCCCGCCGCACGCGCGATCCACAAAATAAGCTGCAAATCGCGCAGGCCGCCCGGACTTTCCTTGATATTCGGCTCCAGGCTATACGGCGTGTCCTGAAACTTCGCGTGACGCTGCCGCATTTCCAGCACTTTCGCCTGGAAAAACGCGTGCGGATCGAGCGTTTCCTGATAACGCGTGCGAAAGCGCCGGAACAGGTCCGCATCGCCGCAGATGCGCCGCGCTTCGAGCAGCGACGTCTGAACGGTAATATCGTTCGCCGCCTCGCCGATACACTGTTCCACCGACCGCACGCTACTGCCGATATCCAGCCCCAGATCCCATCCCATGCCGATAAACCGTTCGATACGCCCGTTCAGCGTTGCATCGCCATCCGAATCGGATACGGATTCGGGCAGCAGCACGAGAATATCGACATCGGAATAGGGCGCAAGCTCGCCGCGCCCATAACCGCCGACCGCGACCAGCGTGGCGCTGTCGGGCATGTCGCACGCGGTCCACGCGCCTTTGAGGGCGTCGTCGGTGGCGCGGCCGAGCGCGTGCATCAGCGGCTCGACGCTCGATGCGGTCTGAAAGCGTTCCAGCAGCGCCGTCTTCGACGCCTTGTAGGCGGCGCGCAGCGTTTCACAGGGCGAGGCGACGGCGGCAGTGCTGCTCATGGATCGACGTGAAAGGCTTGAAGGGCGAGGAGAGGAGTGCGCGCCGGCTGATACCGCCGACGCGCAAGGAAACGCGGACTCAGGAGGCGGTCGCCGCGATCAAATTCGAAGGCGCCTGCGTGCCGGCGGAAACGGTCAGCACGTCGTAGCCAGTCGGCGTGACAAGCACCGTGTGCTCCCACTGCGCCGACAGACTGCGGTCGCGCGTCTTGACGGTCCACTGATCGGGCATGGTGCGGATTTCGCGGCGGCCCGCGTTGATCATCGGTTCGACGGTGAAAATCATGCCCGCCTGCAATTCGATGCCCGTGCCCGCGCGCCCGTAATGCAGCACTTGCGGCTCTTCATGAAACACTTGTCCGATGCCGTGCCCGCAATATTCGCGCACCACGCTGTAACCCTGCGACTCCGCGTGCTTCTGAATCGCCGCGCCGATATCGCCGAGATGCGCGCCCGGCCGCACCTGATCGATGCCGAGCCACATGCAATCGAACGTCGTCTGCACCAGCCGTTTGGCCAGAATCGACCCTTCACCGACGATGAACATCCGGCTCGTATCGCCAAAATAGCCGTTCTTGATCACCGTGATGTCGATATTCAGCGCGTCGCCGTTCTTGAGCACTTTCTCGCCCGGGATACCGTGGCAGATCACGTCGTTGACGGAAATGCAGGTAGCTTTCGGATACGGCGGATAACCCGGCGGCTGATAATTCAGCGGTGCGGGGACCGTGCCTTGCTCCTTCACCATAAACTCGTGGCACAGACGATCGAGTTCTTCGGTCGTCACGCCCGGCGCGATATGCGGCGTGATGAAATCGAGCACTTCGCTGGCGAGCCGGCAGGCGACGCGCATTTGCGCGATATCGTGATCGTTTTTCAGCGTAATTGACATGACTCTGGCTCGAAATTCGTGTAAGCGGCCGTGAACCGCGAATTCGGCATTATCGCACCTAAGCAATGGGGCCGCAGCGGGATTCGCCGTCCGTCCAGGTGGGTCGTCCAGGTGGGTCGTCCGTAGGTCGGTCATATGGCCGGCACGTTTTTCTACGTGTTTCCGACTGACACGCGGCTTGAGCCAGTCAATCCTCACATGCTATACTCATTGGCTAAGTCCTAATCCATATTGCCGTCACGATTTCCTCGGACAATCGAGTGCAACTCGTCGTTGGCCAGTGAAAGGACTTGGAACGAAGCGAAATCAATCAGCGATTTCGCATGGAAGTCGAAACTCAAGCCGGCAGCACCCAGGGTGTCTCGCGCAACGTCTGACGTGAAGCGGGATGCGGCAGCCGGCTTAAGACCCAACCCTCGCGGAGAATTTCATGGCAGTCACAATGCGTCAAATGCTGGAAGCCGGTGTCCACTTCGGTCACCAAACGCGCTTCTGGAATCCCAAGATGGCCCCGTACATCTTCGGTCATCGCAACAAGATTCACATCATCAACCTCGAAAAGACCCTGCCGCTCTACAACGACGCGCTGAAGTATGTGCGCCAGTTGGCAGCGAACCGCGGCACGATCCTTTTCGTTGGCACGAAGCGCCAGTCGCGCGACACCATCGCTCAGGAAGCAGCGCGTTCGGGTATGCCGTTCGTCAATGCACGCTGGCTCGGCGGCATGCTGACCAACTTCAAGACGCTGAAGGTATCGATCAAGCGCCTGAAGGACATGGAAGCAGCGCTGGAATCGGGTGAAACCGAGCGTATGAGCAAGAAGGAAGCGCTTCTGTTCGAACGCGAAATGGTCAAGCTGCAAAAGTCGATCGGCGGCGTGAAGGACATGGGCGGCATTCCGGACGCGATCTTCGTGATCGACGTCGGCTACCACAAGATTGCCGTGACGGAAGCCAAGAAGCTGGGCATTCCGGTTATCGCCGTGGTCGATACGAACCACTCGCCGGAAGGCATCGACTACGTCATTCCGGGTAACGACGACGCATCGAAGGCAGTGGCGTTGTACGCAGAAGGCGTGGCAGACGCGATCCTCGAAGGTCGCGCGAATGCGGTGAACGAAGTCGTGCAAGCCGTCCGTAGCGGCGAAGGCGACGAGTTCGTCGAGGTCAACGCAGAGGCGTAATCGAGCCTGCGGCCGACAAAAAAGGGGGCTTTGCGAAAGGCCCCTTTTTTTTAGCCGCGTTTTGATCGAAGCCACAGAAGTGCCAATTTTCCTGCCGTGGGCGAGTGTCAAAGCCGGCGGCACGTATCAAACAGACTCAAGGAGCGAATGATGGCGGCAATTACCGCAAGCATGGTGGCAGAACTGCGCGCGAAGACCGATGCGCCGATGATGGAATGCAAGAAGGCGCTGACGGAAGCCGACGGCGACATGGCGCGCGCGGAAGAACTGCTGCGCGTGAAGCTCGGCAACAAGGCGAGCAAGGCAGCATCGCGCGTGACGGCTGAAGGCATCGTCGCGGCGCACGTGGAAGGCGGCGTGGGCGCGCTGGTCGAACTGAACTGCGAAACCGACTTCGTGGCCAAGAACGACGACTTCCTGGCATTCGGCAAGACCATCGCTGAACTGGTCGCCAAGAGCAACCCCGCTGATGTGGCTGCACTGTCGGCACTGCCGCTGGAAAGCTCGACGGTTGACGCCGTGCGTCTGGCGCTGGTCGGCAAGATCGGTGAAAACCTGTCGATTCGTCGTTTCGTGCGTTTCGAGTCGGCTAACAAGGTTGCCTCGTACCTGCACGGCACACGTATCGGCGTGTTGGTCGAATTCACGGGCGCTGACGAGCAAGTCGGCAAGGACGTCGCCATGCACGTCGCCGCGATGAAGCCGGTCTCGCTGTCGTCGAACGACGTGCCGGCCGACCTGATCGCCAAGGAACGCAGCATCGCCGAACAGAAGGCCGCCGAGTCGGGCAAGCCGGCTGAAATCGTCGCCAAGATGGTTGACGGTTCGGTACAGAAGTACCTGAAGGAAGTGTCGCTGCTGAACCAGCCGTTCGTGAAGAACGACAAGCAGACCATCGAGCAATACCTGAAGGCAGGCAACGCATCGGTGCAGAAGTTTGCGCTGTTCGTGGTCGGCGAAGGCATCGAGAAGAAGCAGGACGACTTCGCGGCTGAAGTGGCGGCGCAAGTCGCTGCGGCAAAGCAGTCGTAAGTCAGTCATAAGGCGCTTCGTGTTGTGATAGCGAACGCCGTGCAGTAAAGCGGCTTTGAATCGAGCAACGGGCGCGTCAGATTCGGGTTATCCCGTAGCTGCCGTGCCCGTCGCCTCAAGCGGGCCGCTTGCAGTAAATATTGTTTCACCCCTACAGTTCTACGTTGTTGCAACCCTCCTCGGCGCGATCGGAAACTCAATATGCCCACAGCCTACAAACGCGTACTCCTTAAACTCTCCGGCGAAGCCCTCATGGGCGACGATGCCTTCGGCATCAATCGCGCAACGATCGAAAGGATGGTGGCGGACGTCGCGGAAGTGGTGCGAATGGGCACGCAACTGGCCGTCGTGATCGGCGGCGGCAACATCTTCCGCGGTGTCGCGGGCGGCGCGGCCGGTATGGATCGCGCAACCGCCGATTACATGGGCATGCTCGCCACCATGATGAACGCGCTCGCGCTGCAGGACGCCATGCGTCACGCGGGCATCGAAGCGCGCGTGCAGTCGGCGCTGCGCATGGATCAGGTCGTCGAACCGTATATCCGTCCGCGCGCCATCCGCCAGCTGGAAGAAGGCAAGGTCGTGATCTTCGCGGCCGGCACCGGCAACCCATTCTTCACCACGGATACCGCAGCTGCGCTGCGCGGTTCGGAAGTCGGCGCTGAAGTGGTCTTGAAAGCAACCAAGGTCGATGGCGTATACTCCGCCGACCCGAAGAAAGATCCGGACGCCACGCGTTACAGCACGATCAGCTTCGACGAAGCGATCGGCCGCAATCTGCAAGTGATGGACGCCACCGCATTCGCGCTGTGCCGCGACCAAAAATTGCCGATTCGCGTGTTCTCGATCAACAAGCCCGGTGCGCTCAAGCGCATCGTGCAGGGCGACGACGAAGGTACGCTCGTCCACGTGTAAACTCTCGCGGTATCGGGCGCGGCGCGCGGGGTGAACGCTCATGCGCGGAACGCGCCGTCATCGCAGGTAAAACCCAGGTTTGGAGGTTCAAATGAGTGTGGCTGACATTAAAAAGGGCGTCGATCAGAAGATGCAACGGTCGATCGAAGCATTCAAGGCCGATCTCGCCAAGATTCGCACGGGCCGCGCCCACACGGGCTTGCTCGATCATATCCAGGTCGATTACTACGGCTCGAACGTGCCTATCTCGCAAGTGGCGAACATGACGCTCGTCGATGCCCGCACGATCGGCGTGCAGCCGTGGGAAAAGAAGATGGTCGCGGTCGTCGAAAAGGCGATTCGTGAGTCGGATCTCGGCCTGAACCCGGCTACGCAAGGCGATCTGATCCGCGTGCCGATGCCCGCGCTGACCGAAGAACGCCGTCGCGAACTCACCAAGGTCGTGAAGAGCGAAGGCGAAACCGCCAAGGTCGCCGTGCGCAATCTGCGCCGCGACGCCAACGAGCAACTGAAGAAGCTCGTCAAGGACAAGGAAATCTCGGAAGACGACGAGCGCCGCGCCAGCGACGACGTGCAGAAATCGACCGACAAGTCGGTTGCCGAGATCGACAAACTGGTCCAAACCAAAGAAGCCGAAATCATGACGGTGTGAGGCCGTAGATACGGTTCCGCCGGCCCGATGCGCTTATAGTCGGGCTGGCTCTCACTCCCTCAGATTCCAAGATTCAGCGGCCATGACCTATACCAGCTCCACCGTTACCGTGCCCGATGTCGCGGCTGTTCCGCGCCACGTCGCGACCATCATGGACGGCAACGGCCGTTGGGCGACCGAACGGCGCCTGCCGCGCGTCGCCGGTCATACGCGCGGCGTCGATGCGGTACGCGCCACCGTCGAAAGCTGTGCGCGGCGCGGCGTCGAATTCGTCACGCTGTTTGCGTTCAGTTCGGAAAACTGGCGTCGCCCGACCGAGGAAGTCTCGTTCCTGATGCGTCTGTTCGTGACCGCGCTGGAGCGCGAGATCGGCAAGCTGCACGCCAACGGCATCCGTTTGCGTGTGGTCGGCGACATCGCCATGTTCGACGACAAGATTCGCGCGCTCATTCAGCGCGCCGAAACCAAGACCGCGCGCAATACGCGTCTGACGCTGACCATCGCCGCTAACTATGGCGGGCGCTGGGACATCATGCAGGCCACCAAGAAGCTGATCGCCGAATCGCTCGAAAAGGGCGTACCGGTGCGCGTGGACGACGAGTCTTTCGCCCAGCATCTGTGCATGGCGTACGCACCCGAGCCGGATCTCTTTATCCGCACGGGCGGCGAGCAGCGCATCAGCAACTTTTTGCTGTGGCAGCTCGCGTACACCGAGTTCTATTTCACCGATACCTACTGGCCCGATTTCGACGCCGCCGCGCTGGACCGCGCGATCGGCTCGTATGGCGGCCGTGAGCGCCGCTTCGGGCGCACCAGCGCGCAACTCGCATCTCAATCGCAGAAGGCCGACACCCTTTCATGCTAAGAACCCGTGTCATCACGGCGATCGTCCTGCTGGCCGTACTCGTGCCGATCACGCTGTTCGCGCCGATCGGCGCCTTCGGAGCGTTGATCGGATTCGTCGTGGTGTTCGCCGCGTGGGAGTGGGGGCGGCTGCTCAAGCTCAACGGCGCGGGACCGGTCGCGTATGCGCTGGTGGCGGGCATCGCGTTGATTCTGAGCGCGTTTCTTGGCGTGCGCTCCAACGCGCTGTATCAGATGGCCGGGATTTTCTGGGTGCTGGCCGGGCCGTATGCGCTGATCCGCAAGCCCACGCTCTCGGCGGGCGCATGGCGCGCGTTCCTGCTTTTTGCGGGTATCGTGGTGTTTCTGGCCTGCTGGCATGCCGTCGTCGATGCGCGCGCTCAGGGCGTTGCGTTCGTGCTATCGCTACTGCTAGTAGTCTGGCTGGCTGATATAGGCGCATACTTCGCCGGAAAAGCGCTCGGCCGCCACAAACTGGCTCCGTCGATCAGCCCGGGCAAGACTTGGGAAGGCGCCATCGGCGGATGGGCTGCCGTGATCGTGATCGGCACGCTCGCTGCCGCCACCGGCTTTTATGCGCCTACCGTATTCACGCAGTTGGTCAGCCATCTCGGCTGGGATCGCGCCTTCGTCGCGCTGTCCGTGCTGGTCGCGTTCAGCGTGGTCGGCGACCTGTTCGAATCGCTGTTGAAGCGCCAGGCGGGTGTCAAGGATTCGAGCGGATTGCTGCCGGGCCACGGCGGCGTGCTCGACCGCATCGACGCATTGTTGCCTGTATTGCCGATCGCATTGCTCATGCTCGGCTGATCGGCTAGAGAAGAATCTATGCAAAAACGTCTCACTCTGCTCGGCTCCACGGGCTCGATCGGCGATAGCACGCTCGACGTCGTGGCGCGGCATCCGGACCGTTTCTCGGTCTATGCGCTCACCGCACATCGCAACGGCGACAAGCTCGTCGAGCAATGCCTGCGATTTCAGCCGGAAGTCGCCGTCGTCGGCGATGCCGATACGGCTTCACGCGTCGCCGCTGCGTTGCGCGCTCAGGGCTGCAAAACGGAAGTGGCGCATGGCGAAGCAGCGCTTGTCGAAGTGGCGCGCGCATCGCAATGCGATACGGTGGTTGCCGCGATCGTCGGCGCGGCGGGCCTCGCGCCTACGCTTGCCGCCGCGCGTGCCGGCAAACGCATTCTGCTGGCGAACAAGGAAGCGCTGGTCATGTCCGGCCAGATTTTCATGGATGCGGTTCGCGACAACGGCGCGATCCTGCTGCCGGTCGATAGCGAACATAACGCCGTATTCCAGTGCCTGCCGCCTTGCGCCGACAAGGAAGCGAAGATGCACGGTGGCGTCTCGAAGATCATCCTGACTGCATCGGGCGGGCCGTTCCGCACGCGCGAGCCATCCACTTTGGTCGATGTCACGCCCGAGCAGGCCGTCAAGCATCCGAACTGGGCGATGGGCCGCAAAATTTCCGTCGATTCCGCCACGATGATGAACAAGGGCCTCGAAGTGATCGAGGCGCATTGGCTGTTCGATCTTCCCGGCAAACAAATCGAAGTGCTGATCCATCCGCAGAGCGTGATCCATTCGATGGTCTCGTACGCGGACGGTTCGGTGCTCGCGCAACTCGGCAATCCCGATATGCGTACGCCGATCGCGCACGCGCTGGCGTTTCCGGATCGCGTGGATTCGGGCGTCGCACAGCTTGATCTCGCGCAGATCGCGCAGCTCACGTTCGAAAAGCCCGACTTCAAGCGCTTCCCGTGCCTCGCGCTCGCCATTCAGGCGATGGAAGCGGGCGGTATCGCCAGTGCGGCGCTGAATGCGGCTAACGAGATCGCGGTCGATGCGTTCCTCGAACGCCGTATCGGCTTTATGGCGATCGGCGATGTCGTCGATCGTGTTCTGAACGCGCTGCCCAATACCAGCGCCGCGCAACTCGACGACGTGCTCGCCGCCGACGCGAGCGCGCGCCGTCTCGCATCCGGTTTCGTCACCGAGCTGACTGCGAGCGCGCCGGGCGCCGAACCCATCGCCCATTGAGGCTGACATGAACTTTCTGACCGAAATCGTCGCCTTCGTCGTAGCGATAGGCGTCCTCGTCGTCGTCCACGAATTCGGTCATTACAGCGTCGCGCGAATGTGCGGCGTGAAAGTGCTGCGTTTTTCCGTGGGCTTCGGCAAGCCGCTTGTGCGCTGGGTCAGCAAGAAAACCGGCGTCGAATGGACCATTGCGGCGCTGCCTTTGGGCGGCTACGTGAAGATGCTCGATGAGCGCGAAATCGATCCCGAAAGCGGGCAGTCGATTCCGCCCGAAGATCTGCCGCGCGCGTTCAACCAGCAGAACGTGGCCAAGCGTATTGCGATCGTCGCGGCGGGCCCAATTGCCAATTTTCTGCTCGCGATCGTTCTGTTCTCGGCGGTGTTCGCGGGCGGCGTGACAGAGCCGTCAGCCATCCTTTCGGCGCCAGCGCCCGACACACTTGCCGCGCGCGCGGGCTTCGAAGGCGGCGAAACCATCGTCTCGATTCGCGATGCGTCCGGCGGCGACACGCACCCGATTCGTTCGTGGTCCGATCTTCGCTGGAAAATTCTCGACGCTTCGTTCGATCATCGGCGGATCGTGCTGACGGCGAAAACGCACGACGGAACCTACGACTTTCCCGTCAGCGTCGCCGGCATCAACGATGCCGACTCCGAGCAGGACTTCATGGACACGCTCGGTTTCACGCCGGGCGGCGGCACGCTGACGGTTGCGGGCGTGGAAGCGGGCAGCGCTGCGCAGAAGGCGGGCCTTGCGCCCGGCGACAAGCTGCGCGCGATCGATGGCCGCACCGTCGATAACGCCACCAGCTTCATCGATTATGTGAAGGCGCACGCGGGCAAGCCGGTGACGCTGACCATCGACCGCGCCGGGAAAACGCGGAGCGTGACGCTCACGCCCGATCTGAAACACGATGCCGCCACGGGCAAGGAAGTCGGCCGGATCGGCGCTGCGCTCGGCAATCAGCTGCCGACGGTTCAGGTGCGCTACGGTCCGATCGAAAGCCTGCGCCTGGGCGTGAACCGCACGTGGGACATCAGCATGTATTCGCTGCGCATGTTTGGCCGGATGATCGTCGGCGAGGCATCGCTCAAGAATCTGTCGGGGCCGGTGACCATCGCAGACTATGCGGGCAAGAGCGCGCGGCTCGGTCCGGCGGCCTTCGTATCGTTTCTCGCCCTCGTCAGCATCAGTCTTGGTGTGTTGAACTTGTTACCGATTCCGGTTTTGGACGGTGGGCATCTGTTATATTATTTGGTTGAGGCTGTTACCGGCAAAGCGGTGTCCGATCGCTGGCAGCTGGTTCTGCAAAGAGCGGGCCTGGTTTGCATCGTCGCGTTGTCGATGATTGCCTTGTTCAATGACCTCGCTCGTCTGATCCGTTTTTGATCCACGTTGATAAATTCTGGCGTCGCTTATGGTGTGCATGAAGGTGTGCATGAAGCGACCGCCGGAACGAATGCAGCTTTAAATACTGGGGAAGCACGTTGTTCAAACCTCATCGCTTTGTTCCTAAGTCGGCCGTGGCCGCGGCACTCGCCGCAACGGGCATGGCGGCGCACGCCACCACGCCGTTCGTCGTTCAGGATATCCGGATCGAAGGTCTTCAGCGCATCGAACCGGGCTCCGTGTTCGCGTATCTGCCGATCAAGCAAGGCGACACCTTCACCGACGACAAGGCCTCCGAAGCGATCCGCGCGCTCTACGCAACGGGCTTCTTCAACGACGTTCAGGTTGCGACCGAAGGCAACGTGGTCGTCGTGCAGGTGCAGGAACGTCCCGCCATATCGGCCATCGACTTCGCAGGCTTGCACGAGTTCGACAAAGACACCATCACCAAGGCGCTGCGCTCGGTGGGTTTGTCGCAAGGCCGTTCCTACGACAAGGCGCTGCTCGATCGCGCCGAACAGGAACTCAAGCGCCAATACCTGACGCGCGGCTACTATGCGGCCGAAGTCACCACCACGGTGACGCCAGTGGACCGCAATCGCGTGGCCATTTTGTTCACGGTGGCCGAAGGTCCGAGCGCGAAGATTCGCCAGATCAACTTCGTCGGCAACAAGGCCGTGAGCAGCAGCACGCTGCTCGGCGAAATGCAGTTGTCCACGCCGAACTGGTTCTCGTGGTACACGAAGAGCGATCTGTACGCCAAGGAAAAGCTCACGGGCGACCTTGAGAATGTGCGTTCGTACTACCTGAATCACGGCTATCTGGAGTTCTCGATCGACTCCACGCAGGTGTCGATCTCGCCGGACAAGAAGGACATGTATCTGACGGTCGCCGTGCATGAAGGCGAGCCGTACAAGGTCAACAGCGTGAAGCTCGCCGGCAATCTGCTCGATCGTCAGGCTGAGTTGCAGAAGCTCATCACGGTCAAGCCGGGTCAGTTGTTCTCGGCGGAAAAGCTGCAGGCCACGACCAAGGCCATCGTCGATAAGCTCGGTGAATATGGCTACGCGTTCGCGCAGGTCAATGCGCAACCGGAAATCGATCAGGTTCATCACTCCGTCGATCTGACGCTGCAAGTCGATCCGAGCCGCCGCGTGTATGTGCGTCGCGTGAATATCGTCGGCAATACGCGTACGCGTGACGAAGTGGTCCGCCGCGAAATGCGTCAGCTCGAAAGCTCGTGGTTCGATTCGAGCCGTCTGGCGCTGTCGAAGGATCGTATCAACCGTCTGGGTTACTTCACGGACGTGGACGTCACCACCACGCCGGTCGAAGGCACGAACGACCAGGTCGATGTGGACGTGAAGGTCGCGGAAAAGCCGACCGGCGCGATCACGCTGGGCGCGGGCTTCTCTTCGACGGATAAGGTGGTGCTCTCAGCCGGCGTCTCGCAGGACAACGTGTTCGGCTCGGGCACGTCGCTGTCGGTGAACGTGAACACCGCGAAGACGTACCGTACGTTGACAGTTACGCAGGTCGATCCGTACTTCACCATCGACGGGATCAAGCGGATTACGGACGCGTACTACCGCACGTACGAGCCGCTGTATTACTCGACAGATTCCAGCTTCAAGATCGTGACGATGGGCGCGGACACCAAGTTCGGTATCCCGTTCTCGGAACAAGATACGGTGTTCTTCGGTGTCGGCGCCGAGCAGAACACCATGGACGTGGACAGCAACACGCCGCAGTCCTATCAAAACTACGTGCAGCAGTTCGGTCGCGTGGTGAACAACTACCCGCTGACGGTAGGCTGGTCGCGCGATAATCGCGATAGCGCGCTGGTGCCGAGCCGTGGTTACTACGTGCAGTCGAACGCCGAGTACGGCACGCCGATCGGCAACACCACGTACGCCAAGTTCGACGCGCAGTTCCAGTATTACTACTCGTTCGCGCGCGGCTTCGTGCTGGGCTTCAACCTGCAGGGCGGTTACGGCAAGGGCCTCGATGGTCAGACGTTCCCGATCTTCAAGAATTACTACGCGGGTGGTATCGGTTCGGTGCGCGGTTACTCGCCGAGTTCGTTGGGTCCGCGCGACGCGAAGACGGGTGATCCGATCGGCGGTTCGCGTATGGCGGTCGGTAATATCGAATTGACATTCCCGCTGCCGGGCACGGGTTATGACCGCACGCTGCGCGTCTTCACCTTCCTCGATGCCGGTAACGTCTGGGGCGATCCGGGTCAGGGCGGTACCAGCAGCGGCGCGAACGGTCTGCGCTACGGCTACGGTCTGGGTCTCGCGTGGATTTCGCCTATTGGCCCGCTCAAGCTGAGTTTGGGTTTCCCGCTGCAGAAGCACGAAGGCGACCAGTATCAGAAGTTCCAGTTCCAGATCGGTACGGCGTTCTGACGCGCCGAACGAATGCGAACTCCAATTATTTCGATGTGACGTGAGGAAGACTTTGCGAACCGGTAAGCTTTCGAAACACATGGCGCTGGCGCTTGCGTTGTCGATGTTTCTCGGCCTGGGCGCGGCGGCGAACGCCAGCGCTCAGGAAGCGCGTATCGCGGCGGTCAATTCGGACCGTATTCTGAGAGAGTCGGCAGCCGCGAAGGCCGCGCAATCGAAGCTCGAACAAGAGTTTTCCAAGCGCGACAAGGCCTTGCAGGACATGGCGCAGCGTCTCAAGTCGATGTCGGACAACATCGACAAGAACGGTGCGTCGATGGCGCCCACGGATCGCGCCGCACGTCAGCGCGATCTCGCTCAGCTTGACGCGGATTTTCAGCGCAAGCAGCGCGAGTTTCGTGAAGACCTGAATCAGCGCCGCAACGAGGAACTCGCGGCGGTGCTGGATCGGGCGAACAAGGTCATCAAGCAGATCGCGGAGCAGCAACACTACGATCTGATCGTGCAGGAAGCGGTGTATGTGAGCCCGCGTATCGACATTACGGATCAGGTGCTCAAGGCGCTGGCCGCGTCGGGCGCGAACGGGGCCGCTGGTACGAGTGGCGGCAGCGGCACCAGCCCGAACTGACGAGGAGTGGTGACAGGCATGGCATCAGGCATGGCGATCTCGCTCGACGAGCTGGTGAAGCGCTTCGGCGGCGAAGTGGTCGGCCAGGGCGCGCATTGCGTCGGCGGGCTGGCGCCGCTGGACAAGGCGGGGCCGGATCAGCTCGCGTTTCTCGCGAATCAAAAATATCTGCCGCAGGTTGAGAGCACGCGCGCCGGCGCCGTGCTGATTTCGCCTGCGGATCTCGACAAACTCACGCGGCGCGACGGCAGTAACTTCATCGTCACGCCGAATCCTTACGCTTACTTCGCGCGCGTGGCGAAGGCTTTCATCGATCTGGCGACGCCGAAAGCCACGCCCGGCGTGCATCCGAGCGCATATGTCGATCCGGCTGCGAAAGTCGCGGCGAGCGCGGTGATCGGGCCGCACGTGACGGTGGAAGCGGGCGCGGTGATCGGCGAACGCGTCAAGCTGGACGCGGGCGTGTCGGTTGGCCGTGGCGTGAAGCTTGGCGGCGACGTGCATCTGTATCCGAACGTCACGATTTATCACGGCTGCAAGCTCGGCGCGCGCGTGATCGTGCATGCGGGCGCGGTGATCGGCGCGGACGGTTTCGGCTTCGCGCCGGATTTCGTCGGCGAAGGCGAGGCGCGCACGGGTTCGTGGGTGAAGATTCCGCAGGTCGGCGCAGTGGATATTGCCGAGGACGTGGAGATCGGCGCGAACACCACGATCGATCGCGGCGCGATGGCGGATACCGTCATCGAAGAAAGCGTGAAGATCGACAATCTCGTGCAGATCGGGCACAACTGCCGCATCGGCGCGTACACGGTGATCGCCGGGTGCGCGGGCATCGCGGGCAGCACCAGTATCGGCAAGCATTGCATGATCGGCGGGGCGGTGGGTATCGCCGGTCACGTGACGCTGGCAGACTATGTGATCGTGACCGCGCAGTCGGGCGTATCGAAGTCGCTGACCAAGCCCGGCATGTACACCAGCGCGTTCCCGACCATGCCGCACGGCGACTGGAATCGCAGCGCCGCGCTGTATCGCAATCTCGATAAATTACGCGACCGCATTAAGGCGCTGGAGACGGCTTTGAGCGAGCGCGATGGCGCAGGCAAGGACGAGTAAGTCCGAAACCGCGGCGTCGAATAACAGTTTCCCAAGGCGGGCGCGCAAACGAGCAGCGCCCGCCGTTCAATTTCCGCGCCAGAAGCGCGCGCGAGCAGAACGACCATGAGCACAGAAAAAATCAATCTCGACATTCACAAGATCCTCACGCTGCTGCCGCATCGGTATCCGATCCTGCTCGTGGACCGCGTGCTCGAACTCGAGCCGCACAAGAGCATCAAAGCGCTGAAGAACGTGACGATCAACGAGCCGTTCTTCCAGGGTCACTTTCCGACGCGCCCGGTCATGCCGGGCGTGCTGATTCTCGAAGCGCTCGCGCAGACCGCGGCGCTTCTGACCTTTGCCGAAGAACCCGAGCCGCACGATCCGAGCACCACGCTGTACTACTTCGTCGGTATCGACGGAGCGCGTTTCAAGCGGGTGGTGGAACCGGGCGACCAGTTGATCCTCAATGTGGATTTCGAGCGGTACATGCGAGGCATCTGGAAGTTCAAGGCGCGCGCCGAAGTCGATGGCGTAGTGGCCTGCGAAGCCGAACTCATGTGTACCGTGAAGAACACGGCTGCCTGAACACGTTCGTGTTCAGAAAACCGCGTTCATCGTAACGAGTAGCACGAACAAGCAGAGGCGAGGCCGCATGAGCAAGATTCACCCCACCGCGATCATCGAGCCGGGCGCGCAGCTCGACGAATCCGTCGAGATCGGACCGTACGCGGTTATCGGTGCGCACGTTGTCGTCGGCGCGGATACGACCGTTGGTTCGCATAGCGTGATCGAAGGTCATACGACCATCGGACGCGAGAACCGTATCGGCCATTACGCGTCGATCGGCGGACGGCCGCAGGACATGAAGTATCGCGACGAGCCGACGCGTCTCACCATCGGCGATAGAAACACCATTCGCGAATTCACCACGCTGCATACGGGCACGGTGCAGGATCAGGGTCTGACGTCGATTGGCGATGACTGCTGGATCATGGCGTACGTGCACGTCGGCCATGACTGCCGGCTGGGCAACAACGTCATCATGTCGAGCAATGCGCAACTGGCCGGGCACGTGACGGTCGGCGATCACGCGATCGTTGGCGGCATGTCGGGCGTGCATCAGTTCGTGCGGATCGGCGCGCATTCGATGCTGGGCGGCGCGTCCGCGCTGGTTCAGGACGTGCCGCCGTTCGTGATCGCCGCAGGCAACAAGGCAGAGCCGCACGGCATCAACGTCGAAGGATTGCGTCGGCGCGGCTTTTCGCCGGATGCGATTTCGGCGCTGCGTCAGGCGTATCGCATCGTCTACAAGAGCGGTTTGTCGCTCGAAGAAGCGAAGGTGCAGCTCAAGGATCTGGGCGCGGCAGGCGGCGACGGCGATGCACCCGTCAAGGCGTTCACCGACTTTATCGCCCAATCGCAGCGCGGCATCATTCGCTGACACGCCGCACGATGACGCTGACTACACTTCCGCCGCGCGTCGCAATGGTCGCGGGCGAGCCTTCTGGCGACCTGCTCGCGGCCTCGATGCTCGACGGTCTTCACAAAGTGTTGCCCGAAGGCACGCGTTATAGCGGCATTGGCGGGCCGCGCATGAAGGCTGCGGGCTTCGAAGCCCACTGGCCGATGGACAAGCTGTCCGTGCGCGGCTATGTCGAAGCGCTGAAGCATATTCCCGAAATTCTCGGCATCCGCAACGAAATCAAGCGGCAATTGCTGGCGGAACCGCCTTCGGTGTTCGTCGGCGTGGACGCGCCCGATTTCAACTTCGGGCTTGAGCAGCCGCTGCGCGAAGCGGGCATTCCGACGGTGCATTTCGTGTGTCCTTCGATCTGGGCGTGGCGCGGCGGGCGTATCAAGAAGATCGCCAAGGCCGTGGATCACATGCTGTGCGTGTTCCCGTTCGAAACGGCGATTCTCGAAAAAGCGGGCGTGGCGGCGAGTTACGTCGGCCATCCACTCGCCGATGAAATTCCGCTGGAGCCGGATACGAACGGCGCGCGGCGTGAACTCGGCATCGCGGAAGGTGGACCGGTGATCGCCGTGCTGCCGGGCAGCCGTCGTTCGGAAATCGAACTGATCGGCCCGACCTTCTTCGACGCGATGGAAATCATGCAGCGGCGTGAGCCGACGGTGCGTTTTCTGATGCCTGCTGCCAACGCCGCGTTGCGCACGCTGCTGCAACCGCTGGTGGACGCGCATCCGAATCTCTCGCTGACCATCACCGATGGCCGCGCGCAAACCGCCATGACCGCCGCCGACGCGATTCTCGTCAAAAGCGGCACGGTCACGCTGGAAGCCGCGCTGCTCAAGAAGCCGATGGTCATCTCGTACAAGGTGCCCTGGCTGACGGGCCAGATCATGAAACGGCAGGGCTATCTGCCGTACGTGGGTCTGCCGAACATTCTCGCGGGCCGCTTTGTCGTGCCGGAAATTCTTCAGCATTTCGCCACGCCCGAAGCGCTCGCCGACGCCACGCTGCAACAGTTGAACGACGACGCCAACCGCCGTACGCTGACGGAGATCTTCACCGACATGCATATCGCGCTGCGTCAGAACACGTCGCAGAAGGCGGCGGAAGCCGTGGCGCGGGTGCTCGACACGCGGAGGCCGCGCTGATGGCATCGACGGCGAAAAACTCGGCTCAGTGCGGACTGGACTTCAGTTCGCCGTTCGACATCATCTGCGGTGTCGATGAAGCGGGGCGCGGTCCGCTGGCGGGTCCGGTAGTCGCCGCAGCCGTGATCTTCGATCCGGCCAAGCCGCGCATCAACGGTCTCGACGACTCAAAGGCACTGAGCGCGAAGCGGCGCGAGGAGTTGTACGAAAAGATCGTCGATCGGGCGCTGGCGTTTTGCATTGCATCGGCGAGTGTCGAAGAGATCGACACGATCAATATCCTGCACGCGTCGATGTTGGCGATGAAGCGCGCGGTCGAAGGTTTGTCCGTCGCGCCGACGCTGGTGAAAGTGGACGGCAATCGCTGCCCGACACTGTCGATTCGCAGCGAAGCCGTCATCGGCGGCGACGCGCTGATCAAGCAGATTTCGGCGGCGTCGATTCTCGCCAAGGTCACGCGCGACCGCATGCTGGTCGAACTGCACGAATCCTTTCCGATGTACGGCTTTGCCACGCATTCGGGCTACGGTACGCCGCAACATCTGAAGGCGCTCAAGCAGCATGGGCCGTGCGAGCATCATCGGCGGTCGTTTGCGCCGGTGCGCGAGGCGCACGCGCTGTTCTTCGGCTCGGTGTTGCCGGTCATCGCGCCGGAAGTCATTCAGGCGGCTTCGTCGGTCGAAGACGATCCCGACGCGCTCGCTTTCTAGTCAAACGTGAAACCGATCACCTCGCGGGACAACCCGCTCTACAAGCGCCTGAAGGCGCTGGCCGGCTCGACGGCGCAGCAGCGTCGCAGCGGGCATGCGCTGCTCGAAGGGCTGCATCTCGCCGCCGCTTATCTGGATACAGCCGGTCAGCCGGAAACATGCGTGGTCACCGAAGGCGCGCTGACGCATGAGGAAGCGCGCGCGATTGTCGGGCGGATCGAAGAGAAGCGCGTGGTCGTGTTGCCGGATGCGTTGTTCGGGCAGCTATCGAGCGTCGTGCATGGCGTCGGCATGTTGCTGCTGGTCGAGAAGATCGATTCGCGGATGCCCGAGCGCATCACCGAAACCTGCGTGATTCTCGACGGCGTTCAGGACGCGGGCAACGTCGGTTCGATTCTGCGCAGCGCGGCGGCGGCGGGCATCAAGCGCGTGTTCTGCGCGCCGGGGACGGCTTACGCGTGGTCATCGAAAGTGCTGCGTTCCGGAATGGGCGCACATTTTCTGCTCGATATTTTCGAGGACGTCGAAGCGGATGGTTTGATCGCGCGACTCGACGCGCCCGTCACCATCACCGATTCGCACGGCGCGACCGCGATTTACGACTGCGATCTTTCAGGCGCGCTGGCGTGGGTCTTCGGCAATGAAGGCGCGGGCGTATCGCAGATATGGCGCGATGCCGTGACGTATCGCGTGACGATTCCGCAGCCGGGCGGTATGGAATCGCTCAATGTGGCAGCTGCGGCGGCGATCTGTCTGTTCGAGCAGTGCCGCCAGCAGCGTCGATAAACGCTCAGTAGTAGGAAGGCCGCTCCGGCTTCACCTCTTGCAGAATCGTCGTGGCGATTTCTTCGATGGACTTGTGTGTCGAAGACAGCCACTTGACGCCTTCGCGCTTCATCATCTGTTCGGCTTCGTTGATCTCGTAGCGGCAATTTTCCAGCGCCGCGTACTTGCTGCCGGGCCGCCGTTCATTGCGAATCTCCGACAGACGCTGCGGATCGATCGATAAACCGAACATCTTTTCCCGATGCTCAAGCAAGGGCGTAGGCAGCTTGCCGCGTTCGAAGTCTTCCGGAATCAGCGGATAGTTGGCGGCTTTCACGCCGTACTGCATCGCCAGATAAAGGCTGGTCGGCGTTTTGCCGCTACGCGATACGCCTACCAGAATCACATCCGCGTCCGCCAGATTCCGATTCGACTGGCCGTCGTCGTGCGCGAGCGAGAAGTTGATCGCCTCGATCCGGTTCTTGTATTCCTCGGTGTCGGCGTTCTGGTGAACGCGGCCCATCGCGTGCGTGGATTTGATCTCCAACTCATGCTCAAGCGGCTCGATGAAGGTCTGGAACATATCCAGCACGAGCGCATTGCACCCCTTGACCACTTCGTTCGATGCGCTGTCCACCAGCGTGGTGAACACGATCGGTCGTCGCCCATCGAGCGCGACGGCTTCGTTGATCTTCTCGACCGTCGCATAAGCCTTGTCGATGGAATCGACGAAGGGCACGCGCACGAGCCGGAACTTTTGGTCGAACTGAGCGAGGATCGAATGCGCGAAGGTTTCGGCAGTGATCCCGGTCCCGTCGGAAACGATGAATACGGAAGGCGGCATCGGTGAAAAGGGGATCGAGTTGGAGCGAAGGTGTTCAAACCGTACAAACGATAACGCCTGAGCGCGGTCGCTGTAAAAACCTGTGTTAAGGTGGCTGACCGCTGCGTGTGCGCCTGCGAACGAACAGGCGTCAAACACCTCGGTTTTGCCGTCGAACAACTGTCTTGCCTGAGCAAATATGAAATTCGGCAAGGTAGAATAGCGGCAACCTGTTCGATAAGCAATTGCGGACAAATTGATTCAGATTTTCGTCAAATCGCGGTCGGTTCGTGGCTTTTCTCCGCTGGAATCCACGGTTTCGAGCAGATTTCCTGACGTCGTCGTTTCTTTTTGATCGCGCCTCACATTCACCTCAGAGGCGCGGCTCCCCGAAGGCTTATCAAACAGGTTGTGCGAGATGCGCGGACGCTTCCAATGAGCGTGCGCGCGTATAAGCCCACTCGTGCGATCGTGAATTTCATCCACCTTAGGGGCTTGTATGACTAACGCAGTCAATGTTGCGAACGATGTCGCAAAGGATCAGGCGTATGTAGTTCCATTCGAGCAGTTGCGAATGACCGACGTGGAAATCGTCGGGGGCAAGAACGCGTCGCTCGGCGAAATGATCAGCCAGCTTTCCGAAGCCGGCGTTCAGGTGCCGACGGGTTTCGCCACGACCGCGCTCGCCTTTCGCGACTTCCTCAATCACAACGATCTGACGGACCGCATCGCCAAGCGTCTCGAATCGCTCGACGTCGATGACGTGAAGGCGCTCGCAGAATGCGGCAAAGAAATCCGCCAATGGATCGTTGACGCGCCGCTGCAACCGCGTCTCGAAGACGAAATCCGCCGTCAGTTCGATATCCTTCAGAACGGCTCGCCCGACGAGCTTTCGTTCGCCGTGCGTTCGTCCGCGACCGCCGAGGATTTGCCCGACGCGTCGTTCGCGGGCCAGCAAGAAAGCTATCTGAATGTGGTCGGCATCGAAGATGTGCTCGATCGCATGAAGCACGTGTTCGCGTCGCTGTATAACGACCGCGCGATTTCGTATCGCGTGCACAAGGGCTTTACGCACGCTGAAGTGGCGTTGTCGGCGGGCGTGCAGCGTATGGTGCGTTCGGACGTCGGCGCGGCAGGCGTGATGTTCACCATCGACACGGAATCGGGCTTCAAGGAAACCGTGTTCATTACCGCGAGCTACGGTCTGGGCGAAACCGTGGTGCAGGGCGCGGTGAATCCGGATGAGTTCCACGTTTTCAAGCAGACGCTCGAACAGAACAAGTACCCGATCATCCGCCGTTCGATCGGCTCGAAGCTGGTCAAGATGGAATTCACGCAGCCGGGCGAACCGGGCCGTGTGAAGACCGTCGATGTGCCGCATGAGCAGCGCAATCGCTTCTCGATCACGGACGAAGACGTCATTACGCTGGCGAAGTACGCCGTCATCATCGAAAAGCACTACGAGCGTCCGATGGACATCGAGTGGGGCAAGGACGGCCGCGATGGCAAGATCTTCATTCTCCAGGCGCGTCCGGAGACGGTGAAGAGCCAGGCATCGGGCAAGGCGGAAATGCGCTTCAAGCTCAAGGGCCAGTCGAACGTGCTGACCACGGGCCGTGCAATCGGCCAGAAGATCGGCGCGGGTCCGGTGCGTGTGATTCATGACCCGTCGGAAATGGAACGCGTGCAACCGGGCGACGTGCTGGTCGCCGATATGACCGACCCGAACTGGGAACCGGTGATGAAGCGCGCATCGGCGATCGTGACCAATCGCGGCGGGCGCACCTGCCACGCGGCCATCATCGCGCGTGAACTGGGCGTGCCGGCCGTGGTTGGCTGCGGTGACGCAACGGATATCCTGAAGGACGGCGCGCTGGTGACGGTCTCGTGCGCGGAAGGCGACGAAGGCAAGATCTACGACGGCCTGCTCGAAACCGAAGTGACCGAAGTGCAGCGCGGCGAACTGCCGCCGATTCCGGTCAAGATCATGATGAACGTCGGCAATCCGCAACTCGCGTTCGACTTCGCGCAGTTGCCGAATGCGGGCGTGGGTCTCGCGCGTCTCGAGTTCATCATCAACAACAATATCGGCGTCCATCCGAAGGCGATTCTCGAGTACCCGAATATCGATGCAGATTTGAAGAAGGCGGTCGAATCGGTCGCGCGTGGTCATGCTTCGCCGCGTGCGTTCTACGTCGATAAGCTGACCGAAGGCATCGCTACGATTGCGGCGGCGTTCTATCCGAAGCCCGTGATCGTGCGTCTGTCGGACTTCAAGTCGAACGAGTACAAGAAGCTGATCGGCGGTTCGCGTTACGAGCCGGACGAAGAAAATCCGATGCTCGGTTTCCGTGGCGCGTCGCGTTACATCGCCGAAGACTTCGCCGAAGCGTTCCATATGGAATGTATCGCGCTGAAGAAGGTGCGCGAGGAAATGGGTCTGGACAACGTGCAGATCATGGTGCCGTTCGTGCGGACGCTGAAGCAGGCGGATCGCGTGGTCGAGTTGCTGAAGAAGTTCGGGCTGGAGCGCGGCAAGAACGACCTCAAGCTCGTGATGATGTGCGAAGTGCCGTCCAACGCGATTTTGGCCGAGCAGTTCCTGGAGCGTTTCGACGGCTTCTCGATCGGCTCGAACGATCTGACGCAGTTGACGCTCGGTCTGGACCGCGATTCCGGCATGGAATTGCTCGCCGCCGACTTCGACGAACGCGACGAAGCCGTGCAGTTCATGCTCAAGCGTGCGATCGAAACCTGTCTGCGCCTGAAGAAGTACGTGGGCATCTGCGGTCAGGGTCCTTCGGATCATCCGGATCTGGCCGAATGGCTGGCGAAGGAAGGCATCGAGTCGATGTCGCTGAACCCGGACACGATCATCGAAACGTGGCAGCAGTTGGCGAAGACCTTGTCAAAATAAGTGATGATGTGCCTTTCCGCTTGATTACAAGTCAACGCGGCATGCTATAAAAAACACCCCGGAACACATTTCGTTCCGGGGTGTTTTCGTTTGGAGACGGCCATGTTGTCGAACGGGTTGTTCTGGTGGATCGCGGCGGGCGCGCTGATCGTGGCGGAGTTGTTTACCGGTACGTTCTATCTGCTCATGATCGCGTTGGGGATGATCGCGGGTGGACTCGCGTTCGTGATCGGCGCGATGCCGCATGTGCAGATGGGGGCGGCGGCGGTGATCGCGTTGATCGCGGTCGGCGTGCTCCGGCGTTCGCGCTTCGGCAATTGGAAGCGCCGCGCCGATGCCACGCACGATAGCGCCGTGAATCTCGATATCGGCGCCACGCTGCAGGTCGGGCAATGGCACGAAGGGCGCGCGCGGGCGATGTATCGCGGGGCGCAGTGGGACGTGGAACTCGCGCCGGGGGAATCCGAAGGCGCACGGCTGTATCGCATTACCGCGCTGGAGGGCAGTCGGCTGATCGTCGCTGCCGAGCACGGCCAACAAAAAGGAGTCACACAATGATTTTCGCGCTAATCGTGCTGGTGATCGCCATCGTGATCGTGGTGAATACGGTCAAGATCGTTCCGCAGCAGCATGCCTGGATTCTCGAACGGCTCGGGCGTTATCACGCCACGTTGACGCCGGGGCTGAATATCGTGCTGCCGTTTATCGACCGGATTGCGTACAAACATGTGCTCAAGGAAATTCCGCTGGAAGTGCCGAGCCAGGTGTGTATCACGCGTGACAACACGCAATTGCAGGTGGACGGCGTGCTGTATTTCCAGGTGACCGATGCGATGAAGGCATCGTACGGTTCGAGCAATTTCGTGTTCGCGATCACGCAGTTGTCGCAGACCACGCTGCGTTCGGTGATCGGCAAGCTGGAACTCGACAAGACCTTCGAGGAACGCGATTTCATCAACCACAGCATTGTGAATGCGCTGGATGAAGCGGCGTCGAACTGGGGTGTGAAGGTGCTGCGCTATGAAATCAAGGATCTGACGCCGCCCAAGGAAATCCTTCACGCGATGCAGGCGCAGATTACCGCCGAGCGTGAGAAGCGCGCGTTGATCGCGGCATCGGAAGGGCGCAAGCAGGAGCAGATCAATCTGGCTTCGGGCGCGCGTGAGGCGGCCATTCAGAAGTCTGAGGGTGAACGGCAGGCGGTGATCAATCAGGCACAGGGCGAAGCCTCCGCGATTCTCGCTGTGGCGGAAGCCAACGCGCAGGCGATCGAAAAAATCGGCACCGCGATTCAGTCGGCGGGCGGCATGGAAGCGGTGAACCTGAAGGTGGCCGAACAGTATGTCGGCGCGTTCGGCAATCTGGCGAAGCAGGGCAACACGCTGATCGTGCCGGGAAATATGTCGGATATGAGTACGATGATCGCGTCGGCGTTGAGCATCGTGAAGGGTGACGGCGGCAGCGTCATAAAGCGGGGATAAAAACAAGGGGCGCTCAGCGCCCCTTTTGCTTACTTCGTCGCGGTGCGCATCAAACGCGCGCGTTCGCGTTCCCAGTCGCGCTTCTTCTCCGTCTCGCGCTTGTCGTGCAGCTTTTTGCCCTTGGCCAGACCGATCTCGCACTTCACGCGGCCTTCCTTGTAGTGGAAGTTCAGCGGCACCAGCGTGTGCCCGCGCTGTTCGACCTTGCCGATCAGCTTATCGATCTGATCGCGATGCAGGAGGAGCTTGCGCGTGCGCACCGGATCGAGATTGGCGAATTTGGATGCTTCGGGCAACGGACTGATATGCGTGCCGATCAGGAACAGCTCGCCCTGCTTGATGACGACATAGCCTTCCTTGATCTGCGCACGGCCCGCGCGCAGCGCCTTGACTTCCCAGCCTTCGAGCACGAGTCCGGCCTCGTAGCGTTCCTCGATGAAGTAATCGAAGGAGGCTTTTCTGTTGTCGATGATGCTCATGAATGGAAAGTGCCCAACTCGTTTAAAATCACGATTTTAGCAGCGTGCCGTCTGACGGAAGAAGCCAAGGCTCGTCTTGCTTGCGCGCTGCCGCCCAAATCAGCTATTGCTACGTCTTTATCGTCCTTACGCGTCTTTATGGCCGACGTTCAAAAAACCGTGTTGATCCGCCATTCAGCGGAAGAAATGTTCGACCTCGTCACCGATGTCGCCGATTACCCCAATTTTCTGCCGTGGTGCGGCGGCGTGGAAATCGGCCGTCAGGATGAGAACGGCATGGAGGCGAAGATCGACATCAGCTTCAAGGGCATCAAGCAGCATTTCGCCACGCGCAATGTGCAGAAGCGGCCGACTTCCATCGATATGGAGTTCCTGAGCGGCCCTTTCAAGAAGTTCACCGGTTTCTGGCGCTTTATCCCGCTGCGCGCGGACGCGTGCAAGATCGAATTCGCGCTGCACTACGAGTTCTCGAATGTGATTCTGGAAAAGCTCATCGGGCCGGTGTTCAGCCATATCGCCAACACTTTCGTCGATTCCTTCGTGAAGCGCGCGGATCAGCGCTACGGCAAACAATGAATCTTCATATCGACGTTTGTTATGGTCTGGCCGATGGCGCGTTTCTCAAGCGCGTCGATCTGCGCGAAGGCGCGACGGTGCGCGAGGCGATTGAGGCGAGCGGCGTGCTCGCGCAGCATCCCGAGATCGATTTGTCGATGCAGAAAGTCGGCGTGTTCGGCAAGCTCAAACCGCTCGATGCGACGCTTGCGGATTTTGATCGCGTGGAGATTTATCGTCCGCTGAAGGTCGATCCGAAGATGGCGCGGCAGCGGCGCGTGGCCAAGACGCGCAAGGCCGGATCGATCGAAGGGCGCAAATGGCAGAACAAGGATTCGCGCTGATTCGCAGTCAGTGCGCGAGCGCCTCGCCTGAAGATTCGACGGCGTGTTGTCGCACCGACCACAGCACGCCGGTCAACAGGAACACGATTGCCAGCACTTCGGGCACGCGCGGATAACGGCCGTCGTAGACGAAGGCGTAGAGCAGCGCGAACAGCGTTTCGAACGCGATCATCTGGCCGGAAAGCGTCAGCGGGAGACGCTTCTGCGCCGCATTCCACAGCATATTTCCTACCCATGACCCGATCGTCGCCAGCAGCGCACAGACGATCCAGAACATGTGCCAGCGCGCGGCCGGCAAGCTCGCCTGCACCATTCCCGCAGGCAACAGCCACATCACCAGACCGATGACCGCGCCGAGCACGCCCGTGACAACGCCCCACAACACGGACCATTCGTTGCCATCGAAATGATCGTTGGCTTGCAGGTAGCGCGCGTTGACGACCGCGTACCACGTCCATGCGGCCAGCGCGCCGATCGCGCAGGCGAGACCGGCCAGACGCGTCAGCACGCTCTCGGCGGGTGTCGCGCTACCGGTGAACAAGTCGCGAAACACATCCAGATTGATGCAAATGATGCCCGCGACCACCAGCCCGAGCGGTCCGATAAGCCGTTTGATATCCACTGCGCCGTGATCGCGGCGGCCGGCGAGCGTCACCGTCACCGGCAAAATCCCCACGATCAGCGATGTCGGCGCCACGCCCACCAGTTGCACGGCGCGCGCGAGCAGCACGTAATACAACAGATTCCCGACCAGCGCGAGCTTCACGAGCGCGACCAGATCCGCGCGCGTCAGTTTGACGAGCAGCCGCCGTGCGAACGGCAGCGCCACCGCCAGCGATACCGCGCCGTACATCAGATAACGCCCGACGCTCAGCACGACCGGCGAGAAATCCGGCAGCAACTTCGGCGCGAGAAAGATGAAACCCCAGATCGCACCCGCAAACATTCCGTACATCACACCGCGCTGCATCGCCCGACTCTCCATCCGAAACCATTGAACTGCGCGCAGCGTACCGGTCATGCACGCGCGCCGTCTTGTCGAATCGTGCAACGCGAAGCCAGAGCCGGTGCGGAAATTGCAGCAAAACGGCCTAAGCTGCTGTTCGGACAGTGAAAACCCGAAGAACAATCGGTATAATCTGCTTTTGCGCCCATAGGATTCGCCATGCGTCTGATCCAGAAAGCACTCACGTTCGATGACGTGCTCCTCGTGCCCGCGTTCTCCAGTGTCTTGCCGCGCGATACCAGCATGAAGTCTCAGCTGACTCGCAATATCTCCCTGAATATGCCCCTCGTGTCCGCAGCCATGGACACGGTCACCGAAGGCCGACTCGCTATCGCTATGGCGCAGATGGGCGGTATCGGCATCGTTCACAAGAATCTCACCGCCAAAGAACAGGCTCGCGAAGTCGCCAAGGTGAAGCGCTTCGAGTCGGGCGTCGTGCGTGATCCGATCACCGTACCGCCGACCATGCGCGTACGCGATGTGATTGCACTGACGCAGCAGCACGGCATCTCGGGTTTTCCGGTGGTGGAGGGCGCGCAGCTTATCGGTATCGTGACGAATCGGGATTTGCGTTTCGAAGAGCGTCTGGACGAGCCGGTGCGCAATATCATGACGCCGCGTGAGCGTCTGGTGACGGTGCGCGAAGGCACGTCGCTGGCGGAGGCGAAGGCGCTGATGCACAGCCATCGTCTGGAACGCGTGCTGGTAGTCAATGATTCGTTCGAACTGCGCGGCTTGATGACGGTGAAGGACATCACCAAGCAGACCGAGAATCCGGACGCATGTAAGGACGAAGACGGCAAGCTGCGCGTGGGCGCGGCGGTCGGCGTCGGTCCGGATAACGAAGAGCGCGTCGAGCTCCTTGCGGCGGCGGGCGTCGATGTGATTGTGGTGGATACGGCGCACGGTCACAGCCAGGGCGTGCTGGAGCGCGTGCGCTGGGTCAAGCAGAACTACCCGCATGTGCAGGTCGTTGGCGGCAATATCGCGACGGCGGCAGCGGCCAAGTCACTGGTCGAATACGGCGCGGACGCAGTGAAGGTCGGTATCGGCCCCGGTTCCATTTGTACGACGCGGATCGTTGCGGGCGTGGGCGTGCCGCAGATCACGGCGATCGCGAATGTATCGGAAGCGCTGCGCGGAACGGGCGTGCCGGTGATCGCGGACGGCGGCGTGCGCTTCTCGGGCGATGTATCGAAGGCACTGGCAGCGGGCGCGAATGTCGTCATGATGGGTTCGATGCTTGCTGGTACCGAAGAATCGCCGGGCGATGTGTTCCTGTACCAGGGCCGTCAGTACAAGTCGTATCGCGGCATGGGTTCGGTCGGCGCGATGAAGGACGGCGCGGCGGATCGCTACTTCCAGGACAACTCGGCGAATATCGACAAGCTGGTGCCGGAAGGGATCGAAGGGCGCGTGGCGTACAAGGGTTCGGTCAACGCCATCCTGTTCCAGATCGTTGGCGGCGTGCGCGCGAGCATGGGTTACTGCGGTTGCCGCACCATCAACGAACTGCATGAGAAGGCGGAATTTGTGCAGATCACGGCAGCTGGCATGCGCGAGTCGCACGTGCATGATGTGCAGATCACCAAGGAAGCGCCGAATTATCACGTTGACTAAAAAGGCGGATCGCGTATGAAACCGTTGCTGCGGGTCGTATTGATCGTCAATGCCCTGATTTTTCTGGCGTTCGGCTTGTTGTTCCTGCTGACGCCGTGGGCAGGTTTGTACGGCGCGCTGCAACTGGATTCGATCCGCGTGCAGCCTGCGTTCGCCGGGCAGTTGCTCGGCATCGCGCTGGTTGGTTTGGCGTGGCTCGCGTTTCATGCGTCGATCGATGGCGCGTTGACGGCGCGGGCCGCGAAAGTATCGGGGCACGTGGAGTGGGTATCGGGCGTGATCGTGCTGGTCTGGCTGCTCGGATTGCGGACGCCGGAAGTCGATGGCTTTGGGCAGATGAGCGCGGCGCTGGTTGGCGTCGTGTTGGTGGTGCTGGGGCTGGGCAGCGTGAGGCTGTCGTCGGCGGTGCGGCGGCGTGAGCGCGCGGCGCTGGCAGGCGCGGCATCTGCGGATCGGGCGGAAAGGAAGGCGGCGAAGAAGCGCGAGGAAGATATCGCGGTTCGTCCCGCAGCGCGTGCGCCTGAAGCCACCGCCATCGATCCCGTCAGCGGACGCACCGTCGTCACACGCGAACGCCTCGACGGCGGCGCGGTCGATCCGGTCACCGGCGCAACACTCGATCCCATCACCGGCCGCTCGCTCGATCCTTTAACTGGCCGCGAAATCGATCCGGTTACCGGCAGGCGCATCGAACCCGTTATCAGCGACGGGATCGATCCGGTCACGGGCCGGCGTATCGATCCGGCCAACGGAGCGCCACGCTGAGCGCGACCGCCACCACCCGGCGCGCCGGCGATGAGCCACAGCGCCTCGACGCGCGCGCAAGCATCACACACCAGCACGGTCGGCCTTCGCGCCGGCCGTCGATTTATGGGCCGCCGGACGGCGCGAGCAGTGCGCGCGCGACCGGCGGCATCGACCTTATTCGTTCACTTAGCCTTTGGCCGCAGCCATGCACGACAAAATCCTGATTCTCGATTTCGGCTCCCAAGTCACTCAACTGATCGCCCGACGCATCCGCGAGTCGCATGTGTATTCGGAAATTCATCCGTACGACGTCGATGAGACCTTTATCCGCGATTTCGCGCCGAAGGGCATCATCCTGTCGGGCGGTCCGAACTCGGTCACGGAAGCGGGTTCGCCGCGCGCGCCGCAAATCGTTTTCGATCTCGGCGTGCCGGTGCTGGGCATCTGTTACGGCATGCAGACGATGGCCGATCAGCTCGGCGGCAAAGTCGAACTCGGCAAGGTGCGCGAGTTCGGCTATGCGGAAGTGCAGGCGACCAACCACACGAACTTTCTCGAAGGCATCGAAGATTTCAAGACTGCGAGCGGCGAAGCGATGCTCAAGGTCTGGATGAGCCACGGCGACAAGGTCGTGGACATGCCCGCCGGTTTCAAGCTGATGGCCTCGACGCCGTCGTGCGCGATCGCCGCCATGGCCGATGACGACCGCCGCTTCTACGGCCTGCAATGGCATCCGGAAGTCACGCACACGGTCAAGGGCCACGCGATGCTCGACCGCTTCGTGCTGGAACTGTGCGGCGCGAAGGCGGACTGGGAGATGGGGCATTACATCGACGAAGCGGTGGAAAAGATCCGCGCGCAAGTCGGCAATGAGCACGTGATTCTCGGCTTGTCGGGCGGCGTGGATTCGTCGGTGGCGGCGGCGCTGCTGCATCGCGCGATCGGCGATCAATTGACGTGCGTGTTTGTCGATCACGGTCTGTTGCGCGAGAACGAAGCGCAACAGGTGATGTCTACGTTTGCCGATCACCTTGGCGTGAAAGTCATTCACGTCGATGCGAGCGAAGCGTTCCTGCAAAAGCTCGCCGGCGTGACCGATCCTGAAGCGAAGCGCAAGATCATCGGCGCGGAATTCGTCGAAGTGTTCGATGCCGAATCGCAAAAACTGACCGATGCCAGGTGGCTCGCGCAGGGCACGATTTACCCGGACGTGATCGAATCGGCGGGCAAGGGCAAGAAGGGCGCGCACACGATCAAGAGCCATCACAACGTTGGCGGTCTGCCGGATACGCTGAATCTGAAACTGCTGGAACCGCTGCGTGAGCTGTTCAAGGATGAAGTGCGTGAGCTGGGCGTGAAGCTTGGCTTGCCGCCTGCGATGGTGTATCGCCATCCGTTCCCGGGGCCGGGTCTGGGCGTTCGGATTCTGGGCGAAGTGAAGCGCGAGTTCGCGGATTTGCTGCGTCGCGCGGATGCGATTTTTATCGAGACGCTGCGTACCACGATCGATAAGGAAACGGGCAAGTCCTGGTATGACCTCACGAGTCAGGCGTTCGCGGTGTTCCTGCCGGTGAAGAGCGTCGGCGTAATGGGCGATGGGCGCACTTACGAGTATGTCGTCGCGCTGCGTGCGGTGCAGACGCTGGATTTCATGACGGCGCATTGGGCGCATTTGCCGCATGAGTTGCTGGGGCATGTGAGCAATCGCATCATCAATGAAGTGCGAGGGATCAATCGGGTTGTTTACGATATTTCGGGGAAACCGCCGGCGACGATTGAGTGGGAATAAAACGCAAGTCGGGGTGCGCACGTGAGTTCCGATTCCCACGCGCGCGTCACCGATTCGCTTTTCTTTGCGCTATTTCCCGATGAGGCCGCCGCTGTCGGTATCGCTGAGTTAAGCGAGCGGCTTCGAATTCAATTCGGACTCAACGCGAAGCCGATTCCCTCGGACCGCGTGCACCTCACGTTGCAATATATCGGCGCGTTTGACGGTCTGCCTGTTGACTTGGTCGAGCGAGCGAGCGAAGGCGGCAGCGGCGGCGATTGCGCTTTCATCCGCCGACATCACGCTCTACCATATCGAAACATTCGCTTCACGCCGCCCGAAACATCCCATCGTGCTATCCGGCGAACCGAGCGATTCCCTGTCCGCGCTCGAAATCCAGTTGGCAAACGCGCTAGCCGTCGCGGGCATCAAAATAAAACGTCATCCGCACTTCAAACCCCACATTACGCTTTTCTACGACATCCAACGTATCCCCAAGAGCGCGATCAAACCCATCACCTGGCAAGCGCGCCGATTCGCTCTGATCCACAGCCACCTCGGCCAATCCCGCTACGAAACGCTCGCGACCTGGCCACTAAACACCTAACCCCACCCGAATCAAAGGGTTTCGCAGAATTTTCGAACAGGTTATGGTTCGTCTATCGGAATTGAAACGATACGACGCGTCTGATGACCTCTTCCAAGCTGCTGCACATCACGCCAGAAACGCATCACGTCCAGATCGATCTCGTCTACGCGACCGATCGCAATCTCACCGGCAAGCCGATCTACAAGGCCGCGCACTGCCTCCTGCTCGAACCCGCGGAAGCGGCGCTGAGAAAGGCCACGACAATCGCGCAGAGCTTCGGCATGACGCTCAGGATTTTCGATGCCTATCGGCCGCCGCAAGCGCAGCAGGTGCTCTGGAACTTCCTGCCCGATCCAACCTTTATCGCGCCGCTCGATCGCGGATCGAATCACAGTCGCGGCACGGCCATCGATCTGACTTTGGTCGATCGAAACGGCGACGAACTCGACATGGGCACCGGTTTCGATGCAATGGTCCCCGAATCCGAGCACTTTCATCCCGGCCTGCCCGAGCACGTCCAGCACAATCGCACGCTGCTGCTCGGCGTGATGCTCGGCGCAGGCTTCGGGCATATCAAAAGCGAGTGGTGGCATTACGAATTGCCAGGCTCGCGCGAGCTTGCTCTGATCGACAACGAAGACAGCGGCCCGATGCGGCTGATGTGAACCGTGAACGGAAAATCGCACATGAAAAAGGCATTGGCTGCATTGACGTTGTCGCTCGCGATTCTGAACGTATCGCAGGCGGCGACGCCGAAAGACATGTTCGTCATGGCCACGCTGCTCGACGAATTCACCTCGCTCGATCCCGGCGAAATCTATGAACTCGTGCCGGAAGAGTACGTCGCCAACACGTACGATCGGCTGGTGCGCGTCGATCTGAAAGACCCGTCGAAATTCAATGGCGATGTCGCGCAATCGTGGACGGTGAGTCCTGACGGCCTGACCTTCACGTTCAAACTCCGCTCCGGTCTCAAGTTCCACTCGGGCAATCCGCTCACCGCCGATGACGTCGCCTGGTCCATCCAGCGCACCGCCTTGCTCGATAAAGGCGCGGCGGCCGTGCTCGCGGGCATCGGATTGACGAAGGCCAATGCACTGCAAAACGTCAAGAAGATCGACGATACAACCATCTCCGTCACCACCGATCAACGTTACGCGCCGACTTTCGTGCTTAACGTGCTCGGCTCGTGGCCGGCGTCGGTGGTGGATCGCAAGCTGGTGGAATCGCACGCGAAGGGCAATGACTACGGCAACGACTGGCTGAAGACGCAGGAAGCCGGTTCGGGCGCGTACAAGCTCGTCAAGTGGACGGCCAACGACAGCATCGTATTGCAGCGTTTCGACGGCTACCGTCTGCCGCTGGCGATGAAGCGTATCGTACTGCGTCATGTGACCGAGGCGGCGAGCCAGCGCCTGATGATCGAAAACGGCGATATCGACGTGGCGCGCGATCTCAGCCCAGACGATCTCGATACGCTCTCGAAAGCCGGCAAGATCAAAGCCACCGCCGTGCCGCAAGCGACGCTGATGTATCTCGGCCTCAACAACAAGAATCCGAATCTCGCCAAGCCGGAAGTGTGGGAGGCGATGAAGTGGCTGATCGATTATCAGGGCATTCAGAAGAACGTGATCCGCACCACGTACAAGGTGCATGAGTCGTTCTTGCCCGAAGGTTTTCTGGGCGCGTACAACGAGATTCCGTATCACCAGGACGTGGCGAAGGCGAAGGCGCTGCTTGCGAAAGCGGGACTGGCAAACGGCTTCACCGTGAAAATGGACGTGCGCAACGATTACCCGTACAGCGAAATCGCGCAGGCCGTGCAGGCGAATCTGGCGCTGGCGAATATCAAGGTGCAACTCGTGCCGAGCGACAACAAGCAGACGCTCGGCCGATACCGCGCGCGGGCGCACGATATCTACATCGGCGAATGGTCGGCGGACTATATCGATCCGCATAGCAACGCGCAGGGTTTCGTCTGGAATCCCGATAATTCCGATGCATCGAGCTACAAGATGCTTGCGTGGCGCAATGCGTGGGACATTCCGCAACTGACGAAGGAAACCAACGCCGCGCTCGCCGAAAGCGACACCGCCAAACGCGCGCAGATGTATCAGTCGATGCAGAAGGAAGTGCTTGCGAAATCGCCGTTCGTGATCATGTTCCAAAAGGTATCGCAGGTGGCGGCGCGGCCGGGCGTGACCGGGCTCGAAGTCGGGCCGATCAACGATCTCGTGTCGTATCGGCATATTCAGAAGCAGTGAATACGCCCGCGCTCCGTGAACGCCTGAACGCGCATCGCGGCGGCGTGCGCGTGCTGGGCGCGCTCGTCAAATGGATCGCGATGCTCGTGGTCACGTTCACCGGTTTGCTTGCGATCACGTTCTTTATCGGCCGCAAGATCCCGATCGATCCCGTGCTCGCCATTCTCGGCGATCGCGCGTCGGCCACGGCGTATGCGGCGGCGCGCGTACAGCTCGGGCTGGATAAACCGCTCATCGATCAGTTCATCATCTACGCGCGCGATGTGCTGCACGGCCATCTCGGCATGTCGCTGCTGACGGCCAACCCGGTAATCGACGATATCAAACGCGTGTTTCCCGCGACCATCGAACTAGCTACGTTGTCGACGTTTATCGGCATCGCGGTCGGCGTGCCGTTGGGCGTGGCGGCGGCGGTGGAACACAATCGCGCGGTCGATCATGTCGCGCGCGTGATCGGCCTCGCGGGCAGTTCCGTGCCGGTGTTCTGGCTCGCGCTGATGGGCTTGTTGCTGTTCTATGCGCGGCTGCATTGGGTCTCTGGACCGGGCCGTATCGATCCGATGTACGACGGCATGGTCGATACCCGCACTGGCAGCCTGCTGCTCGATTCGCTGATGGCCGGCGAGTGGGACGTGTTCAAAAACGCGTTCTCGCATATCGCGCTGCCGGCGGGCGTGCTGGCGTTCTATTCGATCGCCTATTTGTCGCGCATGACGCGCTCGTTCATGCTCGAACAACTCGGTCAGGAATACGTGACGACGGCGCGCGCGAAGGGCTTGCCCGAACGTCGCGTGATCTGGCGGCACGCGTTCGGCAATATCGCGGTGCCGTTGCTGACGGTGATCGCGTTGGCGTATAGCTATCTGCTGGAAGGATCGGTGCTGACGGAAATCGTGTTTGCGTGGCCGGGTATCGGCTCGTATCTGACGGGCGCGCTGCTGAACGCCGATATGAACGCCGTGCTCGGCAGCACGCTGGTGATCGGCGCGACGTTTATCGCGTTGAATCTGCTGACCGACGCGCTGTATCGCGTATTCGATCCACGCGCGCGCTGACATGGAGGACTTCGCTCACATGAAACCGGCGCGGACGAGCTTGCGCGCATGGCTGCTCAGCGATACCCCCGCGTCGCCGCGGCAGGCATCGCTGGGAAGGGCGTATCGGCGCTGGCGCGGGTTCTCGGCGAATCCGCTCAGCATGCTTGGCCTGATGATTTTGCTGCTGCTGATCGTGGTGGCAGTGATCGGGCCATCCATCGTTTCCTACGATCCGCTGAAGCAAGTGCTCTCCGAACGCCTGACGCCGCCCAACGCCGCGCACTGGTTCGGCACCGATCAACTCGGCCGCGATATCTTGTCCCGGCTCGTTCACGGTTCGCGGCTGACCTTGAGCATCGCGATGCTGGTGGTCGTGCTGGTCGTGCCAATCGGGCTTGCAATCGGCACTGTGGCGGGCTATTTCGGCGGTATCGTCGATACGGTGCTGATGCGCGTCACCGATGTCGCGCTCGCGTTTCCGAAAATCGTGCTTGCGCTGGCGTTCGCGGCGGCGCTGGGGCCGGGCGTGCTGAACGCGGTGATCGCGCTGTCGATTACGGCATGGCCGCCGTATGCGCGGCTGGCGCGGGCGGAATCGCTGCGGCTGGCGCAGGCGGACTATATTCACGCGGCGCGGCTGGCGGGCGCATCGCATGGACGGATTCTGTTGCGATACATCGTGCCGTTGTGTTCATCGTCCGTCATCGTGCGCGCCACGCTCGATATGGCCGGCATCATTCTCGCCGTCGCGGGACTCGGCTTTCTCGGCTTGGGCGCGCAGCCGCCCGCGCCGGAATGGGGCTATATGGTCGCGGCAGGCCGCAATGTGCTGCTCGATGCATGGTGGGTCGCCACCATCCCCGGTCTTGCGATTCTCGCCGTGAGTCTCGCGTTCAATCTGCTCGGCGACGGTCTGCGCGACGTCTTCGATCCGCGCAACGGAGGCTGATATGCCGCTTGCCGAAATCGAAGATTTGCACGTTTCCTTCCCCAGTCACGATGGCGCGCTAACGCCCGCCGTGCGCGGCGTTTCGCTGACGTTGAATCGCGGCGAACGGCTTGGAATCGTCGGGGAATCGGGCTCGGGAAAATCGCTGACGGGGCGCGCGCTGCTCGGACTGTTGCCGCCCGCCGCGCAATGGTCGGCCAAAGCGCTGCGTTTCGATGGCCATGATCTGCTCGCCATGCGCGCGAAGGATCGCCGCACGCTCTGCGGCACGCAGATGAGCATGATTCTGCAAGACCCGAAGTATTCGCTCAATCCGGTCATGACCGTCGCGCAGCAGATGCGCGAAACCTTCGCGCGGCAGGGCGAACGCCTGAGCCGCCGCGCGATGCGTGCGCGTATCGTCGAAGCGCTGGCGGCCGTGCATATTCGCGAACCCGAGCGCGTCGCGGATGCGTATCCGCACGAGTTGTCCGGCGGCATGGGCCAGCGCGTGATGATCGCCATGATGGTTTTCGCCGGCCCGCGTCTCCTTATCGCCGATGAACCCACGAGCGCGCTCGACGTGCTCGTGTCCATGCAAGTGCTCTCCGTGCTCGACGAAATGATCGCGCGCCACGACACCGGCCTCGTGTTCATCAGCCACGATTTGCCGCTGGTGATGTCGTTCTGCGACCGCGTCGCGGTGATGTACGGCGGGCGCGTGGTCGAAACCTGCGCAGCACGCGATCTGGCGAACGCGCAGCATCCGTACACGCGCGGACTGCTCGCAGCCAATCCGCCGCTGGAAAATCCGCCCGCCGAACTGCCAACTTTGCGTCGCGATCCCGCCTGGCTCAGCGAGGAATTCGCCCGATGATCGACATCGAACACGCCAGCATCCGCTTCAAGACCAAAACCGGTCACGTCGATGCCGTGCGCGACGTCTCCCTGCGCGTAGAGGAGGGCGAAGTATTCGGTCTGGTCGGCGAATCGGGCAGCGGAAAATCCACCTTGCTGCGCGCGCTGGCCGGACTCACGCCGCTATCGGACGGACGCCTTAACATTGACGCCGATCGCGCTCAAATGGTATTCCAGGATCCGTACGGCTCGCTGCATCCGCGCTTTACGGTCGATAAAACCCTGCGCGAATCGCTGGCGATCAATGGTATCGACGATCAGGATTCCCGCATTTTGGCGGCGCTCGCCGAAGTCGGGCTGGGACCGGCATTCAGATTTCGGTATCCACATCAATTGTCGGGCGGGCAGCGGCAGCGCGTGTCGATTGCGCGCGCGTTGATTGTCGGGCCGCGTGTCTTGCTGCTCGATGAACCGACTTCGGCGCTCGATGTATCGGTGCAGGCGGAGATCCTGAACCTGCTGAAGCGCCTGCACACCGAGCGCCGGCTGACCATGATCCTCGTCAGCCACAATCTCGCCGTGGTCGGATTTCTGTGCCAGCGCGTCGCGGTGATGCAGAACGGCGAGATCGTCGAACAACTCGATATCAACGCCGTGCGCGCCCGAAATGTTCAACACGAATACACGCGCCGCCTGCTCGCCGCCACCGATGGATACGTCCGTGAGCCTCGGTAGTTTTTGCGTCCGTCAAGCGAAATAGTGCGTGCGAGTTCCGCAACTGTTGTGGAAACGAAGCACATAAACGGTATACCATGTGTTTCGAACATTGCAGAAAGGCTGCTGAGCGGCCGCTGTTAGAATAGAGACAAGAGTGTCGAGACGTGCCGAACACGCGTTTATCTGCGTTATTCCGGCTGCCCCCGACTTCAGGCTAACCAACGGAAATCGTGCCAGACCGCTCCCATTTTTGCGGAGGGCGGTCGCTATCCCCGATGAAATTGCTAGATGCTTTAGTCGAACAGCGGATCAACGAAGCCGCCACACGCGGTGAGTTCAGAAATCTGCCAGGCGCGGGAAAACCGCTCGAATTCGACGACGATGTCCTCGTGCCCGAGGAAGTACGCGTCGCCAATCGCATACTCAAGAACGCGGGTTTCGTCCCGCCTGCCGTCGAGCAGCTTCGCGCCTTGCGAGGTTTGCAGGACGAACTGGACCGCGTTTCCGATCCCGCTACGCGCTGTCAAATCCAGGCAAAAATGCTTGCGCTCGATATGGCGCTCGAATCGCTGCGCGGTGGATGTTGTGTGCCGCATGAGTATCGGCGGCGCATTGCGGAGCGGCTGACGGAGCGTGCGCAGACGCGCGCGGAGCCGGATCTATCTTGACGCCGCACGACCCGCCTTCCGGCGTAGTTCCAGAATCCCCCCTTGTAGCCAAGCGCGACCGCCGTTTCATGGCGCTCGCGCAGCTTGCCGCCGACGAAGCGCGTCGCGCGGGCGAAGTGCCCGTAGGCGCAGTCCTCGTGCTCGGCGATGAAGTCATCGCCACCGGTTTCAATCATCCGATCCGCGGACACGATCCCTCCGCGCACGCCGAAATGGCCGCGCTTCGCGATGCCGCGCAGAAGCTGCAAAACTACCGCTTGCCCGGCTGCGAACTCTACGTCACGCTCGAACCCTGCCTGATGTGCGCGGGCGCGATCATGCACGCGCGCATCTCGCGCGTTGTCTATGGCGCCGCCGATCCGAAAACCGGCGCTTGCGGCAGCGTGGTCGATGCCTTCGCCAATCCGCAGTTGAATCATCACACCGCGGTGACGGGCGGCGTGCTGGCAGACGAATGCAGTCATTCGCTGAAGAATTTCTTCGCCGAACGCCGCCGTCTGGCGCGCGAAGAACGCGATGCGCGCCGCTTGCGTGAAGCCGCCGAATCCACGCCCAAAAAACAAACGTGAAATCACGCACCATCGAACTCGTTGCGCCTTCCGGCTATCCGGCCGATCCGTCCGCCGTCGATCGTGGTCTGCTGCGCCTGCGCAGTGAAGGCCACCAACTCGATAACGTCGAGGCGACGCGCCGCCGCTTCCAGCGCTTCGGCGGCACCGATGCCGAACGTGCCGCCGACCTCAACCGTCTCGCCGATCCGTCGCGCCGTTTGCCGGATATCGTGCTCGCCGTGCGCGGCGGATATGGCGCGTCGCGCATTCTGCATGGGCTGGACTATCGTGGCTTGCAGCGGCGTCTGACCGATCAGCCTATCGCCATCGTCGGACATAGCGATTTCACGGCGATCCAATGCGCTTTGTTCGCGCAAGCCGGCCTGAAAACCTTCGGCGGCCCGATGTTCGCCGGCGATTTCGGCGCGGAAGAGGTGAGCGCGTTCACCATGCGCCATTTCTGGCAAGCGATTACGCATTCGAGCCTGACCGTCACGAGCAAAACCCCGCAACGCCAATCGGTCGATGCGCGCGGCATGCTCTGGGGCGGCAATCTGGCGATGCTGGCATCGCTGGTCGGCACGCCGTATCTGCCGCCGGTCGAGGGCGGCATTCTGTTTATCGAAGATGTGAACGAGCATCCGTTCCGCATCGAGCGGATGCTGTATCAGTTGCATCAGGCGGGCGTGCTCGGCCGTCAGCAAGCCGTGCTGATGGGCGATTTCATGGGTGGACGTCTCATCGAATACGACAACGGCTATTCGCTCGATGCGACCATCGAGCAGATTCGGAACGTGACGGGCATTCCTATTGTCACGGGTTTGCAGTTCGGGCATATCGATGACCTGCTGACGCTGCCTTTCGGTGCATCCGCGCACCTTGTCGCGAACGAGCAGGGTTTTACGTTGAGCGTGACCGATTACCCGCATCTGGCTTGAGTTTGACGGAAGGCGCTGATCCTGAAGCGCCTTTTTTTGAATACAATTTAGCAACTAACGGTCTGCTTTTGCACCATCTATTGAAGGTAGATGCACCGCGTCGCAGCACAAGATTGTCAACAAAAAGGTGCGGGCAATGCTGACAAAAAGTCGATGAATGGCCGTTATTCCTTATTGGCATTGGCCTCCAAGCCGATGCATCATCGGAAAAACGGCCATTCCGCGCCAATCTTTAAATTGAATTGTTGACAATCTTTATGTCGATTCTAAGATGGTCAACATGCAAGCGAGCACATCATGTTCGAACCCAATGCGAGTGCAGCATCAGCAGCCAATGCCGAGTCGATCGCCGAGAACATCCGCGCCGCGATCCTCGAGCATCGGCTTGCACCGGGAGCCAAGCTGACCGAAGCGCAACTCTGCGAAGTGTTCGCGGTGAAGCGCGGCACGGTGCGCCACGCGCTCGCGCAACTCTCGAATGAGCGATTGGTCGATCTGGAGCCGAATCGCGGGGCGTTCGTGGCGAGTCCATCGCTGCAGGAAGTGCATGAAGTGTTCGAGATGCGCCGCATCATCGAATTGGCGGTGGTGGAAAGGATTGCGCTGGGACATGGAACGCGCCGGCTGAAATCGATCAGCGCGACGATCGGCAAAGAGCGCCGCGCATACGAGAGCCACGATTTTTCTGCATGGATTCGGCTGTCGGGCGAGTTTCATACCGAGCTTGCATCGCTGACGGGCAATACGGTGTTGTGCGATTGCCTGTCCGGACTGGTAGCACGATCGACGCTGATTTCGGCGCTGTATGAATCGCTCGGACGCAGTTCGTGTTCGTTCGAAGATCACGAAGCCATCCTCGCTGCGCTCGATTCCGGCGATGCCGCCCAGGCAGCGGATTTAATGGCGCAACATCTGCGCGATGTCGAATTGAAGATGCTGGAGCGGCCCGCACGCGGCGCCGTCGATCTGAAAGAAGTATTCGCAAGACCCGGCGAGCGCGAGAAAGTGCTCGACGAGTGAATCAAAGCGTAAAGAAATAAAGCAAGCCTAACTAAATCGGAGACCGTGCCCCGCGATACACCGCCGGGCACGTGGACAGACGCACGCGCAGACGGTGTGGAAACAGCGCGCAGCGTGCGCAGCACTGAATCAGCGCTCATGAGAGCGTGAACTGAAAACCGCCGTGCGGCGGGCGTTCGGGCATTCGCTCGCGCGCTCTTTGCAGCAAGCCGCAGGTGAAACGCAAATCCAAAGAATGCCGCGCTGGAACATCAGCGAAAGGTATCGATTGACGCCGCTCGTCAACCCAAGCATTTGCAGCCTTTTCATCACGCAAGCCGCCTTTCAAGGAGTCGTCATGGCCCAGTTCAGTGCGTCCGGCAGCTCAGCTCTGCCGCAATATGAGGATGATTCATCAGGACACGAAGCCGGCCTGCCCGCCGGCTACAGTGACCGTTTGTATAACGAGGACCTCGCCCCGCTCAAGCATCAAACCTGGGGCGCGTACAACATTTTCGCGTTCTGGATGTCCGATGTGCACAGCGTCGGCGGATATGTGTTCGCGGGGAGTTTGTTCGCGCTCGGTCTCACCAGTTGGCAAGTGCTGATCTCGCTGTTGATCGGTATCGGCTTAGTGAATCTGTTGTGCAATCTCATCGCCAAGCCGAGTCAGGTGGCGGGCGTGCCGTATCCGGTGGCGTGCCGCGCGACTTTCGGTGTGCTCGGCGCGAATATTCCTGCGGTGATTCGCGGTTTGATCGCGGTCGCGTGGTACGGCATTCAGACGTATCTCGCATCGAGTGCGCTGGTGATCGTCGTGCTCAAGTTCGTGCCTTCGCTGATGCCTTACGCGGATGTGCATCGATATGGCTTCGTCGGCTTGTCGGCGCTCGGCTGGGCGGGCTTCATGCTGCTGTGGGTGTTGCAGGCCGTGGTGTTCTGGCGCGGCATGGAGATGATCAAGAAGTTCATCGACTTTGCTGGTCCCGCCGTGTACGTGGTGATGTTCATGCTGGCCGGTTATATGGTCTGGCGTGCAGGAATCCAGAATATCGGTATCAATCTGGGCGGCGTGAAGTATCACGGCATGGAAGTAATTCCGGTGATGATTACAGCCATCTCGCTCGTGGTGTCGTATTTCTCCGGTCCGATGCTGAACTTCGGCGACTTCTCGCGCTACGGCAAGAGCTTCCGCAGCGTCAAGCGCGGCAATTTCTGGGGTCTGCCGGTCAACTTTCTCGCGTTCTCGCTGGTGACGGTTATTACGACCGCTGCAACGCTGCCGGTGTTCGGACAACTGATTACCGATCCGGTTGAAACCGTCGGCCGTATCGATCATCCGACTGCGGTGATTCTCGGCGCGCTGACCTTCACGATTGCGACGATCGGTATCAATATTGTGGCGAACTTCGTGTCGCCGGCGTTCGACTTCTCCAACGTCGCACCGAAGCTGATTAGCTGGCGCATGGGCGGCATGCTGGCGGCGGTTGCATCGATCTTTATCACGCCGTGGAACCTGTTCAACAACCCGGCCGTGATTCACTACACGCTGGATATTCTCGGCAGCTTTATCGGACCGTTGTATGGCGTGCTGATTCTCGACTTCTATCTCGTGAAGCGCGGCAAGCTGGTGGTCGATGATCTGTACACCGTGTCGGAAAGCGGCAAGTATTGGTATGCGAAGGGCGTGAACTGGCGTGCGGTGATGGCGCTGCTGCCCGCCGCCGTGATCGCGATTCTCTGCGTGATGATTCCGTCGCTCGAAGCTGCTGCGAACTTCTCGTGGTTCATCGGTGCGGGACTGGGCGCGGTGTTTTATCTGGTGCTGGCGGATCGCAAGCGCGCAGTGTGAAGGCTTGGAAAGAACCTGAGAGATAAGCAGTAAGGAGACAGCAATGCGCATCAAACTGATCAACCCAAACACCACGCAACGCATGACGGACTCGATGGCGCGTTGCGCGCGTGAAGTCGCCGCGCCCGGCACGGAAATCATCGCAGTGAGCCCGACGATGGGCCCGCCGTCCATCGAAGGCTATTACGACGAAGCGATTGCATCGCTCGGGCTGTTGGCGGAAGTGGCGGCGGGCGAGAAACAGGGTATCGACGGCTACGTGATCGCGTGTTTCGGCGATCCGGCCTTGTACGCCGCGCGGGAACTGGCGCACGGGCCGGTGATCGGCATCGCGGAAGCGGCGATGCATGCGGCGAGCGTGATCGCGCCGGGATTTTCCGTCGTGACCACCTTACAACGCACTGTCGGTATGGCGTGGCATCTGGCGGAGCGATACGGCATGTCGCGTTTCTGCAAGAACGTCCGTGCTACTGACGTTCCCGTGCTCGAACTCGACGAACCCGGTTCCGCCGCACGTCAGACGATCATCGACGAATGCAAACGCGCGCTCGATGAAGACGGTTCGGACGCGATCGTGCTCGGCTGCGCGGGCATGGCGGAATTCTGCTTCGAAGTGGAGCAGGCGATCGGCGCGCCCGTGGTGGAAGGCGTGACCGCAGCGGTGAAATGGGCCGAAGCGCTGGTCGCGCTGAAGCTGCACACGGCGAAACGTGGCGATTACGCCCGCCCGCTGGCGAAACGATACGACGGCGTGCTCACCGATTTCAGCCCGCGCTGAGCAAAATATTGCGATGCACATACACCTGACGTGACCCGGATTATCCGTGCTGCTGTATGGGCGCGTCAGGTCGTTTTCGCTACACTGAATCGTCGACAATCCGTCGTTCCGAACGCTCGAAACCATGTCACTCGATCCGAACTATCCCCGCGACCTGATCGGCTACGGCCGTCATCCTGTACAGGCCAACTGGCCGGGACGCGCGCGCGTCGCCGTGCAATTCGTGCTCAATTACGAAGAGGGCGGCGAAAACTGCGTGCTGCACGGCGATCCCGGCTCCGAGCAGTTTCTGTCGGAAATCGTGGGCGCGGCGGCGTATCCGTCGCGTCACATGAGCATGGAATCGATCTACGAATACGGCTCGCGCGCTGGCGTGTGGCGCATTCTGCGCGAGTTCGAAAAGCGCGGTCTGCCGATGACCATTTTCGGCGTCGGCATGGCGATGGAGCGGCATCCGGAACTGTCGAAGGCGTTCGTCGAGCTGGGTCACGAGATCGCGTGCCACGGCTATCGATGGATTCACTATCAGGACATGTCGCCGGAGAAGGAAGCGGAACACATGCGCCTGGGCATGGAAGCCATTGAACGCGTGACGGGCGTGCGGCCGCTGGGCTGGTACACCGGGCGCGACAGCCCGAACACGCATCGGCTGGTGGCGGAATACGGCGGCTTTCTCTACGACTCCGATTACTACGGCGACGACCTGCCGTTCTGGACCGAAGTGGAAACGTCGGGCGGCGAAAAGAGACCGCATCTGATCGTCCCGTACACGCTCGATACCAACGATATGCGTTTTGCCACGCCGCAAGGTTTCAACACCGGCGAGCATTTCTTCCAGTACCTGAAAGACGCGTTCGACGTGCTCTACGAAGAAGGCGACGAAGCGCCGAAGATGCTGTCCATCGGCATGCACTGCCGTCTGCTCGGACGTCCGGGACGCTTCCGTGGCTTGCAGAAGTTTCTCGATCATATCGAGCAGCATGATCGCGTATGGGTGACGCGTCGCGTGGATATCGCGCGGCACTGGCGCGAGCAGCATCCCTTCCAGACAGCGCAAAAATCGAATAACGGGACGGCGGCATGAAAGCGATGCAATACACACTCGACCAACTCAATTCTCTGCCCACGGAAACCTTCGTGACCGTGCTTGCGGGCATCTTCGAACACTCGCCGTGGGTGCCGGAAGCAGCGGCGGCGCAACGTCCGTTTGCAAGCATCGACGAACTGCATGCGGCGATGTCGCGCATCGTCGAACAAGCGGGCGATGAGAAGCAACTCGCGCTGATCAACGCTCACCCGGAACTTGCGGGCAAGGCAGCGGTGCGCGGCGAACTCACCGCCGAATCCACGCGCGAACAAAGCGGCGCGGGCCTCAATCTCTGCACGCAGGAAGAGTTCGATCACCTGCAATCGCTCAACACGCAATACCGCGAGAAATTCGGCTTTCCGTTCATTCTCGCCGTGCGCGGCTACGACCGTCACGGCATCATCGCGAACTTTGAAAAGCGCGTGAATCACGACCGCGCCGAAGAACTTCGCACCAGTCTCGATCAGATTTACCGGATCGCGGGCTTCAGATTGAATGATCTGATTCACGCTTGATCCGCTTTGCAACGTAACGACTAAAGGACGAAGACCATGGCAATTCCGACACTCGACCCCAACGCGCCCGAATTCACGCGCCGCTATGTGAATCTCGCGGATCCGCGTCTGGGCGCGCAGGCACTCGAGACCAGCGACGATTTCTTCGCGCCGAAGGAACGCATGCTGAACCCGGAACCGGCCGTGTTCATCCCCGGCAAGTACGACGATCACGGCAAGTGGATGGACGGCTGGGAAACGCGCCGCAAGCGCGTGACGGGCTATGACTGGTGCATCGTCAAGCTGGCGCGTCCGGGCGTGATCAAGGGTATCGACGTCGATACGAGCCACTTCACCGGCAATTTCCCGCCGGCGGCATCGATCGAAGGCGCGCATGTGGTAGAAGGCGCGCCGAATCAATCGACGCAATGGACCGAAATCGTTCCGTCCACCACGCTGCAAGGCAATAGCCATCACTATCTGGAAGTCGGCGCGGAACAGCCGTTCACGCATCTGCGCGTGAATATCTATCCGGATGGCGGGATCGCGCGTCTGCGTGTGTATGGTCAGCCGCAACTCGACTGGCGCAACGCCGACAAGAACACGCTGGTCGATCTCGGCGCGATGGAAAACGGCGCGTATATGGTCGGCACGAACAACCAGCACTTCGGGTTGGCATCGACCATTCTGATGCCGGGCCGTGGCGTGAACATGGGCGATGGCTGGGAAACGCGCCGCCGCCGCGAACCGGGCAACGACTGGTGTATCGTGGCGCTGGCGCAGCCGGGCATCATCAAGAAAGTGGAAGTGGATACTGCGCACTTCAAGGGCAATTTCCCCGATCGATGCTCGCTGCAAGCTGCATACGTGAAGGGCGGTACGGACAGCTCGCTGATCACGCAAGCCATGTTCTGGCCGGTTCTGCTCGGCGAACAAAAGCTGCAAATGGACAAGCAGTTTTTCTTCGAGAAGGAAGTGGAATCTCTCGGTCCGGTGACACACGTGCGCTTCAATATTTACCCCGACGGCGGCGTCTCGCGCCTTCGTCTTTTCGGAACGCTCGCATAATGAAAAAGCTCGCCATCGAACCGCTGACGCGCGCTGCATTCAAGCCTTATGGCGATGTCATCGAACTCGATGGCGCGAAGCAGATTCCCATCAACCTCGGCACGACAATGCGCTTTCACGATCTGTGCAACGTCGATGTGACGGACCAGGGCGGTCATACGCTCGTCAATCTGTTTCGCGGCCAGCCGCGCGTGCTGCCGTATGAATGCAAGATGATGGAGCGGCATCCGCTGGGTTCGCAGGCTTTTTTGCCGCTCGATGACCGGCAATATCTCGTCGTCGTCGCGCCTGCTGGTGATCTCGACGAATCGCAGATTCGGGCGTTTGTCACGAGTGGCTGGCAGGGCGTGAATTACGCGAAGGGCGTCTGGCATCATCCTTTGCTGGCGTTGGGCAAGGTGAGCGATTTCATCGTCGTGGATCGCGGCGGTGAAGGGAAGAATCTGAACGAGCAGGATCTGAAGGAAACGCTCTGGCTGACGGAAGACGCGTTGCGTTGAGGCGTTCAGTCAGGCTGTGAGAAGGACCGGCGCGAGTAGTTCTTCGGCCGGTCCTTTTTTATGGCGTTAAGATATCAGGCTCCTTCACGACCAGCCTTTCTTAACGATGATCGATCTGCGCAGCGACACCGTCACCCGTCCCAGCCCGTCCATGCTCGCCGCCATGACGGCCGCCGAAACCGGCGACGACGTCTGGGGCGACGATCCCACGGTTCTGAAACTTCAGGCCACGCTCGCCGAACGTACAGGCAAGGAAGCGGGCCTGTTTTTCCCGAGCGGCACGCAAAGCAATCTCGCCGCGCTGATGGCGCATTGCGCGCGCGGTGATGAATACATCGTCGGGCAGCACGCTCACACGTACAAATACGAAGGCGGCGGCGCAGCCGTGCTCGGCAGCATTCAGCCACAGCCGATCGAAAACGCCGCGGACGGCTCGTTGCCGCTGGAAAAAATCGCCGCCGCGATCAAGCCAATCGATAACCACTTCGCGCGTTCGAAGCTGCTCGCGCTGGAGAACACCATCGGCGGGAAGGTGTTGCCGGCGTCGTATGTCGTGGAGGCGACGAAGCTTGCGCGCGATCGCGGTCTCTCCGCGCATCTCGATGGCGCGCGCGTGTTCAACGCGGCGGTGGCATCGGATAAGCCGGTGTCGGCGTTGTGTGCGCCGTTCGACAGCGTGTCGATCTGCTTTTCCAAAGGTTTGGGCGCGCCCGTTGGTTCGGTGCTGGTCGGATCGAAAGCGCTGATCGACGTGGCATCGCGGTGGCGCAAGGTGTTGGGCGGCGGCATGCGGCAATCGGGCGTGCTGGCGGCGGCTTGTCTGCACGCGCTGGATCATCATGTCGATGGACTCGCTCAGGATCACGACAACGCCGCGCGCCTCGCCGATGGCCTCAAGCAAATCGACCAGATCAAAGTGTTGTCGCACGCGACGAACATGGTTTTCGTCGAGATTCCGCAGGCGCAATGCGCGCCGCTCGAAGCGTCTCTGAAGGAGCGAGGCATTCTCACGCAGATGCTCTATGCATCGCGCTTCGTGACGCATCGGGATGTATCGCGCGAGGATATCGATACGTTCGTGCGCGCGGTGAAGGATTTTTTTGCGCGGTGACGCATCGGGAACAAGCATGAACCAACCTCAACTCAACGACCGGCTTTCCGAAGCAGAACTCGATCGCCTCAACGGATTTCTGGAATCGCTCGAAGACGGCATCGCAAACGTCGAAATGCTGGACGGTTTCTTTACTGCCTTGATTTCCGGCCCTGAGCTTGTACCGATGAGCGAAGTCCTGCCGGAAGTCTGGGGCGAAAACTTCGTGTTCGAGAGCGAAGCGCAGGCGACGGAGATAGCGGAACTCGTCATGCGTCACTGGAATTCCGTCGCGAGGGCTTTGCTGATTTCGATGCAAGATCCGGACAACTGCGAACCGGTTCTCTTCGAAGACGAAGACGGCTTTGTGCCCGGCAATCTATGGGCGTGCGGTTTCATGTGGGGCGTCGAAATGCGCCGCGAGCAGTGGGAGCCGCTCATGGACGATGAAGAGACCGCCTGGGCGCTCACGCCCATGCTGATGCTGACTCACGAGCATGATCCCGATCTTGAATTGCGCCCGCCCGCCATCAAAGACTATAGGCGCGGGGAACTCATCGACGACATGATCACGGCGGCGCTGGCCATTTACCGTTACTTCGAACCGCAACGCCGCGAAGTCGTCGCGCCGATACGGCGCGAGGGCGTGAAAGTCGGCCGCAACGATCCGTGTCCTTGTGGCAGCGGGCGAAAGTTCAAGCAGTGTTGTGGATCAGGTACGCCGAAGCAGTTGCATTGAGCCATCGCCATAAAAAATGCCCGCTAAACTTCAGCGGGCATTTTCTTATCCAACGACGATTGCGCTTACTCCACCGCGCCACCGTTGAACCACGCAGCAACCTTCTGCCGTTCCGCGTCCGTCATTTGCGTGACATTGCCGAGCGGCATCGCTTTGAGCGTGACGGCTTGCTGATTGACACGCTGCGCGTTCTGCTTGATCTCCGCCGCGGTATCGAGCAACACACCGGCGGGCGCGCTGCCCATCATCGTCGGATGCGCGGAGTGACACACGGCGCAGCGTTGCTGGATGATCGGCTGAATGTCGGCGACTTTGATGGCGGGTGCGCCGGCAGCTTGCGCGACCGGAACCGAAGGCGCGGGCATCGTCCAGGCAAAAGCGCCGAGCACGAGCACGAGACCTGCCACCGGCATGTACCACAGCACCTGACCGCGATGGCGCATGACGAAGAACTGACGGATCAGCGCGCCGGCCAGCATGATGAGCACGAGGATCACCCAGTTGTACTTGTGCGTGTACGTCATCGCGTAGTGGTTCGACAGCATCGCGAACACCACCGGCAGCGTGAAGTACGTGTTGTGCACCGAGCGCTGCTTGCCGCGCTTGCCGTAGATGGCGTTCGGCGTCTCGCCCTTGAGCATCGCGGCGACCACTTTGCGCTGACCGGGAATGATCACGAAGAACACGTTCGCCGACATGATCGTCGCGATCATCGCGCCGGTAATCAGGTATGCCGCGCGGCCCGCGAACACGTGACACGCGATGAACGCCGCGATCAGCACGTAAATGCCCACGCAAATGCCAAGCAGCTTGTCGTTGGTGCCGAACACGCGGCACAGCGTGTCGTAGACGATCCAGCCCGCCATCAGGAAGCCGAGCGCGGCGGATACCGCCACGACAGGACCCATATCCAGCACGCTTTTATCGATCAGATACGTGCTCGGGGAAAGCAGATACAGCACGAAGAACAGACCGAAGCCGGACATCCACGTGGTGTACGACGGCCAGAACGACCAGTGCAGATGCTCGGGCATATCGGACGGTGCGACCGAATACTTCTGCATGTGATAAAACCCGCCGCCGTGAACGTGCCAGAAATCGCCGAACACGCCGCGTCGACGCGCGTTCGGGTCCGTGGGCGGTTTCAGACTGTTATCCAGTGCTACGAAATAGAACGATTCGCCGATCCACGCGATCGCGACAATGACGTGCAGACAGCGCAACGCCAGATTGAGCCAGTCAGTGACAAAGCCTTCCATGTACTCCTCCGACCTACCGATTCGTTATGTGCTTGTGGGGTTCGCGCAGTCTCAGCTGCCGCGATATGTGCTGTACGCCCAAGGGGAAACGAGCAGCGGCACGTGATAATGCGACGCCGCATCCGCGATCCCGAAGCGCAGCACCACGCGATCGACGAAGCGCGGCTCCGGCACCTTCACGCCGATGGCAGCGAAGTAATCGCCTGCGTGAAACACCAGTTCGTATTCGCCGGTTTCGAAGTCGGCGCCGTCGAGCAGGGGTGCATCGGCGCGGCCGTCGTCGTTGGTGTGGATGGTTTTGATCGCGCGGCGCGTGTCGCCATTGAGCGCGAACAGCTCGACTTTGAGATTCGCGCCGGGGCGGCCGTGCGCGGTGTCGAGGACGTGGGTGGTGGGCTTGCCCATTCGCAGTTTCCTTGAGTTGTGCGAGTTCCGGCTTCGCGCATCGATCCGAAATCCGCACGATGATGCTCGTGTGCGGCTGCGGCGGATCGAGGCTCCACGTCAGTGGCTACATACCCGTCGGCGTTTCAGATGCGCGCCGTGTACAGCATTGTAGAAATTCGAGACGCGATGTGCGGCCCCGATAGGAAAGATAATGCCGGACGCATGACAGCGCGCTGTAAGCCGTGTCCAAAGCCGCTTCCGGCGGGCCTTTCCGCTGCTTCCGGCGATGCTAACCGCGCCAAAATTCCCGAATATATTGCGGACGTGAAGCCGGGCATACCATCGGCGTGATTGCGCGCCAATTTTTGAATACGGAAAGTGACGGTGCGCGCAACATTTGCGCGCGTCCCGAAGACGGCATCGATGCCGGGTAACCGGGGTTCAATTGGTCACCTGTCACCCGTCTTCAGGAGAATTCGATGCAACGCACCTTGCTGGTCAAACACGCCCACACGCTGGTCACGATGGACGCGCAACGACGCGAAATCGCGGATGGCGGCCTGTATGTGGAAGGCAACCGCATCGTCGCGGTCGGTCCGACGAGCGAACTGCCGCAGACCGCCGACGAAGTGCTGGACATGCGCGGCCAGATCGTGATTCCCGGCCTCGTCAACACGCATCACCATATGTATCAGAGCCTGACGCGCGCGATTCCCGCTGCGCAAAACGCCGAGTTGTTCGGCTGGCTCACGAATCTGTACAAGATCTGGGCGCATCTGACGCCCGAGATGATCGCCGTATCGACGCAAACCGCGATGGCCGAACTGATGCTCTCCGGCTGCACGACATCGAGCGATCATCTGTATATCTATCCGAACGGCAGCCGGCTGGACGACAGCATCGGCGCGGCGCGCGAGATCGGCATGCGCTTTCATGCGGCGCGCGGCAGCATGAGCGTCGGACAGAAAGACGGCGGATTGCCGCCGGATTCGGTCGTCGAAAAGGAAGACGCGATTCTGAAGGACACGCAGCGCCTGATCGAAACGTACAACGACGAAGGCCGTTATTCGATGCTGCGCGTCGTGGTCGCGCCGTGCTCGCCGTTCTCGGTCAGCCGCGAATTGATGCGCGATGCGGCGATCCTCGCGCGTGAATATCGCGTGTCGATGCACACGCACCTGGCCGAAAACGTGAACGACGTGGCCTACAGCCGCGAGAAGTTCGGCATGACGCCCGCCGAATACGCGGAAGATCTGGGCTGGGTCGGACATGACGTGTGGCATGCGCATTGTGTGCAGCTCGACAAGCCGGGCATCGAACTGTTTGCGCGTACGGGAACGGGCGTGGCGCACTGTCCGTGCTCGAACATGCGCCTCGCGTCCGGCATCGCCCCGATTCGTGCGATGCGCGATGCAGGAGTGCCCGTTGGTTTAGGCGTGGACGGCTCCGCATCGAACGATGGCGCGCAGATGATCGGCGAAGCGCGGCAGGCTTTGTTGCTGCAACGCGTGGGCTTCGGTCCGGACGCGATGACGGCGCGCGAAGCGTTGGAAATCGCCACGTTAGGCGGCGCAAAAGTGCTCGATCGCGATGATATCGGCGCGCTCGCGCCGGGCATGGCAGCGGACTTCGTATCATTCGATCTGTCGCAGCCGGCGTTCGCGGGCGCATTGCACGATCCGGTCGCGGCGCTCGTGTTCTGCGCGCCGTCGCAAGTGACGACGAGCGTGATCGATGGGAAAGTGGTCGTGAAGGAAGGGCGGTTGACGACGGTGGATCTGAAGGCAGTCGTAGAGCGTCACAACCGGTTGGCAGGCGAACTCGCCAACCGGCGTTAAAGCTTAAGGCTGATCGATCAGCGAGCGCGTGGCCTCCGCAACGAGGCCGCGCAGCCAGCGGACTTCATCGGAGTAATGGCAGCGCTCGTGCCAAAGCTGGTAGTACTGCATCGGCGGGAAGTCGAGCGGTGCGGGCACGACCGACAAGGGCAGGAACTTCGCGTAGTGATCCGCAAACAGGCGCGTGGTCGTGAACACCAGATCGGACTTGATCAGCACGTACGGCGCAAGATTGAAGTACGGCAAGGTGACGACGACATGCCGCTTTAAACGCTCGCGCGCCAGATGCACATCGATGGCGCCGCGCTGGCCGACCGAATAAGGCGTCGGCGCGAGATGCGGTGCGTTGAGGTACTGATCGAGCGTCAGACCGCCGCGCTTGGCGAACGGATGCGTATTCGAAACAAGACACACGATCTTATCGACGAACAGATTCGACAGATGCAGTTGCTCCGGCGGTTCCGGCCAGTTGCCCACGACGATATCGAGCTTGCCGTCCTCCAGCGCAAGCTCGTAGTCGAACGCGGGACCGAGCGAATGAAACTCCAGCGTCGCATCGGGCGCGGCTTGGCGGAATCGTTCGACGACGGTCGGCACGAACAGCACGTTGAGGTAATCGGGACACCCGATGCGATAACACCGCACCGAAGTGGAAGGATCGAAATTGTGTTGCTGAACCTTGATACGTTCGATTTCACGCAGCGCGTTCTGCGTGGGTTCGAGCAGGCGCAGACCGTATTCGGTCGGCACCATGCCGGACTTGCCGCGCACGAGTAACGGGTCGCCGGTGATATCACGCAAACGGCGCAAGGCGGCGCTGATGGCCGGTTGCGATTGATTAAGCTTGACGGCCGCGCGCGTGACGCTGCGTTCCATCAGCAAGGTATGCAAGACGCGCAACAAGTACGTATCGATCGCCTCGCGTTGCTGACTCATGTTATCTCCACTATATGTTCTGGCTGATCGAGGCAGGTGCGCCACATATCATTTTTAATATGACGCAAAAATTTCGTCAAGGTGTGGGTTACCCGCAAATACTGGCTTGGCGAGATATGGCGCGGTATTTTGAGAGATCGACTTAGTGTGTCGAATTCTGTAAATTCTGCCCGCGATATGAGTTTGCGCGACATTTCGATGTCACGAGGCTCGTATGCGGTAACTTTTCCCAGCGCGGCCTGCTCGGTGGCTGCGCGCATCAAGTGAACTCATGGGCGACGCCATTCAAACGTCGATAACGCCACCGCGCCTGGCGTTGTCGGGCATCAGCAAGCAGTATCCGTCGGTCAAGGCGAACGACGGCGTGAATCTCGTCGTCATGCCGGGCGAAATCCACGCCGTGCTGGGCGAGGACGGCGCGGGCAAGTCCACGCTGATGAAGATCATCTACGGCGCGGTGCGGCCGGATGAAGGCGAAATCCGCTGGCAGGGCGAGGCCGTGGAAATCGGCAGCCCGGCGGCTGCGCGCAAGCTCGGCATCGGCATGGTGTTTCAGCATTTCTCGTTGTTTGAGACGCTGACTGTTGCTGAAAATATCGCGCTGGCGCTGGATGAAAAGTTCGATATCAAGACGCTGAGCAAGCGTATCCGCGAGGTATCGAAGGACTACGGGCTGGATGTCGATCCGCAGCGGCACGTGCATAGCCTCACCGTCGGTGAGCGGCAGCGCGTGGAAATCGTGCGCTGTCTTTTGCAGAATCCGCGTCTGCTCATCATGGATGAACCGACTTCGGTGCTCACGCCGCAAGCGGTCCAGAAGCTGTTCAAAGTGCTGCGGCGGCTCGCATCGGAAGGATGCAGCATTCTGTACATCAGCCATAAGCTCGACGAAATTCAATCGCTCTGCGAAAACGCCACGGTGATGCGCGGCGGCCGCGTGACCGGCAATGCCGATCCGCGCCGTGAAACGCATGCGTCGCTGGCGCAGATGATGGTCGGGCATTCGCTGCCGGATTACACGCGGCGCGAGCATCGGCCGGGCGAGGCGCGGCTGTCTGTGAAGAACCTGTCGGCGGCGAGTCCCGATCCGTTCGGCACGTCCCTGCAGAACGTATCGTTCGATGTCCACGCGGGCGAGATTTTCGGCATCGCGGGGGTATCGGGGAACGGGCAGGCGGAATTGCTCGCGGCCTTATCGGGCGAAATCCGCGATAAACACACGAATGCCGATGCCGTCACCATTTGCGGCAAACCCGCCGCGCGTCTCACCGCAGGCGGACGCAGACGGCTCGGTTTCGCGTTCGTGCCTGAAGAACGCCTCGGCCGTGGCGCAGTGCCGGCGATGTCGCTTGCCGATAACGGCTTGCTGACCGCGCATCGGGAAAACATGGTGCGCAGCGGCTGGATCAGATCGGGCACGGTGAAAGCCTTCGCTGACCGCTGCATCAAAGCCTTCGACGTGCGCTGCGGCGGCAGCGATGCACTCGCGCAAAGTCTCTCGGGCGGCAACTTGCAGAAGTTCATCGTTGGCCGCGAGATCTTGCAGGAGCCGAAGGTGCTGGTGGTCGCGCAGCCGACGTGGGGCGTCGATGTCGGCGCGGCGGGTTTCATCCGCCAGCAACTGCTCGATCTCGCCGCACGCGGCGTGGCGATTCTCGTGATCTCCGAAGAACTGGAAGAACTGTTCGATATCTGCGACCGGCTCGCCGTGATCGCGCGCGGCAAGCTCTCGCCGGTGCGCAAGACCAGCGAGACCAACGCAGAAGAAGTGGGCCTGTTCATGGCCGGGCTGTTCGATGGCAAACGCGCGCCCGCCGCCGAAACCGACACTCTCACAAAATAACTCGCACGATGATCTTCCCTTATCGACTCGAAGCGCGCCCGACGCCCTCGCGCGTCATGCAGCTCGCCGTGCCACTGGTCGCCGCCGTGGCGACGCTCGTCATCGGCTTTCTGATTTTTTCCGTGGTCGGCCAAGACCCGCTGCGCGCGATGCACGCGTTCTTTATCGAACCGTTGTCGAGCGTGAATGGCTGGTCGGAGCTGTTTCTCAAGGCATCGCCTTTGTGTCTGATTGCGCTGGGGCTGGCCGTGGGGTATCGCGCGAATGTGTGGAATATCGGCGCGGAAGGGCAAATGCTGCTGGGCGGCATCGTTGCGGGCGGGATTGCCATTCATTTCGGCGATGCCTCCGGCTGGTGGACGCTGCCCTTGATGATGCTCGGCGGTGTGATCGGCGGCATGCTTTGGGCCGCGATTCCCGCGCTGCTCAAAAGCCGCTTCAACACCAACGAAATCCTCACGAGCCTGATGCTCACCTACGTCGCCGCGCAATTGCTGATCTATCTCGTCAGCGGCCCGTGGCGTGATCCCGAAGGCATGAACTTCCCCATCTCCGCGATGTTCGCCGACGATGCGCTGTTCCCACGTCTCTACGGCGACTGGCACTGGACGTTTTTGAAGGGCACGCGGATCAACGCATCGGTGTTTCTGACGGTGATCGCGATTCCGTGCGTGTGGCTGTTCATGCGCAAGAGTTTCGCGGGTTTTCGTATGAACGTCGGCGGTCTTGCGCCGCTGGCCGCGCGTTACGCCGGCTTCTCGGATAAGAAGACGATCTGGACTTCGCTGCTGCTCTCTGGCGGCCTCGCCGGACTTGCGGGCATGGGTGAGGTCGCCGGGCCGATCGGACAGCTTCAGGCGGGCTGGTCGCCGGGTTATGGTTTCACGGCCATCATCGTCGTGTTCGTGGGGCGGCTGCATCCGGTGGGTATCGTGCTGGCCAGTTTGCTGATGGCGCTGCTGTATCTCGGCGGCGAAGCGGTCCAGACCTCGCTACAACTGCCGCAGGCGCTCGCGGGCGTGTTTCAGGGATTGCTGCTGTTCTGCCTGCTCGGCTGCGATCTGTTCGTCAATTACCGCATCAAGCGCCGCACGCTCGGCGCTCACGCTGCCTAACGGGGCGATAAGAACATGGATATCAATCAAGCCAGCAATCTCGCCTCATCCGCCGTCGTCGCCGCGATCCCGCTGATGTTCGCGGGCGCGGGCGAACTCGTCGCGGAAAAGTCCGGCGTACTCAACCTTGGCGTCGAAGGCATGATGCTGATGGGCGCGGTCACCGGTTACGCCGTCACCGCGATCACGGGCAATCCGTGGCTCGGCATCGTCGCCTCGATCTTCGCGGGTCTGGCGATGGCGCTGCTGTTCGGCTTTCTCACCATCACCATGCTGGCGAATCAGGTCGCCACGGGCTTGTCGCTGACGATCTTCGGTATCGGTTTTTCGGCGTATGTCGGCAAGCCGTACACCTCGGCGGCGGTGCGCTCGACCATCGACGTGATGCCGATTCCCGCGCTCAAAAGCATTCCCGTGCTCGGCCCCGCGATCTTTTCGCTCGATCCGCTCGGCTATCTCGCCTTCATCATGTTCGCGGTGATCGGCTGGTTTCTCTACAAGACGCGCGCGGGACTGGTGCTGCGTTCGGTCGGCGAATCGCCGTCGGTGGCGCATTCGGTAGGCTTTCCGGTGGTCGGCGTGCGCTACGGCGCGACGCTCTTCGGCGGTGCGATGGCGGGCATCGCGGGCGGCTATTACTCGATCGTCTATCTGCACGTGTGGCAAGAACAGTTGACGTCGGGACGCGGCTGGATCGCGCTGGCGCTGGTCGTGTTCGCGACGTGGCGGCCGGGGCGCTTGCTGATCGGCGCGCTGCTGTTCGGCGCGGTGATGGCGCTTCAGTTCTACGCGCAGGCGATCGGCGTGCCGGTGCCCACGCAATTCCTCGCGATGCTGCCGTATATCGCGACCATCGTCGTGCTGGTGCTGATTTCGCGCAATCCGAACACGATCAAACTGAACGCGCCGGCATCGCTCGGTAAGCCGTTCTTTGCGGCGAGTTGAAGCGCGCGTCAAGCCTTGTATTGCGCGGTGTTGTTGAATCACAGCATCGCCATCCGTACAGATTTTTGAAAGCCCACACTATCGTGGGCCAAAAAAGTAATTCGTTTCACAGACAACATCGACCAGGAGAATCAAGAATGCAGAAAACATGGCTGAAGGCGATCACCGCGACCGTCGCGCTTTCCGCGAGCGTCGCCGCGTTGTCCAGTGCACAGGCAGCGGACGCACCCGGCGTCGCCTTCGTCTACCTCGGCAATCCCGGCGATGCAGGCTGGACCTTCGCTCACGATGCAGGCAGCAAGGAAGCAGAGGCCAAATACGGCAGCAAGATCAAGATCACGCGCGTGGAGAACGTGCCGGAATCCGCCGATTCGGAACGCGTGTTCCGCGACCTCGCCAACAAGGGCAACAAGGTCATTTTCGCGACCAGCTTCGGCTATCAGGATTTCGCGTTGAAGGTAGCGAAGGATTTCCCCGACACCATCTTCCTCACGGCGACGGGCTTCAAGAAGGCCAAGAACTTCGGCACCTATGACGTGCGCATGTATCAGGGCGCGTATCTCGCGGGCGTCGCGGCGGGCTATGTGACGAAGACCAACACGCTTGGCTTCGTGGCCTCGGTGCCGATTCCCGAAGTGGTCCGCAATATCAACGCGTACACCATGGGCGCGCGTTCGGTGAATCCGAAGATTCACACCAAGGTCATCTGGATCAATAGCTGGTTCGATCCGGGCAAGGAAAAGCAGGCCGCCGAAACGCTGATCGGGCAGGGTGCGGACGTGCTGTTGCAGAACACCGATTCGAACGCCACGCTCAACACCGCGAACGAGAAGCACGTCTACGCGTTCGGCTGGGATTCGAACATGAAGAAGTTCGGCCCGAATGCGCATCTGGGTTCGGTGGTCGCGCACTGGGGCGTGTACTACAACGACGTCATTCAGAAGGTGCTCGACGGCAAGTGGAAGAACGATCCGGTGTGGCTCGGCATCCCGCAGAAGGCTGTCGATCTGGAAGATCTGAACACGGCGGTGATTCCTGCCAACGCGCAAAAGGCGGTTGCCGCCAAGCGTGACGAACTGCATTCGGGCAAGTGGGATGTGTTCAGCGGTCCGATCAAGGATCAGTCGGGCGCGGAGAAGGTGCCGGCCGGCAAGACATTGACGGACCCGGAACTGCAACGCATCAACTGGTATGTGGAAGGCGTGGACGGTTCGCTGCCGAAGTAAATATTTCGATCGCCTGAAAAGAAAATGCGCGCCGTGCTCGAAACACGGCGCGCATTTTTTATACGTCGATCGATCAGTCTTCGATGCGCAGTCCGACCTTGATCGTGACCTGCCAGTGCGCGATTTTGCCGTCTTCGACATGACCGCGCGTTTCCGTCACTTCGAACCAATGGATATTGCGCAGCGTTTTCGAGGCTTTTTCGATGGCCACGCGCACGGCGTCATCGCTCGATGTGGGCGACGAGCCGGTGAGTTCGATCTGCTTATAGACGTGTTCCGACATGTTTTCTCCTTGTGATGTGAGCGGGTGTCAGCGTTTGAACAGCAAAGCGCGCGCCATCGTCACGCCATCGCCAGCATGCAGCAGAACGCGCGCGTGCTTTCCATTAAAGACGGGAAAGGGAAGAAGGGTATTGGGAAATGCGCGAGGATCGCGTAAGAAGCACGCGCCGAAACCGTTCCTCGCATTTGATGCAAGGAACGGTCGAAGGAGACGCCTGGAAAGATTTAACGCAGCGGACGCGAAGCCGCGTCGCCCGCATCCTGACGACGCGCGCCGCGACGATGACGCGCAGTGACTGTCGCGCCGAACTCGCTCAGAATTTGTGTACGCGCACGGCTGGCAAACACGAGGAAACCAAAGCCATTGGCCTCGTACCAGTAACCGCCGTTCTCCAATCCGTCGAGCGGCTGCTCCAGCGCATTGGTAATGGATTCGACGCACCGCCTGTGCAGTTCGTCGATGGCCGGATACGGCGGCTGAGCGCCGCGCACGCTGCATAACAGGACATCGAGTCCTGGCAGCACATGCGCGTACAGCACCGGTTCGTCCTGCGCGCGAGCGCGTGCAATCTTGGTGTCGAGCTGACCGAACGGCTTGAAATGCCGCAACACGGCGAGAAAAGACTCGTCGCCATCAGCCTTCACGCGTTTACGCTTTTTCGGGAAGGACATAAAAACTCGCCTGAAAAAGAATTGCAAAAAACGCAGCGTCCTCATGCGGCCACTCCCGTCTTGCGTGCCGCACGTCGATCTTTTATAGCGCATCGATGTGATCAGGTCACGGTGATTTGCGAACTCGTTCCGCACATTCGACGATCATTCCGATCATCGATGTACGTCGCGGTGCACGAATCGTGCCGAAGACCTGTAGGCGGCCCGCTTGGCATCCCCTCTGAGCTTCTGTCTCAATAATAGTCCTGCTCAAGCCTGCACGAACAGTGTTCCTGAAGAAAAAAGAGGCCGTGCGCACGAAAAAAATGCTGCGTGCGAGGGCAAACCCGTGCGTCGCACGGGCTTCCCGTCAATCAATCAGCTAAAAACAGCGAAAGGCTTGTACTGCTTGTTAAAAGTGGCATCGCAACGGTGCATAAGACGTCGATCAAACACGCGGCGATTTTTTCAGTTCATCGCGGATTTCGCGCAGCAGCAGCACATCTTCAGCCGGACCAGCGGGTGCGGCGGCTTCGGCAGGCTTACGCAGATTGTTGATGAACTTCACCATCAGAAAGATGATGAAAGCAAGAATGATGAAGTTGATCAGCACCGTGATGAACGAGCCGTAGCCGAATACGGCCACGCCTGCGGTTTGCAGGTCTTTATATGAATCCGGATTGCCTTTGTAGGTGGGCGGTATCTGCCCTAAGCGGATGAAGAGATTAGAAAAGTCGAGACCGCCGGTTGCAAGTCCGACTACCGGCATGATCAGATCCTTGACGACTGAATTGACGATAGTCGAAAAAGCGCCGCCGATAATCACACCGACTGCCAGGTCCATGACATTGCCCTTGAGGGCGAAATTCTTGAATTCTTCGATCATGCTCATGCGCGGCTTCCTCCAGGTTAGCGTCCGAAAAAATGTCGAGTTAAAGCAGCAGCAGGTGGGCAGCAAGGGTTATGCCATTTGATCATGCTATTTGCTGGTGTAACGCCGGTGCGACACGTTTCGCGTACCGGCATGCCCATGATAATGAATTGTGAGTCCGACGTCCGTGCGGGGTTCAGGCCGACGGCACGCGTCCCTGGCTGATCGCCGCACAAAACGCCGCGTGATCGGCCACGGTTTGCGCGCCGTAGCGTTCGGCCCACATCGCGTAGGCGACGTCGAACTTGTCGGAATTGCCGCAATAGCCTGCGATCAGCGCGGCATCGCCGGTGCGGGCGTGGGCGCGGGCGAGCAGCAGGCCCAGGCACCACGCGTAGTAATCGAAGGTTGCGCCGTGCAGCCAGTCCACCGGAATCGATCCGCGAATCTGCTTCATCTGCCGTACGTAGAAATCGCGTCCGGAAATGGTGGTCCAGCCGAGCAATGCATCCGATGAACTTTGCATCAAACGCTGCCCATGCACCACGCGGCGCCCCTGATGCCGATACGGTTCGTCCAGCGGCGGCACGAAGGGCGCGGCCGCCGGCACGATGCCTTCTTTCACTTGCATGAACAAAGGATCGCCGAGTGCGCGGCCGACCATCAGCACGAGATACGCGCGCGTGCCGACGCTCCCCACACCGACTACGCGATGCGCCACATCGGCGATATCGTAGCGTTCGAGCATCATGCGCCACTCGCCCGCGATGGTCTGGAGATACGCGCGCAGGCCATCGATCACGTTGTTCTTTTCGGCGGCATCGAGCAGGGTGAGGATGGGCGGATCGGCCTTGAATCGCCAGCTTTTGCCCACTGGTTCCGCGACTTTCGCCAGCATTGTTGCGTGCGAACGTTTCATGGCCTTATCGACGGTTTTCTCGATCGTGGCTTTTTCTTCGGCGTTCAGTTTGGTCGGCGCGTCGATATGCGCGGCGCTGGCGTAACCGCGCATCTGCCATAAATCGTAGGCTGGGACCTGTGAAAGCTGCGACATGGTCGTGCGATACGCCGCGCACGCGGTACGCACCGCGCGCTCGCGCCCGGCGATATCAACATTGTTCTCACGCGCCGCCACATTGATGCTCGCCGTCAGCCGTTTCAGATCCCATTCCCACGGACCGACCAGCGTTTCATCGAAATCGTTCAGATCGAACACGACGTCCTGACGCGGCGTGCGAAACAGGCCGAAATTATTGATATGCGCGTCGCCATCGATGATCACGTTATGGCCGATGGACGGCGTTTTCGCCAGATCCCACGCCATCACCGTGGCCGAGCCGCGCAGAAACGCAAACGGCGATTCGGCCATGCGCTGCATGCGCAATGGTATGAGCCGTTCCTGCCGGCCCGCGTTGCCCGCGAGCACGCGTTCCACCGGATCGGGACGATCAGAGGCGGGTTGCCATGCGCCGTGGGCATCGAAGGGAACGGCATCGCGCAGGGCGCGGCCCGAGGCGTGGCTTTCGTCGGCGGCGCCGGACGTGTTGGTCGTGGTGCTCGTGGCGGTGGTTTGGGTGGACAAGCGAGTTCTCCTTCGATCAGCGAATCGGCGCGGCGTGAATGGGCGTGGATGAATCTTTTACACGCCATACGTTCATTGCGCGATGTTTGCGGACGCATCGCCGGGCTTGACACGTGACGGCAACTCACGGGCACGCAACGTGCTCTTTTACGTTCCGCTTGAAGCCACGCAATGCAATCAACAAGCCAGAGCCGCATTTCCCGACGCAGACTGCGTCCACCCAACGAATACATCATCTCATGCCGAACGAACTCCGCATTGCCGAAGGCTCGCCATTCCCGCTTGGCGCAACCTGGGACGGAAAGGGTGTCAATTTCGCGCTGTTTTCCGCGAACGCGACCAAGGTCGAACTGTGTCTCTTCGATGAAAAGGGCGAACAGGAACTGCAACGCATCGAACTACCCGAATACACCGATGAAGTCTGGCACGTCTACGTGCACCGGCTGGAACCGGGCGCTGTTTACGGCTATCGCGTGCATGGTCCGTATGAGCCGGAAAACGGCCATCGCTTCAATCCGCACAAACTGCTGCTCGATCCTTACGCAAAGGCGCACGTCGGCGAACTGAAGTGGGATCCGGCCGTGTTCGGCTACACGCTCGACGCCGAAGGCGACGACCTCACGTTCGATGAACGCGACAGCGCGCCGTTCATGCAGAAGTGTCAGGTGGTCGATCAGAGCTTTTCGTGGACGCACAACACGCGCGTGCGCGTGCCTTGGGAACACACGATTTTCTATGAAACGCATGTGCGCGGTTATACGAAGCGCCATCCGGCCATCCCGGAAAACATGCGCGGCACCTTCGAAGGACTCGGACAGAAAGAGGTGGTCGATTACATCAAGAGTCTGGGCGTGACGTCCGTCGAACTCTTGCCGATTCAGGCTTTCGTCAACGACAGTTATCTGCTCGACAAGGGCCTGACGAACTACTGGGGCTATAACACCATCGGTTTTTTCGCCGCCGATCCGCGCTTTTTCGCGCGCGGGCCGGGCGCGATCGCCGAGTTCAAGGAAATGGTCGATCGCCTGCACGAGGCCGGTCTCGAAGTGATTCTCGACGTGGTCTATAACCACACGGCCGAAGGCAACGAGCGAGGGCCGACGTTGTCGTTCCGCGGCATCGACAATGCTTCGTACTACCGGCTGATGCCGGAAGAATCGCGCTATTACATCAACGATACGGGCACCGGCAACACGCTCAATCTCTCGCATCCGCGCGTCTTGCAGATGGTCACCGACAGCCTGCGCTACTGGGTGACGGAGATGAACGTCGATGGTTTCCGCTTCGACCTCGCAACGATTCTGGGCCGCGAGCCCTACGGTTTCGACGAAGGCGGCGGCTTCCTCGATAGCTGCCGTCAGGACCCGATTCTGTCGAGCGTGAAGCTGATCGCGGAACCGTGGGATTGCGGTCCCGGCGGCTATCAGGTCGGCGGTTTCCCGCCGGGCTGGGCCGAATGGAACGATCGATATCGCGATACGGTACGCGCGTTCTGGAAAGGTGAAGAGGGGACATCGCCGGAACTGGCCACGCGCATGACCGCATCGGGCGATAAGTTCAACAAGCGCGGGCGTCGTCCGTGGTCGAGCGTGAATTTCATCACCGCGCACGACGGCTTCACGCTCAACGATCTCGTCTCCTACAACGAGAAGCACAACGAGGCCAACGGCGAAGACAACAAGGACGGCCACTCGGACAACAAGTCGTGGAACTGCGGCGCAGAAGGCCCGACCGACGATGCGGAAATCCGCGCACTGCGCGAGCGCCAGAAGCGCAATATGCTGGCGACGCTGCTGTTCTCGCAAGGCACGCCGATGCTTCTCGCCGGCGACGAATTCGGCCGCACGCAAAACGGCAACAACAACGCCTATTGTCAGGACGACGATATCAGTTGGGTGAACTGGGATATCGACGAAGAAGGGCACGCCTTGCAGGACTTCGTGCAGAAGTTGACGACGCTGCGCCACACGCTGCCGGTGCTTCGCCGTCAACGGTTTCTCACGGGCGAGTTCCGCGAAGACCTGCAAGTGGCCGATGTGAAATGGCTCAGCCCGAGCGGCGACGTGCTTACGCAAGAGCAATGGGACGATCCGAACATGCTGTGCTTCGGCCTCGTGCTCGACGGACGCGCGCAGGCCACGGGCATTCGCAAACCGGCATCGGATGCAACGTTGTTGATGGTCGTGAATTCGTACCACGATGTCGTCGATTTCACGCTGCCGGATATTCCCGGACCCGATGAGTGGAGCTGTCTGATCGACACCAACGCGCCGATCCGCGATGAACTGCCGGTGTTTGGTTCCGGCGAGGTGTATCAGGTTACGGGCCGTTCGCTGCTCTTGTTCGCGCTTCAGGCGAAGGGCGCGACGCAGCGCATTTTCAAGCGGCTGGAAGAAGCGCTGACCGAGGACGTCCAACCGGAAAGTGACAAGACGTAAAGTCGCACGGGTATCATGCGATTTTTGCGATAACGATCGGGCGGCGCAGGCCGCCCGGTCTTTTTATTCGATGCCCTTTGTCTCTATCGTCACTCCCAGCCGCTCGCCCGCGCGCGCGGTCCCGGCCGCATGATCCTGCATTGCGTACTGCGCGTCGCGAGTTGGGATCAGCTTGAGCGCATCTGGGAATTCATCGTTGGCTTCTTCAAGTTTCTTTGGGCGCTGCTGAAGTTTCTGGGCGGCGGCGGGTGAATTGTTTGCGGACGAAAAAAAGCCCTGACTAGCAGGGCTTTTCGCGACAATTTACGTATCGCTCAGGTATCGCGCCAGTTGTCGTCGTTATTGGAGCCGAGGTCGAGACCACCGCCGCCTCCGCCGCCGTCGCTCCAATCGTTCGATCCGTTGCCGAAGTCGAGGCCGCCGCCGTTGTTGTTGCCGAAGTCCAGACCACCGTTGTTATCGTCGCGGCGTTCTACCGGCACGTCACGTTCGATCACCCGATCGCGCCCATGCGACATCGCTTCGCCGAGCAACACGCCGGTAAGCAGTCCGCCCATGCCGCCGCCGAACCCGCCACCGCCTTGCTGGATGATGACCGGTCCTTGCTGCCCTTGCTGCGGCGGATACGGACCTTGCTGCGGATACGGCTGCTGCTGACCGCGTCCCCAACGCTCCGCTTCCTGCGCATAAGCCGATTCACCGCCTTGCGTCGGCTGAGCCGCATTCGGATCGGGCCGGCCTTCGGCGCGCGCCTTCAGACTTGCGACTTGATTCTCCAAATCTTCGATGGCATACGGCGGTACCGGATTCTTCGAATTCGACAGCGATTCCACCGTTTCGCGCAGACGCGTCTCCGCGCCTTCCACTTCCTTCAGCAGCGCTTCATGTCCCGGCGCGGTCGATAGCCGTACATCGAGCTTCAGCGTGCGCACGTCGTTAAGCAATTCCGTGGCGCGCTTAATCTGGGTGCGGCGATTGTCGTCGGCCTGACCGTCGTCACGGGCGCGGGCGCGGCGCAGACCCCATCGCAAGACCAGCGCAATCGCGCCGATCAGCACGATCAAGCCGGCCCACATGCCCATCGACGGACCGTGTTTCTGCGGCGCGGGCGCCATTTCACTGCTTTGATTGAAGGGATTCGATGTCGTCGTCGCAGACGAGCGAGCGGTGTTGCTGCTGCCGCTGCGCGCATGCGATTGAATATGCGCGAAAGTTTCGGCGAAACGCGTCGGATCGGTAAAACTCAGCGAAGGATCGATCGATTTCGCCTGATTCAATTGCGAGAGGGCGTCGCTATAACGGCCTTCGCGATCGAGCACTTGCGCATAGAGATAATGCGCGTGGGCGTTCTTCGGATGCGCGTCGAGGACTTCGGTCAACTGGGCGTCGGCTTGCTGCCAGTTGCCTTGCGTCATCGACTGTTCGACCTGCTGCGCGGTTGGCACCGCGAACGCGAGCGGCGAAGCGAGCGATAAAACCAGCGCAAGAGCCGTCAGAGTCTTTTTCATGATCCGGGCCGGGCGCGCGCGGCGCCCGTCTCCTTTCAAATAATATTCATGCGATGCGTCGCACGAACAGTTCCAGCCTTACCTGCTTTCCCGAGCTTACTGCGCGGGCGTATTCAACTGCTTCTTGAGCGCTTCAAGACGATCTTCCACCGACGGACCGCGATTGAGCGCGGCGAGCTTGTCGTCGAGCGCCTTGCCCGACTTCTGATCCGCCGAATTCAAACGTGCATCCGAGCGCGCGTTGGACAATTGGACCTTGTCTTCCAGCTTCTGAAAGTCCTCGGAAAGATTTTTCCCGCCGATACCGCCCAGCGCCGTTGCCGCCGTATCTTTGGCCTGCGCGATCTGTTGCTTGGCCTGAAGAATGTTCGAGCGCGAGTTCAGGTCGTTACGACGCTGACGCATATCGGTGATCTGCTGCTTCAGATGCTCGACCGAAGGCACCAGCGTTTGCAATTCGCCTGCGAGTGCATCGCGTTCGGTTTCGGCGTTGGCTTGCGCGGCGAGGGCTTCGCGCGCGAGGCCTTCATCGCCGGAGGTGAGGGCGCGCTTGGCGCCTTCGCCGTATTTGCGGGCCTTCTCGTCGGCGGCGTCGCGCTTGCTTTGCTGCGTGGCGACCTGCGCCTCGATTTCGATCAGCGAGTTCTCAGCTCGGCCGATGCTGTCATCGAGTTCGCGCACGATCTGGCGTGCGTCGCGTGACGGGTCCTGCATGGTGTCGGCTGCATCGTTGAGCAGACCTTTGACCGTGCGCGAGATGGAATCGAAAAGCGACATGTATTTCTCCTTGATGGAAGACCGCGGCGAGCATGCGCGCGCCATAACATGAGGCGCGCAGTGCGGGATTGCAAGCGTCAGAACGGCTCGATGCGACGCCGGGTTTACCCCGCTTATTAGAGCACGTCGCGACTTAACCGGGGCTTAACCAACGTTAAGGAGTGTAACGGTGCAGTGTGATGACAAAATGAGGATACGCGCTCACGTCCGGTCACGAACGCCCGCCGCCTGTGAGCGATGCGTCTTCGCCCGCGCCTTCGGCGTCGTCGTCCTGATCGGTGGCTTTGGATGATGCCGGGTTATCGCGGCTGACGGTTTTGCTGGCGTTACGCGTGGCCTGCGCCGCGGCTTCGCGCGCCTCGCGTGCTGCCGCTTTGGCGGCGACGCTTTTGAGCGCGACATCGAGTGCATCGGGCGCTTTGGGGGCACGCAGACGATCGACAATGGTGGCCGCCTTGATCTGCTCGCTGGTGGCGGTGAAGTTGAGTACGGCGCGCCGCATGAGTTCGCTCACGCTGATGCCCAGCGCATCCGCCGTCTTGCTGATGGCGAGTTTCTGCGCCGGAGTCACGAATACAACGATGCGTTCGCTGGGTTTGGTCGTCATGAGCGGCTCGCAAACAGTAAGGCGATTGCAAACGTGGGACACCTAAGGCCACGCTGCAAATCTCGATACGAATTTATCAAACGAGTACGACAGTCTTACCGCTGGATTGTCTCGGCAACGGCGGAACCTGCAATCCATGCTTCCATCATATCCATTTCATGCCGGGATGCGTGCGGGGAAGCGCGCATGTCAAAGCATGAGCGCCCGATGAAAATGGCGCGCGATCAAGGACTTGGCTATTTTCTCATACGGTTGTCCACAAGGCTCTCAACACTTTCTGTGGGTAAACGCACATGAGCCCACATAAGCGCACAGTGCTGCGTGCGCCCCACATCCGGGCGAACCGCAATTTACTTACAAAAAAAGCCATGCGTGTTTTGTAGGCGTGCGCCCGAATTCTTTAAAATGCGCTGTTACGCTCGGTCGAAACCGGCCCGCTCATCCGCCAGTCCCGTCCGCGCTTCCTGTGTTTTGGCTGTGAAACATTGCACCGAAGCGGTAAGTACGGCAAAGCGCGCGCAGTCGCGCCGAACGATCCAAGTCATGCCTATCATCAAACGACCAGACTCTACGAATTCCACGCGACACGATCGCGAACCCCGCTGGAACGACTCAAACAAGCACTCAGGCGGCAATGGCAGTGGTGGTGGCGGCGGTGGCCGCCGCAACGACCGCAACGATCGTCGTGACGACGATGGCCGCCGCCGTTCGCCGCTTGCGCGCATCGCGCTTTGGTTCGCCGGCATCGCGGCGGTTGGCGCGGTGGTCGGCGGGCTGATCCTCGGCTACGCGCTGGTGGTCATGGAGCCGAATCTGCCGTCGCTGAATGCGCTGATCGACTATCGGCCGAAGGTGCCGTTGCGCGTCTACACGGCTGATCACGTGCTGATCGGCGAATTCGGCGAAGAACGCCGCAGTCTCGTGCGCTTTCAGGACATCCCCGATCAGATGAAGAAAGCGGTGCTCGCGATCGAGGACTATCGCTTCTACGATCACGGCGGCGTCGATTTCGTCGGCATTCTGCGTGCGGGCGTGACGGATTTGATGCACGGCGGCGCATCGCAGGGTGCATCGACCATTACGATGCAGGTGGCGCGCAATTTCTTCCTGTCGAGCGAGAAGACGTACACGCGGAAGGTGTACGAGATGTTGCTCGCGTACAAGATCGAACGTGCGCTGACCAAGGATCAGATTCTCGAGCTGTATATGAATCAGATCTATCTCGGCGAGCGTGCGTACGGCTTCAGCGCTGCGGCGCGCGTGTACTTCGGCAAGGATCTGAAAGACGTGACGCTCGCCGAAGCCGCGATGCTTGCGGGTCTGCCGAAAGCGCCATCGGCGTATAACCCGGTGGTGAATCCGAAGCGCGCGAAGGTGCGGCAGGAGTACATCCTGAAACGCATGACGGACCTCGGCTACATCACGCGCGAACAATATGATCAGGCGATTGCCGAGCCGATCCACACCAAATCCTCGGGCACCGAGTACGGCGTGCATGCCGAATACGTTGCGGAAATGGTGCGGCAGATGATGTACGCGCAGTACAAGGAAGAGACGTACACGCGCGGCCTGACGGTGACCACGACGATCGATTCCGGCGATCAGGACGCGGCCTACAAAGCCGTGCGCAAAGGCGTGATGGACTATGAGCGTCGTCACGGCTATCGCGGTCCGGAAGGCAACGTGAATTTGCCTGCCGATGCAGACGATCGCGCCGAAGCCATCGAAGATGCGCTGGTCGATCATCCGGACAACGGCGAACTGGTGTCGGCGGTCGTGACGGGCGCAAGCGCAAAGCAGGTGACCGCGCAATTCGTCGGTGGCGATACGGCGAACATCTCGGGCGAAGGTCTGCGTTTTGTCGCGGCGGCGCTGCGCAACAACGCATCGAAGGCGCTGGCGATCAAGACGGGTTCCATCATCCGCTTGATGAAGGACGATAAGGGCAATTGGCAGATCACGCAATTGCCGCAGGTTGAAGGCGCGCTCGTGTCGATGGTCCCGCAGGACGGCGCGATCCGTGCGCTCGTCGGTGGCTTCGACTTCAACAAGAACAAGTTCAACCACATCACGCAGGCGTGGCGTCAGCCGGGTTCGAGCTTCAAGCCGTTCATCTATTCGGCATCGCTCGACAAGGGTCTGGGACCGGCGACCATCATCAACGATGCGCCTTTGTACTTCCCCGCAGCCGGTGGCGGCGACGCGTGGGAACCGAAGGACGACGATCAGCCCGACGGCCCGATGTCGATGCGCACCGGCTTGCAGAAGTCGAAGAACCTCGTGTCGATCCGCATTCTGTCGTATATCGGCACGACGTACGCGCAGGACTTCGTGACGAAGAACTTTGGCTTCGATAAGGACAAGACGCCGCCGTATCTGCCGCTCGCGCTCGGCGCGGGGCTGGTCACGCCGCTGCAACTGAGCGGCGCATATTCGGTGTTTGCTAACGGGGGCTACCGCATCAATCCGTATCTGATCGGCGAAGTGGACGATGCGCGCGGCGCGGTGATTTCACGTGCCGATCCGTTGACGGCCGCGAAGAATGCGCCGCAGACGCTGGAGCCACGCAACGCGTACATCATGAACAGCCTGCTGCACACGGTGGCGACGAAGGGCACGGGTTCGGGCACCAACGTGCTCAAGCGCGACGACCTGCAAGGCAAGACCGGCACGACCAACGACGCCAAGGACGGCTGGTTCGCGGGCTATCAGCATCAACTGGTCGCGGTGGCGTGGATGGGTTACGACCAGCCGAAGACGCTCGGCAGCCGTGAGTTCGGCGCGCAACTCGCGTTGCCGATCTGGGTCGAGTACATGGGACGCGCGCTGCGCGGCATTCCGCAGCAGCAGATGCCGCAGCCCGATGGCATCACCACGGTCGATGGCGAGTTGTTCTATGCGGACAAGACGCCGGGCGCGGGCTTCGTCGCGAGTATCGGTATGGACAACACCAATCCGATGGCAGGCGATGCCACCACCACGGGCGGCGTCGGTCCGGCAGGCATGCAGGCGCCGCCGGTGCCGCAGATCACCACCGACGAACGCAAGCAGATCATGGATATGTTCAACAAGCCTTGATTTGCTTGAGCTGAAAAGAAAACGCGCCGGATTCTTGCAAATCCGGCGCGTTTTTTTATTACTGGCTTGAGCTTACTTGCCGACCGTCGATGCCGATTTCACCGCGCACGTCACATCGAGCGTGGTCTTGTCGGAGAAGGTGAGCTTGAGCGGAATCGTCGAGCCGACTTGCAGCGGCTTCGGCGCTTGCTCCAGCATCAGGTGGTAGCCCTTCGGCGCGAACTGCAGCGTGCCGTGTGCGGGGACATCGACGGAATCGACCATCGACATGGTGGCGGTGCCGTTCTTCGTGTCGGACTTGTGCATCATCGTCATGCCGAAGGCGGGCGTTTCGGCCGCGGTGAGCGTGGCGGGTTTGTCGCCGTTGTTCGACAGCGTGAAGTAGCCGGATGAAGGCAGGGTTGTCGGCATCGCGCGGACCCAGCAATCGTGCGCTTCGAGCGTGGCGGCCTGCGCTGCGGATGCGCACAAAAGCGCGCCGATAAGGACGGAGATTTTTTTCATGTGATCCCTCACTTGACCGTGAAGTTGTAGTGACCTTGCGTGCGATGGCCATCGGCGGCGAACGCTTTCCATTGCACCGTGTAGACGCCCGGATCGAGATGGCCGAGCGGCACGCTCATATGCTTCTTGTCGTTGCTATCGACGCTCGATTTCTCTTTGCTGACTTGCGTGCCGCTTTGCGTCGTGACGATCAGCGAACTGAACGTCGGCTCCAGCGCCTCGCCGAATTCGATCGATACTTCGTTCGGTGCACTGACGGTCGCGCCCGGACCCGGCTGCTGAATCTTAGGGATCGCATGCGCGAACGCAGCGTGCGATGCAACGACAAGCGCAGCGGCCAACGCGCCGCGCCATACGGATTTCGTGTTCATGATGTGTGATGGTGCGCTCGAGGAATCGATCCGCGAGCGATGTTGCTGAATGAATTGCGCGACGTGGATCAGGCGAAGGCGGGCGGGGCGCGTGACTGTGCATGCGTGCGCGTAACGGAGCACGGTACATCGATGCTGATGGCTTTGTCGAACGATTCGCTTGATGCAGTGACGTTGGCATCAGCGCGCGGAACGACGGGCGGTGTCGGCGCGTGGGCGACGAAGTCACAATACGCGCAGGCATTCAAATGCGTGAGCGCATCGTTCTTCGATGCATGATGTTGCTGCGGACCCGACGCACATATCGGCGCAATAAAGCCCTCATGCGCAAACGACTGCGAAGCGAGCGGCACGCATGAAAGCAGCAGGATCGCGCAGAGCGCCGCGAACCCACCCAACTTTCTGACTATGCTTCGACGCAGTGTGTGCATGCCGCGCTATGACTTTGATGACCGATCGATTATGCCACGCGTGTCATGGCCTACTCGGGTCTCAGTCGTGTGATAGGGACCATACGACGCATCGAATTGCAAACAAGGCATTGCGCTCGGGTAGGCTCATCCCTTATAATCTTTTCTTCGACGGACGCGGGGTGGAGCAGTCTGGCAGCTCGTCGGGCTCATAACCCGAAGGTCGTAGGTTCAAATCCTACCCCCGCAACCAAATACAGCAAGGCTTCTAGCCGGTTTTCCGTGTCCGTCGCGATTGTCTCGATTTTGCCGTTAGGACATTCTCAGGACAACCGCCGCAGATTTTATGCGGACTTGCGCAAACTTAAAACCCGCCGCGTGCGGGTTTTTTGTTTTTCTTTGTCGCAAGGGATTCCTCCTGCGCAAGCCCCACGCCCTCGCAGCATCGTCCGCCGATTGATTTCAGCTGAATGTGGGCACGCTCGCACAGCGACTGATCGCGCCGAAATCTACACTTCACGAAAATACTGTATGGATATACAGTTATATCTTGCCATGCGGTGTAGCGTCTTGCTGCACCGAGCCGAGGAGGATTTCGTGTGTGCAGATGACACCATTGCCCGCACCGCCTTGATTCCCGTTGTCCAATGCGAAAGTAGCCGACGAAAACGCGGACGAGAGGAGGAAGGCAACAGCAGCAAGACACCACAGCGTACTGACGCTACAAAGGCACGCCGCGGACGCCCGGCCGGACGTTCCGCATTGACAGCGGGTTCGCTTGCCGCGCAGTTGTGGGGCTTGAAACCCGGCGAATGTCTGTTGCGCCCGGACGTGCCAGGCGAGCGCCGCGCATGTACGCGCGCGATCAGTCAAATAGCCGAACGGGATAACGCGCGTGTGTATGAGGTCGCGCTATGGCTGGCCCTGCACCACACGGGCCACAGTGGAACGATGCGGGTATTGCGCATTGAGAGGAAGGTTTAATGTGCAACGCTCGCGCGACGCTACGACGAATCGACGTAACGCGAGCCTTCGGTCACGTCGTGCTACCCGTGTCGGCCGGTTCGTCGCTTGGATCGGTGCCCGCGTCCAACTCGCGCAGTCCAACGATGCCCTGCGCCGCGTCGTACACTTCTTCGGCTTCCGCTTCGAGCGTCGCGTCGTTCGCGTTGTCGTGATCGACAATTACGCGTACAGGGTGTTCACCTTCGTTCGAAATTCGCACTCTCATTTCATGCTCCCAGTTATGCCCGTGCGGGCGGACTTGATTCACGTCACGACAGTAAGCGCCGTCAGATCGGCGTCGGCTATTCGTTCAGGCCAGTAGGTGAGCGAGCGAGCGCAAACGTTCGAACTGAATTGATGATTGCGTGCCGATCCTATGCAGAGTTCCGTGGGCGTGACGGGATTTGCACCGACGATTGGAAGTGCCGCGCGTCCATTGATAGACGCGCTCGCCGATGCCCCTGCGTTATTCCACGTAATCGCCGATCGAAAGCGCTGGCCGTCCGCGAGAACGACACCTAGCGGCGTGCCAGTGGTACTACTCGAATAGGCATTCACGTTGCCTGTTCCGAGCGCTTTGTAAATGCCGATACCGTTGTTTGTTCCATCATCGAGCGAGAACGCAAACATTCCACCTCCAAGAACGCCATTGAATGCGCCGTCGATTAGCAACGTTCCTACCGTGGGATTGAGCCAGGACAAGTCAGAAGTAGACAGAAAATCCGAATAGCGCGGAACGGCCGCCGTGGTCGTAGGTATGTAGCTAGAGCTTAGGCCCGGTTCCATCTGCGCACCGCCGAAGTAGAAGCCTGATACGCCGTCGCCTTGGTACTTGTGTTCGAGCTGGTCCGCCTGCATTGCGTAGAGATTCGCGCGTAACGTCGTGGCGTTGGTGACATAGCCTGAAATGCGGCATTCGGCCCAGCCGTTCGCCATCGGTATGCACGACGCCGCGCTCAGTCTCCATGCGCCAATGCCCTTATATGTCGTTTCGACTTTGCACGCGATCAGATCAAAGTTTGCGCAGCAGTTATCCACGCTGCCGCTGTCCGTGAGCATGACTTGCGCAATTGAACGTTCGGCGGCTTTAAGTCGAAACCATAGGCTATAGGTTGCGTTCGTTGCCGTGATGCTATGCGGTTGCGACAGGGCATGTACGCCGCTTGACGTGTCTTCGGTGATCTTACGGGCTAGCGTCTTTCCATCCGACGCGCGCGTCGCATCTGTGCTAACGCGTATGCCATACGGAGCCCACTTTTCCGGCGCGTCGGAATCCGTAATGACGTTCGTTCGTGCCGACTCCATGAAAAGCCCACGCGCGGCTCCGTTAGCCGGATCATGCTCGAAGCGGGCAACGTCGATGCCTACCTGCTGCATGAGGGGCGTTACATCGAAGTACGTTGCCCCCGTTGCGCGCGAGAAGGTGAAGCCTGGCGGAATCGAAGGATTCGCGATGAAATCGAGTGCGAGCGATGGGGCGGGCATTACCGCAACGCCACGGCCGCGCCTTCGCGCGATCGAAAGCCCTAGGCCGATCATAGAAGCGCGACGATATTCAACGCGGTTGTCCCGCTTGCCTTAACCGCCATCGGCCGAATATCGAGGATTTCGCCCGCATAGCAATTCTTGAATAGCACGGCGATACCATCGGCCCCGGATACGGTTAAGTCGCCCGAAACGCCAACGCGCAGCGCACGCGGGCGCGTAGGAAGGTTCGCAGAATCGCTAGGCGTGACGGCGTAAAACGTCGCGGCGGGGCTATCGAGGCGCGGCGCGATGGTCGCGAACGGATCGGGTACGGGTGGCGTGTTCATTACTGCCCCTGGGTCGCATTGTGCAGGCGTTGCAACTGGTCGGTAATCGTGGGCTGGCTCTGCGGCAAGGTCACGCCGCCGCCGTGACCGCCCGTGTCGCTTACGCTGTTGTGATCGCCTTCGATGTTCACGAACGTACACGCACCGAGCGCGCAGCAAAGCGCCGCAATGGCGCGCGTTAACCTTCGCATGATTCGCCTCGCGGGTAACGCTTACGACGTGCCCCAATAGGCTTTTTGACTGGCCGCAAGCGTGGTCTGGTCCGCGCTCGAAAGCAGCGCGCCGAACTGAAGCACTTCGCCGAACACGGCCGCCGCGCCATCGAGCGAGGTTAAAACGCCTGCCGCGATCAGTGCCGCGCCGTCTGTTCCCATCGCGCCACTTGTCACCACACCATTAACGATGATGCTACTTGCGCCGCCGTTGTAATTCTCCGTCACGCGGTTGGCACTTCCGGCCTTCGCGGCCGTAGCGGCGGTTAAGCCCTTGGTGTAGTCGTACATTTGATAATTGAGGTTGACGACGTTCAGGCCGATAACCGAGAAATTCACACTCCCGGCCATGATGCAGAAGCCGCCCGTCGCCGAACCGGGCGGAATACTGCTAACGCTCGCGCGTGTAAATGGCTGGTCGATGTTCAAAGCGCTGTTATAGGCGAGCAATTCCTGGATCGTGCTGGCGGTGCCTTTCGAGAGAATGCCGGGCCTTCCAGATCCGTTTGCAATCGTGTTGAGTGCCCCGCTACCGACAATGAGCGGTTGCCGGTCGGTGTTCACCTGAACCATATTTAGGCCGTTGCCGGTCTGGTCGTACCACGCCGTGACGAATCCGTTTGCCGTTCCGACAAACGCGAGCAGCGCGGCGATATCGAGGTCGCCAGTTGGTGTAAAGCCAATATCTAGCGCTGCACCGTCACTATCGCGCCGCAGGCGGATACACGGGCCACCGTACCCGCCACGCAGACGGCGAAGGCTCCACGCGCCCGCAATCACTGTCGTGAGTGCATCGAGCAAGCCGGTTTGCGCGACGATACCCGCCGCGTAGTGCGTCGCTACTTGCCGCGCCGTGAGTGCGCTTGCGTAGAGCGCCATTTCGCCAATCACACCCGCAAACGCGCCGCACGTCCAGCCCGTCGTGCCGATCTGCAATCCCGCCTGTATCGTTATCTTGCCGCTGGCTTGGGACTTTATCGCAACACCGTTGAGATAAAGGCAATATGTCCCGTTGCTATAGGTCACAACGTAATGATTGGCGGTGCCTGGCGGGGGCGCAGCGTTCGCGGCGGTTTGTACGTTTTGATAGCTTGCGGGCCAGAGAATGACGTTATAGGCGGGATTGTTCCCGGCCCAGGCTTCGATGCCCCAATCTATTCCAGAGGCGGAACCGCCGCCGCCGTTCCAGGTCGAGTTACCGAGGAAGCGCGCCCCCGTGTTCTTTCCCCACGGTGTACCGTGCGAACCGTCCGCGCCCGAAGTCGTGTACGCCGCGACGTTCGCCCAACATTCGGCCGACCATGCGGAGCCCGCGCAAAACTGCGCCGCCGCGCTCACGTCCACATTCGAATTAGACACGCCCGACAACGCCAGATAGGCACCGTCCATGCACTGCATTAACCGGCCCGCGCCAAGTTGCGCCCCGGCCTGATAGGTGCCGTTACGGCCGTTGCCCGATAAATCGGCGGCAACGGTGCCGCTAGTTTCACTCAACGGCCAGTACGCATAAGGCCCGTCTTCGAGCATGACACTACGATACGGATTAGGCGTTTGCCAGTAGCCGCATTGATTAATCGCGAGCGCTTGCGCATCGGTGAAGGGGAGCGCCTGCGCGAAGCTGATTGCTTCGCCATAGAGCGCGCGCGTGCAGCGGGCCGAACCGTTGACGTTGGCCCCTACGCTCATCATATTGGATGCACCGTCACCAACGCCACCCGCTCTTACGGCACCGTTAAAGACGGCCGAACTACCGGCGAGATTGAAAGTTTCCAGCAGTACGCCGGTCGTTCCTGCATTGATTCCCGATACGGCCGTAAAGCCTGCGCCACCGCCACCCGTGACGTTATAAACCCACATATCCAGCGTGTTCGCCGACGTCTGATACAACTCCGGGTACGCCAACGTATGGCAATTGAGAACGATAGGATTGCCGTTTTGCGGCGACAGTCCCCAAGGAAACGCAAGCACCGAGGAACGGGCGAAGGGTTGCGTATAACTGAGCGCAGGTGCGGGCGTGTTGCTTTGAATAAATGAACCGTCCTTACCGGGTGTGTTGGCCGCGCCGCCATTCGTCATTACGGCGCATCGGCCGGGCCAGGTCGGATAGCCGACGAATTGCCCAGCCACGACAATCTGCGGTTGCCGGTCGACCGTTGACTGCCACAAATGCGAAGCGCCTGGCATCTGGTCGTACCATGCCGTGACAAAGCCATTTCCGCCGCCGACAAAGCCAAGCAGCGCGGCCACGTTCAGATCGCCCGCTGGCGTAAAGCCGATATCCTGCGTGGCGTTGTCGGTGCCGCGTCGCACATTCAGGCACGGCCCCGGATAGCTGCCCGTCAGACGGCGCAAACTCCATGCACCGGCCGCGCGCGTCGTTAGGCGGTCGAGGATGCCGAACCAGGGCGGCGTCGTCACCATGAGCAACCGTCTTGCAAGTCGGCTCATTGATTCTGTCCGGCTACGAAGGCGTTATAGGTTGCGCCGCCGTTCTGCGTGAATATCACGAACGTATCGAGTTTGCCCGCGACGCCAGAGAGCGAAGGCGCGAAGCCTTGCGGCCATAGCATGTTATAGGGCCACGTAATCGCCGAGCCTGCCCCGTTCGTCACCTGCAAAACGAATTGCGCGAGCGTGCCCGTTATGGGCGCGTTTGCGATGCTAACTGCCGTTGTTACGCCGTTGCCAATGGCGAGATTAAACAGAATTTCGGGTGCGCCTTGTGCAATCGGTTTGAGGTCGAGCGCCACGCTTGCGCCGCCCGTGAGATTGACGATTGCCGTATCTTTCGCGGCTAGCGTCCCATCTGCGGCAACCGAAAGGCCCGCGCCTGCAATCACGGTGCCGAGACTGCTATCCGTCGCGGGTACGGTGTCAATCTCGATCATCTGGCCATTCCAATCCGTATAGGTGCCGATGCCGTGGCACTGGATAACACGCATCAACGGATTACCCGTGCCGCCTTGAAATTGGATCATCGAAGCCGACGTGCCCGGAACGATACCTTTCGCGTCCTGAATGAGTGCCGACACATTGCCCTGCGAATCCGGCGCGTTCGTGTTGACGGTCTTAACCTTTCCAATTGCGGTTAGCGTGCCATCGGCGGCAATACTTGTTCCGGGCCCGGCGACGATTCCGCCAAGCGTCGTTGTGGTCGCGGGCGCGAGTGCATACGCGGGCGGAATGGTCGGTTTGTTCGACAGGTCGGTATAACTGCCCGTGTAGGCCACTTTCGCGAGTTCAGACGTAACGCTATTAATTGCGGTCGTGATCGAAGCGGATATCGCCGCTCCAAGCTGGTCAATCTTCGTCCAGTCCGGCACGCCGCCGAGTTTGATAATCGCATTGCGAAGTTCTTCCGTAATGGCGTAGTACCACCATGCACCTGGCACCGTGCCGGCGATGCCCACGGAAGGATTGCCGTCAGCGGGAAAGCCCCCGGCATTTGACGAAGGTACAACGGGCGCAGCGGTCACGCCGCTTGATTTCCAGTATCGATCCACGGCTTTAAACCTCGCCAGGCGGCGCGTAGTCCGCAATCTCGCCAAACTCGCCTGCAATAAGACGCTTGAAAATCTCCTGTCCGTGAGCCATTGGGTCTGACGCCATAGCATTAAACGCTATCGGTTTGTCGAAGCCTTCGAACAGTATTTCACAGCGGATTTCGCTTTTCTCAGGATTCCCGTACATCGCTTTCGTAACCTCGCTGTAGTTCATGGAACTAGCCCCTCGCTTAAGCCACGCGTACAAATAGGTGGTCATTTCCACCACCGCCAAGTCCTGGCCCCATACATTGCCACGACCCCGGATATCCACCTATCGCAATCACGTTGCCCGGATTGCTGCTGATAACCGCTTGAGAGTAAGAACCGAGTCCGTAAAGCGTCATCGGCTTGTACCATCCATCAAGATAGATTGCGCCTTGAACACTTGAGTCGACGCTGGTCTGAATACGCGTGTTATCCCACCAGAACGCGTACGCATGGCTATCGTTACCTTTAACGTAGTTCCCGCCGGGTTGCTTCGAATTAACCGACGCGGCTAGATTGGCGTTATCAACGTCGAGCCGCGCGTTTGTCGCATAGATGCTTAAATCAGGTTTGCTTAGGAGGTCACTGTATTGGCCTGTCTTTGCCACCGTCGCAAGTGATCCGGCGAACACGACATCGCCCAAATCCGTGGTATCGACCGTTACCCCAAGTGAGTTGGTCTTCCGCCCTACGTAGACTTTGTTTGTCGCTTGATTCTTGCCGCCGCCTTGCTGGACTGGCGTAAAGCCCAAGGGTGGTTGTATCGCGGGCTTGTCTTTCAAATCGCTGTAGCTTCCAGTCGTCGCGACTTTGGCAAGCTGTACGCTCAGCCCGTTGAGAGCTAAAGTCGGAAGTGGTGTACGGGGGAGTTGAGGCGGGAAATTGAAGGCGGTGGTGGTTTCAGCTGAGAATCTGATTGTCGAAGTCGGAAACCAGCGAACAACAAAACCATCCACCATGAGCAAGGATAC
>NZ_JAQFVG010000074.1 GCF_029439455.1 Caballeronia sp. BR00000012568055 | reverse complement strand
CGGAAATTGGCAATACGACGAGGAGGGCGGCGAGATATACGACATCTGGACGGTACCACTTCGACGCAGTTTTTTAGAGTGCTCTTGACTCGGCGCTGGGAGGAATACCTGAACCATCGATATGATGTTCCGGTCGACGTGGACTAAGACGTCAGCATCGCAAGCATCATGGTGGCGTTGCTGCCTCGCGACATCACTTGCGTGCCTGTTCACAAAAAGCATTGGCGAGGGCAAGACAAGCGGGAGGGCCCTCATTCGTCGCCGGGGGGCGTCTCGATCTTGTGTCGGGATGCTTGAATCCGGCCCGACACGTGTTTGGTCCGCCATGGCATCCGTCAAGATTTGACGGACACGCTCGATCGTCCAGGTACCTCCGCCGATGAAAAGTCCCATATTCCACTGCGGACCTTTGCGCACCCCTCCTCGAAGCTTGTTGGCCTAGACGCGCAAATACCACTCATCGGGACCGGTGCGGCCGTTCCGAGTGTCAACGTCGCGCTTGTAGCCAAGTTCCTCTGTGAAGCCCAACGTTCGCAAGACGTCGCGTGTGTGCATAAGATCTTGCACGTTGGCCCAATTATCGGTGTACACGCAGATGACGTGAATGCTCCCGTGCGCCATGCTTCGTAGCGCGGTCGAAACCTTGGCACACAGCAGTTGATTGTGCTCGAGGGCGTCTTTGATTTTGTCCCACGCTGCATCGACTTCCGCTCGGGGAACAAAGATGCACCATTTCCCCGTCATGTGGCCGGAGATAACGTTCTTGCAGAGCGGAGACATTTTGAGGTGCCAACTGCGACTGAGGTCTTCAGAAGGCGTGTCCGACTTTCGGAGCAGGCGCTCTGTCAGTGGTAATTGTTCGTTCACTTGAACCCACTTTTACGTATTTGGGCCGCGGTAGCATCCGTCAAAATCTGGCGCATACGCTCGATCGTCCAGGCTACCTCGGCGGTCGAAAAGTCCCAAATTCCGCTGTGGACCTTTTTGAACACTCCTGCCTCGACCTTAGCCATCGCCGTCTCCAGGGACCACGCGTTCGCCGTCATCTTTCGGGACGCATACGCTGCCAGTTGCTCCGCGAGGTCATCACATACGATGAACCTCTCATACACCTCATCATCGGTCGGTCCCGCTTGGTACGTGTCACCGACCTTTCGCAGCAGAAGCTTGGGCTGCGCCCCGGAAATCGCGCCCTGCGAGGAGGTCCTCGGAAAGTCGACGGGAAAAGGCTTTAGGCTCATGTGGACACCTCGGCGCGAAGGATCCGTCCAACGTATCAACGTCGATCGACGTGCGCAAGAGGTGTCGACCGTACAAGCAGAAGGCGTCTACCGTTCGATGGGACGGATCATGCTTTTTTGCGATAGCGGGTTCGGGCGCCGTTCTGACATCAGGTAGCTCGCCTGTCGGGCTGTCCGTCGAGAAATTGATCCACCCGTTCCAAGAAATGAAGTGCCGTGTCGGCGACGCCTACGCGCCGACCTTGAGGAACTTTGAAGTCGCGCGGATTAACGCGGGTCAGACGGCGGGCATAGTGTTCGCCGAACTTGTCCACCGTAGGAATCGCGTGACCTGCACCGAGTTCTAATGCGACGAGGTTGCGGCATTCGGAGATCCAGCCTTCAAGTTTGCGGGCCCGCCGCTGCGATTGCGCTTCGATCCAGTGCGAATCGGCCAACATGCGGATATTGGGTCGCGCAACGGCGTAGCGATATGTGTTGCTTTCGTGCCGTGATTTCCAAGTCAATGAACACGTTGAAATGTGACCGTAGTGGCGTGCCGACAAGCGAGAAACGGAGTCGCCACGCACCTAAGATACAACACCGTCGCCTGTCGGTTCGTCTCAATGAGCGGATAGTAGTCTTGTCATCCTTTCGCGTCCATACGGCGAAAGTTATTCTTCTTTTGCGCTTAAGGTCATTTTTTACGGTTTGGCAAATATCGATGTGGGAGTGAGTAGAGGGAAAGAGCATCGATTTTGCTTACAAGCTTATTCGGCAATCAGTAGGATTCTATCTTGGTTGAATCGAAACATGTAAATGGTACTTTCAGTATTCCGTACAAATCGATATTATCAACCTTTCTATCGGTGGGATGGGGCTTTAAAGAAAAGGCGAACCGAAGTTTTATTCAGCACCGTGCGAACCCGGCCCCGGAATCTGCCCTGGGCAGGGATCAAAGGCTTCTTATCGTTTGCTGCCATCTGCACCAAGGGCTAGAATTTTCCCTGTAGAGACTTGCTGTGAATCGCGCACAGATCGCTTGGCGAATTTCAGTGAGGCGAGCGGGCATTGTCCGTCGAGCCGCGTATGCGGATACGGCTATTCCCAACACAGCACGATTGAACGCGATCGTCATACGGGTCAGTGGCAACTGGAGCAAGTCATGGAAACCTTGGACAGTGACAGCTATCAATGCTTCACGTGCGATCGAATCTTCAGCGGGCGAGTGTTCGAAATTGCTCGAGAGTGGGAGCGAGTTCACTTTTCAGACGGCATCCCCGAAGCGGAAATTGAGGACAGTTGGGGACTAGAGTGTTATTGCTCTCAACTTTGTGCAGACCTTCGCCGCGAGGAGGTGATGGCGCGAGAGGGAGTACCGATCCGTCACCCAGACCTTGGCCCGATAGAGCCTTGTTCTAAATGTGGATTCCCTATCGACATGACGCAGTTCCATCTGACCTACGTGGAAAGCTGTGTTGACATGCACGGTTCTGTCGGACAACCGGTTGACGTCGCGTGTCTGGCTGTCGTGTGCTCGTCCTGCAGGCCACGACAGGAAACCCATCGAAAGATGGACGTCGAACAATGCCGAAAAAAAGACGAGCGAGAGAAGGCGATCAGCGATGTGACGAACGACGACAAGGTTGGTCAGCCGCAAGGAAGAGTCTCGCAGCGGTGCTTGCTGTGACCCGCTATAAGCGGCCTCTTGGATCCAGGGCCGCGCCATAAGAGGATAGTGCGGATGGAAGATGAGCAACCTAGCGATGTAGCCGCAATGTGGGCTGGCCTAGTGTCGCGCGCGACGCGAGTTCTGCTGATGCGTCGGGGGACAGGTTACTTCAGATCGGTCCATGAGCTTGCAGGGGGGGCGTTATTGAATCGATCGAGTCAGTAGAGGAGAAGATCAATCGAGGGGCTTTCAGGTTTTCGTTTTTCCTGCAGGTATCCGCGGCGACAGGAATAACGGCTATGCCTAGCTGGGTTGACGCGTGGGAGGCTGCGGATAGCTGGGAAGATTGCGCCTCCGCCATCCTCGAAGACGAACTGTCGGTGCAGCCGTGGATGAGTCGGCGGTCTTGAGCGAGCGG
>NZ_JAQFVG010000073.1:3177-11672 GCF_029439455.1 Caballeronia sp. BR00000012568055 | reverse complement strand
CCGGTCAATTCAAAATCAGGAGACGTTCATGGAAAAAGGATTGCCGCCTCAGGCCGGCAAGAGCGACGGGAGTATGGATGAAAAAGCCCGCAAACAAGCACGAAAAGCCCGTGCGAGCGGATGGATCGGCTCCGCGCTCGAATACTACGACTTCTTTATCTACGCTCAGGCCGCAGCGCTGATCTTTCCTCAGATCTTCTTTCCCAAGGGCGATCCGAAAATCGCGATTGTCGCGTCGCTGGCGACATACGGCGTGGGCTACGTGGCACGACCGATCGGCGCGTTCTTGCTCGGTCACTGGGGCGACACGCACGGCAGAAAGACCGTACTCCTGATTTGTATGTTCCTGATGGGCTTCTCGACGATGGCTGTCGGCCTGCTTCCCACCTACCATTCGGTCGGCATGCTGGCGCCCGCGCTGCTCGTGATTTTGCGCCTGATTCAAGGCTTCGCTGTTGCGGGCGAAATATCCGGCGCGAGTTCAATGATCATGGAGCAAGCCCCTTTCGGCCGACGCGGATACTATGCGAGCTTCACGCTACAAGGCGTGCAGGCCGGACAGCTTCTCGCCGCCGCCGTCTTCCTGCCGCTCGCGTATTACATGCCGGAAGACGCCTTTGTTTCATGGGGCTGGCGCGTGCCGTTTCTGCTGAGCGCGGGCGTGTTGCTGGCGGGCTTCATCATTCGGCGCGAAGTGGACGAAACCACCGCGTTCGCCAATGAAGACGCAAGCGGCCAGGTCGCGCGCGCGCCGATTCTCGAAGCATTCAAATTCAGTTGGCCCGATATGCTCCGCGTCGTCTGCATGGCGTTCATGAACGTCATTCCTGTGGTTACCACGGTCTTCGGCGCAGCGTATGCGGTGCAGCCTTCGTACGGCATCAACTTCCACGCCAGCGTGTATCTGTGGATTCCGGTGGTCGGCAATATCGTCGCGGTGATCGTCATTCCGTATGTCGGCAATTTATCGGATCGCATCGGGCGGCGCACGCCGATGATCTTCGGTGTACTTTCATCTGGACTACTCTCTTTCGCTTATCTGTATGCGATCAGCATCCACAATCTGCCGGTCGCCTTTGTCATGTCGATTCTGATGTGGGGCGTGGTGTATCAAGGCTATAACGCCATTTTCCCCGGCTATTATCCGGAGCTTTTCCCGACCCGCTTTCGCGTGTCCGCAATGGCGATTGCGCAGAACATCGGTACCACCATCACGGCGCTGCTTCCTGCTTTGTTCGCCGCCGTGGCACCGCCCGGATCGAATAATGTGCCGATGATTATCGGCTCGATCACACTCGCCACAACGATCATTTCCGCGCTGGCGGCATTGAGTGCGCGAGAAACATATCGTGTCCGCCTGAACGATCTCGGCAAGAAAGACGCGGTGCCGATTTCGAAAGAACAGTATGAAGCGCTGCGCGATGAATCGTTGGACGAAGCGAGGCTTGCCAAAGCATCGATGCAAGCCTGATATTTCATTTTATATCGGCGGGCACGCACCTCAAGCGTGCCCGCACTCTTTGCTTTCCTCAGGAGTTCTGCATGATCACCGGCCATACCGCCATCATCGCTCACATCGGTTTTCCAACGCATTCGTTCAAGTCGCCGATGATCTACAACCCCTACTTCGAGCATGCTGGCGTGGATACAGTCGTGGTTCCGATGAGTTGTCAGGCCGATCCTTTTCCGGCATTTCTCAAGTCCGTATTCACGCTCGACAATGTTCGCGGCGCGTTGATCACCATGCCGCACAAAGTCACCACTGCCGGTTTGGTCGATGCAGTCACGCCCGCCGTGAAGATCGCCGGATCATGCAACGCCGTGCGCCGCGATGCCGACGGCCGCCTGGTCGGCGATATGTTCGATGGCGAAGGCTTCGTGCGCGGCGTGCGGCTCAAAGGCTGCAAGCTCGAAGGCGCGCGCGTGCTGGTGGTTGGCACAGGCGGCGTGGGCTCGGCGATCGCGGCATCGCTGGCGGCGGCGGGAATTGCATTGCTTGCTCTTTACGATGCGCGCGCCGAATCCGCACAAGGCTTGCGCGACCGTATTGCCGCGCATTATCCGAAGCTCGAATTGAGCACCGGCAGCAACGACCCGGCCGGTTACGATCTCGTCGTCAACGCCACGCCGATGGGCATGAATGAAGGCGATCCGCTTCCCGTCGATGTCGAACGTATCTCGCCGGATACCTTTGTCGGTGAAGTGGTGATGAAAACGGAAATGACCGCGTTTCTCAAGGCGGTTCAAGCGCGCGGCTGCCGCTTTCAGGTCGGCTCGGATATGTTGTTCGAACAGATTCCGGCTTACCTCGAATTCTTCGGCTTTCCAAGCACAACTGCAGACATCTTGCGTTCGCTTGCAAAGCTGAAATATTGATTCTTTTATTCCTAAGGATTCCGATGCTTAATCTTCCTCTGTTCGGCTGGTGCGGGCAACTGCATCAGGCACCGCTCATGCAGCAAGCCGGCCTCGACTACATCGAAGCTCAACTCGTGCCGCTCGGTATAGAAAACGATGCCTCGTTTGCACACGCGCAATCGCTCATAAAAGAACGGCCCTTGCCTGCGCTTGCATTCAGCTATCTGTTTCCGCATGACTTCCGGATCGTGGGTCCGGACAAGGATGAGGCACGCAATCGCGCGTATTTTGATCGTGCTGTGCAGCTACTGGCGCTGGCGCAGGCGCGCATCGTCGTGCTCGGCAGCGGCTGGACGCGTAACATTCCCGATGGCTGGTCACAAGGCCAAACCGAAGACGATTTTCTGCGCGTGCTGGAATGGTGCGCAGACGCGCTGCGCGACAGCGGCACCACGCTCGTCATCGAACCGCTCAACCGGAAAGAGGCGAACCTCGTCAATAGTGTGGCGGACGCAGCGCGTCTGGCGAAGACCTTGAATCGCCGCGAAGTACGAGCGCTCGCGGATTTTTATCATATGGATGAGGAAGCGGAACCGCTTCAAGAAGTCAGCGAGCATGCCACGTGGCTCGCGCACGTCCATCTGGCCGATACAGGGCGACTCAATCCGGGAACGGGTGCGTACGACTATCCGACGTTCTTCGGTTACCTGAAGACTGCCGGATATCAAGGCATGCTAAGCAGTGAGTGCGGAATTAAGGGCGAGCCGGTGGAATCGATGCGAGAAAGCGCGGCGTTTTTGCGCCGCGCGTGGGCGGATGCGCGTCAGGCCCGATCAAAAACGCTCAATGCCCCGTCCACTTGGGCGGGCGCTTCTCCGCGAATGCCTTCGGTCCTTCGCGGGCGTCGTCGCTGGCGAGCATGCGTTGCGCGAGTGGATAGTCTTCGCGCATCGTCGAGGCGAGATTCGCTTGCGCAAGGCTCATTAGCATGACCTGTTTCGAGGCCTGGATTGCAAGTGGCGCGCATTCGAGAATGTCCTGTGCCAGCGATCGCGCACGCGTCATCAACTCCGTCGCGGGAACAACCTCGTTGATCAGACCAATACGCCGGGCTTCGTCGGCGGCAATGCGCTTGCCGGTCAGCACGAGCGCCATTGCGTCCTTCATGTTTATTTGCCTGGGAAGACGCTGCAAAAGACCGCCTCCCAACGCGGCAAGACCGACACGCGCTTCCGGCAAGCCGAACTGCGCATGATCCGACGCCACTGCAAGATCGCACGCCGCGAGTATCTCCATGCCGCCGCCGAGACACAGGCCATTCACCGCCGCGATCACAGGTTTCCACAAATCGAAGCGATGCGTGATGCCCGCAAATCCCGTCGATGGCTTCGTGTGGTCACCGGTCGCATCGAGCGCCTTCAGATCCGTGCCGACGCAGAATGCCCGCTCACCCGCGCCAGTCACAATCGCGACACGCAACGCAGGGTCGGCGGCGTAACGGTCGAAGGCATCGGCGAGTTCGCGGTGAGCATCGGGATGCAAAGCGTTGAGCACTTCGGGCCGATCGATGGTCAACGTCAGCAGTGGCCCTTCCACTTCGTATCGGCAATAGCGATAGTGCATACGATGTCACTCATTCAAGCGGAACAGTCAGACGATCGATCACCGCGCGCGTTTGCGGACGCACGCCGCGCCACCACGCGAAGGCTTCGGCAGCCTGCTCGACCAGCATGCCGACGCCATCGGCAATATTTCGGATACCTGCGTTTTTCGCTAGCTGCAGGAAGGGTGTCAGCCCTTTTCCGTAGGCAAGCTCATACGCTGTGCCATCAGCACTGAAAACACTCGGCGGAACCGGTGGCAATTCGCCGCTTAGACTTGCCGATGTCGCGTTCACCACCAAATCGAATGCGCCCATCGATTCCAGATCGGGATATCCGCGTGCGATCAGCGAATCGCCCGCATCGACCTGTTCGATCAGCGCTTGCGCCTTGTCCAGATGCCGGTTCGCCACCACGAGTTGTGCGGGCCGCGCGCCGATAAACGGCAGCAACGCGCCACGCACCGCACCGCCCGCGCCAAGAATCAGCACGCGCTTGCCTGCCATCGGCTGATGCAGATTCACTTCGATATCGCGCAGCAAGCCCACGCCATCGAAATTTTCGGCGATGATTCGCCCGTTCTCGAACTTCATTGCATTGACCGCGCCTGCGAGCGTCGCGCGTTCGCTGCGTTCATCGGCCATGTCGAATGCATGCAGTTTGAACGGCGCAGTGACGTTCATGCCGCGGCCGTCCGGAGCAATGAAGTCGTGTACGGTATTTGCAAAGGCCTCCGAAGGTTCGAGTGGCCCTTCGATGGCCACGTACTCCATATCCTGCCCGCATTCCTGCGCGAAAAGCCCATGAATCAGGGGGGATTTCGTATGGCCGATCGGATTGCCGATCACCGCATATCGATCGCTCATCATGCGCTCCGTTTTGAAAACAGCACGCCATCGGTCTGCATCGCGTCGATCTCGGCGGCGCTGAAGCCCAGCGATTGCGCAACTTCTGCGTTGTGCTGGCCCAGATCAGGACCGACTTCGCGAATCGATGTGTCGCAGTCGGAGAAACGGAACGGCAGGTTCGGCAGCCGCAGCGTGCCGAAGCGAGGATGCTCCTGTTCGATCACCATGCCGCGCGCAATGATCTGCGGATCGGCGACGACTTCATCGATACGCTGAACCTTTGCGCAAGGCACATCGACTTGATCGAGCAAGGCCAGCACGTCAGCGACCGGGCGCGCGGCGACCCACGGCTTCACGATCGCAAGGATCGCCTCGCGATTCGTGTTGCGCCCATTCAAACTATGAAAGCGTGCGTCAGTGCCGAAACCGGCAGGGCCGCCGTGCTGCTCCACCAACGCGGCGAAGCGCTTCCATGAATCATCGACCTGCGCGGCAATCACGAGATCGCCATCGGCGGCACGAAACACGCCGTATAAAGTCGATGTCGGCATGTCATGGCCCGTCTGCTCCGGCACCACGCCTTGCATTGTGTAGCACTGCACAGCGTATTCGTGCATCGACACCAGCGTGTCATACAACGCCATGTCGATATGCTGACCGCGACCGCTTTTCGCGCGCCCAAGCAGCGCAGCGTTGATGGCAGCGACTGCGTGAATGCCGGTGTACATATCGCCGAGCGAAATGCGCATCAGCGGCGGCGGCTCGCCCGGATTGCCGATCATCTGCATGATGCCGCTCTTGGCTTCGGCGATCAGCCCGAAGCCCGCGCGATGCGCGTCGGGTCCGGTGTGTCCGTATGCAGAAATCGAGCAATAGACGAGACCCGGATTGCGCGCGGACAACGCCGCGTAGCCGAGGCCGAGCTTGTCCAGCGCGCCCGGCCGATAGTTCTCGATGAACACATCGGCGGAATCGCACAGACGCTCCATAAATGCCTTGCCGCGCGCGTCCTTCATATTGACGCTCACGCCGCGTTTGCCCATATTTAACTGCAGAAAATAGGCACTTTGTTGATCGTCGAGAATGGTGGCGTGCTGGCGGCCTGCATCGCCGCTGCCGGGACGCTCGACCTTGATGACTTCCGCGCCGAGCGCCGCAAGACATCGGCCCACATAAGGACCTGCAAGAAAGTGGCTGTAATCGACAACGCGAATACCTTCGAGAGGACGAGCTTGCATCAGTTCGCTCCCGGACGGCGCGGAATCATCAGTCTATGTTCGCCACGCTGAACCACATCGCCATTTTGATTGATTAGTTCGGATGGCAGAATAACGATGCCCCAATCGGGTTTGCTCTTGCTCGCGCGCATCGAGCCAACGCGAAATTTCACATGCAGTACGTCGTTCACCTTGATCGGCAGCAGAAAGTCCCATGTCCAGCCGAGCGACATGCCCGGCAGAAACCGATAATCGCTCTGCGTTTTCAGGCCATCCGCAATCGACAAGCCGAACAGACCGTGCGCCACGATCGAACCGAAGTGGCTTGCGTTGGCGTATTCCTCATCGACATGCACGGGCGTGTGGTCGCCGGTGAGATCGGCATACGCAAGAATGCGTGCTTTGGTGACCGTGTATGTCGGGCTGATGCATTCGTCGCCTTCGCGCGCGTCGTCCCAGTATTTTTCGGTGATGGTGCTCATGCTTACGCCTCCGCGCGTGGATTGATCGCCAGCGCCTGCGCCACACACGCGGCGGGTCTGGCCTGAATGAGTTCGACGGCAAGCCCGTCAGGCAGACGCAACCAGTTGCGTCCCTGTGGCATCTCGGTGACGCCGAATGCTTGCGCCGCCGTCAGCGCGGCTTCGAGGTCCTCGCACATCACGCCGAGATGCGCGAGCCGCCCTTCGGGCCCTTCATAGCGCGGCTCGTTGATAAATTGCAGACCGCCGAGCGTCCAATATTGACGCGGCGCTTCACGTGTGCCGTCCACTTCGCGCATGGTCATACCCAGCACGTGTTCGAAGAAGCGGATATGCCAGTGAATGTCCTTGACCCAGATCGCGACATGTTCGAGATACGCTTTCGGTGCGCTCATGCTGCGGCCCCTTCTTTCTGCCGATCCGTCATCGCGCGTTCGATTCCCTTGATGCACGCGACCAGCGTCGCGTTCACCGGCGTCGGCACGCCGAGCCGCGCGCCCCATCGCACGACCGCGCCATTGATGAAATCTATTTCGGTTACCGAATCTTTTTCAAGGCTTTGCAGCATCGAGGTCTTGAATGCAGGCGGCAAGCCTTCGGCGGCCATATTCCAGGCGTCTTCCGCGTTCGTAATGGAAAGCACGACGCCTGCTGCTTTAGCTGCGGACATGGCTTCTTCGATAGCAGCAAGCGACGTCGCCTTGAGTACGGGTTCATCGTAAAGCTGCCCGTACGTGAGTCGCGTGATGCCTGTGATCGCGCCGGTCGCGACGTTGATCAGCAGCTTGTCCCACATCGTGCCGAGAATATTGTCGCTGACCGTCGTGGTCAAACCCGCGCTGTTGAATGCATCGACGATAGCGCGCGCGCGGCTTGTAATGCGGCCATCGAGTTCACCGATGATCGTCAGCTTGCCCGTCACGCCGGACTGGATATGACCGGGCGCACGCAACACGCCGCCGACATACGTCTTTCCCGCGAGCACGCGCTCGCGTCCGACGATCTCGCTTAGCACATCTTCGTGGCCCAGCCCGTTTTGCAGCGATAGCACGAGCGTTTCGGGACCGACGAGGTCGAGCGCGCCGCGCATGGCGGAATCGGTATGGAAGGATTTGACCAGCACGATCACGAGATCGACCGGGCCGACATCGGACGGGTTCATGGTCGCGCGGACCTTGACGCGGCGCGTGCCGGTTTCGTCATCGACTTGCAGGCCGTGGCGGGACATGGCATCGACGTGTTCCGCGAAACGATCGACCAGCCAGGTCTCGTGACCTCCTTCGGTAAGCGCGGAGCCGATTGCGCAACCCAGTGCACCGGCTCCCAGAAATGCGATCTTCATTGGCGTCTCCTTGATATGGAGACGAAGATACGGTCACGCACTCATACTGGCAATGCAATGGCTTTAATAGCGATATTGCGAAATGCAATATCGCACGCGCTTATCGATATAGCTGTGCTTTTGCGGCATTCCCGGCGCGCTGCCAGATTTCCGCATCGGTGAGCGTGGTTTGGATCAATTCGATCGGCATACCGCCGTTATCGATCACGGCGACGCGAAAATCGTCGAGCGGTTCGTACGGCCCGAGAATGACGCGATGTCCCTCGATCGCCGCCAGAAGGTTATCGACCTTGTAGGCGATATGCGGCTGGCTGAGCATCGGCTCCGCCAGTTTGCAGTCCGGGCCGAATCGATGCCATTGAATCGGCAGCGGTCCGGTTAAATCGTCAGACGTGTACATATCGACGCTCGCCGCATAGCGTTCGCCGGGACGCGCGATGTCGGTCGGAATACCGATGTGATGCAGCGTGTAGGTCACGCCTTCGCGTCGCATGGCTTGGTCCTCTCGGCGAAATTCAATCTTCTCAATCATTAAGATTCCCTCCCGCTTTTTAGTTCTATCTGATGCGGGACAGAGTGTAAGGATCGAAAATTAGAAGAGAATGAGTGAGAGAACGACGCGGCCGCTCTCTCTTGGCCAAGGCCTT
>NZ_JAQFVG010000073.1:0-3109 GCF_029439455.1 Caballeronia sp. BR00000012568055 | reverse complement strand
CGCGAACCCATGGTGATGATCTGCGCATTGTTCGACAGCGCCGCGCGTTCGGCCGAGTAAGTATCGTGGCAGAGCGCCGCGCGAATACCCGGCACTTTATTCGCCGAAATGCTCACGCCGATTCCCGTACCGCACACCAGAATCGCACGATCGTACTCACCGCCGATCACCCCGGACGCCACACGGTCGGAAAGATCGGCGTAGAACTCGCCCGGATTTGCTTCGTTGTTCGAAACTTCCGATACGTCATAGCGATCCTTCAGATAATCCGCCAGCACGCGAGCCAGCCCGACACCGGCGCTGTCGCCTCCGATGGCAATTTTCATGATGTTCTCCTTAATAGTGGATTCGCGGGTCAGAGCACGTTTCCCACGCGCTGCAAAATGTCCAGATAACCGGCCACATCCCACGCCGACCGTCCGATAAACAATCCGTCGATGCTCGGGCACGCCGCGAGTTCGGCGCAGTTGCCGGGATTGACCGAGCCGCCGTATAAGCACGGAATTCGGCGTCCGAGCATGTCCTGTGCGACCTGAATGATTTCGGCCTGCCGGGCATCGGCGTAATCGGGACTGGCCGGAATGCCGTTTTCGCCGATGGCCCACACGGGCTCGTAGGCGAGCAGTATCGGCGCGGCCTTTTGTTCGGCACTCAGACGCGCGAGCGCGCCGCGCACTTCCATTGCCAACACTTCGGACGCGCGGCCGCTTTTCTTGTCTGCCAGCGTCTCGCCGATGCAAATCAACGGCGTGAGTCCGTGACGCACGGCGGCCTCGACCTTGAGGCCCACGGTGTCGTCGGTTTCGCCAAAGTGTTCGCGTCGTTCCGAATGGCCCAGTTCGACGATGTCCATGCCGCAATCGACCAGCATCGGCGGGGAAATTTCGCCGGTCCATGCGCCACGTTCGGCCCAGTGCATGTTCTGCGCACCGACCTTCACGTTGGTTTCCGCGAGGATCGACTTGACTTCGCGAATCGCGGTGAACGGCGGAATCACGAAGCATTGAATACGCGGGTCGTCATGGCTTTCGAGCAAGCCCTCGGCGAAAGCGATTGCTTGCGCCAGCGTCTTGTTCATCTTCCAGCTCGTGCCAGCCCAGAACAGGGAATCAGACATGTTTTTCAATCGGTAAAGTCCAAAGTCAGGCCCGGTACGCGGGCCTGAATCGATGAACGATTACTTGGAGAGCACGAACGGCGCGGTGTATTTCGACACGTTCGCCTTGGTGATCAGCACGCAATCGAAGAGTTGCTTTTCGCTTGCTGCGCCGGTCTTGCCGGTCTTGATAAATTGATCGGCCTCCTGAACAGCTTTAGCTGAGAACTCGGCAACAGGCTGAAGCACCGTGTATTGCAGATCGCCCGCCTTGACCGCTTCGACCGCTGCGGGCGAACCATCGAAGCCGCCGACCTTCACGCTCTTGAGCTTGCCAGATTGCTTGAGCGCGGCGATTGCGCCGAGCGCCATTTCATCGTTGCCGCTGATCACGCCGATTACATCGGGATGCGCCTGCAACAGGCTCTGCGTCGCGTTGAAGCCTTTGGTGCGGTCCCAGTCCGCGACTTGCGAGCCGGCGAGCTTGAGGTCCGGATACTGGCTGAGAATCGACTTGTAGCCATTCGAACGCGTGGCGGCGTTGTTATCGGATGGCGCGCCGAGCAGTTCCACGTAGTTGCCCTTCGAGCCGACATCCTTCACCCACTGCTGCGCGCCGAGCGCCGCGCCCTGCGCGTTATTCGATACAAGCTGCGCTTTCGCCAGTCCCGGCTGATTGATTTCCGCATTCACCAGAAACACCGGAATATTCGCAGCCACGGCCTTTTTCACGGCGCCGACGGAACCGCTTGCGTTGGCCGGATCGAGAATGATCGCGACCGACTTGTTGGTGATCGCGGTATCGATCTGCTGGCTTTCGGTGTTCGTATCGCCCTTCGATGCGGATACATTCGCCGTATAGCCGAGCTTCTTGGCTTCAGCAGACGCGATGTTCCCTTCGGCGAGCCAATACGGATTGGCCGGATCGTTCACGATAATGCTGATAAGACCGCCCGCAGCGTGCGCCTGCCCTGCGAACAAGGGAGCGGCCAGCGCGGCGGCGGCGAGGATCAGGGTCTTTCTCTTGGTGGTCATGGCTTGTCTCTTTCTAAAAGTTGGTGTTAGCGCAGGACTTACTTCGGTGTACTTCTCGCTCATGCCTTGCTGCCGCCTTGCGGAGAAGCCAGTTGGCCGCCGGTCGGCGTAGGACGCTTGACCTTGCGGCGGTATTGAATGGCATTCAGCAACACCGCAAGCACGATAACCGCGCCGGTGAAGACCGTTTGCCAGTACGACGAAATACCGATGATGACGAGCCCATCGGACAGAAAGCCGATCACGAACGCGCCGAGCAGCGTGCCGCGAATATTCCCCGTGCCGCCCATCAGCGACGCCCCTCCGATCACCACAGCAGCGATTGCCGTGAGTTCGTACGTGGTGCCCGCAGTCGGACCGGCGGATGTGAGTTGCGAAGAAAGAATCAGCCCGGCGATGGCCGCGCATACGCCCGACAACATGTACACGCTGATCAACACGCGCTTGACGGGCACGCCGGAAAGTTCGGCGGCGCGATCGTTACCGCCCGATGCGTACAGCCAGCGTCCAAACGCCGAGCGGTTCAACGCGATGCTGCCGAGGATCGCGATTACGGCGAGAATCAGCACGCCTACGGGCACATGAAACAAGCGGTCGAATCCCAGATAGTCGAAGCCGGTGTTGCCCAAATCCGCCTGACCGCCGAGGTTGTTGTACGTCAGGCCGTTGGTCATCAACAGCGCGAAGCCGCGCACCACGTACATCACGCCGAGCGTGGCGACGAAGGCCGGCACCTTGAAGCGCGCAATCAGAATGCCGTTCACCAATCCGATGAATGCGCCGAGCACACAGCACAGCACCACCACGACCCACACGGACGGATACAGCACCACGCCGAACATATTGAGCGTGACGCCCTGCATAAAGAACCCCGCCACCACGCCCGATAAACCCAGCGTCGATCCAACTGACAAATCGATGCCACCGTTGATAATCACGAGCAACATGCCGATCGCCAGAATCCCGTAGATAGCCACG
>NZ_JAQFVG010000072.1:3721-4532 GCF_029439455.1 Caballeronia sp. BR00000012568055 | reverse complement strand
GATCTGATTGGTGAAGACAAGGTCGGGATCGGTACGGACTTTACGCAAGGCTACAGCACGGAGTTTTTCGATTGGATCACGCACGACAAGGGCCGTTATCGCCGTCTGACGAACTTCGGCAAGGTGGTGAATCCTGAAGGTATCCGAACGATCGGCGAATTCCCGAATTTGACCGCCGCGATGGAAAAGGCTGGCTGGAGCGAGTCGCGCATCAAGAAGATCATGGGCGAAAACTGGATGCGCTATTTCGACGAAGTGTGGAACGTCTGAACCGCCGAACGCATCAAAAGCTATGCCGAACATGACTGAGACGTCGCTTGCTCTCGATTACGAGGACCTCTTCAGGCATCTGCCGGTTGCCGTGATCGTGGCGCGCGAACGCATCATGGTGGACTGCAACGCACGCGCGCTGGAACTCTTCAAGGCCGAACGCAGCGATATCGTCGATGCCTCGTTTTCCAAACTCTATCCGCAGCAAAAGGACTTTGCGAGCACGGGGCGGCGTCTTGCGCCGCTCATCGCCAGGCGCGCGTCGTTCAGCGATGACCGCATCATGCGACGTATCGACGGAAGCCATTTCTGGGTGACCGTGGGCGGTTTCGGCTATAACCCGAAGCGCCCTTTCGAACTTGCGGTGTGGACCTTTACCGATCTCTCGGTCAGCACCAAGCAGACCGATGTCGTGAGTTCGCTGACCGAGCGCGAACGCGATGTCGCCGCGTTCCTCGTGCACGGCATGACAAGCAAGGAAATCGGCAAGGAATTGAATGTCAGCCCGCGCACGGTGGAAATTCACCGTGCAAGCCTGTTG
>NZ_JAQFVG010000072.1:3460-3678 GCF_029439455.1 Caballeronia sp. BR00000012568055 | reverse complement strand
ATCTGATCGGTCGGCTGCTGGCCTGAGCCGAATCAAAAAGAATATCAAAACGATAAAGATACCTTTAATGCGCTCCATTTTCTTAGCGGCATTTATTTAACCCTCGTTCAAGTCTTAGCGGAAAAAATGGCCGCTAAGCGCAAGACATATGCCTTTTTCTTTAAGGCGGGATATTAGTTATTAACTAAACCACGCTTAGCTATTGATTTTAATTATTC
>NZ_JAQFVG010000072.1:0-3418 GCF_029439455.1 Caballeronia sp. BR00000012568055 | reverse complement strand
CAAGGCTAGATGCCATGAATACGCTCGATACTCAGGAAAGCATTCGCGAAATCAACCTCTCCTATCTCATTCTGGCGCAACGTATCTTGCGCGACGACCGGGCGATCGGCATGTTCCGTCTGGGACTATCCGCGGAAGTGGCTGACCTGCTGGTGAGCCTGTCGCTGCCGCAAGTAGTGAAACTTGCTTCGGCCGATCAGATGCTATGCGCGTTCCGCTTCAACGATCACATGCTGCTCTCGGCGCTGACGCAAGCACCGAAGAATACCGATATCGCGGCAACGCATGCCGCCATTCTGATGGCCGGCCAACCCGTCAAAGCCCTGATCTGAGGTCCGTTCTCCATGAATGCAGTCAACAAGAAAAGCCTGACCGAAGACGCGCAAGAAGTCTTTCGCGCAGTCGCACTCATTCAACTCGGTGCACGCATGCAAGTGCTGGAAAGCGAATTGACGCTTTCCCGCGAGCGCCTGATCCGCCTGTATCGAGAGGTGCGCGGGGCGTCGCCACCTAAAGGCATGCTGCCGTTTTCTGCGGACTGGTATATGCCGTGGCTGCCGAATATTCACGCGTCACTATTCTTTAACACGTATCTTTTTCTAAAGAACGAAGCGAGTTGTTCGCATCTCGATGCGCTGACCAAGGGCTATCGGCTTTACGTCGAACATTGCGCGCGCAGCGATGCCGAACCCGTGCTCGATCTGACGCGCGCATGGACACTGGTGCGCTTCTTCGAGGCGGAAATGCTGCAATTGACCGCATGCTGTCGATGCACCGGCAAGTTTGTCGCGCATAAGCACGACTTGCAGCACGGCGTGGTATGCGGTGCGTGCCAGCCGCCATCGCGCGCGGGCAAAACGAGGAAAGCGGCAGCGCGCGCAGCAGTGGCGGCGTTTGCGGAGGTCAATGACGAAGAGGTCATCGAACCGCTGATCGACGCTGCGGCCTAAGCGATTCGGGTATTCACCTACACGCTAAGCGTCTGCTAAGGAAGTCACCGTTACATAGATCCCTGCGCGATCAACGTAACGGGACTTCCTCACAGTGCCATTCAAGCGACACATAACGTTCAGCGCATGCGTGCTGGCCGTGGCCTTGAGCGCATGCTCGATGACACCGCCTTATCAAGCGCCCGCCACGCCGCTGCCGGACGCATACAGCACCACGACACTCGATGCCACCGTGCCCGTACGCAACGGCTGGTGGCACACCTATGGCGATTCAGCGCTCGATGCGCTCGTCGCGCAAAGCCTCGCGCACAACTACTCGCTCGCTTCAGCGATTGCGGCCGTCGAACAGGCGCGTGGCACGGCAGAAAAAGCGGGCGCGGCGCAATATCCATCGCTTGGGATCGGCGGGACTTTCGATCGCGCGCACCAAGGCGGACACGCTGGTTCCAATACGCGCAGTCAAAATCTCTACGCGCAGGCCAGCTATGAAATCGATTTCTGGGGCTTCAATGCAGCGACTGCACATTCAGCGGCGCTGCTGGCGCGTGCATCCGAATTCGATCGCGACACCGTTGCGCTGACGCTCACGGCCTCCGTCGTCGATACTTACTTCGCAGTGCAAAGCCTGAGCCGTCGCGTGACGCTCGCACGCAGCATTGTGGATGACGCGGCCCGCGTGCTGCATCTCCTGCTTGCGCAACAGGACGCGGGCGTCGCCACCGAGCTTCAGGTGCAGCAGCAACGTAATGCGCTCGCGACCTTCGAAGCGGCCGTGCCGACATTGCAGCAACAACTTGAAATCGAACAACACGCGTTAGCGGTGTTGACGGGCAATCCACCCGAGCATGGCTTCGTTCAAACCATCACGCTCACCGACATACCGATCCCCCGACCGCGTCCCGATCTTCCCGCACGCCTGCTCGAAACGCGCCCCGATATCCGCGCCAAAGAAGCGCAAATGCAGTCCGCCAATTTCGATGTCGGCGCTGCACGCGCCGCATTTATGCCGAACATCGTGCTGACTGCGGATGGCGGCTGGAAAAGCAAGTCACTATCGAATTTTCTGGCGAGTCCGTTTGCGAGCCTTGCGGCATCGCTCGCTGCGCCGGTCTTCGATGGCGGTGCTTTGCGCGGACAACTCCGCGCGGCGAAGGGCGCGGCTGCCAAAAGCGTCGCCGATTATCAGCATACCGTAATAACTGCGCTGCAAGATGTCGAGGACTCGCTGACCACCTCGCAGCAGCAAGCGCTGGCCGAAGCGTCCGATCAAGCCGCAGCAGACGCCGCTGCCAAAGCCGCCACGCTTGCCGAAGCGCAATACCGCATGGGCACGGTCGATTTCCTTACCGTGCTCGATGCACAGCGCACGCGCTACCAGGCCGAAGACACGCTGATTCAGGCGCGTCTGGCGAGATTGCAAGCCTCGGTGAGCCTCTTTCGCGCTTTCGGCGGCGGCATCGAAATAGCCAATGCATCCGACACTTCACGCTGAATTCCATCGACTATGAAACTCGACGATATCCCGCGCGGGCATGCACCGCGTGACAGGCGCGGCCGCTTCGCGCTGATTGCTGTGCTGTTGGTCATCGTTGCATTTATCGGCTGGCGCTTGTGGCCGAAGCACACCACGGCAACGGCAATCGCAATTGTGCCCGTCAACGCAGGACATCCGGTGACGCAGGATTTCCCTATTCGCGTCTCTGCCACAGGCTCCGTGCTTGCATTGAATACGGTCGATGTGAAAGTCCGCGTGGATGGTCAACTGCAACGCATCGCGTTTGTCGAAGGACAGGACGTCAAGGCGGGACAGGTTCTCGCACAACTCGATCAGGGACCACTTAGGGCGCTCTTGCAGCAGGCCGAAGCCGCGCAACGCAAGGATCAGGCGAGTCTCGACAATGCGCGGCTGGACCTCGCGCGCTATTCGAAACTCGTCGGCATTGGCGCGGCGACCTCGCAGAGTGTGGATGCGGCGAAGGCGCAGGTTGCGTCCTTTGCGGCTTCTGTTGCAGCGGACGCGGCTTCGGTGCAGAGCGATCGGCTGCAACTCGGCTTCACGACCTTGTATGCGCCCTTCGATGGCCGCGCCGGCATGCGTGAAGCCGATATCGGCGCGATCGTGCATCCGTCGGACACCACGGGCATCGTCACGATTACGCAAATGGAGCCTATTACCGTGGTGTTTTCTGTGCCGCAGGACGTCCTGCCCGAACTGCTCGCGAATCAGCAGAACGCGCCTTTGCCGGTGCATGTGACCACGCGCTCGGGCAGTGCATCGCTGGCGGAAGGGCAACTTGTTTTCATCGATAGTACAGTCGATCCCACCACGGGCCAAATCAAACTCAAAGCATCGTTCGCGAACAAGGACCGCGAGCTGTGGCCCGGTGAACTCGTCAATGCAAGCGTGCTTACGCGCACGGATCGCGCGCGCATCGCTGTGCCGAGTCGTGCGATCGTGAATACGCAGA
>NZ_JAQFVG010000071.1 GCF_029439455.1 Caballeronia sp. BR00000012568055 | reverse complement strand
ATCGTGTCGTCGAGCCGGAGTTTTAACCTCGTGGGACAGTTGGTCAACCTTGCGATCGTTAAGGCGGCTTCGAACCATGCGTATCACCGTTCATCTCGACACCTTCGATCGCGTAAGTCCGTGTGCTTACGCGATCCTGAACCTGGATCCGGCATCGCACAGGTGGCATTGCTCCAATCAGCACGGCCTTCATGTTCCGATCGATGGGCTTTTCAGGGAAGCTGACATGTGTCTGGCGCTCTACGACCTGGACGAAGATGCTCTGATCTGCGAACTCGAATCATTCAACATGAATGATATGCAAGGTCCATTCGAAGGCGAGACCGGATTGGCGCTTTGGTACGGCGAACAAGCCATCCAGCCGGCAGCGGGACATTGGCATGTGGACCTCGTCTCCGATCCGGCCGAGGTCGACACGTTGGATGTCGGCTGATCCAGATCAACGGGCGTGCGTTGAACCGTGGAAGAATCGATTGCTCATCTCGCTAGTTCTACCGCTTGCGCTTTGATGGCGCAGGCCGTCACTGGAACATTACTATGAATGCCCCGACAGAGCAAACGGCTTTGCGCATCATTCGCCTTGACCACAAACGTCTTGCCACGATCACGACCGCCATGCTCGACTTCATCAAACAGGTCGCCGATGGTGGACCGGCGCCCGACCCGATCGTATTGCGCGCCATGCTCTATTACCTGCGCGAATATCCGGAGCAATTTCATCATCCGATGGAAGACCGCTTCCTTTTCGCCGCGCTGAGGAAACGCACCGACGACTATGACGACGTGCTCGACGAACTCCAGTGCGAGCACATCGAAGGCGATGTACGGCTGCGCAATCTGGAACACGCCCTCACGCGGTTTGAACTTAAAGGCGAAGCCGTGCTATTCGGGCTACGCACACTCCTGGAGCAATATGCGGCATTCTGCGCCAATCATCGACGCGTTGAGGAAACGCTGATTATGCCCGCGGCTCAACGCCTGTTGTCGGCGCAAGATTGGGAGCAAATCGACGCTGCGTTCGAGTCGCGCTCTGATCCGTTTGGCGATGCGACATTCGAGGGCGAAAGTCTGGACAGCCTTTACCGTCTGATCGCCAGTACGGTGCCTACGGTCGGTGAAACACAGCTGCCGTCATGACCGTCATGAAGGTCGCAAGTCCGCTCAATCCGATCTGCGTGACGTTGGCTTTGGTCACCACCGCCAGTGATTGCTTCTCTGGCGACCGGCCAGAGCCCACTTGGCTAATCGATCAGCAGCGCTGCATGTTCTGTCATAAGTTGGATGTGCCACATCGCGCGCCCTCCTTCCAACAAATCGCTAACCGATACCGCGACACAGCCGGTGCCGAAGACATGCTTGAGCAGAAGCTTCGCAAAGGCGGCGAAGCTCACTGGGGCAAGAACGCGATGCCGTCGGCCATCGAAAGAGGCGGCGGAGCGCTTTCTCGTGACGATGCTCGCACGCTCGTGGAGTGGGTTTTGAGCCAATGACTCAACTCAACCAATGCTGTCAAAGCGAGACTTCGATGACGTACAAGACCATTGCCGTTGCACTCGATACGGGCACGCACGCTGCGCACCGTCTGGACGCTGCCGTCGAATTGGCGGAGCGTTTCAATGCGCATCTTTGCGGCGTCTACTCGGAATTCACGCTCGATCCACGGTTTTACTATCAGGCGGAGCCGCAGCACCGATATGAGGTTTCGCTACAAGCCTTGTGCCGCGAGCGGCATGAGCAGGCCGAGCATGCTTTTCGCAGCCGGCTGCTGACGTCGAAGGTAACGCATGACTGGCACGCGAACGAGATGACGACTGGCGCTGCCCTGTACATTCATGCGCGGCACGCGGATCTGACCATCGTCAGTCAGCATGACAGCGCGGAGCATGATGCCTATTTTGCCGACCGCTATCCTGACCGAACCATCATGGCCGCAGGCGGACCGGTGTTGATCTGGCCTCGGCAGCATGCGCGGACGCCGCTGGACGGAACTGCGGTGATTGCATGGGATGGCAGCCGTGAAGCCGCCCGCGCTGTTTTCGATGCGTTGCCAATTCTGCATTGTGCTCAACAAATCGACATTGTCACGATGCGGCCCGAACGAACCGCGTTGCATGCAGACGCAAGCGACGCTAAGCACCTCTCGAATAGTCTTGAGCGACACGCTATTCATGCCAGCGTCGTTGAACTCGTTGTGCCCGAGGAGTCCCGTGTCGAAACGACGCTGATGGCATACCTGCAATCCAATCAGGCGAACGTTTTAATCATGGGAGCGTTCCACCATACACGCTTGCGCGAGGCGGTCTTCGGCGGGCTGACGCGCGCTGTATTGCAGGACGCCAACGTGCCAGTGCTTATGTCGAACTAGATTTGCGACAGCGCGGGCAGGAAGCCGATTAGCTCAGCAGGTCGGTGAGCGTGAGCGAAATCGGTGTAACGCTCGGCCCGTCTTCGGCCAACTTGCGCGCCGCGACGAACAGGAAGTGATCGGGCGCGGCCGTAAAAAGCGTCTTCATGCTTACCTCGTCCATGCGTTGGATCTGAAGTAGTTCCTTGAAGACGCTGGCATCGATGCGAAAAACCTGCTGTTTCCCATCGAGACCGCCGATGAATTCAACAAAGCTCGTCCCATATCGCACGGGTGCATCGAGCGTGAGTTCCTGATTCATTGCGTCGCTCCGTGCATGTTCAGATTCCCGGCATGATCGGATATGGGATGGTGTGATCTTCGACGCCTTTCACGGCCGGGATGCCCTCTGCTGCGACGCGCATGGCATCGAGTTGATCGCTCGACCAGACCGTGCCCCACAGATGCACTATGCCGTTCTGCACGACGATGTTGCGACCCGGGAATGCCCATTCGCGCCCGGCCAACTCGCCCATGAGCATCGCGCGAATTTCGACGTCGCTTGCCGCGCTTGGCTCGGGCTGCGCTATCAACGCCGACGCCAGCGCCTGCACGATATTTGAACGGCTGACAATGCCCACGAGCCTGCCATCGCGCAGTACAGGAACCCGCTTGATGTGATGCGTTTCGAGGATAGTCGCAATGTCCGCGAGCGAAGCGTCCTCATTCACACACACCGGCTCGCGGCTCATAAGCTCACCCACCGTGCGTGCATGCGACTTGATATAAGCGCCTGCGCCGCGATCCGTACCCAGCATTTCGAGCCACCACGAGCTACGAACATGCTTTTTTTCTGTGCCTATTTCGTCGCGCCGGAGTAGATCGCCTTCGCTGATCATGCCGATGACGTGTTTGTTCTCATCGACGACAGGCGCAGCGCTAATGCGATGCTGCACAAGCAATAAGGCGAGAGCGTGGATAGTCGTGTCGGGCGTCACGCAGACGACGGAGGATGTCATTACATCACGTGCTTGCATCATGGGCTCCTGGACGATGGCAAAGGCGTTTTCACACGCACTCACGTTACGACTCTCCAACCCCCACGCGGTTGACTTGTGTCAATCATTCAGCGCTGACTCGTTCTCGTCGATGATGACATGCAACGTAGCGTGATTGACAACTTCATCCGCCAACCGCGCGCAAGTTGATGGTCGGCCCCGATCAGCGATCAGAACTACGAAACGTCCTTTCGCAGTCAACTGTACATCGAAAAAAGAGGCGTCTGCGGGGACAGACGCCTCAACCTTGCCCCCCGAAAGCACTCGCGCTTAACCGAATCGCAAATTATCGACAACTGCGTTGACGCCACGGGTTCCCCATGCTGCGCCGCGGGCAGCATTTCGCTCTGCCATGCTCTCGACTGTTCCGGACAGCGTTACCGTGCCGTCCTCAACTTTGACATCGATATGTTGCGCCTCGCGTATTGCATGGCGCTGGAGTGCGCGAGAGATCGCTTCGCCCACATCCGCGGACGCGAGATCATTTTGCACGCGGATCTGATTCGTTACGCCGGATACACCTCGAAGATGCGCGATGCCGCTCACCGCCATACGGCTTTGATAGGCCCACTCGACCGCCCCGCCTAGCGTGACGTGGCCGTGCTCCACTTGCACACTGACCGCGCCTTCAGGCAAGCCAACGGTCCATCGCAGCAAGGTGTTCGCCGCGCTTGCGATGTCCGAGTCGTAACGCACATCGTGATGTGGCACCCTGACATCCATTTCGACGACCACGGCGCAGACGCCGGACACCCGTCGCGCCGCTTCTTCTGCGGCGAGCTTCTCCGCCAGGCTGGACGTGTACCCGCACAAGGTCACAATGCCATGCGCCACTTCCACACCGATATGAGCAGCATCAACACCGGGGGTCCATTCGAGTTCTTCTTCGATGTCTTGCTTGAGCTTCCAATCCTCCTTCATGAGGACCTCCTTGCACAAATGAACGGGTGCAACAACAGCGCGCCTATGGCATCAATTGATCGCGAGGCGCTTTTGATCGGCCGGCGCCTTCTTGGGCAGCGTGAGTGTGAGAACGCCGTCTTGATATTGCGCGCTTGCGCTGGCGTCATCGATCACCCCCGCGAGCGAAAATGAGCGGCTCACTTCGCCGACATAGCGTTCACGACGAATCACTCGCTCGCCGTCTTTCTGCTCTTGATGGCGCTCCGTTTTGGCATGAATCGACACGGTGTTGCGATCGAGCTTAACTTCGATGTCCTTCTTTTCGACGCCAGGAAGTTCTGCTTTCACCTGATAGGCAGAATCAGTTTCACTCACATCGATCTTGCAATGACCGAGCGCTGCGTCTTCTGATGAAAGGCTACGTAACGGGCGAAACAGTCCCTGAAACATCTCGGACATGGGATCGAGTGAGAAAGGATCAAAGCGCGTGACGTTGCTCACGATAGTCTCCTTGCGATGAGTGGAAAAATAGTCGAGCCGTGGAAATACTGAGTCGAACCCGGCGGGACATGCATTGGTGAAACAAGCACAAGGTAACGGTGCTCGGCGATTTCTCGATTGACTTGTGTCAAGCAACCCCATGAAGCGCGCCTTCGACTTCCTAGGCATCGGCCAGGTGTCTGCGAGTCAGCAGCAACGGCAGATCCGTCAGCACGCTCACTCGGCCCGACACTGATCCAAGAATCCAACGCGCGACGCCACGCTGACCGTGTGTGCCCATGATGATCGCGTCCGCCTGCCACTCGGCGGCCTGCCGCAAGATGGCGTGCGCCACGTCGTCGCCGCTTTGCTCCGTTTCAACGATCGTTGTGTCGAATTTGAAATCGGAGGCATTCCACGACTGAGCGAAGACAATCTGCGCTTTGCGCAGTGCTCCGTGCCCTTCTTCCAGAAAAGCATCCTGTACTGAAGCCGCCGTCACGCTCTCCTCTGCGCGCGCCGAGCGATCGAGTACGTAGACGCATCTCACGCAGGCGCCTGGCGCAGCGATCTTGAACCCCGCACGTAGCGCCTCGAACGATGCCAGGCTGCCATCGACCGCACACAGAATTCGCCGCGGCCGGCCCGGAGTCTTTCGTGTAGCGCGTTCCGGTAACGACAGAATCGAGCAGCTCAAGGTGCTCGTGGCATCGCGCGCGGCGCGCTCGGTCCAGCCCAACACCGCTCTTTGCTGGCGCGATGAAAGTACGATCAGATCGGCGCGCCAGTTGAGCGCTGCGTGCGTCAAGGCATGAGCCGCATCGCCTCCGCGCTCGAACATGTCCTCAATCTGCTCATCGACATCGAGCGCTGCGTCATGCACCGTCATGCGCGCTGCACGCATGCATGCCTCGACACGGCGGCGCAGATTTGCGTGCGCGGCACTTCAGTTAAAAAAAGCGAGCGGCGCATTTGGGATCGTCGCACGTGTATTCTCGAGCAGACCCAGTACACGTACCTTCGAATCTGCGTCAGCCAGAGCCGTGACCAACGATGCCGCGTCCGCTCGATCCTCCGTCGCATCCACACACAGGAGGATGCGTCCGAATGCTGCGCGCTGGCGGCGCTGAACAGAAGTCTTACTCATATCCATCTCTCGATTGAGCTATTACGAACCATGCCCCCGGCCTAACACATGTGCATGCCACCGTTGATGGCTAAGTCCGCGCCGGTGATAAACGCGGCATCATCTCTGCAAAGAAAAGCGACCAATGCCGCCACTTCCTCGGGACGTCCGAGCCGTCCAAGCGGAATCTGCGGCAGGATTTTCGTGCGCATGACATCGTCCGGCACGGACTGAATCATCGACGTCGCAAGATATCCCGGCGACACCGTGTTGACGGTCACGCCCGCTTTCGCCACTTCAAGCGCGAGTGACTTGGTGAAACCATGAATGCCCGCCTTCGTTGCTGCATAGTTGGCCTGTCCGAACGCGCCGCGCGAACCGTTCACCGAGCCGATATTCACCACGCGCCCGAAGCCTCGTTCGATCATCGCGCCGATGTAGGGCTTGGTCATGTTGAATAGCCCATCGAGGTTGGTGCGCAGAACAAGATCCCAGTCGCTCCTCGTCATCTTGACGAAGCGCGCATCGCGAGTGATGCCCGCGTTGTTCACGAGACAATCGATTGGTCCAAACGCTTCGTGAATCTCGTACGCGCATCCTGCGCACGAATCGAAATCGGAGACATCGGCTTCGTATGCCTGGAAATCGCGGCCGCCTGCACGCTCCTGCTCAAGCCAGCTTCGCACGCGATCATTGTGTGGAGAATAGGTGACTGCGACGCGAAGTCCTTCGTCGAACAACATGCGGGCGATGGCCGATCCCAATCCGCCGCAACCACCGGTGACAAGCGCCGTGCGCTCATGCGGCATGTTGATCTCCTTTTGATCGGGTTCGAGGCGAGGCAGGGCTGGGTTGATCGCCTTGCATCACGTCTTGCATCACGTCCCGCAGCACCGATTCAGCGGCCTGTTCTGCGCCGGCAATGCGACTCATCTGGCCAAGCCACGCCGACTGCCAGTTCTTCACCTGATCCGAGAGACCTTGGCGCAAGACATTGCCTGCCGACATTTCGAGCCCGGCACACTCCTGCATCAGCGACACGAAATCGGCGGAATAATCGCGCAAGATCGTTTGAATGGACGCCAAAGCCTCGTTTGGACTCGACACTGCGGCGAGCGTCTCGTGCGTGCGCTTTAATGTGCGAGTTTGGAGTTCGATGCTGCGAAGTTGCGTCTCGTGGAAGTGCTCTCGCGCTTCGTTAGCCAGTTGCATCCATCGCAAGATCAGAAGGACGTTTTCGCGCGGCACATTGAATGGTTGATCGAATGGCGTCTGCATCACTTTTCTCCCACATGACTGGTCGGCTGCGGCACGAGGATTAACCCCTGCCTGGCTCCCGACTTTAGGCACATGCGCTTCGATCCGATTGACCTGCATCAACGACGCTCGACCTTTGTTTTCAGCGGAGTTCGTTGATGTGCATCAACCGGCGCAGAGGGGTCGCGTCAGAGCATGAGACATATCGAACCTACTCACTTCATGGCATGAACGCCGACACGATGCCCAACGCGTGGGATATCCGGGAAACCGATCTTTCGCCGCTCGCGGACGACGCGATCAAACTGCGCTTCGCCCTGCGCTACGCGGCGCTCGCGCCGTCCAATCACAACGCCCAACCCTGGCGCTTTCTTGTTGATGGCACAACCGTGCTCGTGTGTGCCGATCGTAATCGCGCACTTTCCGTGGTCGATCCTTACGATCGCGAACTCATCATGGGATGCGGCGCTGCGCTCTTCAATCTGCGCGTTGCGCTTCAGCGCTTCGGTCTCGGCTATACCATCAAGTTGTTTCCCGATCCTGACGATCCCGATGTGCTCGCTCGTGTTCGAGTCGATCGAGGATCGCCACGGGATACGAGCATCGCGACGTTGTTTGACGTGATGACTCGACGCGTAACGAATCGATCCGCTTTTGCTCCTACCCCGGTCCCTGAAGATATTCAGGACGCCCTCGTGCAAGCCGCGTTAGCCGAGGGTGTGGATGCGGTATCCATCGGCCGAACGGATATTCGCGATCGCGTCGCTGAATTGGTGACGCAGGCGGATCACCTGCAACTTCGAGACGTCCGGTTTCGGCGCGAGCTGGCGAGTTGGATTTACACCGGAACCCACGGCGATGGCATGCCCGCGTACGCGGGAAGTGTGGGAGGGTTGCTCGACTTCACCGTACCCATCATGGCCGCAGCCATACGCACCTTTGCGATGGACGACGGCATCGCCGCTTCCCATCAGCGCCTGCTCGACCACTCACCGATGTTGCTCTGTATTGGCACAGGAGAAGACAGCCCGTTCGCGTGGCTTGCGTGCGGGCAGGCGCTTGAAAGGGTTCTTCTGACCGCGACAAAGTTTGAGTTAAGCGCATCCTTCCTCAATCAGCCAATCGAAGTAGAACAATTGCGAAGCGTGCTGCGTCGGGAAATCGCGATGGAAGCCCTGCCACAGGTGCTCTTGCGGATCGGACGCGCGCCCTCCGTCATGCATACGCCGCGTCGGGCGATGCAAGAGGTGGTCGTAGAGTAGGCAACCAAGGAAAACGCGTGACGGGAACTTTTGCTATGCGTAGACTGATGCATCGGAAACTTTGATCCTGAATGATCCGCGCCGCGAATTGGCGTGTCGCACTAACGGAGAGAGTCGATGCAAGCCTCAAACCGTCAACCGCCGGCCGTCAGCAGCCATCTCTCGCATCGACTTCTGTCCTCCTCCTTGCAGACCGATGCTCACTTTCGTCTTTTAGTTGAGTCGGTACAGGACTACGCGATCTTTCTGCTCGATCCGCTCGGCAATGTGGCGACGTGGAACGACGGCGCTAAACGAATCAAGGGCTACGAGGCTGAGGAGATCGTAGGCCGCCACTTCTCCGTTTTTTACCCGCCCGAAGACGTGGCAAACGGCAAACCCCAGAGGGAACTGGAGTCCGCAGCGCATGACGGCCGCGTCGAAGATGAAGGCTGGCGCGTTCGCCGGGACTCGACCCGCTTTCGAGCCAACGTCGTCATCACGGCATTGCACGATCAGCAAGGTGAGTTGATTGGTTTTGCGAAGGTGACACGCGATATAACCGATCGGCTGCGGCTCGCGGAGTTGCAACACGCGCGCGAGTTGTCGGCTCATGTTCGGGCCGCTTTGGAGAACGAGCGTGCAACCATCGCCCGAGAACTTCATGACGATCTTGGTCAGCAACTTGCGGCGCTGAAGATGCAGCTTGCTAGGCTCGACTGGCCAGGCGCGCCTGGCGAAAGCGTGCAGAGGAAACCCGCTGCAACGCTTGCGCTTCAGACACAGATCGACGGAATCATCTCATCTGTCAGACGCATCGCTGCGGGCTTGCGTCCCCCACTGCTCGACGAGCTAGGTCTATACGCGGCGATCGAATGGCTCGTGAGTGATGTCAGTCGGCACTTCGGGCTCTGTATTCGGCTGAAGTTAGAGGGCGAAGAACCGAAGTTCGAATGTGCCGCCGCAACGTCGCTTTTCCGGATTCTGCAGGAAGCGCTGACCAATATCGTGCGTCACGCGCAGGCAAGCGACGTGGATGTCGTTGTCGCTGCGGACGAATCGATATTCTCTCTAAACATCGAGGACGATGGTCGCGGCGCTTCGCTCGATGTGCCTCGCGCCGCTGACGCATTCGGCCTGCTTGGTATGGGTGAACGCGTGCATCAACTCGGCGGCGTGATTACCTTCGACAGCCAGCCGGACGAGGGCTTTCGAATCGGTATCGAGGTTCCGCTCAAGAATATCGTCACCAGCATCCCCAAGTGAGCGCTTGACTGAGCGATTGCATGCAAGTTTCGTCGTCTTGCGGGCCTCGTCTCTCGAACAGCGCCACCGTTCAACGGACCACGTCCGATCCAGGTGAACCGGCTGAACCGGCCGGTTCGGGAAGCTGTGCCACTCGCCTGAACCGACTGGTATCGAATCCCATGTCATCGAGCTTCAGCAAAATGGCCTGATAGGTTTCGACGGGCATGTCCGGCCGACGAGACAGAATCCAGGCGAACGCCTTGTCGGGCGTAACCCGCACCGTGTACTGGTAGTCCGGATCAAGGTACACGGTCATCACGATGAATTCAAAAGGCCACAATGGACGCACTTTCCAGACGGAATTTTTCGCTCCATGCTCCGGATGAGCCCGAAATACGCTTCGAGTCTCAGGTTGATCGAACCCATGCTTCCGGCCAATTACTGCATCGTCGATATCTCCATCGTCACGCAATGTCCAGAGCGCGGCGCTTCCGACATAGTCGCGCTCATCGAACATGGGAATGCTCGCGATCACATACCAGCGGCCCATATAACGCGGCAAGTCCAGAGAGATGGGCGTAAGCGGCGCATCCGCATGCGGATTCATGTTGACAGGGATGTACGTGCACGCGGATATGCAACATGCCATTAGCCACGTTACGCCGTATCGAGCGATGAGCATCATGCTTGCCTCGGGCGTTTTACGAGTTCGTATGGACGAACTTGAAACTCGTTAAAGCTCGATCGCGTTATCGGCCTTCAGGTTGATCCACGTCATGCCTTCACGCAAGCCGCCCAGCACCGCTTCCCGCTCGGATGGGTAAGTTTGCGCATGTTTGAATCGGTGCATGAAGCGGCCACACTCGCCCTTCAGATGCTCCACGCTGATCATGCAACCCACTCCTTCC
>NZ_JAQFVG010000070.1 GCF_029439455.1 Caballeronia sp. BR00000012568055 | reverse complement strand
TCTCAAACCTAATCGGTACCCGCCCAGCGAGCGTCCACCTCCGAACAGTCTCCTAGATCTCTGGGTCGCTGTGGTCGACGAGCCAATAGATTTCCACGTCGCGATAACGCAGACGGATGAAATGAGGTTGGCGAGTCTCGAACCAGCCAAAAGTGAGCTGCCCTCCTTCCTCACACGACGCTACGAAATCGGCCAGCGACGCATCTATCTTGCAGGTCAAGAACGGGGTATCGACTCGCATTCCGGCGAACTCAAAGGGTCTTCTACCGAGTGCCCACAGCGGTAACAAGGCTCCCGATTCCACCGTTCCGCCACACACATCAATATCGTCGTCCATCCCATTCATATCGATTATTCTTGCCAGACTGCGCCGTCATCCTTCGCATACTCAAACATTTTCGACATCAACCCAAACCAGAAGTAGAAGCGCTTTCCGAGTGCGAGCGCCCTGACGTCCCACGCCGCGAAATCAGCGGCCAGTTTTGCCGAGACCACTGGGCCGAAAGTCCCGAATTCGCCAGGATAGCGAAACAGTTCGCGGAACGGCCCAGGGGCATCTGCGCCCGCCGCGCGCCAGTTATACCCGACCAATCCCGCCAACTGCTCCATGCGCTTTCTAAATTCGCGCGCCTTCCTCGCAACGGCGAACCACTGCTCTTCCTGGAATTGGTACGCACCGCCGACTTCCAATCCCTCTGCGACATGCGGGCAGTCCGGATGGCCATGAACTTCGACGACGTTGTCCACGCTCAGCGCCCAGATGGCTGTGCTGAACTTTCCATCCAGCTTCTTTAAACCTTTGCGCGCGACGAAGAAAACTGGCATTTCGCGACTTCTATGTATTGAGTTGGAGAACACGCCGGCCGCACTGTGCGGGTGAAGGCGCGTCGACGATCGATGTAAATCAAACATCGCCAATCGTATAGTGCGAATGAAGGGACATGACAGGGCGAGAAACTAACGAATTGAACGGCAGATCTTTGAGAAGCCGAATACAGCCGAAAATGGACGGAGTTTTTCGCAGAAGGTTCGGCGACTTTTTTCATAGATCGATCCACTTTCTTGGCTGCCGCCCCCTCGAACAAGCGTCCGTATGGCAGCGAGCCAAGGGGTGAGGCTCGGCGTTCGCCGGCGCCTTCATACTGTCGCGCTCTTCTTCATTGCGGCCCCTTCGCGGTCTTGACGGCGACGGCGCGTTCCTCGCTGCCGCCTTGTGCAAGCTGCTCATCGGGCGTTGCAATCGCGCGCGGCCTTCTGGCTGGCCAATGCGTCTCTGCACTCATCGCAGCACGCACTGACGGGCCTCATGCGCGCGTACACGAACTGCCGCGAGAAACGCCCGCGCTCCTCACCGTGCCATGAGCGGCTCAGATGCGCTGCATGCGACTGCCTGACATAGTCTCCTTCGCGATCGACGCACGCCTATCAAAAATGCAGCCCGTCCCAAAAACACCGCGTATTTTCAGGAATATCGTCCAGATAATCCGTATTTTGCGGCATTTAATTCTAATACGTTGCGTCTTGTCAGAATTTCATGTTATAATAAGCTCATTGAACGGGACTTTCCGAGTGGACGCTCAGGTCCGTCTGTCGTTCGACGACTGCCATCGACGAAGGCCTTCCCCTGCATGGGGACAAAGAGACGAGTATTGAACTGGATGTGTGCCATCGACAGTCGCTCATATTCTCTCGAGAACCAACGATCGCCAGTGCGACCTCAGAATCGACAAAGTCGTCATCGAACCGGATTGGCATCTCTCACGACTCCCAACGCTACAACATGAACACCGAAGAACTCAACCAACAAGCTGCAACGAACATCGACAACGAAGTGGTCAGAGCCATCGTCGATTTCATGTCCGACTGCGGCCTCCGGGACGCCGACGTGAACGCGGGCCATCTGAGCCTCGCCTTCGAATACGCATATAGGCCGCTTCCAAGGTTTTGGCGCGACTTAGACCTGGCAGCGCTTGTCGAAACCATTTCGGAGCGTTTCCCAGATTGGCGTTCTGCCGTTCAAAATCCCGGCAGGACTGCTGAGGACGTATTGCGCGAAGTTGGAGAGATTTTGCATAGCCACGCGTTCGACGAAGCGAATGCTGAGATTATGCTGGGTGTCCCCAAGCACGATCGTCCAACTGAATGGCAAGCAGCCGCCGATTGGATTTGCGCAGAGCTTCGCAAGCGGAAGCTCGACGCAGAGCTGAGATTTGCAGAACGGCTTGGAAAACGTTGCGGCGAAGGCGCTCTGCAGGAATTGCAGTGCCTCGAGCGCGTTGCAAGTGGGATTGAATTCGAGAGAATCGGAACGAGCGTCGCCCGGACCTGGCGCAACCGGGTGTTGGCTGAGCGGCAAAAAGGCGGTCAGACCGTCTGAGAGAGCCGGGGCAATGTGGCGATGCGACTGCAGCGCCACATGCCCTGGATGCCCTAACTCCTCATTTCTGTCGCGTGACTGCCCTGCTAATCGCGCGATCTTCGATAGCGGCATTGGCCGCATTCCTGTCAACGTCGTATGGAATCGAGCCCTATCGCGATCTTCGCTGGTTGTTCAGGAAGTTGCCGGAATGAAGATAGTCGACGAATACGCCGCACTCGTTCCCTGGAACTCGCCATTCGCTCCTCGAGATGGGCAAGGTGACGTGAGTTATTGCCCGGATGCAACTTCCCGTCGCATGTCGACCTTGGCGCTGACCTCCGCAACGCACGTCCTCCGTCAGTCGAAAGCCGAGCTGCGCGACGGCGCTGGACGCGTCCTAAATACGCCGAGCGCAGCGACATTGTCGTGTGCACCTCGTGGGCTTCTCCTTTTGGACCGCTTTCAGCCAGGAAGTGAGCGTTGACTATTGCTTCGATCTTCGAAAAATTCGACTACGGCGCAGCCTCAATGTGAGAAGTACATGAACATCGAAAAGAAAAAAGCTAGAACGATAAGGATGGACCAGAACTTCTGCGCAGCTGGACTAGATTGCTTTATCGCCGCAGCGAGGTGACTTTTCCTATGGCGTCTTCTGCGTACCATCGTGACTATTCTGTAATAAAAAATTGATTTTAAGACATTGGGTCCGAACGTGTGCGCATTCTTAGGCGGCTTGCTACACCAATTCGACGCCTCTGCTCTCTCAGAGTTCTCGTAGATGCGGGACCCGCTTCCGGTTCCGCGCGCGTTCTCAGCCCTTCAAGCGCAATCCATTGTCTGCTCGCGACGATCCAGAGATGCAATGAGCGCGGAAAGCCTTGCAAAATCATTGGCCTAACGCGGTAGGCCCAAGCCGACAGAAAATATTCGAGTCGCATCCTAAAGTTCGAGGCGCTCTTGACGTTAAACGATATGCCCGAGCACGAGACAGATTTTTTTCGCGCCGCAACACTATGTCGCTCCGCCGCAGCGTAACGCGCCAGTACCTGGCGACGACCGATGGGTACCGACCAGGATGCTGAACGCACCGTTGCTTCGCCAAAACAGACAACTTTTCATCACTGTTCGCATACTCGAGGATGGAGACGCACCGTGATCTACAAATGCACCTCTTGCAGCAAAACGTCTTTCGAAACAAAGTGCCCGTGGTGCGCCCTGGTAGCGACTCCCGAGGCTGCAAAACAAACACCGCAATCAGTCCAAGTTCCCCTTGACCCCTCCTTCTATCCCGAATTTCAGTACCAAACCAAGGGTTTTCTGAAGGATTTGCTAGGAAAGAAGAAAGAACAGGCGCAGCTCAACGACTTGCTCCGCGCGGTGCTTCAGAAATACTCGGAGCTCAGGAAGCCATACTTCGCAAACTTCTTTCACACCATCAATCACGAACAAGCACAGTCTAACGACGCGTCAACACCCGGCGCACGGCTCAATGGATCGTACTCTAATCGAGAGCTATTCCGAGAAGTCCTCATTCGTAAGGGATTCCACGAACTCGAAGAACTTCCGCATCTGCTCGAAAAGCTGCTGCTGACGACGGGGTTCAATACCGCCTATCTCGGATTCTCGAACGAAATTTCGCGCCGCATGACCGATGCGTCGTTGATGGAGCTACTTCGTTCTTGGATCGCAGAAGCAGGCACGAGCTTCAGGGATGACCTCAGCCTCTTCTTTTACTTCTTGTGGGACAACGATATTCGTCACCCCGAAGTTGACTTTGTTGGCGAGGCAGCCTCAACTTTCGGTACGCCATTGCTTCCTTGGTCGACCATTCAAACTTGGTTGCGCCGATGCGAGACGATCCACTTCGACATCCTCGTCGAGCGCCTAGCTACGAAACTGGAACATTTTGACCCGTCTCGATTCGTCACGATGTA
>NZ_JAQFVG010000069.1 GCF_029439455.1 Caballeronia sp. BR00000012568055 | reverse complement strand
CGCCATCGAAAGCATGCACATGCAACTGCGCAAGATCGTCAAGAACCGCGGCCACTTCCCCAGCGACGACGCCGCCAGCAAATTACTCTATCTGGCCTTGCGCAACATCGAGAAGGACTGGAAGATGCCGCCTATCACTTGGCGGCAAGCAGCCAATCAGTTCGCCATTCTCTTCGGCGAGCGCTTCACCTGCGCCATCAGCTGAGATTTTTTTACCGACCTCAGCACACAAGATTTCTGACAGGTCCTGTTCAGTGATTTTTTGTCTTGCTGCTTGGCGGTGTTTTGCGTTTTTATGCAGTAGCCGCCTCCCCGGCTACTGTATAAAACCTCAAGACAACAACCAAAACAAGCCCCCCCAAGGCACAACCCTTGCGCAAAAGAACAAAAACCCAAAATCCCAAATCGGAGAAAAGCAAAATGCACATCATCTGCCACATGATGTCCTCAATCGATGGCCGCAGCCTAACCGACAATTGGAAGCTCCCCTTCGCCTCCCCATGTTATGAAGAAACCGCCGCAACCTTCAAAGCCAACGCCTGGGCCTGCGGCCGCGTAACGATGCAAGAAATCTCCCACGGCAAAGACTACCCCCGAGGGTTAAAAAATGCGCCCATCCCCCGCACGGATCACTTCACCAACCGCACCGCAAGCCAATACGCGATATCAATCGACCCAAAAGGCAAAGTCGCATGGAAAAGCGACACAGCTCTGGACTCGCATATCGTCGAAGTACTGGCAGAAAATGTGGACGACGATTACCTCGCCCATCTGCAATCAATCGGCGCGTCATATCTGTTCGGCGGAAAAACCGACATCGAACTAAAGCACGTCGTCGATACGCTCGAACGTGAACTAAAAATCGAAAAACTGATCGTCGAAGGCGGCGGCCACGTGTCCGGTGCATTCGTCAATGCAGGACTCGCCGATGACGTCAGCGTGCTGCTCGTCCCGCTGGTCGATGGCCGTGAGGCGCATACCTCGTCGTTCGAAGTGGCAATGGACCAATGGAAACAACCCGCCTATCTCAAGCTCAAATCCGTCGAAAAGCTCGACAACGATATCGTCTGGGTGAAGTATTCGCGCGCCTGAAATTACATAAGAAGCCGCGTATAGTCGCAATAGCGTCCGAATCATAAGCCCGCTGCCACAAGCCGCGGGCTTTTTTCATGCGCAATGAACCGTTGACCAAAGGCTATATCCGAACGTATATTGCGCTCACACGGGCAAACTTATCATCACCACAACATGCCCTTCGGCATCCGAATCATCGCGACGTCACCTCGTCCCCTGCAAGAGGCTGAACCGCACGATGTCCAAGGCATCCATCGACTCGCACATGCTTCGTGTGCTGCATACGCTATTGACCGAATCGAGTGTGTCGCGCGCGGCGAATCTGCTCGGCCAGTCGCAGCCAACCGTGAGCATCGCGTTGCGGCGGCTGCGTGAAATCACCGGTGATCCGCTCTTGGTACGCAGCGGCAGCCGTATGGTGCCGACCAGTCACGCGCTCACGCTGATCGAACCGACCGCGCAGGCGCTCAGCAATATCGATGCGATCCTTCATCCGAATACGAGCTTCGATCCCGCTGAAAGCACGCGCACGTTTCGCATCGGTTCGCCCGATTATCTCGATGTGTTCTTCGTGCCCGCCGTCATCGATGCCTTTCATCAAGCCGCGCCGCTTGCAAAGCTTGAATTCAAGCATCTGATGATGGTCGAAGGTGGCTATGAAAATGGCTTAGAGACCGGTCTGCTCGATCTCGTGATCGGCAACTGGCGCACGCCGCCGCAGCATCTGCATTTGCAGCCGCTGTGTCAGGACGAACTGGTCTGCCTGATGCGCGCGGAGCACCCCGTTCCGCACGGCGCGCTGACACGCGAAGCCTACGAAGCCGCCGAGCATCTCTCGGTGACTACGTACAACACGACTGCATGGGGCACCATCGATACGGAACTCGCGCGCAACGGACTCACGCGCACCGTCACCACCACGCTGCCATACTTCGGCATGGCGCCTTATGTGCTGGTGCGATCCGATTTGCTCTTCACGACCACGCGCGCGCTGGCCTCGCACTATGCGCGGCTGCTGCCCTTACGTATCGAACCGGTTCCGGGTGCGGCGTCGGGTCTTACCTACTATCAGTTGTGGCATGAGCGCACGCATCGAAGCACGGCGACACGATGGCTGCGCATGCTCGTGACCAACGTCGCACGTACGCTCGCAAGCGAAACCGGTACGCATGCGCTGAGTTGATCGCTTAATCAGGAAACCGAACGAAAAAAGACGCCGCGTGTTCAAGGCACGCGGCGTCAATGCGGTTTTCATATCGGGCGACAGAACCCTCCATGCACAAGCCGCCGGTCGGTCAGACGTAAGCTCCGTCGTTATGGTTATCGTGGTTCAGAATGCGCCGCTGCTCATTGCCTTGAGCAAAGCAGCTTTGCTTTGCGTAGCCTTGCCAAGCAAAGCAAAACCCAGGGCGCGTCGATCGGATGCGTGCTCGCAATACGCGCTGAAACCCTCTTCGTTCGATGCAAACCGCCACGCTCCCGCTTCATCCGGCAACACCACCACCGTTGGCGATGCAGGTGCTTTCACCGTCACCGGCATAAGCGGAAACTCGACACGTGTAGGCTCGCCGGCGAGCGTGCGAGCGAGTGCGCGCGCTGCGTGCATGATCGGCAGCACATACGGCTGCACCTTGCCTTCGATCGCCGCGCAATCGCCAAGCGCATAAATATGCTCTTCGCTGGTCCGACACCATGCGTCCGTGCGAATGCCGTTGTCGATCGTCAGACCCGCATCGGCCGCAAGCGTGATGCGTGGTGCAAGGCCAATTGCGGACAAGACGAGATCGGCTTTCAGCACTTCATCGTTCGATAAGGTGAGCGTATAGCGTTGTCCGTGTTTATCGACGGAACGTACGGATTGACCGAGACGCAAGCGAATGCCGTGGCTCTCGAGTGCTTGTGCAAAGGCATCGCCTGCTTGTTCGGGTAGCAAACGCGACAGCGGTGTCGATGCAGGATCGATGACTGTCACGTCATAACCCGCCAAGGCAAGATCATTTGCAAACTCGCATCCGATCAAACCCGCGCCCAACAATGCAATCGATCTGGCATCCTGAAGAAATGTTCTGAAGCGGCCATAATCATCGAGCGAATTGACGCTCAGCACCTCATGGACCGCGTTGCCTGCAAGCGGAATCCGTCGCGCCTGTGCACCGAGCGCAAGCACCAGTGACGCGTAACGAAGCCGCTCGCCATTGAGCACGATCTCACTCGCTTGCGGATCGATGCGTTTGACTTGCGCGCGCGTCATGATGCGCGCGCTCAATTGCGAACGCATGGTGTCCGCATCGAACGTGACGAGATCGTGCGGCGCTTTTTTCATCGCTAGCGCGTTGGACAGCATTGGCTTCGAGTAGAAACAGCCGTCGTCTTCGCTGATCAACACCACCGGCTTGTGCGCATCCAGTTTGCGCAACTCACGCGCAACTGTATAACCCGCCATACCCGTACCGACGATCACCACCGGCAGTTCAGTCGTCGTGCTCATGCGATCACCACCTGCATATCGAAGTCCTGTTTGCCGGTTCCGCAATCAGGGCACAGCCAGTCGTCGGGCACGTCTTCCCAGCGCGTGCCTGCCGCAATGCCCGCTTCAGGCAGGCCTTGCGTTTCGTCGTAACGGAAGCCGCAAATCACGCATTCCCATATCTTCACGATGCCGCTCCTTATCGTACGTACGCCTGACCAAGTCCGATCTCCGCCAACGCCCGCCGATACGCGCCCGATGAACGATCCGCGAGAATCGGCGCTTCTGCGGCGCGATCGATCGGCAAATCTTCGGGGCATTGCAATTCGACGATCGCGCGGTCTTCCTCGAAGACTTGCCGATTGAATGCGAAGACATCGTCGAGCGGAAGGTCTTTATCGAAGTTGCGCACGATCGGCACGAACAAACGCGTCAGACGTGCTGAAACGGGGCTTGCCGCGTTCAATATCGCCAGGCGACCTTCTTCTGGGAACTGCACCGTCAGGCGTGCGAAGAATGGCACATCGACATCGAAGATACGACGCCAGGGAAAGTCATCCGGCGCACGATGCTGCATCGACTTAGGGAAGTTGCTGACCGTGCTGACGTATTCCGCACGCAGGCCGCTGCCACGCCGTTCGACCGTGTATTTCGGCACCACAGGATTAGTACGGTCTGCGAAGCTATGGTGATGAATCCATGCGAAATGCGCGACATCGATAAAGCCTTCAGTTTGCCGTCCCGCCGACGCGTTGATATCGATCGATGGCGGCAAGATCTGCTGAAAGCCTTCGGTGTTCCACAACGGAAAGTCTGGCAAAGGCTGCGTGCCGCCGCCAAGCGAAACCCAGATCAAACCGTACGCTTGCTGCACCGCATATGTCGTGAGATGCAGGCGATCAGCAATCGGCCCGCCTTCCTGCGATGGAATGTGCTTGCACTTGCCGTCCGTGCCATAAGCGAGACCGTGATAAGGACAGACGATATTGCCGTTTTCCACCCAGCCCTGACTCAACGGCGCGCCGCGATGCGGACATACATCGCGTGCGGCGACGAGTTCACCGTTGGCGCGAAAAATCACCAGCGTTTCATCGAGTAAAGTCGCACGAAAAGGCTTGTCCGCAATATCCGATGCAAACGCCACGGGGTGCCAGTACTGACTGAGAATCTGCCAGTCGTGGGCATCGAAGGTGCAATTGCGGGGCATGTTGGGCGCGCGCTGGAAGGTGAGCGGCGCGACGGTGGGCGTTGCCATCGTAGTGTCTCCTTGGGGACGGTTCGGTTTGACCGCGTGGAAACAACGATAGCGGGATGAGCCTGCGCGCCCAATCCCACGAAGGACATTGACTCTATGTAGAAGACGCTATGAATTCAGCGCGTGAGCGCATATCGGGCAAGAAACATGTCGACCGCCGACGTCGCTACTTTCTTTTGTTCGCGCTTGTTCAACGGTGGCTGTCCCATCGAGACTTGCGGCCAAAACGCAAAGATCTTCACTAAGCCATGCAATTGCTGCGCTGCAAATAACGGGTCTTTTACATCGAGACGCTTATCAGCGGCGGCGGCGCGTATCCAGATCGTTACGTCTTCTTCGCGCTCGCTCAGGCGCGCAACCGTTTCGCGCGCGCGCTCGGGCGAATGAATGCCCGCTGCAATGGCTACGCGTGCAAGCGCCATCGCGTTTTCATCGTTTAAGGCGTGCAGTTTGCGCAGGACCAGTTCGAGAAGCTGATCGTGCAAGGGTTGATCGGCGTGATAGACGGCCGCATCGTCAACGCGGCTCGCATTCCATAGCGCGTGAAGAATCTCTGCAAATAAGGCTTCTTTGCTCGGAAAGTGGTTGTACACCGTGCGTTTCGATACATCTGCGCGCGCAGCGATACGGTCCATGCTCGTGGCTTCGAAGCCCGAAGCGATGAATTCCTCGATCGCCGCGTTCACAATGGCCGCGCGCTTTCGGTCGGTCAGGCGTGTAGAAGATAGGTTCGTGCTCATGGCGATGATTTTACACTCACCAGTTTACTTCCATCTCGAAACTAAACTACACTGCGTAGTGTACTTTTACGCTTACGTGAATCGAGTAAATCGAACATGACGACGCCTGCTTCCACCCTCAGCCGCATATTCGGCTTTGCCGCCGCTCAACGCGGTCGCCAGTTGGCCGATCGTTCGCCGCAACATGACGGCGAGCGCTTCCGCAACAGTGCGCCGCGACCGCGCGAAGGGCTTGGCAAGACTTTGCGCATCATGTGGAACATGATCTTTCACAAGCCTGGCGGCACCGTGCCCGATCACGCGCCGCGCGTCGAAACGATCACGCGTGCGCAACTCGATGCTGCGCCGGATCGCAGTCTGTATCGGCTCGGACATTCGAGTTTGCTGCTGAAATTGCGTGGTGAATTCTGGCTGCTCGATCCGGTGTTTGGTGAGCGGGCATCGCCATTCAAGCGCATGGGGCCAAAGCGCTTTCATGCGCCGCCTATCGCGCTGGAAGATTTGCCACCATTGCGCGGGGTGCTGTTGTCGCACGATCATTACGATCATCTGGATCGCGAGACCGTGCTTTCACTTAGCGATACTACGCAAAGTTTCCTTGCGCCGCTCGGCGTTGGCGACCGGCTGATCGAATGGGGAATCGATGCAGCGAAAGTGCATCAGCTCGACTGGTGGGACAACGCGGAATTCGGCGGCGTGGAGTTTATCGCCACGCCTTCGCAGCACTTTTCAGGCCGCAGTCTGTTCGATGCCAACAGCACACTGTGGGCCTCGTGGGTGATCGTCGATGATGACATGCGCCTGTTTTTCAGCGGCGACAGCGGTTATTTCGATGGCTTTCGTACTATCGGTGACAAGCTCGGGCCATTCGATATCACGCTGATCGAAACCGGCGCGTACGATCCGCAATGGCCGTACGTTCATATGCAGCCCGAAGAAACTGTGCAAGCTCATGTCGATCTGCGTGGACGATGGCTCGTACCGATACACAACGGCACCTTCGATCTGGCGATGCATCGGTGGGACGAACCGTTCGAGCGCGTAACGGGATTGGCGCTGGCACGCGGTGTGGCTGTATCGACACCGCATATTGGCGAGCGTTTGAATATCGAAGCACCGCATCGAGGCGAGCGCTGGTGGCGTGATGCGCCAGAAACGGTGCCAACGCCGAAATGGCGCTTTTGCCGCGATGTGCCGCAGCAGCAGCCGTAATCAGGCGTTCGCATCCTTCAGGCGCTTGCGATGCGCCGCCACTTTCGCACGGTTCCCGCACACACTCATGCTGCACCAGCGGCGCGCGTGACCGCGTGTGTGATCGGCGAATAGCAAGGTGCAGGCATGGCCTTCGCACTGCTTCACCATCGTAAAGTCTTCCTCGCTGATCAGTCTGGCGAGCGCTTCCACTACAGGCATCAACAATGAATCGGGCGTGCTGAAGCGGCGCGTCATGCGGTATTCGATACCGCTGTCGCCCGCGACCACTTCGCCATGCAGTTCATCGTGTTCCAATGCACGATTGAGCCGCTCGAATTCCCGCATATCTTTCGCGGATAGCGCGCGGCCTTTGCGCTTCATCACCACCGCTCTGAACCATTCGCGCAGTCCTCT
>NZ_JAQFVG010000068.1 GCF_029439455.1 Caballeronia sp. BR00000012568055 | reverse complement strand
TTCCCTGTTCGAGCAGTTTCAGCACATGTGGCCCGGAGACGAATAGCAACTTGGCCGCATCACCAATCGAGAAGAATTCGCCGGCGTCAGGTTTCGGCTTCAAGGCATCGTCCAATATAGCGCTAAGGGCCCTGAAAAGTTCCTGCTGGACGTCGCTCTGCAGACGAGGTTTCAACCGCTCGAACAGTTCGATTAAGCGCTTGTGTGCCAGCTCGATGGCGCCGGGCTGTCGAACTGCCCAGCTCTCTTCATCAGTGGACATCATGGGTCACCTTTGATCGATACCAGATGAGTGTAGGCCAATGCTCGAGCCACGTCGACAACAGTTCCACCCGAATGTTTTCGCGAGCCATGACATGCGGCTTCGACAATGGATGACAGGAATCGTCAGGCGTCTCTGAGGAAGAGCGCGTTTCGTTGCGGGGTCGGCGTCGCGCCTTCGAAACGGTCGAAGGGTTCGTCCGCGATAACCTGCGCGGCGCGCATAAGGCCGAAGACCTGTCCACCACAAATGACCGCAGCACGTAACACGGACTTGCCTCAGCCGCCGGAGCTTGTTCGAGGCACCGCGGTGGAAGTCAGCGTCGCGCGCACGGGAGCGCTGGGAGCTTTCAGTCGCCCGTGAAGACAGGTGCCACTAACCTAGCCAATTCACCTGCAGCGTCCGGACGGCTCAGATTGGAAAGAACGACGCGCAAGCAGACCGCGCGAGCTCATCTACACGGATTCCGGTACAGGGTTTGACAGGAACACCGTTTTCTTAGCCGTAAGCACCGCCCCGTCAGAGCTCTTTGCGCCACGAAAGGTCGAGCGAACCGAAACGCTAATAGCTTGTCGGGGATGCCTCGCCATTTCGTCCGCCGGCGCGCTCCACTTATTCAGGCAACATCATCCATGCGCGCTTGTCGATAGCACCGGGCAGTTTGAGTCCCCAGCAGCACCATCTCGTGACCCAACTCGGCCTGTTCGAGACATGTCATCAAGAGAAGAGCATGTTTGCCGCACTGTACTTCAGGCATTTGAGCCAAAAGCAATTCAGCGACCTGACCGTTCCTGTCCAATTCCGCGCATATCCACTGCAGGGTTGCCACACCCGTCCTCGGACGAGCCGATTTCGGCAGTTCCATCATCTTCTCTGCCATGGCTTCAAAGAACCCGTTGCAAAAAAGTGCGAGGTCGACCTCGTACAGGACTTCTTCTGCGGTGTTGCCACCAGTAGCCAAAGCGCACCGCCAATTTGGATATTGGAGCGAGATTGCTTCGACCACTGCAGCGAGGTCGATGTCGCGCCAGAACCGCGGGTGTGGCTTGTACGCGTACTCCAATGCCATTTCCAAAATCCCCGCTGTCAAGTCCTGGTCTTTCAGTCGGCAGTCCACAAGAAAGGCTACGACGGTATCGGCAACTTCGTTGCGCACGTTTGCTACTGCTGCGCTGTCGAGGGAGGAGGGGGAGCTGTTGTCTTTGGTGCTCATATCTCGTAGTTCAAGCTAATGAGAGGCGACGTGTGCCTCGGAGATAAAGTATATGTAGGTGGACCGACCATAATTCGACGCAAGTTCGCAGTTAGCCAATGTGCGTCCGTGAGGTCCCGGTGGCGCCTTCCGAAAATGGCTTCTAGGAAAACGGGATTGTTTATGAGCTGCCGTGAAACGGTGAGTGGAAAATTCTTCCTAATATCGATTCCCTGTACTCAACATTTGGGAGAAGTCGTCGCAGATTCCGAGCAGCAACAGCGCAACATCGCGTCGCAAAGCCGTTCTGGTTAGACGGCAGAGGCAAGTCTCGTGGACGACGATTGCGGTCGCCGGTTACGAATTTCGAACTTTCCGCGTCCTACAAGACACCAACGCGAAGAATCAACGGTTGGCGGGTCGTTCGAGCAGAATGGTCGTGCGCCGCGAATGCCAAGAAGAGAGATCAATGTTTTGCTGGCAAGATATGCACGCGATCGGTCGGCACGACAACGACTACCAAGAAGTTTGCTCAAAGAAGGCGACCGGCAACGTCAAGACGGGGCTGCGAAGGTGCGGCGGCGACGACTTGCCCAGTTTTTCGGTGAGCGCTTACTCGTTGAGTACGGGGCTCGTCCTGCTTGTGTAACATCGATGTCACTCAGCGCGAAGTCTGCAACCGGGCGACACTTTCAGGAAGGCCGGACCAAAGTTCACGCGGCATCCGACTCAGGCGGCCGCATCGTGCGTGATCGACGCCTTCATTTGTCGATCGGCCCGCGACTGACGTGCTTGCATAGGTGCAGAAGACCAACTTATGCTTTAACCTATCGACGTCGTTTCATGCGTTCGGAAGCGTCTATGTCGCAGGCACGCCGAGACGTAAGTAGCCGCATCCGCGGCTCTGCGACAATCAGGCCCCGCGGGACGAAGGGGGCGTTGCCGACCATCGAGTCGCTAGCTCTGGCATGCAGGCGTCATAGCGGAGGGTATCATCGGTAGAGTTCTGCGAAGGCAATGAGGTACCAGCCGGTTCAAGTGACTCGGCGACCTTGGTGAAGGGGGAGCGGATGACGGATATTGAAAGTTTGGATGCGGAGCCAAGTGCGTCTTCTCCCTGGCGGAAGCGTATGGTTCATCGGGGACTGGTCTATTTCAAGGGAATGCGGTACACCTCGATCGAGCTTCACGCACTTTGGGGCGGGCTGACGAACGGTGGATTGATGGTTCTGGTCAAACCCGTCGCGGAAAGTTCCAGCTATCTTATTTGGAAGCCGGACGAAGGGCCAGCGGGACTTCTAACCCTCACCGGTGAAGACGCGTGCAGGTTCGGCGACCTGTCCTGGAACGAGATTGACATGGTGTTTAAACGTGAGCTCGCGATTGCGAGCCAGCCGAAGCTGGTTCGCCGAATAAGCGCGCCGACACGGAAGTAGCAAGGGAGATTGTTCTGCAGCGACGGCGGCCGCAGAGATATTGCCGGCTGCGCGTGGCGACCACATAAGCGTCGATATGCGCTCTCGCCCGCTGCGTTGCCTGGCGATCATCTAACTCCGCACCGTCGTGCATTGGCGCTCGGCTTGAGCTAATGCGTACCTGAGTGCTATTAGGATAAGCCTTCTTATCCTATTAGCTGTATTTTCCGCACAAAGTGACGCTCATGAAAACGCGGTTCACGACATGGAGGCCTCAGAACCATGTGTCTGGAGAATTCCTAAATGCTGACGAGATAGCTGTCCTGAGAGCGTGGTATGCCGGGATGTCGACTCGAGATGCCGTCAGTCGGTATCTGCCAGGGCGGCTCGACAGTGGATGCTCCGCGCGCGGCGTTTTGGGCAAGATTCGTAGGAGGCTCGTTGCAGTGGCGCGCGAGGCCAAGCGCGACGACCTACTCATGTTGCTGGACCACCCCGTTTCTGAGCGCGCGCAGCATGCCAAGGCAGTTGCGAAAGCCATCGAGGAATTGCGGCACGCAAAGCCACCGGAGCCGGAGATTTCTGACCCCGTCGAGCGGTGGATCGAAGGACGAGCCGTTCGGGCTCTTCGGGCGCAAGGCATCGCGACGCTTGCTGAGCTGACGGTGCGCATACCGCGTCGTCGAACTTGGTGGAAGGCAATACCCGAACTCGGGGCGACCGGCGCGAAACGCATCGAGGCGTTCGTTGCCGCGCATCCGGTACTGACCGAGCGCGCACACGCTCTTGTTGCCGCGACTCGTACGACCGTGGTCGTGCCATGGGAAAGTCTGCGCATTCCGCACGATGTCGACGGGTCCAACGGAAGGTTTCGGGCGCCCCGGAAAACCTGCGTGCTTGCGGCAGATAATGACTATGAGGCAGTGCAGGCTTGGCTGTCGCTCCACGACTTGCCGGCGACCCAGCGGGCATACCGCAAAGAAGCGGAGCGCCTGATCCTGTGGGCGATCGTCGAACGCGGGAAGGCTCTGTCGTCGTTGACAACTGAAGAGGCGGTGGCGTACCGCGAGTTTTTACGGCGGCCAGCGCCCGCGGGACGCTGGGTCGGGCCGCTGCGCCCGCGTAGGTCGCCAGAGTGGCGTCCGTTTGCAGGGGGCCTGTCGGCGAGGTCGGCTGCCTACGCACTTTCAGTTATCGGCGCACTGTTTCGCTGGCTGATCGAGCAGCGGTACGTCTTGGCGAATCCGTTCGCGGGAGTGAAGGTGAAAGGAGGCGCCAAATCAGCTGACCTTGATGCGTCGCGTGCGTTCACGGAGGGGGAATGGGCGCTGGTCCGCACGATAGCTGATGGACTTGAATGGTCATATGGCTGGAGTGTGCCTGCCGCGCAACGGTTGCGTTTTTTGCTTGATGTCGGTTTCGTCACTGGCTTGCGGGCAAGCGAATTGGTGGGTGCAAAGTTGAGGGACGTCGAAACTAACAGTCGCGGCGAACATTGGTTGAACGTGACAGGCAAGGGCCGAAAGCGCGGCAAGGTCGCGTTGCCGCCTTCAGCTTGGAACGCACTCTCACAGTATCTGGTTGCGAGAGGGCTGCCGGTGACGCAGGCGCGTTGGAAACCGGATACACCCTTGGTCGCCAGTTTGGACAACGATGTCGCGGGAGGTATAAGTGGCGTTCGGTTGTGGGCTGTGCTGCGTCGTTTCTTCCTGCAGGCCTCCAAGCTCCTCGATGAGGACCATCCGGTCCTTGCTAACAAGCTACATCGTGCAAGTCCCCACTGGATGCGGCACACCCATGCGACTTACGCGCTGGAGCACGGAGCGGAGCTTATGACTGTGCGTGACAACCTGCGTCATGCGTCGATTTCAACGACATCAATTTATCTTCATGGCGATGACGCGAAACGGGCTAGACAGATCGCGAAAGCCTTTTCTCAGGTGAGGTAGAGGCTATGGACAGCGCACTTGGAATTGCTGGCCTCGATTCTGCCAGGTGGGCGTTCGTACGTTAGAGCGAACCGTCACGGCTGTGGGCCGAAACGCCTCACGGACTACTTCAGCCTTCTATAGAGACCGAAATATTGATCCCGTGATTGTCGGTTCATTTTGCCCGGTGAGCGCCACCGTTTGATTGCGTGGTGGCGCTCACCGTCTCCTCGTGAATCTTCTACACGCTGCTAATCAGCATCCTTCCGCCTCTTCGAACGGCAGTAATACTGCCACACGAGCGATTCGAGTTCATCATCATTCATGGACTTTATTGTGTCGGCCTCGTCCGGAGGTACGCGCGGCAGGAGTCCACTGAGAGAGCAGCGTCGAAGAAGGCGGCGTAAGTACATCGGGCGAGATTCGACGTGCTTATCGAGTGCTGCTAAGGTTAGAGGCATGCGGGACGGTGCATCGGGGCGAAGCCAACGCGAGTATGCACGATGCCCTCTCAGCAGTCGGGCAACTGTGATGGGATACTTGACATCTTCTTCGAGGAATTGCTTTCCGCGCCGTTCAACTAACGCTGCGCCTGATGTGTCGATGACATCGATGAGCGGTTCCAGTTGTATTCCATGCGCCGTCAGTCGGTCTGCGGTCAGAGCAACCCTATTGAACCAGGGCAGAAGTCGCCTGAGCTCGGTATAGCCCAATTCGGGGTGGAGCGCTTGAAGATCTTGGTATTTTCGGCAGGTTTCAGGGAAAATTGCTAGTGATCGTGCATATAACCCGTCACTGTAGTCTTTCCGATATTGGTAGGTCGTTACGGTATGTGTTGTAGGTGCAACCGAGAAGGTAACCGGGGGTTCGATCGGCCTCAGCATGGCGTTCTCGACTTCGTCCCAGGAACCGTAAAGTGCGATAAGCGCAAATAGGCCGTGTAGCGGATTTCTGAATACTGTCCTCCCTTTGAGGGCTGCCCGAAGCTCGTTGCCTTGCATTGGAAAACCGATACTCTTGCCTAGAGGAATCATCCTGCGTGCAGCTAGTAGTTGATGGAACCTGTCGTAGTACATAGTTTTCCAGTGCACCACGCCAATCTTTGTGGCTTGCGAAAGTGTTAGCAGCGCGATCTGCGGTGCATGAACATGTGGCGCGAAATTGCTGTCAAGCAGTTTTGACCAACCGCGTGCCAGGTCCAACTCTCGAACGTACCTAGTTGTCGCGCGCAAATGCAGTGGTCCTCCACATATGCACCGCTCGCGAGGGGATTCAATTCTTCCTGATCGCTTAAAGCTGTAGGTGCATGCATCACAGAACTCGAAAACTGGTGTGCCATGCCGGGCGCACAGTCGAATGTCAGACAGAACATGGTCTCGCCGCCAGAACCGCTCACCCGACGTGGTGATGTCCTCCTTGAGACATTCCAGGCATATACCCGCCTTCCATACAATGTGACCTCGAGTTAGCGCGTTGTGTAACCCAGCCTTCGACAAAGAGCCTCTGCGGTAGGCGTCAAAGATATGTCCTCGGAGCCACGCCTCGTCGCTTGGGGAACGGAAGCGCACAACTGCGGGGAACAGTGTGTTTCGCGTTAGGACTTGTTCGAGCGATCCGGTGAGTTCGGCCAAGTCTTCGACAATGCTCCGTATCGCAGTTGGGAATATCCAGGAGTATTGAACGCCCAACAAATCGGCATCTCCTGCGACCACATAGCGCGGTAGTCGGTTAAGGTATGTGGCAAAGACTTCGCCGTCGGCAATCGGCGAGGCAGAGAGCAGGTTATACCTAAAAAGATAATCATGATTGTCTTCTTTCATGA
>NZ_JAQFVG010000067.1 GCF_029439455.1 Caballeronia sp. BR00000012568055 | reverse complement strand
ATCGTTCAGCGAGAAGATGAGCAAGAAGAAGGACGATGCGCCGAGTGCAAGCGCGTCGGTGCAACCGGGGGAGCACTGATATGCGCGCGCCCCTTCATGTGCCGGCTCTTCTTGCTTTGCTGATGCTCGGCGGCTGTCTGCTCGGGCCGAATTACGAGCGGCCGAAAGTGGACGTGCCCGCTGACTTTCGCTTCGCCGAACCACAGGCGAAGGAGATTGCGAATACGCCGTGGTGGCAGCAGTTCAACGATCCTGCACTGAACGATCTCATCGATATCGCGTTGCAGGAAAACAAGGACGTGAAGGTTGCGGCGGCGCGTGTCGATCAGTTTCTCGGACAGTTTCAAACTACGCGTTCGCAGCTCTTTCCGCAGATCGGCGCGAATGCCAGCGCGGGACGTGAACGCGTGCCGACCGGATCGACGATTCTGCCGCCGGGCGTTGGCAATGTGGTGAATCAGTATCAGCTTGCGTTGAATGCGTCGTGGGAAATCGATGTATTTGGGCGCTTGCGGCGTGAGACCGAAGCGGCGCGCGCGAACCTGCTGTCGAGCGAAGAAGGGCGGCGCGCGACGATTCTCTCGCTGGTGGCATCGGTGGCATCGACTTATATCAATCTCGTGTCGCTGGACAGGCAGATGGAGATTGCGAATCAGACGGTGCGCAGCCGTGAGGAATCGGTCAAAGTGTTCAATCTGCGCTTTACATACGGTGAAGTTTCGCAGATGGAACTGGCGCAGGCGCAGTCCGAATATGAGGCTGCGCTCGCGACCATTCCGCAACTCGAACAGCAGATCGCCACGCAGGAAAACGCAATGTCGATCCTGCTCGGACGCAATCCGCAGCCCATCAAACGCGATCGCGAACTCGACGATCTTGCGACACCGCAAGTGCCTGCGGGATTGCCCTCCGATCTGCTTACGCGAAGGCCCGATTTGCGGCAGGCCGAACAGGATCTGATCGCAGCGAATGCGCAGATTGGCGCGGCACGTGCGCTGTATTTTCCGCAGATATCGCTGACGGGACTGTTCGGTGCGCAAAGCACGCAATTCTCGCAACTCTTCAAGGGACCGTCGCGTGTGTGGTCGTTCGCAGGCGCGGTGACGCAGCCGATCTTTACGGCGGGCGGTATCAGCGGTCAGGTGAAGGCGGCGGAGGCCGCGCAGCAACAAGCATTATTTACGTATGAAAAGGCCATACAGGTTGCGTTTCAGGACGTGGACGACTCTCTCATCACGCTGCAGAAAACGCGCCAAGCACGCGACGTGCAGGGCCGTCAGGTCGATGCGCTGCGCACGTACGCACATCTCGCGCGGCTGCGTTACGAGGGCGGTTATTCGAGCTACCTCGAAGTGCTCGATGCGGAGCGCAGCCTGTTTCAGTCGCAACTTTCTTATACGCAGACGCAGGGCGCGGCGCTTGCATCGGTGGTATCGCTATACAAGGCGATGGGCGGCGGCTGGGTCACGGATGCGGAGCAAAAGACCGCGGTGGTCTACGGCGAGAACGGCGCGCCTGCGCCTGCGTCGGCTTCGGAGAAGGCAGCATCGCCATGATCGCGCGATTGATTGCCTGCCACGAATGCGATCTGTTGCAGCGGGAAACCGCGCTGCGCATCGGCGGTTCTGCGCGTTGTGCGCGTTGCGGGGCGCAGCTTTATCGCAATCGTCCGGATGGATTGAATCGTGCGCTCGCATGCACGCTCGGCGGATTGGTGATGTTTGGCATTGCTAACGCATTTCCTATTGTGGGTCTGGATGTCAGCGGTAATCTTGTTGAAACTACCTTGCTTGGCGCGGTAAAGATGCTGTATTCGCAAGGCGTCTGGCCGCTCGCGGGACTCGTCTTAGCGACTTCGTTTCTGATGCCGCTCGCTGAAATGTGCGCGATGGTTTATCTGCTGTTGCCGCTTACGATGAACCGTGTGCCGCGTGGCGGACGTGCTGCGTTTCGCGCATTGCACGCTGTGCGTCCGTGGGGCATGACGGAAGTGCTGATACTCGGCTTTCTCGTTGCATTGGTGAAGCTCGCGGCCATTGCCAAGGTCGTGCCGGGACTATCCCTGTTTGCGTTCGGTGCGGTGATGCTGCTTATCTCTGGCGCCTCCGCATCGTTCGATCCGCGTGTGGCATGGGCGCGTATCGAGCCACGCCGATCATCGTTCGATCTGAACGTTCACGCGAAAACGGCTGCAAAAGCGGGACTTTTCGTGTGTCACGATTGCGCGCTCATCTCGAAGGCATCGCCGCACGCGCACGCGGGACGTTGTCCGCGTTGTCATTCGATGCTGCATTTCCGCAAGCCGAATTCCATCTCACGTACATGGGCGTTGCTGATCGCCGCGATGGTCTTGTATATCCCCGCGAACGTGCTGCCGGTGATGAACACGAGTTCGCTGTTCGGCGTCGAGAAGGACACCATCATGAGCGGCGTGGCTTATTTATGGACCTCGGGCTCGTGGCCGCTTGCGGTGCTCGTGTTTATCGCCAGCATCGCGGTGCCGATGCTCAAGATCATCGCGCTGACCTTGTTGGTGCTGAGTACGCAGATGCGCGCGCGCTGGCTACCGGTGCGGCGTACGCGTATCTATCGCATCGTCGAGTTCGTCGGACGCTGGTCCATGCTCGATATCTACGTCATCACCGTGCTCGTCGCGCTGGTTCAGTTCAATGCGCTCGCGACCATTCATGCGGGCGCGGCCGCCATCGCATTCGGCGCGGTCGTCGTCCTGACGATGCTTGCAGCGATGGCTTTCGATCCCCGCCTCATCTGGGATGCAGCAGAGGACGACCATGCCTGAAGAGCAAGATCGAGACTTCCCCGAAGCTTTGCCCGCGCGCCGCTCGCGATTCGGCTTTTCGCTGATCTGGCTGGTGCCGCTGATCGCCGTGTTGATCGGCGGATGGCTCGCGGCGCAGGCCATCTTGCAGAAAGGGCCGACCATCACCATCAGCTTCAAGACCGGCGAAGGGCTGGAGGCGGGCAAGACCAAGATTAAATACAAGGACGTGGATATCGGCACGGTGAAGAGTGTGGTGTTGTCGCCGGATCATAAACGCGTGATTGCAAGCGCGGATCTCGCAAAGGATGCCAGCGATATGCTCGTTGACGATACGCGCTTCTGGGTCGTGCGCCCGCGCATTTCGGGCGGCACGGTGTCGGGGCTGGGCACGTTGCTCGCGGGGTCGTATATCGGTATGGATCTGGGCGTGAAGAAGGCGACGCGGCATGATTTCACGGGCCTCGAATCGCCACCCGTGATTACCGCTGATGTGCCAGGCCGCGACTTCGTACTCAAGAGCGACACGATGGGTTCGCTCGCTGTCGGCGCACCGATCTATTTTCGCCGCTTGCAAGTGGGACAGATTACATCCTATGAACTCGATGCCGACGGCATGGGCGTCACGCTGCATATCTTCATCAACGCGCCTTACGACAAATACGTGAAGCTCAACACGCGCTTCTGGCAGGCAAGCGGCGTAGACGTGAAGCTCGATTCGACCGGCGTGAAGATGGATACGGAGTCCTTGATATCGATACTGGTGGGCGGTCTTGCATTCGAGACGCCCGCGCCGAACCCGGGCATGACCGACATATCCACCGCCGAGGACGCGAAGGAAGCGCCCGAGCAATCCGTGTTCAATCTGTTCGCTACGCGCATCGAGGCAATGAAGCGGCATGACCGTATCGTCGATTCATATGTGTTCAATTTCAAGGAGTCGGTGCGAGGTCTATCGGTCGGCGCGGAAGTCGATTTTCGCGGCATCGTGCTGGGAGAAGTCACTGCCATCTACACGCGCTACGACCCGGCCACAAAAGAATTCAGCATACCGGTGCGGGTGAACTTCTATCCCGAACGCTTTTCGATGCGAGCCGAATCGGGCACGAATGCCGGCCGTCTTGTGGATGACAGACGTAAGCTTGTCGAGTGGATGGTCGAACATGGCTTCAGAGGCCAGCTTCGTACGGGAAGCATATTGACGGGGCAAAAGTATATTGCGGTGGACTTCTTCCAAAACGTGCCGAAGGCGAAGGTCGTTTGGAATGCGGACCCGCCGGAACTTCCCACCGCAACGGGCGGGCTGCAATCGCTGCAGGATTCGATTCAGGCGCTCGTAACGAAGCTCAATAAGCTGCCGTTCGATAGCATCGGACAGAATCTGAATGACACGCTCAAGCAAGCGCGTGCGCTTGTCTCTACGCTCGATACGCAGATCGCGCCGCAGGCAGGCGCCACACTCGCCGCCGCGCGTGATGCGCTGAATACCACCACTCGCATGATGCAGGCGGACTCGCCCTTGCAGGCGAATGCTGCCGAGACCATGAAAGAACTGTCGCGCACCGCCGCTGCGTTCCGCAATCTCGCGGAGTATCTGGAGCAGCATCCGGAAGCACTATTGCGCGGCAAGCCGGAGGATAAAAAGTGATGCGTCTTTCAGGTGTGTTCTTGTTGATCGCGCTGGCGGCATGCGGCAGTTCGCCTACGTCATCGTTCTATACGCTGAGTCCCGACACCACGCTCGAACGTCTTTCAACGACTGTGCCTTTGCGCGTGAGTGTGGGTCCGGTGACCGTGCCCGAACTCGTCGATAAACCGCAGATCGTCACGCGTCGTGCGCCCAATGAAGTGTCGATCAACGAGTTTGCGCGCTGGGGTGAACCGGTTAAAGAAAACATCGCGCGTACGCTGGCGGCGGATATGTCGCGCTTGCTGGGATCGGACAATGTGTCGATCTATCCGCAAGGCGCAGACGTCAAAGCCTATGCCGTGCGAGTCGATGTGATGCGCTTCGATTCAACGCCCGCCGATTCGGTGACGCTGGACGCACTCTGGACCATACGCGCACCGGATGGCGCATCACGCTTCGACGGCCACACTGTCGTGCACAAACAAACTACCGGCGATGGCTTCGATGCGATTGCAGCGGCGCATAGCCGTGCAGTGTCGGAGATGAGCAAACAGATTGCAGCTGCGATCGTGCAGATGAGACATTGATTGGGATATCGAATGGTCGTTCGTGGAGCAGGATAGTTTCGGCAAGGGAATAGATTTCGAGGTCGATGGGTTAACCAATCGAAGCCGCCGCGTTCATGCAAAGCATCGAACCAGAGCGGTGAGACTTACGGATCGCATGCGGTCCGATCAACCTGTCACTCGGAGTATCGACATCATGAAGACCATTGCCAAAGGTTCTCGTCTCGTTCGCTATCGCTGTATCGCCTGCGCTTGCATTTGCTCAAAGCCAGAACGCGCCATTGACGCGCGCGCAAGTCAAAGCGGAACTCGCAGAACTCCAACGCGCAGGCTATTCCACTGCTTCCGGCGATGACGCCAACTATCCTCAAGACATTCAGGCCGCTGAGGCCAAGGTCGCTGCGCAACACGAGATGGCTCAAGCCAATCCGGCCAATCAAGCCAATCAAGCATATGGCGGCACGCACGCGGGCGCAGAGGCATCGGGCACGATGCAGCACAATTCCTGGAAGCCTTCGAAGTCGATGGACAACGCATGCGTCGGCCCGGTGGAATTTTGCGTGCCTTACTTTGGCAGCTGAGTTCGGCAGCTGAGTTCGGTCGCTAAACCGGTCGCTAAGCGAAAGCTTGCTTTTCTTAGCAGCTTCGGATATTTGGCTAAGCGCGCTTAAGTTTTAGGCAAAAAAATTCCCTAAAAATAATTTGCGAAAGGGGGTTGACCAGGCGTTCATCCGCCAGTCATAATTCGCCTCCCGTTGAATGACGGCGCGCAAGAAACGAAGCGAAAACGCTAAGAAATCTTGGGCAATTGCTCTTTAAAAACTAACAGTCGATAAGTGTGGGCGCTTGATGCGGGTGCGGCCGGTCTTTGGATCGGTAATAGCAAAAGTATCAAGAGTCTCACACGAAGTATCAGAGGAAGGTTTATCCATCTTTGGATGGATTAATCATCGTCAGTACGTTGAG
>NZ_JAQFVG010000066.1 GCF_029439455.1 Caballeronia sp. BR00000012568055 | reverse complement strand
CGATATAACCGAGGTTGTCTTCGAACGCGTATGAATTTTGGAATCCGAAGATAATCCCGGTCTTGTTCTCTTTCTTGGCGCGCCGAATGTCATCGGTGGTCCGAACCAGCGTGAGCACGTCACTGTATTCGCGGATTTGCTGCTTCATTTCCGCGATATTGTCGATGGTCTTCTGAAAGTCTTCCCACACTGAGACCGTGCAGTTCACAGCGGTCACGTTGCCCTTGCGCATATCTTCGAACACGGAACGTTCGAACTTCGAAATATTCAGGCCATCGATGATGATGCTGGAGTCGTGAAGCGTGCTCATGATGTATCTCCGTATCCGTTCAGATGGTGCGTTTGGCAACGGGCTTCACGGCGGCTGCGCCGTTCGCGCCTGCAAATGCAGCGCCGCCTGCTTCTTCGAGCGCCGTGCTCGATGTTTCACGCAGCGAGAGGCCGCCGAGCATCGCAAAGATCGACACAGCGATCAGGTAATACGCAGGCGACAGCGTGCTGCCGGTTTCCGCGATCAGCCATGTCGCCACGAGCGGCGCGGTGCCGCCGAAAATCGTATAGGCGAGGTTGTACGTGATTGCCGATGCGGTGTAACGCGTCTTGGTCGGGAAGGTTTCGGAAAGCAGCGGCGCAGTGACCACGCCCGACAACACCGCACCGATGGCAAGCAACGCAACGCCCAACAGCGACGACGACAACTCACCCGAGCCGCCCAGCGAAAACGCCGGATATACCGTGACGATGATAAAGAGACCGGTGCTCGCAATCGTGGCGCGGCGGCCGACCTTGTCGGAGAACAGACCCGCAAGCGGGCAAATGGCCGCTGCAAAGAAAAGCGCAAGCACGGTCACGAGCAGCGAAGTGGGGCGCGACAAATGCCCCGCGACTTGCAGATAAGTCGCGAAATACGTGGTGAATGTATAGAACGACAGCGCCGTGACCGAAACGAACGCGCCGAGCTTAAGGATATTCAGCGACTGCGAGCGCAGCGTTTCCATCAACGGTGCATGCGCGACGTCGTGATTGCCTTCGAGTGCCTTGAACGCCGGCGTTTCATGCAGATTCATCCGCAGATACACGCCGATCAGACCAACCGGCGCAGCAATGAGAAACGGCACGCGCCATCCCCATTCCACCATCGATGTGGCGGAAAGCGATGATTCCAGCGCATAAGCGACCACGGCGGCGCAGGCGAAAGAAGAGAAGGTCGAGACCGGCACGAAGCTGCCGAAGAACGCACGGCGTTTGCGCGGCGCATGTTCCATCACATAGGCGCAAGCGCCCGCATACTCGCCACCTGCGGAAAACCCTTGTACGCAGCGAATCACCGTGAGAAGCAGCGGCGCCCAGTAACCGATGCTCGCATACGTGGGCAGCAGGCCGATCAGCGTGGTCGCGCCGGCCATCATCAGAATGGTGAAAGCGAGCGTGCGCTTTCGGCCGATCCGGTCGCCGATCACGCCAAAGAACAAACCGCCTAGCGGACGAAATGCAAACGCCACCGCAAAGACCGCGAAAGTCTTGAGCAGACCGATAGTCGGATCGCCGCTGGGAAAGAATTCTTTAGTGAGGATCGTGGCGAGAAAGCCGTAGGCGGCGAAGTCGAACCACTCGACGAAATTACCTATCGACGCGGCCGCTATGACACGCCGCAGCGTCTTCGTATCGACTTCCTGGCTTGCCTGAATCATCATCCACCCCTTTCAATGAACGGTTTTCGTCCGAATTGAAAGCAGAGTAGGTGCTCAAATTACCTAGGTCCATACGTGTCAATTACCTAAGTAATCGGGTTTTCCCCAAGGCGGGCGCTAAGCGTGCTTAATTTGCTTAGCGCCTTAAGCGTTTATTGCTGCAACCACGCCTGCAATTTCTCCGGATGCGAATCGACGAATTTCTTGGCCGCCGCGTTCCAGTCATTTGATGCATTGCCGTCGAGTTCGATCTGTTCGACATCGGCCAGCGTCAGCTTGTAGTGCTTGATAAAGGTATAAGCCTTCGGATATTTGGTCGCGAACTGCTTGGAGCCAAAGGCGCGAATTTGTTCGTCACCGCCGAGCACGCCTTTAGGGTCTTTCAAATAGCGCATCTTGTACTTCTGCCACAGCCAGTGCGGACTCCATACCGTCGCGACAATCCAGTTCTTGGCAGGATAAGCGCGCGCAATCGCGGTGAGCATGCCGGCTTCACTGGCGCGGATCAGGTTATACCCTGCCAGATCGTATTCCTTCATCGCCTTTTCCGATGCCACCATTTCGCCCGCACCCGGTTCGATGCCTTGAATCGTGCCGTTCAGCTTAGCCTTGACGTCGGGCTTGTTGAGATCCGCGATCGATGAAACTTCGCTCTCGGGTACGTAATCAGGCACCGCCCAGCCGATCTTAGCGCCCGTATAAATCACGCCCAGATCGTCCATCTCATCCTTGAAGCGTGCGTAGTAGGCCGCGTGCGTGACGGGAAGCCACGCGCCCAGCATCAGATCTACATCACCGCGCGACACGCCCTGAAACTGAATGCCCAGATCGGCGACGATCAGCGTCACAGGTTGATTGAGCTTGGTTTCCAGCACGTATTTCGCGGTGTAGGTGACCGCTTGAGTATCGGCCCAGTTGGCCAGCGAGATCTTGAGGGGATCGGCTGCCTGAGCGGACATCGCGAAAGTGACGGCTGATACCGTCACGCCTGCGTTCAAGACGAAGCGTACGAATGAGGAAGCTTTCATGTGAGATTCCCTGTGTCCTTGTCGCGACGGATGAGTAGTTGATCTGATTGCTGACTTACACGGTTTATTGTTTGGATCGTTAAGAAAAAAGTGCTAAGGGAGATTGCTAAGGCAACGCGAGCACGGCCTAAGGGCATCGCGTTGGCGCCGAGTATTTGAGTGCATTAATGCGCTGTCAACGTGATTTGTTTTCACCTCCGCATTACTTTGAGTTATGCGTGACGCGCAAGCAAGGCGTCACGCTTTGTAGTTGCGCCGCGCATAAAAACGCTGCATCTCGCAGTCTTGCGGGCGCAAGCCGGTAAATATCTCGACGAATTCGGGGATGCGCTTCATGCGCGTTTTAAAGCTCTCGTTAGGCTGCGTCGCGGCGTAGCCCACTTGCGTGAGATACGTCGTGCGCGCGCGCACATCGGCGACATGCTTTTCGTAGCCGAAGCGCACGAAAGTCGCTGTCAGCACGTCGATGCGCTGCTTATCGTCCTTCTGGATGAGGCGCGTAATCTCTGGCGATTGCTGCGCCCAATTGCGAATGGCCGCTTCGAAACGCGTGTCGAACAGCGCGCCGTCGAACCAGCAGTCGAATATATTCAGCATGGCCTCGCAGATGCTGTCCGCGTAGGCCTCGTTGCGTTTGATCCAGTTGCCCGTGTTCTTTTCTTCCCAGCGCGCGATCAGCGCGTCGAGCAATTCGTCGCGGTCGCGGAAAAACCAGTAGAAGCTCGTGCGGGCGAGATTCAACTTCTTGGCGAGCGGCAAAATGCGCACCGATTCCACGCCGCCTTCCAGCAGGCTTTCGTATGCGCAATCCAGCCACATATCGGCCGAGCCGCGTACGGTTTCGACGGTCTGATCCATTGCTTTCCTTTCTGCTTGCGTTTTAATGTACTGTACACCATTGTCGCTGTACTTGACACATGTGTACTGGCGACCTAATCTGCACGCACAACGCACCACAACGAATCGCTTTATTCCCAAAATCGCTTCAACGAGGCGCTCATGTCCACGGATCCGCTGCTGCAGCCGTACACGCTCAAACATCTGACGTTCCGCAATCGCATCATGACGACGTCACATGAACCGGCATATGCCGAGGACGGCATGCCGAAGGAGCGGTATCGCGCATATCACGTTGAACGGGCCAAGGCGGGCATTGCATTGACGATGACAGCCGGCTCCGCCGCCGTGTCCAAGGACAGCCCGCCCGTGTTCAACAATATCCTCGCGTACAAGGACGAAGTCGTGCCGTGGATGAAGGATCTCGTCGATGAGTGCCACGAGCACGGCGCGAAAGTGATGATCCAGTTGACGCATCTGGGACGGCGCACGCGCTGGGACAAAGGGGATTGGTTACCAGCGGTGTCGCCTTCGCATCACCGCGAACCGTCGCACCGTGCGTTTCCGAAGAAGCTGGAAGACTGGGATATCGAGCGCATCGTGCAGAATTTCGCGGATGCCGCCGAGCGCATGAAAGCGGCGGGTCTGGACGGGCTGGAAATCGAATCGTACGGACATCTGATGGATCAGTTCTGGTCGCCGCTCACCAACACGCTGGACGGTCCTTACGGTGGATCGCTGGATAATCGCTTGCGCTTTACCTTTGATGTCATGCGCGCCATGCGCGAACGCGGCGGCGAAAAATTTCTGCTCGGCATTCGCTATACCGCCGATGAAATGATGGCGGGCGGTATCACGAAAGAAGAGGGCATCGAGATTTCAAAGCGGCTGAAGGGCAGCGGTTTGATCGACTTCCTCAACATCGTGCGCGGCCATCTGGATACCGATGCGGGCCTCACCGATGTGATCCCGATCATGGGCATGCGCAGCGCGCCGCATCT
>NZ_JAQFVG010000065.1:4446-4818 GCF_029439455.1 Caballeronia sp. BR00000012568055 | reverse complement strand
GATAAGGATTTTTGCTATAAAAAAGGCAAAAGCTTTACCTTTACTTGTTGTGTTATCTAAATGATCAAAACTCTCCTGCTCCGCAGAATGCTATTATTACTAGTATATCCATGAAAGGGTATAGACTATATCTGGTCTGGGCTAGACTGGAGTGAAGTGAACCCCTTGATCTCACTCCAGCAATGGCAAGTATGGCAAATGCTGACTTTCCAAGTAAAGAACTGACCGAAATTTCGAAGATCGAAACTCAAACTGGGAAGGAACTTTTCTCGAATCTTTAAGCGAAGCAAAGCGCATGGCATTGAAGTGAAGAAAGCTCAATAAACACACGAACACGATGCAAGGCATAGCATAAATGAGACCGCTGATTAT
>NZ_JAQFVG010000065.1:0-4426 GCF_029439455.1 Caballeronia sp. BR00000012568055 | reverse complement strand
CCGCTGATTATTTCATAAAACATATATGCTTGACCTTTCTTGATGCTTTTTTTTGGGTGACTCACCAACCCAGTGATCGATGACAGAATGGTACGAACAAATCAAAGTTATTGGATTTGGTAGTTCTCCATTGACTTCTCTCTTTACCCCCTTTACATATTTTCCTAAATGGGTGTGCACCTCCAGATGGGCAGAGGCCAGCCTCCCACTCTCTTATGCAGCATTTATTAACTTAGCTAAGTTAGGTGGATCGTGCAATAAGCCTCTCTCGACCCTCCCTTTCTCATACGTCTTTATGAAAGTCTCTCGCCTTTCGAGATCTGGTCCATCATCAACTTAGTCAGATCTTCTTGTTTGCCTGCTTTTCTGAGGCTTCCTTTAACAGGAAGGATCGGCATTTCGTGCCTGTAGCCCTGCTGAATTAGACCTTTTATCAGCTGGTTGGGTAGCGTAGTAAGGTTAGAGGCGCAACTAGAAGAGTGGGCTCCATATTGAATGATAAAATACATAGATGTGTCTTTACTTTAACCGAACCGGATTTTGCTTCCAAGAGCCAATGCCGTGTTGTGTTGAAAGACCAGAAATGTTTTCAAAAAAAAAATGTGGCCGGGTGCCATGCTTCTTCTATGAGTTTTATACTCTAAATATTTTGGCATACTTTAAGAGTCCAATACTCCAGGTTAATGGCACTCAGTCAGGTGCTAGCCTAGCTCTTCCAGTACGACGAATGCTTTCCTTAACAAGGGGATACTATAACTAAAGAGTCTTTGCGTCTTATACACTGAATTGGTTCTCCCCTATCGACAGATGAGAGACGTCGAAGGGAAAAATGCGAGCAGCAAGGGCTTAAAGAAGCGACCAGCTCAAGCGATTGAGAGAGCTCGACCTTTGCGACAGATTCAAAAAGATAGGTTAGCGACCGGGCGAAAGGTTGGAATTGATTTAGAAGGGCTTGGCCCTATTCTATCTATCGTAATTCTCCGGTCAATATTCTTTCTACTAGACTAGTTAGTAATTTCGTACGAATGTCGTTCGGGAGCTACAATGGCACTTTACAGCTCGAAGAAAGAACAACGAAAGTCGAAGATAGGCTTGTAGCCTCACCGGAATCAGATTCTGTAGCTGATACAACTGATGTAGCTTCATCTCCTTTCCCATCCGCCCGGGGAACCGAGTCTTCTTTATTGATTAAGAAATTGACTGCTGCAGAGGATAGCACTTCTGTCACTGAATCAGTATCTGGACGAGACAACCTCTTTCACCGAGCCGAAAAGTCTGCTATCGCTTAAGATAATAAGAGAAATAGATAAGCGGGCTTACCACTTCATCTCTTGTAGCTGAATAAAATGAATATACATAACATAGGATGTGGAAAGTTAGCAAATAAGCACCATTACGGGCTTTAGAAGACCCGTAGCTGGCCATAACTCGAACTGGGCATTCTAGGCCTGAGGATTCTTTACTGACTCGTCTGATGGATCCATCATTAACGGTAGAGCGAGCTACGCGCCTTTCTGACCCGACAACCGGGGCCCCTGAACCAGGTTCACTATGCCTATAGTCCCCTTTTTCTAGTAAGGGGGTGACTTTCTCATCATCTACGTTTCAATGACCTGGGATTGTGGCTATCACTCTCACCCCGTTCGAATCATCTATGCTATTCGGACACGAACGACTAAAAGTCCCTACGGCCTGCCTGTACTGAGAGAGGCGTATAACTCTTCTCCCGGGCTGGCCGGAATAGGGATGATTGTTGCTGGCCAGGCCGATATATTATGGACCTCATGTCTTGAGGTGGAGGGATGCAAGACTGTTGTCTGTACGGTGAAGTACATTGACCGCTTTGACAGCTAACGATTTGTGCGCATACCATTACCGATGGCTCGCTTAAATCCTTTCTGAGTGACTGGCTTTAGGGCTCTCGGACTTCTTAGCCGCTTCCCGCCTCTATGGCGTTCGAGGTCTCGGCTGACAACCTAAATATCAAGCTAACTCCTCAGGTAGGGCGGCTTCAAAAACACTTTAATATAGGAAAAGGCGGATTCATCAGTTCTTGAAGCTATATCAGTCGGTGTCGGGTCGTGTTGAACTCAAAAGAAAAGTCGGAACTCTAGCTCGAACTCAGGAATGTAAGGACGTAGGTCGTATGAGCTCCTCTCTTAAGTTGCTTAGCCGTGCGTGGAAGGAGAAGCGATAGGAGATTTGATTCTTTGGTGCACCCCGGTCCGGAGGCAAGAGTTTCGAAGTCAAACTCCAAGGTTTGATATTCTTTTGTGGTTGAATTGGTGGGGGCGGAGGGAAAGGTAAGAGATTCATAGTCTGATAGAGGCGTAACTATTAAGGAATACAAGAAAGATCGCTACGATCGGACCCCGGGTTCCTTCTCTTCGCTCTTCTTTATAGCTTGTTTTCTATACGTTACATCTGGGAATAATAAGTAACTCAAACAAGAAAAGAAGGTATGTAACTCTTAAAAGTAAGACAATTGTATCCAAGACCGGATTCAAAGGCAAAGCAGTTCGGCAAGGAGGAGCTTCTTTGGGAGCTCGCAATCCGACGTTTTCGCTTCTTTACTTCCTGAACTAATAATGGGAAGAAAGCCCCTACGCCTACGAATGAGATCGAAGGTATTCAATTGCAATCCGGCCTCCGCTTGCTCAACTCCAACTCAACTCTTATACGCGAGGCTAGTAAATGGAGTCCTGAACTCTCCAGTAGACACTCTTAATCTCCACCGGTCGTATGAGCTCCGAAGACATTCTATTAAGATGCTTCTTTTGTTACCGGGTTTCTAGCTGATTAAGAGCTTCCTTGAGCTCTTATTGCATTCTCCCCGAGAGTCACTTCAGGTAGGGAAGTCAAATACTATTAAATTCATATGTAGTTACACTTGGAACTATAGAAAAACAAGAGCTTTAAGCCGGAACTCAAAACTCAAACAAGAACTCTCTTTCGTCCGTCTTCTAAGTTGCCTCCCTTGACTGGTGTTGTTTACTCGTTAAGGGGCGGACTGGCTTTCACTTAAGAGAGTGTCGCCATAGCGAAGGGATGGAACCACTGCTTGATCCACTGGTAGGTTCACTTATCCATCGGCAAACAGGTGGCACACACTATACTCAAAGGCTTGGACTAACCTTCCTTGCCCGGTGAATCCTTCATAAAGAAGCACCAGGAGCTCCCTTAATCTGCACTTCGGACTACTCTCCTTTCTCATTATCTAGAGCTTCCCGATCCAAGGTTGCTTTTCTTGAGCGAATTTGACATTAGATAATTTTCTTAAGGTAAGGCACGAAGGCACCACAGCTAGCTCGCCTGCCCAAAGAAGTAAGAAATAGAAGAGTGCGTCTAAGAGGAATGGATTGACCTAGCTTATATCGCATTGAATCTCCTTCTTCTGAATTTCTATTAATTGCATAATTGCAGGACGACCCCTATTTCCTTTCCAGTTTAGCGCTAGCTAGACGTCTTTCTCAACGCAGTCTTCCACATTCCCTACTTTGTTTCATCGATCTACAGAACCCACTGAGCTCATGGACAGAGACAAGGTTGCCCTGCTTCTCTACTCAACGACTTTACGGAACCAACTGAGCTGACTAGCTCTATTTGATCTACTCAACTACGTCGAACCTGTTCTGAAGAAAGTAAGCCCCGTGGGAGTACTCCTGCGTTTGCCCTTGACATTGACAAATATGGATTACTTTCAACGTAGCTTGTTTGCTCACTTGAAAGAAGAGACAGAAGGACAGGGAATTCAAAAACTTCTCCTATTGGTAAAAAGACTACTGATATAAAGAAGAAGAAAACCTATTCGCTATTAGTAGATTAGAAAGAAATTTTACACTCGGACGAGGAAGGAAGCACTTCTATTGATACTGCATTAAGGACTAGCCTGGAACCCTCTATGGATGCACCCTATTGTCGACTAGGAATATAACCCCTCCCCTAATATCCAACGACATATAAACTTTCCCCCAAAAGGATAAAGGCCTTTTTGGGAGGCACGGAGAATGCGTAAGGTCGATTGAAAGCAACTACAACCAAAACTTCAACTGGCTTTAAGGGGGAAGCAAGCTAGTTTCTTTTTAGCCTGTTGCAGTTGGCGGGGAAGTTGCAATTGGATTCCTTCTGGCTGTAAGTGCAATAGCATATTCTCTTTTTTAGTCCTTCTCCTCTGGAGTTCTATCGCTAAGCTAAGCCCCTGCCTTTTATGAATTATTCCCAGCTGATCTAGTTCAATTGGTAAGCTAGGGATAGCTGGTTATAGGTCCAAAGCTAGCTCTAGGATAAGGATAATCTATGACTTTATATATATGGCATAACCCCCTTAAGGAAGGGCAGCAAGCGCAAGTAGGGAGGCGGAAGGAGATACTTTCTTTGTTTTAAACTCTTCATTTACAAAGGATAAGTCCGTGTAATCGAGTTTTAT
>NZ_JAQFVG010000064.1 GCF_029439455.1 Caballeronia sp. BR00000012568055 | reverse complement strand
TGCTCAACAATATTTTCTTCGATACCTGCGTTTATCATCAGCCCGGTATCGATCTGCTGACGCGCGTGATTCCCGTCGATAACATCTTGTTCGCCAGCGAGATGATCGGCGCGGTGCGCGGCATCGACCCTGAAACAGGGCAATATTTCGATGATACGAAGCGCTATGTCGAAGCAGCGAGCATCGAACCGGAGGCGCGCTACAAGATTTACGAAGGCAATGCACGGCGCGTTTATCCGCGCCTGGATGCAGCGCTCAAAGCACAAGGACGTTGATCATGTATGAACTCGGAGTGGTGTATCGCAACATCAATCGTGCGGACGCAGAAGTCGCGACCAGGCTGGGCACGCTGGGCAGCGCAACCGTGCACGAAGCAATGGGCCGTGTCGGTCTGATGAAGCCTTATTTGCGGCCCATTTATGCGGGCGCGCAAGTGAGCGGCACGGTCGTCACCGTGCTGCTGCAACCCGGCGATAACTGGATGATGCACGTTGCCGCCGAGCAGATCAGACCGGGCGATATCGTGGTGGCCGCATGCACGGCGGATAACACCGACGGCTTCTTCGGCGACTTGCTCGCTACCAGTTTCAAGGCGCGCGGCGCGCGTGCGCTCATCATCGACGGCGGCGTGCGCGACGTGCGCGTGCTGACGGAAATGGGCTTTCCAGTATGGAGCAAAGCGATCTCCGCAAAAGGCACCGTCAAGGCGACGCTCGGCTCGGTGAACATTCCCGTGGTCTGCGCGGGCATGATCGTCACGCCGGGCGATGTAGTGGTCGCGGATGACGACGGCGTGGTGGTCGTGCCCGCAGCATCCGCAGCGAAGGTGCTCGACAAAGCCACCGCGCGCGAAGCGCTCGAAGAGGAAAAGCGCGCGAAGCTCGCCAGCGGCGTGCTCGGCCTCGATATGTACAAGATGCGCGAACCGCTGGAAAAAGCGGGTTTGCGTTATATCGACTGATGCCGGACATGAGCATCACCGGCATTTCTTCGATGGCGACGCGACAAGTGCTCGCCGATCTCGCCGACGCCTACACGCTGCGCACCGGCCAGCGCGTGGCGATCAAATCGGTTGGTGGCGTGGCGGCGCTGCGATGTGTTGAGGATGGCAAAGTATTCGATATCGTGGTGCTTGCATCGAACGCGCTGGATAAGCTTGCGCATGCAGGACGTATCGACAATGCCAGTCGTGTGAGTCTCGCGCGTTCGGGCGTGTCAGTCGCGGTGAAAGCGGGTGCCCGCCATCCGTCAATACAAAGCGAAGCCGATGTGCGCCAAGCAGTGCTCGTCGCACGCAGCATCGGCTATTCGACGGGACCGAGCGGTGCGCATCTCATGCGTGTTTTCGAGCGATGGGGCATTCTGAACGACGTAGCATCGCGTATCGTGCAGGCGCCGCCGGGTGTCGCGGTCGGAACCCTGATTGCGCGCAGCGAAGTCGAACTTGGCTTCCAGCAGACGAGCGAACTGATCGGTCTCGATGGAATCGACGTGCTCGGTCCATTGCCCGCTGAAATTCAAGCATTGACCGTGTTTCAAGGTGCAATCTGCACGAATGCGCGCTTCCCGGAACGCGCGCGCGAACTGCTTGCTTTTATGAGTGCGCCGGAAGCGGACGAGGTGAAACGCAGTCACGGCATGGAGCCAGTCAGATGAGCACGCTGAGCGAAGACTGCAAGAACACGCTGTATCGATTGCGCATCAAAACGCGCGTGGAGCAGTTTGTCTTCGTGATGGCCGAAGATCGCGAGCACGCCGCGCGCCGTGTCCGCGCGGCGCTTTCTATCCTCCACGAGATTCCATTGCATGAAGCGCGAGTGCACGATCTCGATTCGTATAGCGAACTAATATGCTTTGGCGTGAGCGCCGACCGCGACTTGCGCATATTCGAAGCCGAATCGAAACGCGGCAAGGTGAACGCGTGGATCACGTCGCCGCTCTTTCTCACATCGGATGCAACGCTGCTGGGCAAATGGGCCGAGCTTCACGCATCTTTGCGTGACGACGTCACTACTTCGGCGACACCGACGCGCGCTTCTTCGCCGCCTTCCACTTTGCGCGCCTTCGCTCCGTATCGTCCAGATGTAACTGCATCGCGTTAAAGGCGGCTTGTCCGTCGCGCTTCAGAATGGCATCCAGCACGGCCTTGTGCAGCGGCAACGATACGCGATGATTCTCTTCAGGCCGCGGATTGGTAATCTGCAAGGACTCGGCCAGCGTGGTGCGGATGGCCTGCGCAATCGGCAATAAAAACTGATTGCCACTGGCTTCGAGAATCGACGTATGAAACTCGAGGTCCGCTGCCGTGAACTTTTCGACGTCGCCGCGCGAACGTTCCATCTGTTCATACGCTGCCGTCATACGTTTGCGTTGATCCTTGTCCGCACGTTGGGCCGCGAGCGCCGACGCGGACGGTTCCACGATACGCCGCACTTCCATCAACTGCTGCAACGCAGAATCCGCCACATCGGATGTGCCGTGCCATTCGAGCAACGCGCCGTCGAGTTGATTCCACTCCGCACGCGGACGCACCGTCGTGCCGCGCCGCTGCTTCGAATCCACTAGTCCTTTTGCGGACAACACCTGTAGTGCCTCGCGCAAAACCGTACGGCTCACGCTATAGCGTTCGAGCAATTCGCCTTCGCTCGGCAGGATATCGCCCGGTTGCAACTCCCCGTTGACGATGCCGCGTCCCAGCACTTCGACGAGCTGATCGCGCAGATTTCTCTTGAATGGCACGGTAGAAAAAGTCATATTTAATTTAAAAATGACGATACGATATGTTAGCCTGATTTTACGCTTTCTTTTCCTGCATGACCCTGTCCACACTATGAAAATCACACAAATTCGAACGCATGTGCTCGAAGCGAAGCTCTCCGAGCCGTTCGCCTATTCGCGCGCGTGGTA
>NZ_JAQFVG010000063.1:4021-6535 GCF_029439455.1 Caballeronia sp. BR00000012568055 | reverse complement strand
AACCCTGCGGTCCCGAGGACATTCACACCGTAGCGTCGATGCTGGCCGAGGCCGAATATCGCGCGGGCGTTCAGGTCGGACACACCCGAGTGATTCCGCTGCTGGAAACCGCCCGATCTTTGCAGCTTGCCTATGAGATTGCGCAGCACGAACGCGTGCCTGCCATCGTGGGCGCAACGGCCAAGAACGCCGACGTCGCGCGAGCGCTCAAGACGGTCTGGTCGCCGGGTGGCCGCGAAACGCACTACCTGAAGTCGCGCATCGTCATGGCCGCACGGGCCGCGGGCAAGCTGCCGATCGGCGGTGTCTGGCAACAGGTGCACGATCTGGAAGGGCTCAAGGCGTCATCGGCGAATGACAGGCAACTGGGGATGAGTGGCGAACTGGTGCTGCATCCCTCAAATGTCGAGATCGTCAATCAAACCTATAGCCCGACCGAGGAAGAAGTGGTCTTCTACCAGGGAATGATCGAAGCGTTGGACAAAGCGCAAGCCGAAGGACGCGCCTCGTGCATCTACGACGGCGAGCACATCGACATCGCGCATGCCAAGACCGCGCGGGAGACCATCGAACTGGCGCAGTCGTTCAACCGCTGATCGCCGATCAGAACTTAAGGAGAGAGAAAGTGGCAGGTCTTTATTTCGAAGAATTCAAACCCGGCATGGTGATCGAGCATGCCATCCGCCGCACGGTCACCGAGACCGACAACGTTCTGTTTTCGGCCATGACCTACAACTGCGCGCCGCTGCATATCGACGCGGAATACAGCAAGAACAGCATGTATGGCCAGCGCCTCGTGAACAGCATGTTCCTGCTTGCGCTGGTGGCGGGTATTACGGTGTACGAAACGACACTGGGCACCACGCTCGGCAACCTGGGATTCGGTGAAATCGCCTTTCCGAAGCCGACGTTCCACGGCGATACGGTCCGCGTCGAAACCGAGATCGTCGAAACGCGCCTGTCGAAAAGCCGAAAGGACTCGGGCATTGTCACCTTCAGGCACGTTGCCAGGAACCAGCGCGATGAGGTCGTGTGCACGGCAGTACGCACCGGTCTGATGATGCTGCGACCGGCCAACGAAGCGTGATTTCACATCTGCAGGAAGACTTGATGCCATGAACTACCAACTCACTCCCGATCAACTTGCCATCGTCGATGCAGCGGAAAAGATCTGCACGGACTTCCCGCTCGAATACTGGCGCAACAAGGACAAGAATCACGCGTTCCCGCACGAATTCTTCGAAGCCGTCGCCAGCGGCGGATGGCTCGGCATCTGCATGCCCGAATTCGTGGGCGGCGCAAATCTCGGTGTGACCGAAGCGGCGCTGTTCATGCGCACGGTCGCCGAGTGTGGCGGGCAGGCGGCGGCATCGACCATTCACATGAATATTTTTGGCCTGCAACCGGTCGTGCACTTCGGTACGGAGGCGCAAAAGAAAGCATGGCTTCCGCCTTTCGCGCGCGGCGAGCATAAGGCGTGTTTCGCGGTGACCGAGCCGGACACCGGTCCCGATACCACCAAGCTGAAGGTGACGGCGAAGAAGCAGGCCGACGGAAGCTTCCTGCTGTCGGGGAAAAAAGTGTTCATCTCGACCGCGCAGGTCGCCGATCACATGCTGATCCTCGCGCGTACCACGCCGATCGAGCACGTGAAGAAGCACAGCGAAGGCTTGAGCCTGTTCTATACGAAGCTCGATCGAGACTATGTCGACGTTCGTGAGATCGACAAGCTCGGACGTGCCGCCGTCGATACGAACGAACTCTTTATCGACAACTTGCCGGTTTCCGGCGACGCGCTGATCGGCGAGGAGGGAAAGGGCCTGAGCTATATCTTTCACGGCATGAACGCCGAGCGGGTACTGGTTGCCGCCGAGCAAGTCGGCATGGGCCGCGCCGTGCTCAAGCTGGCGACGCAGTACGCGAAGGAACGCGTGGTGTTCGGTCGTCCGATCGGCCAGAACCAGGGCGTGCAGCATCCGCTGGCACGCAACTGGGCCGAGCTCGAAGCCGCCAACCATATGATGTTCGCCGCCGCGGACCTCTACGACAAAGGGCTTTCCTGCGGCTCCGAGGCCAACGCGGCCAAGCTGCTGGCATCCGAGGCGTGCATGAACGCCTGCCAGACAGCGATGCTCACCCACGGCGGCTTCGGCTATGCGAAGGAGTATCACGTGGAGCGCTTCATGCGCGAAGCGTGGATCGGTTATATCGCGCCCGTCACGCCGCAGCTCATCCTGTCGAACATCGCAGAGCGTAAGCTTGGATTGCCGAAGTCGTATTGAGCACGACATATCGGCGCAGGAAGTTCAGGAGGTACAGGAGACAAGCATGTCCGCTACAAGACCGTTGGAAGGTATTCGCGTTCTCGATCTCACCGTGGCGCTGGCCGGGCCCTATGGTTCCTTGCTGCTGGGCGGGCTGGGTGCGGAAGTCATACGCATCGAGTCGCCGGGTGGTAGCGATATCGCGCGCAACAATCCGCCGTATGTCGGTAAGGAAGGCATCCATTTCGGC
>NZ_JAQFVG010000063.1:0-3992 GCF_029439455.1 Caballeronia sp. BR00000012568055 | reverse complement strand
CTGACTATCCTCAATCGCGCGCGCAACAAGAAAAGCATCACGCTCGACCTGAAGTCCGCGCAGGGCCGGGCGGTGTTCATGGAACTGGCGCGGGAATCCGATGTGGTCATCGAAAACGCCAGCGAGGGTGTCATGGCGCGGTTGGGTGTCGATTACGACAGCGTGGCCAAGGCCAATCCGAAGATCATCTATGCGTCGATCAAGGCCTTTGGCGAACCCAGTCCCTATCCTAATCTCAAGGGCATGGACATCATCGTGCAGGCGCTGTCCGGCATTATGGATGTGACCGGCGTCGCCGATGGACCGCCCACGCGCTGGGGTCTGCCGATTGCCGATCTGGTCGCGCCGCTCTATGCGGTGAACGGCATTCTCGCCGCGCTGATTCATCGCGGCAAGACAGGCGTCGGGCAACGCGTTCAGGTGTCGATGCTCGACTGCCTTTCGTCGATGGTGGCCGAGGAGCATTTCGACGTGTTTATCGGACATGGCTATCCGAAGCGCTCGGGTAATTTTCATGATCGTCTTGTGCCGTTCGGCGTGTACGGCACGCTCGATGGCCACGTGGCGATGGTTGCCTTCCAGCCCGACTGGTTCCGCAATCTCATGGAAGCGCTGGGCAGGCCCGAGTTGGTCGCGGACCCGCGCTATGCCACGCGTGGTCCGCGCATGAAGCACGCGGCCGAAATCAACGCGATGATCGAGGCGTGGACGTCTCAGCGCAGCACGGCGGAAGTCATTCGCGAACTGCAGGAAAAGCGCGGCGTGCCCGCGGCTGCTGTACGTTCGCCGATCGATGTGCTGAAGGATCCGCTTCTTCAGGAGCGCGGCGCGGTGGTGAAGCTGGAGCATCCCGGACTCGCCGAAGTCGATGCCATGGGCATGGGTCTGCCGATCAGGTTTTCGGAAACGCCCGCGCAGTTCGACCAGCCGGCACAGGAACTCGGCGCATCCAACGACGAGATTTATCGCGGGCTGCTCAAGTTGCCGGACGAGCGGCTGCAACGACTGCGCGACAAAGGAGTGATCTGAACATGGCCGAAGCCTCTTCGCGTCGTGGGCCGCTTGCTGGCGTCAGGATCGTCGAGATAGCGGGCATTGGCCCGGGTCCGCTGGCCGCGATGTTTCTGGCCGATCTCGGCGCAACCGTGATCCGGGTGGATCGCAAGGAACCTTCGGGTCTCGGCGCGCCGCGCCCGCCGCAGTTCGATCTGGGGTTGCGCAATCGCCAGTCCATCCACGTCGATCTGAAAGACGCTGACGCTGTCGAGATGGTGATGGAACTGGTCCCAGACGCCGACGCGCTCATCGAGGGTTTTCGTCCCGGCGTGATGGAGCGGCTGGGCTTCGGTCCCGACGTATGTCTCGCGCGCAACCCTCGCCTGGTGTATGGCCGCGTCACGGGCTGGGGACAGGAGGGTCCGTTGTCACAGGTGGCCGGGCACGATCTGAACTACATCGCCATTACCGGCGCCTTGCATGCGATGGGCCGTGCCGGGCAAGCGCCCACGCCGCCGCTGAACGTACTCGGCGACTACGCGGGCGGCGCGCTGTATCTGGCCTTCGGACTGCTTGCTGGCGTTCTTGAAGCACGCGCCTCGGGCGAGGGTCAGGTGGTGGACGCGGCCATGGTGGATGGTGTGGCGTCCATCATGACCGTCACGATGGGCCTGCATGCGGCGGGCATGCTCGGCAAGACGCGCGGCACCAATCTGCTCGATACCGGCGCGCACTTCTACGAAGTCTACGAGTGCGCCGATGGCAAATATGTGAGCGTGGGCGCGATCGAGAGCAAGTTTTATCGACGCTTGCTCGACAAGCTCGGGTTACAGGATCATCCGATGCTGCAAGAGCAAATGAACCGCGCCCAATGGCCCGAGGCGAAACAGGTGCTGGCCGAACGATTCAGACAACGCACGCGCAACGAGTGGACGCAACTGCTCGGCGAACTCGACGTATGTTTCGCTCCCGTGCTCGATTTCGACGAAGCGCCGGAGCATCCGCATATCAAGGCGCGCGGCACGTTGATCGAAATCGACGGCATCACGCATCCTGCGCCCGGGCCGCGGTTTTCACGAACGCCCGCAGCGCGCCCGGAACCGCCGGCCGAACCGAGTACCGATATGGCGATTGCCGTGCTGCGGGAATGGCTGCCTGACGAGCGCGTTCAGGCCTGGCTCGCGCGAGGCGCGTTCGCCTGAGCTTTGCAGCGATTCAACCAAGCCAGCGCGCATCGGGCCAGCGGCCATCGTCGAATGTGGTTCTGACGCAGTCCAGCAGCGCCCCCACGACGCAGCGCACAGGCGCAGTGGCCTGCCTGCTGCTGGGCGCGGCGAGCACAATCGTGCGCTTAAGCCCCGGCGATGCCAGCGGCGCTGCGCACAACTGGCCGCGCTCCACGGCATCCGTAGCTCCGACGGCGGGAAGAATGGTCCATCCGTGACCTTGCGCAACGAGCTCTTTCTGCACGCTCAGCGCATTGGTTTCGGCAAACACGCGCAGCGTTACGCCCGCTTCGGCGGCGGCATGTTCGATCGCCGCGCGCAGGCCCTGCGGCGCAGCGGGCAGGATGAACGACTCCTGCGCGACGCGCGACAACGCGATCGGCCGCTTGCGCGAGAGTCGCGCGGACGGCGCGGCGACCACCCACAGGCTTTCCTCCAGCAATGCCTTCACGTGCAGCGCGGGCGTTTCCTTCTGGCCGTAGAGCAGGGCGGCATCGATATCGCCGGCTTCGAGCCAGTCCTGCAAATGCCCCGCGTACCCGATGGTCAGGCGCAGACGGATATGCGGATAGCGCCGCGCCACCTCGCCCGCGAGCATCGTTGCGAGAAGATCGGACGTGCTCGCCAGCAAACCCACGCTCACGATGCCCGAAACCGGTCCTTCGGTCGGCTGAATTTCGGCCTTGGCGCGCGCCACTTCATTGAGGATACGGCGCGCGTATTCGAGCATGGTTTTCCCTGAAGCCGTGAGCTGCATGCCGTGGCGGCTGCGGTCGAACAACTCCGTGCCCATGTCTTCCTCCCGCAGCCGCAATTGACGCGACACGGCGGGCTGCACGAGATTCAGAAGACTGGACGCGCGCGTGACGTTTCCCGTCTCGGCCACGGTGACGAAGGCACGTAGTTGCTTGAGGTCCATAGCGGATAGTTCGATACCGAAAAATGATGGGGCGATCAGGAAATTCTATTTTTTCAAATATCCATCAAAACTTATGATGGTGCAACACCATGCCACATACCGGACCTGATTCATGAGCGCCTCTATTTTTTCCGCCCCCGATCAATACCAGGAAATTCGCGATGCCGTGCGCAATTTATGCAGTCAGTTCCCGGCCGAGTATCACCGCAAGATCGATGAATCACGTGGCTATCCCGAGGAATTCGTCGATGCACTTACGAAAGCCGGCTGGCTGGCGGCGCTGATTCCGCAAGAGTACGACGGCCCCGGTCTTTCGATGGCCGAAGCATCGGTCATCATGGAGGAGATCAATCGCTCGGGCGGCAATTCCGGCGCTTGCCACGGACAGATGTACGTGATGAACACCATCGTGTTCAGCGGCACCGAGGCGCAGAAGCAGCGCTATCTTCCGCGCATCGCGGCGGGCGAGTTGCGGGTGCAGTCGATGGGCGTCACCGAGCCCACCACGGGCAGCGATACCACGAAGCTCAAGACCACGGCCGTGAAGCGTGATGGACGCTGGGTCATCAATGGTCAGAAAGTCTGGATCTCGCGCGTGCAGCACAGCGACCTGCTGATCCTGCTCGCGCGCACCACGCCGATCGATCAGGTGCAGAAAAAGAGCGACGGGCTTTCGTGTTTCATCGTCGAACTGAGCAAGGCCATTGGCAATGGCCTCACGGTTCGGCCGATTCTCAACATGGTCAATCATGAGACCAACGAACTATTTTTCGATAACCTCGAACTGCCCGAAGACGCGCTGCTGGGCACTGAAGGCAAGGGCCTGAAAGTGATCTTCGATGGCCTGAACG
>NZ_JAQFVG010000062.1 GCF_029439455.1 Caballeronia sp. BR00000012568055 | reverse complement strand
CGTCCAACGCTTCCAAATACCGACGAGCATTCGAACTGAATCACATCAATTGAACGTACCCGTCATGGCATGCACGGGCTGAACATTCAATTCGCCAAGCAAGGCATCGAGACGCGTGCGTTGCTGAGGCAATAACAACGGCTCGGCAAGCAGATGCTCGACACGCTTGCGCCAGTATGGGTCGGTGTCAAGGCCGATGTCCCGAGAGTCGGCCAGCCTGAAAACCTTCTCCAGATGCGCGATTTCCTGATCTGCCAAGCGAGGCGTGATAGCGGCTTCTGCTTTGATCTCACGTGTTGCGTGCTGCTTGTTCATTCTTATTAGACCCGTGTGACTGCTTGAGCCTCGTGCGCGACATGCACGAGGCCTTTTCTCAGCGTTGCTTTAGTTTTTACAGCGGATGGATCATACCAGTCGCTTATCAAGGTGATAAGTTGTTGCATAAAAAAACGGGCGCTGTGCGAGCGCCCGTTCTCTTTACACCACACTTCGCTGGACAATCAGAAATTAAACTCTGCCGAGAGCAACAGCGTACGAGGCGCAGCGTTCGTGATGTACGTTCCCTGCTGAATCCAATAGCGGCTGCCGAACAAATTCTCGACATTCGCGCGCAAGATCACGTCCTTACCGATCACGCGCATGCCATAGCGTACGCCGAGGTCGTATCGCGTCCACGATGGCAAGCGAAGCGTATTGGTGGCGTTGTAGTACTGCGCGCCGGTGTGAATGATGCGGCCGTTCACGCTCAGACCCGGAATCCACGGCAGATCGTAGTCTGCGCCGAGATTGAAGGCGAACTTCGGCACGCCTGCGGGATCGTTGCCATCGTTGGTGCCGCCCGCGGTGCCTTCGAGTTTGGGATCGTAGAAGGTTGCGCTCGCCATCAAACGCAGACTACGGAACACTTCACCGTAAGCCGACAATTCAAGGCCTCGCACTTTAGTGCGGCCATCGTAGCCATAAATGTTGGTGGTCGGATTCGTGACACCGTTAGGCTGCGAAATCTGAAATACCGATACCGACGTCAGCACGCGTCCCCAATCCGCTTTGACACCCGCTTCGTATTGATTCGATTTGTACGGCGCAAACGCTTGCCCCGCGTTGGCCGTGCCCGCAGGCGCAGTACCGCCGTTCGACAAACCCGACGTGAAATTTCCGTACACCGAAACATTCGACAACGGCTTGAATACGATGCCCGCAAGCGGCGAAATGGCTTGCTGATCGAGCGAACTTTGCTGTGCGCCTGTCGTCGGATTGTAGTTATCGAGGCCGATCGTCTGACGACGGAAGCCACCTGTGATGAGCAGGCGATCATCGAAGAACGACATGGTATCGATCACTTGCTGACTGTTCAGGCGCGTCTGGCTGCTGCGCTGCATGTCGCCACGTGGCGTGGTCATGGCAGGCAAGGGCGTCGGACTATACAGATTCGACGGCACCGCCGACGATAGCGCGCCCAACGCGTAAAAATAGCCTATTTCCTGATTCAGACTCGTCACGCCGGTGACGAGCGTGTGCTTTACGCCGAACGTATCGAAGTGAAAGCGCAGACCCGCATCGACACTCTTGGTGCGCGTGTATTGATCGTAATAGCCATTGCGCACACTGAACGCGCCGCCTGACGTCATGCCGCTGGCGGACGGAAAGTTCTGCTCGGACGTGCCGTAGTGCTCGCCCGCCGCGCCATACACGGTGACGTACTGGTTGATATCGTATTCGGCCTTGGTCATGACAGCCGAGTCGCGCAACTTGAGCTTGGAGCCGGGATACAGGTTGTTGTATGCGGACGGCACGGCAGGCACGGCGGTGGCAGTGCCCAGGCCGATCTGCGAACGCAATTCGTCGGTGTTCTCAGAGACGTTATACGCATCGAACGACAAGCGGAATTGCTTACCGCGATAGTCGAGACCAACCGCGCCATCGCCCTGAAGTTGATTGCCGTGCGCAATGCCCGTTTGACCGTCCTTGAATTGACCATTCATTCGGATGCCGAACTGACCTTCGCTGCCAAAGCGCCGGCCGATGTCCGCTGCCGCGCCGAATTGTCCTTTCGATTGATACAACGCCGTCAGACGCGTGATCGGATCATCGGTTGCGCGCTTGGTGACGATATTGATCGCGCCGCCCACGCTGCCGCCCGGACCCATGCCGTACATCAGCGAGCCGGGGCCTTGCAGCACTTCGACGCGATCCAGCAGATTCACCGGCACGCGCGCCGCCGACACCATGCCGTAGAGACCGTTCAAGGCGACATCGGTTGCCTGCACGGCAAAGCCGCGAATCTCGAACACATCGCCGAAGCCGCCGCCGCTTGGCTGGGTACGCACCGACGCGTTATTGACGACCACATCGCCGATGGTGCGCGCCTGTGTATCTTCGATGAACTGATCGGTATAGTTGGTCGTACTGAATGGCTGATCCATCACGTTCGCCGTACCCAGCACGCCGATACCGCCGCCTTTTGCAACCTGACCGCCCGCATAGGGCGCGGGCAAGGCATCGGTCGTGGCCGTGCTTTTGACGACCACGGCAGGCAGCGTGGTGGATTGCGTCTGCGTCGCGTTGTCCGTGGTTTGCGCGACGACCGCGCCTGATACCGCTGTCGCGATCAACCCGAAGAACAGATGTTGAACCGCTCCGGACACTGCTGTGCGCCGACAACCCGGCGCGAGGTTTTCCCGATAAGACATGGCGTCGCAATATTTTTTGGAAGAGTTGAGTCGGCGCGACGAGCTGCGCTAGCGTATTTGATTGAGAATCGTTCGCGATTGTAATGTAACTATTTGGTGAATGGGGGAAATACTTAAGACTTTTTTTAAGGGACTTAAGGCGTTTTTGGGTAAGACAATTAAGGCAATGCTAAGCCTTGATGTTGCGCGCCAAAGCAGGTCGCCCTTAATATCGCTCTAACCAGAAGTGGTCCGACCAGTGGAAAATCATGCTTAACGAAGCCCCCATTCAAATCGCCGATGTCGTTGCGGAACGCATAGAAGAACTGATCGTCGATGGCGTGCTCAAGCCCGGCCAAGCGCTGCCGTCCGAACGGCGTTTGGTGGCCAAACTGGGCGCGTCACGCTCAGCGGTACGCGAAGGGCTGAAGGTGCTGCGGGCGCGCGGAATTATCGAGACATCGCACGGGCGCGGGTCGTTTGTCGCGGCGCTCACCGCACAACCCGCACTCACGCCGATGATGCATCTGCTCGGCTCGCAACCGCGCACGCTCTATGACATCGTCGAAGTGCGCGAAATGCTCGAAGCAGAATCCGCACGACTGGCTGCATTGCGCGGCACGCAAGCCGATTTCGCGATGATCACGCGCCGCTATGAAGAAATGCTCGCCGCCAACGAAAGCGAGATCGGCGAATCGAAACGCGCGCAACTGGACTACAACTTTCATCTTTCGATCAGCGAGGCCTCGCACAATCCGGTGTTGGTGCATACCCTGAGTTCGCTGACGGATCTGCTGCTGAGTTCGGTGTTTGCATCGGTGAATAACCTCTATCACCGCGAATCGGAGAAGCGCGTGATCGATCGGCAGCATGCGCGTTTATACAAGGC
>NZ_JAQFVG010000061.1 GCF_029439455.1 Caballeronia sp. BR00000012568055 | reverse complement strand
AGCGCGGGCCGCTCTGCTTAGGAAACAGAGGTGCTCAAACCAGACCGTACCTATTCGCTGACAGGCCGGGCAGGCCTCCGTGGCGTCAAGCTATTGTCACCGAGGGAGACCCTTAATCCACTTGCCCTTTCAACGGGCAGTGCCTGGTTGAAAAAGCTGCTTTCTTTGGTGACTTTCTTTGCAGCAGCAAAGAAAGTTACCCCCCCGCCGGGGAGGCGGCTACTGAATAAGCCAAACAACAAACAGAAGCAGTACCCTCAAAACCCAACCCACCCTCCGCCCAAATCCCCATACAACGCCGCAGCATCAATCAACCGCGATTCAGTAACCCCAAGCGCCGTCTGCTCATCAGTCAACTGCGTAGCTTGAGCAGTCGCAACCGTCGTGTAATCAACAGTCCCAGCCTGATACTCATTCAGTGCAACTTCCGCCCCATGCCGCGCATCGAGTACAGCCTGATCGATCGCCACCTGCTGCTGCGCAAGAATCCGCAACCCGGACAAATCGTCCTCAACATTCTGGAATGCGCCCAACACCGTGCCACGATAATTAGCAACGGTTGCATCATAAGCAGCACGCGCAGCATCAACCTGAGCACTACGTGCACCGCCATCGAAAATAGTTTCACTGGCGCTGCCACCAAGCGACCAAACATAGTTAGCAATATTGAACAATCCCGCAAGCGGCGAACTTGAAAACTCAAGCACGCCAGAAAGCGAAATAGTCGGATAGTAAGCCGCAACGGCCACGCCAATAGCCGCATTCTGCGCAGCCATTTGCCGCTCCGCGACAGCAATATCCGGCCGCCGCTCCAACAGCGTAGAAGGCACACCAGCAGGAATCTCCGGCAAAGTCGGTAACGCAAGACCATGCGCCACATCGAGCGATTCGGGATTGCGCCCGACCAGCACCGCAATCGCATGCTCGTACTTCGCCCGCGATACACCCAGCGCAATCAGACTCGACTGCGCCGTCTCCAATTGCGTACGCGCCGTAATGAGGTCGGATGGCGCGATCGTCCCCGCATCGGATTGATTCTGCGTCACGCGCAGCGATTCGGTGTAGGCCTTCACCGTGCGCTGAAGCAGATCGATATTGGCATCGGTAATGCGCAGATCGATCACCGCTTCGGCCAATGCAACTTGTTCGGATAACGTAGCATTTGCAAGCGTCGCTTCACTGGCCTGCGCCGTCGCCGCGCTTTCTTCGATAGAACGTCGCACCTTGCCCCAGAAATCCGGCGCCCAGTCCACCTCGCCCTCAAGCGAGGCCGAATTGTTCACCGTATTGCGTCCGCTAAACGTCGTCAATGTACTCGTGCCCGCGCGTTGCCGCGTGCCAGAACCCGTCACGCCGAGCGTCGGAAACAACGAAGCACGCGCCAATCGCACCTCTGCCAAGGCCTCCTGATAATTCGCCAGACTCTGCCTGACCGTCTGATTCGATACCGCCACCTGCGGCTCCAACTCATCGAGCAACGGATCGTGAAACGCGGTCCACCAGTCGCCTTTGGGTGCGGCAGCGGCATCGGGTTGCGCGGCGGTCCAGCCATCGAGCGACTTATACGTCGCCGGCACCGACACCATCGGCCGATGATAATCGGGACCAACCGTACAAGCCGCCATCATCGCCGACATCAGCAAAACAAGAGGGATTTTCATTGCGCGGCCTCGGACTCGCGCTGCCGGTTCCACGGCAGCCGGGCGGCCCAGGCGGCGAGACGCGCCCGCAGCCGGTCCAGATAGAGATAGATCACAGGCGTCGTGTAGAGCGTGAACACCTGACTGAGAATGAGACCGCCGATCACCGTGACGCCCAGCGGCTGACGCAACGACGCGCCCTGCCCGATGCCGATCGCCAGCGGCACCGCGCCGAGCACGGCAGCGAGCGTGGTCATGAGGATCGGACGCAGACGAACGACGGCGGCGTCGTGAACGGCGCGCGCGGCGTCGTAGCCTTCGTTGCGTTGCAGTTGAATTGCCACATCGACCATCATGATGCCGTTCTTCTTGACGATACCGATCAGCAGAATCATGCCGATCATCGCGATGACGGAAAACGGCGTGCCGAAGATCAGCAAGGCCAGCGTCGCGCCGATGCCCGCCGATGGCAGCGTGGAAAGAATGGTGATCGGATGCACGGTGTTTTCGTAGAGGATGCCGAGCACGAGATACACCACGCCAAGCGCGGCCGCGATCAGCAGAGGCACCGCGCCCATCGATTGCGAGTACGCTTGCGCTGCGCCCGCGAATCCGCCGTGAATTGCAGCGGGCATGCCGATTTCCTGGCTCGCTTCTGCAATCGCCTGCCCCGCTGCCGACAGCGATCCATTCGGCGGCAAATTGAACGAAAGCGTCGCGGCCACTTGTCCGCCCTGATGGTTCACTTGCGTTGCAGTGTGGCTGTTGGAGAATGTGGCGAGTGCGTTGAGCGGGACCATCGTTTCCGCTGCGGTGCTGTCGGCACTGCCGCTGGATGTGCCGCCCTTCGAATTGGAAATGGCATTGGTCGTGGCATTTGCTTCGGCATCCGAATTAGTCAAACTGGTCGATGAGGATGTGCTCGTAGTCGCCGAAACCGCTGAAACCGCCGATGCCGCCGTCACGCCGCTGACCGTGCTCTTCATCATTTGCGTTTGCGCGGTGCCGTTCGCATTGCCCGCTGCGGTAGACAGATACAAGCGGTCGAGTTGATTCGGATATTGCCAATACGGCGGCGCGACTTCCATCACCACCGCATACTGATTCAAGGCGTTATAAATTGTCGATACCGTGCGCTGGCCAAGCGCGTCGTACAGCACGTTATCGACTTGATTCGGATCGAAGCCGTAACGTTTGGCCGTGGCGCGCTGGATCTGCACCATGGTTTGCAGGCCGTTTTGCTGCAAGTCCGAGTTCACATCGACCAATTGCGCGCGATACTTTCCCAACGCGGCAACAAGCTTCGGAGTCCATTTGAAAAGCTGATCGGCGTCATCACCGGTGAGCGTGTACTGATACTCCGCCGCCGATTGCCGTCCGCCGATACGCAAGTCCTGCTGCGCCTGCAAGAACAATCGCGCGCCGGACACCGCATCCAGTTTCGGACGCAGACGATTCACCACTTGTTGCGCGGACGCATGCCGCTGCGCCAGCGGCTTCAACGCGATAAACACCTGCGCGGTGTTCAACGCGCGTCCGCCCGTAAAACCCGCCACCGACAGCACCGCCGGATCTTTCTACACAATCGCCTGCAATTGCGCGAGTTTTTGCTTCATCGCCGGGAACGAAATGCTTTGATCCGCGATGATTTGCCCCATCAGCGTGCCGTTGTCTTGCTCGGGAAAGAACGTCGAAGGCACGTAACGAAACAGCGCCACGTTCGCAACGATCAACGCAATCAGTACCAGCACCACGAGCAGCGAATGATCGAGCACGGCGGTCAGCGAGCGCGAATACGCCTGCGTCATGCGTTCGAACATGCGGTCGATCCAGCGCGGCTTTTGCTCCGGCGCTTGCTTGAGCAAGTACGCGCACATCGCAGGCGTGATGGTCAGCGACACCACGAGCGATATCAGAATCGCAATCGACAGCGTCACCGCGAACTCGTGAAACAGCAAGCCGACGATGCCCGGCATCAGCAAAATAGGCAGAAACACCGCGATCAACGAGAGGCTCATCGAGAGGACCGTGAAGGCGACTTCTCCACTGCCCTTCAACGCAGCCTCATGCGGCGGCATGCCGGCTTCGATATGGCGCATCACGTTTTCCAGCACGACGACGGCATCGTCCACGACGAAGCCCGTGCCAATGGTCAGCGCCATCAGCGATAAATTGTCGATGCTGTAGCCCAGCAGATACATCGGCCCGAACGTGCCGACGATCGACAGCGGCAGCGCGACGGCAGGGATCAGCGCGGAACGCGGCGAGCGCAGGAACACGAATACCACGCCCACGACGAGCAACACGGCGATGAACAGCGTGCGTCCCGTATCGCCTACGGATGCGCACACAGATTGCGAGTGATCCACCGCGACGTGCACTTTTACATCGCCAGGCAGCGTGGCTTCGATCGATGGCAGCACCGCGCGAATCTGCTGCACTGTACGCACGATATTGCCGCCGGGTTGCGGAAACACGATCACGAGCACCGCAGCCTTACCGTTATAAAGCCCTGCATTGCGGATACTTTCGTTCGAGTCGATCACATCGGCGACATCGCGCAGCATGACCGGCGCGCCGCTTCGATACGCAATCACCAGATCGCGATACGGCGCGGCTTTCTTGATCTGATCATTTGATAATACTTCGTATCGCTGATCTTTTTGATCGATATGTCCTTTCGCGCTGTCCGCATTCGCCGCACTCAGCGACGCACGCACGTCTTCCAGTCCGATTCCATAACTATTGAGCTTGCCCGGCTGCAACTCCACACGCACCGCAGGCAACGCGCCGCCGCCCACGGTAATCTGGCCAACGCCGGTAATTTGCGATAGCTGCTGCTGAATGACCGAATCGGCGGAATCGTAGAGTTGTGCGGTGGTGAGGGTGTCGGACGTGAGCGCGAGGACCGCGAGCGGCGCTTCAGCCGGATTGTATTGCCGATAGGTAGGATTGCTGCGTAACGTGGTCGGTAAGTCGGCGCGCGAGGCCTGGATGGCTGCTTCGACATCGCGCGCGGCGCCGTTGATATCGCGCGTGAGTCCGAATTGAATCACGATCAATGACGTACCTACCGAATTGATCGATGTGAGTTCGTTCACCTCCGCTATCGTTCCGAGCCTTTTTTCAAGGGGTTCCGCAACGGTCGATGCCATCGTCTCCGGACTCGCGCCTGCCATCGTCGCCTGCACCACGATCACGGGAAACGCCGTGTTCGGCAACGGTCCAACCGGCAGCCTGAACACCGCCAGCAAACCCGATAGCGCGATGGCGATAGCGAGCAGCGTCGTCGCTACGGGCCGTCGAATGAAAAGCGCCGAGGGGTTCATGACGGCGCGGCCTCACTCGTTCGACGCGCACGCACGCGTTGAGCAAGACGATCGAACAACAAGTAAATGACAGGCGTAGTGAACAGCGTCAATACCTGACTCACCGTCAACCCGCCGATGATCGCAAGTCCTAATGGACGACGCAATTCGGAACCCGTGCCCGTGCCGACGAGCATGGGCAACGCGCCGAGCATGGCCGCGAACGTGGTCATCAAAATAGGCCGCAAACGCAGCAGCGATGCTTCGAAAATCGCTTCGCGCGGCGGCTTGCCGTGTTCGCGTTCGGCTTCGAGCGCGAAGTCCACCATCATGATGGCGTTCTTCTTGACGATGCCGATCAACAACACAATGCCGATGATGCCGATCACATCGAGATCGCTTCCCGCGATCATCAATGCAAGCAATGCGCCGATGCCCGCGGAAGGCAGCGTAGAAAGAATCGTCACCGGATGAACAAAGCTTTCGTACAGCACGCCGAGCACGATATACACCGCGATCAACGCAGCGAGTAACAGATAAACCTCGCTGGACAGCGAGTCTTCGAACGCTTGCGCCGCGCCCTGAAACGACACGCTGATCGATGCGGGCAATGCAAGCGCGTTCTGCTCATCGCGAATCTGCTTCACCGCCGTTGAAAGCGATGCACCCGGCGCGAGATTGAACGATATCGTCGCGACAGGAAACTGCGCGAGACGGCTGATGACAAGTGGCGTCTGCGTGATGCGCAAGGTTGCGATCTGACGCAACGGTACTTGTCCCGTGGTGCCGGTTTGCGTCGGCAAATATAGATCGCCGAGCGATTGAACCGTTGAGAGCGACTCGGGCTTCGCAACCAGAATCACGCGATGCTGATCCGACTGCTGAAAAATCGTCGAAACGATACGTTGCCCGAGCGCATCGTACAACGCGTTATCGATGGTCGCGGGCGTGATGCCGTAACGCGCGGCGAGCTGCCGGTTCACATCGACCTGAATGCCGGGGCCGGAATTGTCGAGATCGCTGGTAACGTCGGTGAGATCGTGCAGGCCCTTCATCTTCGTAACGAGCGCGGGCACGTATTGCTCGAGCACTTGCTGGCTCGGACCGCGCAAGGTGAGCTTGTATGCGTTGGGCGAGATCGATGTATCGAGTGTCAGGTCCTGTTCGGGCCGCACGAACAGCTTGATGCCCGACACATTCGCGGTTTTGTTCGACAGACGGCGCGAGATTTCCTCGGCGCTGTCGGAGCGGTCATCGCGGTCCTTCAGGTTGATCAAAAAGCGCCCGTTATTCAGCGTCGTATTGATCCCGTCGATACCCACATACGACGTGATTGAAACGACATCCGGGTCCTTCAAAATGGCATCGGCGAGTGCTTGCTGGCGCGTGGCCATCGCTGCGTAAGAAACGGATTTGTCCGCCACGCTGATGCCTTCGATCACGCCCACGTCTTGCGTCGGAAACAAGCCCTTCGGAATGACGATGTAGAGCACGGCCGTCAACGCAACGGTTGCGACGAAGATAATCATCGTGAGCAATTGATGATCGAGCACCCAAACGAGACCGCGCTCATACGCATGTTGCGTGCGATCGAACACGTGCTCGCTCATGCGCTCGAAGCGGCTCGGCTTGCGATCGTTCTGTGCGCGGAGAATGCGTGCGCACATCATCGGCACCACGGTAAGCGATACCACCGCCGATATCACGATGGTCACCGCCAGCGTTACCGCAAACTCGCTGAATAGCCGCCCGATCACGCCGCCCATAAACAGCAGCGGTATCAGAACGGCGATCAATGATAAGGTAAGCGAAAGAATTGTGAAGCCGATCTGACCTGCACCGGCCAACGCGGCATCGAGCGGTTTCATGCCTTCTTCGAGGTATCGAACGACGTTTTCGATCATCACGATGGAATCATCCACCACGAAGCCCGTCGCGATTATGAGCGCCATCAGCGAGAGATTGTCGATCGAATAATGCAACTCGTACATGATCGCGAGCGTGCCGACCAGCGATACCGGCACCGAAATGCTCGGCACGATGGTCGCGGGCACGTTGCGCAGAAACACGAAGATCACCGCCACCACGAGCACAACGGCGAGCACGAGTTCCCACGCGGCATCGCGTACGGAGGCGCGGATCACGCCGGTGCTGTCAGCGACGACTTTCACTTCCATGCCTGCAGGCAAGGTGGATTCGAGCGCGGGAAGCTGCTTGCGAATCTGATTCACGGTCGCGATCACGTTCGCGCCCGGCTGACGCTGCACGTTCAGCACGATCGCGGCGGTCTTGCCGCTCCACGCGCCGCGTTCGATATCCTGTGCGCCTGCGGTCGCGCGCGCGACGTCGCGCAGAAACACCGGCGAGCCGTTCTGATACGCGATCACGGTATTCATGTAGTCCTGAGGATCGGTGATCTGATCGTTGGAATTCACCGTGTAATCGAGTTCGGGACCGTCGAAATTGCCCTTCGGCTGACTCACGTTGACGTTCGCCAGCAGCGTGCGCAAGTCGTCGATATTCAGGTTGTAGGCGGCGAGCTTGTTCGGATCGGCTTCCACGCGCACGGCGGGCACGTTGCCGCCCGCAGCCGTCACCAGACCCACGCCCGGCACTTCCGATATCTTCGTGCCGAGCCGATTGTTCGCCACGTCCTGCAACTGCGTAAGCGACATCGACTTCGACGTGATCGCGAGCGTCATGATCGGTTGGTCGGCCGGATTCACTTTCGCGTAGGTTGGCGGTGCGGGCAAACCGGTCGGCAAGTAGCTGTTGGCTGCGTTGATGGCCTGCTGCACGTCTTGCTCGGCGACATCCAGACTCAGCGACAAATCGAATTGCAGCGTAATGACCGATGAGCCTTCCGAGCTATACGAAATCATCTGCTGGACGCCGGGGATTTCGCCCAATTGCACTTCGAGCGGCGCGGTGACGGTGGTTGCCATCACATCGGGCGATGCACCGGGATAGAAGGTCTGCACCTGAATGGTCGGGTAATCGACATCGGGCAGCGAAGACACCGGCAGAAAGTGCATGGCAACGACGCCGACCAACACCATCGCGATCATCAGCAAGGACGTCGCGACGGGGCGCAAAATGAACGGGCGGGATAGATTCATTTTTTGGCGGCCGTCGCGCCTGCATTCGAACCTGACACGCGGATTTTCGCGCCATCGCTCAGGCGGTCCATGCCGTCGGTTACCACTGTGTCGTTCGCCTGCAAGCCGGAAGAGATAACCGTATGAACACCATCGCTCGCGCCGATTCCGACTTTTATTACGGATACCGTATCATTCGCATTCACGCGATACACGAAGTTGCCGGGCGCGCCGCTTTGAACCGCCGCAGTGGGCACGAGCAACGCGTTTTGCAGCGTATCGACGAGCAGTTTCACGTTGACGAATTCGTTCGGGAACAGAATTTTGTTCTCGTTGGCGAAATCCGCACGCAAGGTCACCGTCCCCGTGCTGGTAACGATCTGATTGCTCAGCGCGTAGAGCGTGCCGGTGCCGAGTTGTTTGGTGTTATCGCTGCTGGATGCGGTCACGGTCAGCTTCGCACCGCTCTGGAAGCGATCGAGCACTTTGCCCAGCGAGTCTTGCGGCACGGCGAATTCCACCGTGGTCGGCGTGATCGTCGTAATGACCGCGATGCCCGGACTGCTCGATGCCGTCACGTAATTGCCCGGATCGACGAGCCGCAAGCCCACGCGCCCCGAGACCGGCGCGACGATCCGGCAATACGTGAGATCGAGATCGAACTGGCGGATATTGGCGAGGTCGGCCTGCACGGCGGCTTCGTCTTGCTGCACAGTGAATTGCTGATCCGCAAAAGTTTGTTCTGCGATGGATTTCTGCGCGTTGAGCTTCGTATAACGCGCGAGATCGGCGTGCGCCTGCGCCAGCGATGCGCGATCCTTCGCAAGCTGCGCTTCGGCCTGCTGCTTGTCGATTTCGTACTGACGCGGATCGATCTGCGCGAGGAACTGGCCTTTCACCACATCCTGACCTTCCTTGTAGCCGACTGCGGTCAGATAGCCGGACAACTGCGGCAGCACGGTCACGGTTGCAACCGGCGTCACCGTGCCGGGCGCGTTGAGCGTTTCGGGCATATCGCCCGTGGTCGCTTTTGCAACGCTGACCACTTGCGCCTGCGCGCCACGCGCAGCGGGCTTTCGATGCACGAGATGCCATATCACCAGACCGAGCACGATCAACAGCGCAATCCCGATGATGATGCTCAGCCCACGCCGCTTCGGGCGCTTGCGTTCTTCCACGGCTGCGGCGCTCATGGCTGCCTCCCGCGACGGTGAATCGAAAACTGAATACGACCGCGCATGAAAACATCCTCCAGAGACAGGGTTCGACCTGAGCATGAAGCCTGAACCGGACGATACCCGAGCCGCGATAACAGCGGGTTACCTTCTTCTAAGGCTTGTAATAAAGCGAAGATGGCGCGCGTGTCATGCTGGATTTATTACGTAAGGATGGCGAATCAAATCGTAATACGTTCGATCGTTCTCTCAGCGACGAACATTCGTGAACGTAATAATCGACGGCATCACGTAATGCAATGAAGCGTATCCGTCAGCGATGCAAAGCCGCTGGCAATACGCTTAAAGGACACACTCGTAACACGCCGTAAATTGCCGGCGAGGTTTGTAATGATCCATGACGCCGGATTGGCGTTAGTCTCGACGCTCAACGAGTCTCGACTGCATGGGGCGTCTATGTCATCTGCGTATCGCTTCGGCCACTTCACACTCGATCTCGCCGCGCACGCACTCTTCAGCGACGACACGCCGGTCAGCCTGACGCCAAACGAGTTCGCGCTGCTGGTGATATTCACGCAGCATCCGCTGCAGCCGCTTTCACGGGCGCGGATTATCGAGTTGTTATATGGGCAGGAAGCGCCGGTGACGGAACGCGGAATCGATGTGCCGGTGTGGAGATTGCGTCGGCTGCTCGAAGATAATCCGGCGATTCCCCGGCGAATCGTGACGCTGCGGAGAGTGGGATATGTGTTTGTGCCGGATGGGGAGTATGGGTATCGGTGAGGCGAAAAAAAGCCGCTTCAAGAAGCGGCTTTTCTACGACACTCAACTCAGGGCCAAACCTCAATCATCCAACAACGACAAATCCCGCACCGCGCCCTTATCCGCCGACATCACCAGCTTCGCATAGGCCTTCAGCGCCGCCGACACCTTGCGCGGACGCGCATGAACCGGCTTCCAACCCTTCGCGTTCTGTTCTTCACGACGACGCGCGAGTTCCTCATCGGACAACAACACATCGATCGTGCGATTCGGAATGTCGATACGAATCCGGTCGCCATTGCGCACCAAACCAATCGCACCACCCGCCGCCGCTTCCGGCGAGCAATGCCCGATCGACAGACCCGACGTGCCGCCCGAGAATCGTCCATCGGTCAGCAGCGCGCAGGCCTTGCCCAAACCCTTCGACTTGATATAGCTCGTCGGATACAGCATTTCCTGCATGCCCGGACCGCCCTTCGGACCTTCGTAGCGCACGATCACCACATCGCCCGCCTTGACCTTGTCGTTCAGAATGTTCTCGACCGCTTCGTCCTGCGATTCGGTCACGTGCGCCGATCCTTCGAACACCAAAATACTTTCGTCCACGCCCGCAGTCTTCACTACGCAGCCGTCCAGCGCGATATTGCCCGTCAGCACCGCCAGCCCGCCTTCCTTCGAGAACGCGTGCTCGTACGAACGAATGCAGCCTTCCGCGCGATCCGAATCGAGGCTCGGCCAGCGCGTGTTCTGGCTGAACGCGGTCTGCGTCGGAATGCCGGCGGGACCGGCCATGTAGAAGGTCTTGACCGCTTCGTCGTCGGTGAGCGTGATATCCCACTGCGCGAGCGCTTCCTTCATGCTCGGCGCGTGCACTGTCGGCACATCGGTATGCAGTTTGCCCGCGCGATCCAGTTCGCCCAGAATCGCCATGATGCCGCCCGCGCGATGCACGTCTTCGATGTGATACTTGTTTGTGTTCGGCGCGACCTTGCACAACTGCGGCACCGTGCGCGACAAACGATCGATATCCTTCATCGTGAAGTCGATCTCGGCTTCGCGCGCAATCGCCAGCAAATGCAGAATCGTATTGGTCGATCCACCCATTGCGATGTCGAGCGTCATGGCATTTTCAAACGCTTTGAAGCCGACCGAACGCGGCAACACGCGCGCATCTTCCTGCTCGTAATACTGCCGCGCCAGTTCCACAATGCGACGTCCCGCGCGCTTGAACAACTGCTCGCGGTCCGCGTGCGTGGCGACCACCGTGCCGTTGCCCGGCAGCGAGAGGCCGAGCGCTTCGGTCAGGCAGTTCATCGAGTTGGCGGTGAACATGCCCGAGCATGAACCGCAGGTCGGGCACGCCGAGCGTTCGACTTCGGCCACTTGTTCGTCGGTGTAGTTCGTGTCGGCGGCGATCACCATGGCATCGACGAGATCGAGCTTTTTCAGTTCGATTTTCTTCGTCACCGGATTCGCCAGCCGCGTCTTGCCCGCTTCCATCGGGCCGCCTGAAACGAAGATCACCGGAATGTCGAGGCGCATCGCGGCCATTAGCATGCCGGGGGTGATCTTGTCGCAATTGGAGATGCACACCATGGCGTCCGCGCAGTGCGCGTTGACCATGTACTCCACCGAATCCGCGATGATGTCGCGGCTCGGCAGCGAGTAGAGCATGCCGTCGTGACCCATGGCGATGCCGTCATCGACGGCAATGGTGTTGAATTCCTTGGCGACGCCGCCCGCCGCTTCGATCTCGCGCGCGACCAGTTGGCCGAGATCCTTCAGGTGCACGTGACCCGGCACGAATTGCGTAAACGAATTGACGACGGCGATGATCGGCTTCGAAAAGTCTTCGTCTTTCATGCCGGTCGCGCGCCACAGCGAGCGCGCGCCTGCCATGTTGCGGCCGGCGGTGGAGGTTTTGGAACGGTATGTGGGCATCTTGATTGGTCTGGAAAATCGCGGAAAAAAGCGCAGCACTTACACGAGCCGTGGGATAAAGCCCGGTGCGCCCGTGCGACCGACCTCTTGAGTCAAGTTTCGGGCGAAAACCAGAATTATCCCATGAACGCTTAACATCGACGGCGACGCCTGTAATATCGTCTTTCTTCGCCTTTCAACTTCTTTCTTCCGACGACGATGCCCACGTCCCAACTCTCCGTCTATTTCTTCGCGCAAGCCGCCGTGTTCGTGCTGGCGAGTCAGTTGGTCGGCAGGCTCGCGCAACGTCTCGGACAGCCGCAAGTGGTTGGTGAAATGATCGCGGGCGTGCTGCTCGGGCCGTCGCTGTTCGGGCTGCTGTTGCCGCACTGGCAGCAGGCGCTGTTTCCCAAAGCGACGCTCGGCATGTTGTATGTGGCTGCGCAACTCGGCGTCGGTCTATACATGTTTCTGGTCGGAACCGAGTTTCGCGCCGATCATTTCCGTGCGCGCGCCAAAAGCGCGATGAGCGTATCGCTGGCGGGCATTCTGGTGCCTTTCGTGCTGGCCTTCGCGCTCGCGCCGTGGCTGCATTCGGTGCCGGGGTTGTTCGCGGCAAAGGCGCGGTTGTCGGAGGCATCGCTGTTTCTGGGCGCGGCGATCGCCATCACCGCGTTTCCGATGCTCGCGCGCATCATCCACGAACGCGGCCTCGCAGGCACATCGCTCGGCACACTCGCGCTCACCGCAGGCGCTTTCGACGATGCCGCCGCGTGGTGCATCCTCGCCATCGTGCTCGCAAGCTTCGGCGGCGCGTGGACCGGCGCGTATCTGGCGATCGGCGGCGGCGTGGCCTTCGCGCTGTTCATGATCTTCGTCGGACAAAAATTGCTGCGCAAATTGGCCGATGGCCTCGACGCCGATCAACCACTGCCTCACGGCGTACTCGCCACCGTGCTCGTGCTGTTCGCCGTCTGCGCCTTTGCAATGGACGCCATCGGCATTCACGCGGTATTCGGCGGCTTTTTGCTCGGCGTCGCCTTGCCGCGCGGGCCGCTTACCGAGAAGCTGCGCGAGTCGCTGCAACCCTTCGTCGTCGTGTTTCTGCTGCCGATGTTCTTCACTTACTCCGGCCTCAACACGCGTCTGGACATGCTGATGGACCCCGCCATCATGGCCGCTGCGGGCGCGATTCTGCTGGCATCGTTCGGCGGCAAAGGGATCGCGTGCTGGGCGGCGGCGCGTCTGAACGGCGAACCTTCGACCGATGCCATGGCCATCGGCGCGCTGATGAACGCGCGCGGTCTGATGGAACTGATCATCATCAATATCGGGCTGGCGGCGGGCGTGATTCTGCCCGGCCTGTTTTCGATTCTCGTGCTGATGGCCGTGCTCAGCACGCTGATGGCCACGCCGCTTTTCAACGCGATCATGCGTCGTCGGGCGGCGCGCGGATCGGTCATCGCCTAATCGCGTAGAAGCGAGCGAGCAGAGTTCGGCGCATTCGGTCACACTCTTCGATCGATCAAGCCGAACCGCTTATATCGCCATGAATCAGCATGCACTTATCATCGGCGCGACCGGCATTGTCGGGCGCAATCTCGCCGAGCATCTTCAGTCGCGCGGCGGCTGGTCCATTTCGGGGCTGTCGCGCGGACGGACGCCCGCGCCTGCGGGCGTCGAATCGATCACGACGGATCTGACTTCGGCGTTGTCGGTTGCGGACGCGCTGAAGGATCGCGCCTTCAGTCATGTGTTCTTCACGGCCTGGTCGCGGCAGGCGAGCGAGGCGGAGAATATCCGCGTGAACGGCGCAATGGTCTCCAACGTGCTCGATGCGCTCGCTCCTTCCGGCGCCATTCGCCATGCCGCCCTCGTCACGGGCCTGAAGCACTATCTCGGCCCGTTCGAAGCGTATGCCAAAGGCAGCGTGCCCATGACGCCGTTCCGCGAAGAACAAGGCCGTCAGCCCGTCGACAACTTCTACTACGAGCAGGAAGACCGTCTATTCGATGCCGCGCGCCGCCACGGTTTCGGCTGGAGCGTGCATCGCCCGCATACGATCATCGGCTATGCAGTCGGCAACGCGATGAACATGGGCGTCACGCTCGCCGTCTACGCGACGTTATGCAAGGCGACGGGCGAGCCGTTTGTATTCCCCGGTTCCGCCGCACAATGGAACGGCCTCACCGATATGACCGACGCCCGCCTGCTCGCGCGGCATCTCGAATGGGCATCGACCACGCCGCAAGCGCGCGACGAAGCGTTCAACGTCGTGAACGGCGATGTGTTTCGCTGGAAATGGATGTGGGAGCAGATCGCGGCGTACTTCGGCATCGAGCCTGCGCCGTTCGACGGCGAGACGCGGCCGCTGGAAAACCGCATGAATCACGCAGCGAAAACGTGGGAAGCCATTGCCACGCGTCATGATCTTGTCGAGAAAGACATCGGCAAACTGGTGTCATGGTGGCATACGGATGCCGACCTCGGCCGTCCGATGGAAGTGCTCACGGATATGTCGAAAAGCCGTAGAGCAGGCTTCCTCGACTATCAAAGCACGCCCGATGCATTCTTCGATTTGTTCGGACGTCTGAAGACCGAGCGCATCATTCCGGGCTAACAAAAAAGGCCGCGCGACATCATCGCGCGGCCTTCTGAAAACATGCGTCAATTCAACGAATACGCGATCACATAGTCTCCGCGATCCGGCGACTGACGCGCGCCGCCCGCCGAAATCACCACGTACTGCTTGCCCGTCTTCGGCGACTGATAACTCATCGGACCGCCCTGACTGCCGACCGGCAGACGCGCCTTCCACACTTCCTGACCGGTGGCGCTATCGAAGGCGCGCAGATAGTAATCCTGCGTCCCGGCGATAAACACCAGCCCGCCCTGCGTCGCCAGCGTGCCGCCGAGCGTCGGCATGCCGATCGGCATTTTCATGCCCATCTTCACGCCGAACGGTCCGGTGTCCTGCACGGTGCCGACCGGCACTTGCCACAGAATCTTGCGCGTCTTCAGATCGACTGCCGACAGCGAGCCGAACGGCGGCTTCTGACACGGAATGCCCAGCGGCGACATAAAGCGGTTCTTGTTCACCGTGTACGGCGTGCCCTTCAGCGGCACCGCGCCCATGCCCGTGTTGACCGCCTCGCCGCCATTGCTCGCGGCGGCGTTATCGGTTTTCTGCGGGATCATCTGCACCCACAGACCCAGACGCATGTCGTTGACGAAGATGACGTGATTGTTCGGATCGGTCGATAAGCTGCCCCAGTTCATGCCGCCGAGCGAGCCGGGGAAACTGAGCGATACATCCGTGTCCGGCGCGGTGAACAGGCCGTCGTAGCGCATCGACTTGAAGCTGATGCGGCACATGAGTTGATCGAAGGGCGTTGCGCCCCACATATCCGATTCCTTCAACGGACCGACGCCGATCGTCGGCATGCCGACCGAGAACGGCTGCGTCTGCGGATACTGCTCGTTCGGAATCCTGCCTTTCTTGATCGGACGCTCTTCGACCTTGGTGAGCGGCTTGCCCGTCAGCCGATCCAGCACGAAAATCTGGCCCGACTTGGTGCCGAACACCACGGCCGGTTTCGTCGATCCATCCGCTTCGGGGAAGTCGATCAGGCTCGGCTGCATGGGCACGTCGAAGTCCCAGAGATCGTTGTGGACCGTCTGATAGACCCACTTCTCCTTGCCCGTGTTGGCGTCGAGGGCGAGGATCGAGGTCGCGTACTTGTGATCCAGCGGCGTGCGATTCGCGCCCCACAGGTCCACCGACGAACTGCCCATCGGGATAAAGACGGTGTTCATCGCGGGATCGTAGGACATCGGCGCCCACGAGTTCGGCGTGCTGCGTGCGAAGGTTTGTCCCGGCAGCAAGTGCGCGTTCGGATCGTCGTGGCCGGGATCGAAGGCCCAGCGCATCGCGCCTGTGATGACATCGAAGCCGCGCATCACGCCGCCGGGCATGTCGGTCTGTACGTTATCGGCCACACGTCCGCCGACCACGACGGTCGTGCCCGCGAGCGTCGGCGCGGACGTGAGCTGGTATTTCGGATCGGCTGCATCGCCCAGGCCCGCTTTCAGATCGACGAAACCGTGGTCGCCGAAGCCTTCGCAGAGCGCGCCCGTATCGGCATCGATGGCGACGAGGCGCGCGTCGATCGTGTTCATCAACAGACGACGCTGACAGCCCTCGCCCGCCGCCACCGATACCGGCGTCGCCGCGCTCGCGCCTGCGACCGTGGGTTGCGGCAGCGGTTGCGTCGCATCGAAATAAGCGAGGCCGCGACAGCGGTTCCACACTTGCGCCTGCGCGTTGATTTCGCGCTTCCAGATTTGCTTGCCGGTGTCGGCATCGACGGCGATCACGTTGTTGTGCGGCGTGCACAGGAACAAGCGGTCGCCGATCTGCAGCGGCGTTTCCTGATCTTCCGCGCCGTTGCCGGTCGGGCTAATGGGGGTATCGCCCGTATGGAAAGTCCACGCGACGTGGAGGTTCTTGACGTTATCGCGCGTAATCTGATTCAGCGCGACGAAGCGGCTGCCGCCCGGCGTGTTGCCGTAGTTGGCCCAGTTCTTTTGCTGTTGGGCGGTGCCTTCGGCAAGCGGCGTGAGCGGCGTGGGCGTGCCATCGAACGGAACGGTGGGATGCGGCTGAAACATCTGCACGAACGTGATGCCCATGCACAGCGCAATCAATGCCGCTGCGCCGTACGCGAACTTGCCACTTTGATTACAACGCAGCGACGGCCATGTCAGCAGCGCGAGCATCATAAAACCGGACGGCAGCATGAGACGCGATACCAGCGGCCAGAAGTCGATGCCTGCATCGAACAAGGCCCAAATGAGCGTCCCGATGAACGCCACGCCATAAATCACCACCGCCGATGCTTTCGCGCGCATGAACTGCACCGCCGCCGCGACGATCACCACGCCTGCGATCAGGAAGTACGCGCTGCCGTGCAAAAACGCGAGCTTCGCGCCGCCGACGACAAAGAACAGACCGGTGGCCAGCATCGCCAGACCCAACATCACACACCCGGCTCTCAGGAAGGCTGAAGGACGGGGTTCACTCGTAGACATCGAATTTCTCTCCAGGGAATCGGACTCGCACCGCTGGCGGGCGGCGAGCCTCTTCACGATTCACGATTGCCCGAAGCGGTGATGAAGTCAGGCGCCCTCTTGCGCGGTTTCGAGCGCATGAATCGCGATGGACCGCAGAGGTCGCATCGCTAGCGTTAACCCTGATATTCTAACTGGATAGTTAAATTTGTGCGCGCATTTGTCACGGCGCGAAGGCAGGCGCGACGCTTCGCGGTGGCGAGGAGCGTCGGCGTTTGAACGGAGGATGCTTACTTCATCGCCATCATCTGGCCGGGCTGGCGGCGGCCCATGACGAGACATTGCGAGCGATGCGCGTCACGCTGACTGCTGGCAGCGGCTTGGCTGAAACCTTTGCTCAGCGCATCGTATTCGACCTGCGCGGCGCTCTGTGAGCACGCAGCGGAGCCGAGGTCGTTGCCTTGCGCGTGCAGCATGGCGCGGTCGGCGACGAGGTAAGTCAAAAGCGCGAATACGGCGGCATTGAATACCTTTTTCATGCTTGTCTCCTTTGATGTCTAGGCTAAGCGCCTGCAACATTCGGGCAAATCAGGGCAAGCCCGGAGAAATGAGCTTATTTGTAAGGGGGATGCGGCGGATGTGGCATTTCGGCTCGTTTTTGTTCGGGGGCGTGCGATTAATCGACTCATTTCTTGAGTCGATTAGCGCCGTAATCGACTCAGCCTAAAGGTTAAAAATTGCCGACAATCCGCTTTCGACGGCGAAAACTTGCCACATGGAACGCCACACAAAAACAAAGTCAACCTCATCCCAAGCAATAAATTCCGCCCTCCGATAGCGCCCCAACACGCATTTCTTTGAGTTACTCTCGTTAACCCTTAAGCAGATGCGGCATAATGCCGGTTGCGCTGCGATGCAAAAAACTGCAACGCATCTGTCCCGCCTTTTCATCCGTTAGTCACCCGCGCAGTTTCAGCGAGCACGCATCGCGTGTCTGGCCACGCTTTGCGCCGATTTTTTGATCATGCATATGCACCTGCCGTCCGTTCTTAGCTTCCTCATCTGGATTCCAGTCGTCTCGGGCATCTTCGTGCTGACCTTTGCACCGTCCGCCACGCTCTCGCGCGCGGTCGCGATGTTCGGCGCGCTGCTCTCGCTGCTGCCCGCTATCCAGCTGGTTTCCCAGTTCGATAATTCGTCGAGCGCCATGCAGTTCGTCGAGCGCGTAGACTGGTTGCCGCAATTCGGCGCGTCGTATCACCTCGGGGTCGATGGCATTTCGCTGTGGTTCACCATGCTGACGGCCGTGACCACGCTCATCATCTTTATCGCGTCGTGGCGCTCGGTCACGAAGCAGGTCGCGCAGTTCTACGGCGCATTCCTCGTGCTCGCGGGCTGCATGCAGGGCGTGTTCACCTCGCTCGATGGCATGTTGTTCTTCGCCTTCTTCGAAGCCTCGCTGATCCCGCTGTATCTGCTGATCGGCACGTGGGGCAACGGCGAAAAGCGCATCTACGCGGCGCTGCGGTTCTTCTTTTTCTCGCTGTTCGGCTCGCTGGCCATGCTGGCCGCGCTGATCTATCTGTGGACGCAGGCGCATACCTTCGATATCGACGCGTGGCGCGCGCTCAAGCTCGATTTCATCCCGCAAGTGGTGATCTTCCTGTGCTTCGTCGCCGCCTTCTCGGTCAAGGTGCCGATGTGGCCGGTCCACACCTGGCTGCCCGATGTCAACGCCGAAGGCCCGACCGGCGCGGCGGTGCTGCTCGGCATGCTGAAGATCGGTGGCTATGGCATGTTGCGCTATGTCTTGCCGATCGTCCCGGACGCGTCGCACTTCTTCGCCCCGGCGATGATCGCGTTGTCGCTCGTCGCCATCATCTACGGCAGTCTGGTGGCGCTGGCGCAGACCGACATGCGCAAGCTGCTCGCGTATTCGGGCGTCGCGCATATGGGTCTGGTGACGCTCGGCCTGTTCACCTTCGACCGCATCGGCACCGAAGGCGCGGTGGTGCAGATGTTGTCCTACGGCGTGGTGTCAGGCGCGATGCTGCTGTGCACCGGCGTGCTGTTCGACCGCACCCGCAACGGTTCCATCGATGCCTACGGCGGCGTCGCCAACACCATGCCGAAGTTCGCCACCTACGCCATGCTGTTTTCGATGGCCAATGTCGGCCTGCCGGGCACGTCCGGTTTCGTCGGCGAATTTCTGGTGCTGATGGGCGCGATCCGCTTCAACTTCTGGGTCGGCGCGGCGGCGGCTTTGTCGCTGATCCTGAGCGCGGCGTACACGTTGTGGATGTACAAGCGCGTGATGTTCGGCGCGGTGAAGAACGACCGCGTGGCGAAATTGCGCGATATCGGCCGTCGTGAATTCGTGTTGTTCGGGGCGATGGCCGTGCTGGTGCTGGCGATCGGTGTGCATCCGAAGACGTTTACCGATGCGATCGGCCCGTCGGTGGAAAACGCGCTGGCGGCTTCGCAAGGCTCGTCGCTGCCGACCGATCCGTCCGCGCCGTCCTACGACGCGCATCACGAGACGGTTTCCGAGCGTCAGCCCGGCTAAATCAGATTCAGAAGTCCAGCAACGCCCTCCGGACCCGTTCGATCGAGCGGGTCCAGCCGCCCTCTCCCCACTGCCTGAACAGCCGCACCGTCTGCGGATACCACGGCGAATCATCGCGCTGATGCATCCAGCGCCAATCCACATCGCGTTCGGGCAGCAGAATCCAGCACGGCTTGCCCATCGTCGCGGCGAGATGCGCGACTGATGTGTCCACGCCAATCACCAGATCGAGTTGAGCGATGATCGCGGCGGTATCGGCGAGATCGGTGGTGAGGGCGCCTAGCGGCAGCACAGGCGCATCGTCGGTTTCGTGCGCGCCTTTTTGCAGGCTGACGAAACTCACGTCGGGCACGCTCCAGAGCGGCGCAAGCGTCGATAAAGACGGCAGAGAGCGATTTTCATCGTTGTGATGCTTCGGATTGCCCTTCCACACGAGACCTATGCGACGCTTGCCCGGCAGCGCATCGAGCGCGCGCCGCCATTTTTCGATCGATGCCGCTTCCGCGCGCACCGGCCACGGCGCGGGAATCGTGTCCAATCGCGTGCCGAAGTGATGCGGCGCGCTCATCAGACTGGTCCAGCAATCGAAGCGTTGAGACTGCGCGGTATCGTGATCGAGCACGGCATCGACGCCATCGACAGAAGCGATCAGGCGATGCAGCGCGCCCACGCATGCCACCGTGATGCGCCGCGCGCCCGCGGCTTTGAGCATCGGCAGATAGCGGGCGAACTGGATCATGTCGCCGAGACCGTCTTCCTGCCACACCAGCAGCGATTTGCCCGCCAGCGTCTCACCGCGCCAGGGCTCGCAACGCAGCAGCTCCCGCGATCGCCCATGCACGAACAGCGGATGCATATAGCGCGACTCGTACCGCATCCACCCTTCCTCGTATTCGCCGATGCTGATCAGAAGCGTGGCGAGCGAAAACGTGGCATCGAAATAATCCGGACGCAGCGCCAGCGCCTGCCGATACGCCGCTTCCGCTTCCTTCAGCCGCCCTTGCTGACGCATCAGACTGCCGAGGTTGTAGTGCGCCTCCGCCAGCGCCGGATTCAGACACAGCGCGATCCGCACATGCGTTTCCGCTTCCGGCAGCCGGTCCAGCACTTCGAGCACGTTGGCGAGATTGCTGTGCGCTTCGGCGGCATCGGGCAAAAGGCTCAGCACATGGCGATATTCGATCTCCGCCTGCGCGTGCCGAAACTGGCTGACCAGCAGCAACGCGCGCTTGAAATGCGCTTCGGCATGCGCGAAGGGATCGGCTAAAGGAAGCGCCATGATGAGTGCCCGCAGACGTGGGAGTCGAGGCTGACACGTTATCGCAGGCGCGGGCGATCGAATCGCGCGATAAGGCGTCATTTATACGGGTATTTCGCGGAATAAGCAGGCTACCGCGCGTCAAAATCGGCAAAGAATGCCGATCAGATTTCGACAAGTTGACGCACGCGCGCCGCCAGCACTTCCAGCGCGAAAGGCTTGGTCAGCACCTGCATGCCTGGCTCCAGATGTCCGTTGCCGATCACCGAATTTTCCGCGTAACCAGTGATGAACAGCACCTTCAGATCGGGCCGCGCCTCGCGGGCCGCATCGGCCATCTGACGGCCGTTCATGCCGCCGGGCAGACCGACATCGCTGATAAGCAGATCGATCCTCACGTTCGATTGCAGCACCTTCAGCCCCGCCTGACTGTCCGCCGCCTCGATCACCGTGTAGCCGATTTCCTCCAGCACATCGGTGACGAGCATGCGCACGCTCGGTTCGTCATCGACGACGAGCACGGTTTCGCCCGCCTCGGTGCCGGAAATGGGCGACTCGGCCGGATCGCCATGATCGCCATCGACCCGGCCGTAATAACGCGGCAAATAGATGCACACCGTCGTGCCCTGCCCGACTTCCGAATAGATGCGCGTCTGCCCGCCCGACTGCTTGGCGAACCCGTAGATCATCGACAGACCGAGACCGGTGCCCATGCCGATCGGCTTGGTGGTGAAGAACGGATCGAACGCCTTGGCGACGATATCCGGCGTCATGCCGATACCCGTATCCGTGACGCAGAGCGAAAGGAACTGGCCTTCGGGCATATCGTGGCTGCGCGCGGCGTTGCCGTCGATCCACCGATTCGCCGTTTCGATGGTGATGCGCCCGCCGTCCGGCATCGCATCGCGCGCGTTGATGCACAGGTTCAGCAGCGAGTTTTCGAGCTGACCGGCATCGACCAATGCGGGCCACAAACCCGTCGCGCCGACCGCTTCTATTTCGATGCCCGGACCGACCGTGCGCTGGATCAGATCGGTCATGCCGTTGGCCAGCGCGTTGACGTCCGTAGGACGCGGATCGAGCGTCTGTCGCCGCGAAAACGCCAGCAGCCGATGCGTCAGCGCCGCCGCGCGCCGCACCGCGCCCTGCGCCGCGACCACGTATTTATCGACATCGGCCATGCGGCCTTGGCTTAAGCGGATGCTCAGCAATTGCAGCGAGCCAGATACGCCCGTCAGCAGATTGTTGAAGTCGTGCGCGAGACCGCCGGTAAGCTGGCCGACCGCTTCCATCTTCTGCGCCTGACGCAATTGTTCTTCGGCGCGCATCAGTTCGGCGGTGCGCTCCGCGACGCGCTGTTCCAGCGTCTCATTAAGCGCCCGCAACGACGCCGCCGCGCGATCGCGTTCCGCTTCCACCGCGCGCCGATTTTCGACATCGAGCAAGACGCCCGGAAAGCTCAGCGGCGTGCCATCCGGCGCATGATCGACGCGGCCATTCGCCTCGATCCAGTAATAGCGCCCGTCCGCCCGCTTCACGCGATACTGATGCGCATAATGCCCGCCACGCGGAATCGCTTCCTTGAGCGCGGCGGCGAGTCCCGCCTGATCGTCCGGATGCACGGTCGCGACGACCTGCGCCAGACTCAGGCCCTCGCGCCCGAGTGCGGGATCGAGACCGAACGCCTGCGCGAACGCTTCATCGACGGTAAAGCGGTCGTTCGGCAAATCCCAGAACCATGTGCCGATAATCGCGCCCGCCGCGAGCGCCAGCTTCACGCGTTCGCTGTTTTCGCGCGCGTGCGCTTCGCTGGCTCGGAGCGCGGCTTCGGCTTTCTTGCGCGCGGAAATATCGCGGAACAGCACGGCGACCTGCTTCAATTCAGCCGGTTCCACGCGCGATGCCGACACCTCGATATGCCGTCCCGCCGTGCCGAAATAGCGCTCGAAGCGCGCGGGCACGCCGGTGCGCAGCACGCCGCCGTACAAATCGAGCCAATGCGGCGCGCCCGTGGGATCGACATCGCGCAGCGTGCGGCCGACGATATTGCCAATGCCCATATGCCGTTCGTAGCCCGAATTCGCCTCGATATGCACGTAATCGCTCAGCGGCCCGTGCGGTCCATCGAAAAATTCGATGATGCAAAAGCCATCGTCGATGGCGTTGAACAGCGCACGTTCGCGCGCCTGGTCGGGAGTCGGTTTCATGCGCGGCGGGAAGCGATCGCCGATACGAGCGTCTGCTCCAGCGTCGATAGATCGAAAGGCTTGGTGAGGACTGGCATCGACTGATATTTCGTGTCGATGCCCGCGCGTCCGTAGCCCGTGCAGAAGATCGCGGGAATATGGCGCGCGATCAGCGCATCGGCGACGGGATAGACGGGGCGGCCTTCCAGATTGACGTCGAGAATCGCGATATCGATGGCGGCAGTTTGCGCGGCGTGGATGGCATCGCTCAGGCGCGAGACGGTGCCCGCGACTTCGCAGCCGAGCACGTCAAGCAGATCGCTCATCAGGGACGCGACCATGTCGTCGTCTTCGACGAGCAACACGCGGATGCCGGTCAGCGCGGTCATAGCGTGGAAATCATGGCGTGAAAAGAGTGGGCGTGTGTAGCGTCATGGTTCGGGGCATAGCAGGACTCGTGCCGCTTCATCAAATTGACGCGTTCATGATAAAGGCTTCACTGCGTCTTCGACACGCACAGATAACTTGCCGCGTCTTCCGTATTGCCGTGGCCCTTGTATTTGGCCTGCTGCGGATACGCGCACAGCGGCCGCGTTCGCGCGCCGCCCGCGTTGACTTCCGCTTCCGTCGCCAAACCGCCCGTCTTGCTGTTCACGCCTTTCGCAGCGGCAATCATGCGATCCGGCGCCTGCCCCTTTTCGACCCAGTTTTCCAGCGTGCCGATGGCATCGAACGTATTCACGCCGACGCCGCCGCGACAATGCCCCATGCCCGGCGCGAGAAACAAGCGGGCGAACTGCGGCGTCTGCGGCACGGTCTTGCTGACGGCGGTGTAGTAATTGACGGTATCACCGACATTGCCGATGGGATCGGCGAGACCGTGATAGAGGATCAGCTTGCCGCCGTGCTGCCGGAACGCGGAGAGGTTCGGATCGACCGAATCCACCAGCGCGCCCACGCGCTCCTTCACGATAGCCGGATCGCGATGCCAGTCGAAATTGCGCCAGTTCCAGTTCGCGTCCTTGAACACCCAGTCGCGGAAAAATTCGGTGCGAAACGCCTGCGGGCCTTCGATCATATAAGCCCAGCCGCCCAGATAGCCGGACTCGCTGCCGACCGGCCAGCCGGGATAGATCTGCTTGCCGGTTTTCGGATCGCGCGCGCCGGCGTACAAGCGCTTGAGCGTGCCAACCTGATCGGCGGTGAGGCAACTGTCGGTATCGGTGCCGGCGCTGCATTGCATCGATTTGGGATCGAAATGACAGCTCGAAGGATCGGCGATCAGTCCGTCGCGCATGCCGTCTTTTCCATCGCACGCGGCAATGGCGGCGCGGTTGATCGCCGGGAGTTTCGACGCCGGAATGTAGCCCGCCTTCGTCTTCAGATTCTGCGTGCCGCTCCACAAAAAGCCCAGATTGAGCGATGTGCGGTTATTCCCCGGCGCGCCCGCGATAATGCCGTCGAAATCGTCGGGATAACGCTGCGCCGCGGCGACGCCCTGCCCGCCGCCCGTCGAGCAGCCGAAGTAATAGGCATGCGTGACATCGCGCTGTTCGTAGGCTTTGACCAGCGCGCGCGACGCCACCGACGCCGCGTGAACCGACCGATACGCCCAGTCGATGATCTTCTCCGGGTGCCCCACGCCCCAGTCCAGCGTTTCATTGCGATAACCGGCTTTGTCCGCGTGGCCGCTGTCCGACGAGATCACCGCGTAACCGCGACGCAGCGCCGGTTCCAGTTCGTCATAGCGGATAGCGCCGACGTAGCCGCCATTGCCGACCACCATCGTCTTGCCGTTCCACGCGTCGGCGGGCGGAAGCCACATTTCGAAGCCGATATCCGAATCGGACGAAGGCGCGAGCCGCCCGGACACGCGGCAAAACGCGGGAAGATCGGCGACGGACTTGCCATCGGGTAGCTGTAATGTGCCGGCGGGTTGATCGAGTGCGCTGGTAATCGTCATGCCGGGCGATTCGGCCTGCTGGAGCGTCTTGCACGCCGAATCCGCAAAAGCCGCCGATGAAAGCGTCGCCATAAAAGCGACCACGAAAAGCCGCCGTCTGAAATTGCGCATACCTTGTCTCACGTCGTTCGATTTACGGTCGATGCATCTTAGCCAAATCGAAGTCTGCGCGTATGACAGGCGTGCGCCGCTTCCCGGTTGCATCGATGTCCGCAGCGATGCAATGTTATATCATCCCCAAAAAATATTTCGCAACGCGCGGCGATGCGCCGATGCGCTAAAGAACGCATTCGGCTCAAGAAAAACCGCGTGGCGGCCGTCATACGAGGCGAGTTCAATTGATCTGGGCAACACCGATGTACCTCCCGAAACCGCGCGCGCTTGCCGCACTGGCGCTGATGTCGATCTCGCTGCATGCGGCGGCGCATCCGCACGTGTGGATCGACTACTCGGCGACGGCGGTCATGACCGGCAGCAAAATCACGGCGATCCGCGAGACGTGGGCGTTCACCAAGACCTATCCGTTCTCGCTCGTCGGCGACTTTTCCGACGCGCCCACTTCCGGCCCGATGGACGCGAAACACACCGCGCTTATCTACAAGCAGGCGTTCTCGAATCTCAAGACCGTGAACTACTTCACGCACGTCTTCGCGAACGATAAGGAAATGCCGGTCGGCGAAGCGCGCGACTTCGCCGTGGCAGTCGAAGACAAGCACATGGTCTATCGCTTTCTCGTGCCCTTGACAAAGCCCGCGGATGCAAAGGCGTCGAAGGTGACCGTCGGCATCTGGGACGACTCGTTTTTCGTCGATTTCAACGCTCGCAACCCGCAACCCGTCACACTCGATGAAACCGCCGCGCGCACGTGCAGCGCGGCCAAATTCGAAGACCGCGATCATCCTATTTTCAGCGGCATGGTCACGCCGATTGCCAGCAAAATCTCATGTTGAAGCGTCTGATTGGCAAGCTGCTATTGATCGCGATGCTGTTGGTTACGCAGGCGGCATCGGCACAGAATCTGGATATGTTCGGGCGGCCTGCATCGGGTACGGTTGTTGTCGAGCCATCACAACCGAAGAGTCACGTACCCGAGTGGGCGCGCGATGCCGTCGGCACCAGCATTAGATGGCAGAGCGAACTAAATGCGCGACTGCAGGACGCATTTCCGGATCGCAACGGGAAGTGGGGATCGCTGGCGGCGCTGACGGTCATTCTGCTTTCGTTCGCGTATGGCGTGCTGCACGCGCTCGGCCCCGGTCACGGAAAGACGATCGTTGGCACGTATCTCGTTTCGCATCCCACGCGCATCGGCGAAGCCATGTTGCTCGGCGTCTGGAGCGCGACTGCGCAGGCGCTTTCCGCCATTGCGCTGGTCGGCGGCGCGGCATGGCTCGCGCGTCACGGTCTCGATGGCGTGCTGACGCAAGCCGCGCGCCTCGAACTCGTAAGCTACGTGGCCTTGCTGCTTGTCGGTCTGTGGACGGCATGGTCCATCGCGACGAAGCGCGATTGCTGCAAGCCCGCGCGCGTGCAATTTGCATCATTCAGCAAGACGAGTACAACGAACGAAAACGATGCAGCTTATCTCGGCAGCAAACTCGCGATGCATCGCCGGGGCGCGCGGCAAAGCATCTTGCTTACGGGACTCGCCGTTGGCATTCGACCGTGCGCGGGGTCGATCTTCGTGCTGGTCGCGGGACTCGATCAGGGCGCGTTCGGCGTCGGCATCATCTCCACCTTTGCGATGAGCGCGGGCGTGGCGCTGACCATCTGCGCCATCGGCCTCGCCAGTCGCGGCATCAATCGCACGTTCGCGGCGAAGTCCGCCCGCTTCGATAGCCTGCGCCGCCGTGTGGCACTCGGCGGCGCAGGCGTCATCGTTGCGTTCGCGGCGTGGCAGGTGTTCGCGCTCGTCGCCGGTTGGTCGGTGATGGGACTCGCCTGATTAGAAGCGCGTTCGAATGCCGGTCGTCAATTCGAGCTGATTCGTCGAGCTTGTCTGCGCAACCGTGTATCCGCCATGCAGCTTCATATAATCGCCCGCAAGATAAAGCTCGGTGCGCTTGGATAAGTGATAAAACGCCGACCAGTAAAGCGTTTCCTTGAAGCCGTTGTGCAAGCCCGAAGCCGGATCGAAGGTGCCGACGTTCGCGTAGGGAATATCGCCGTCGAGGTTGTAGGCGGCGTTCTTCGTGCGCAATTGCTGATAGCCCAACTCATAATCGAAGGGACCTTTCGGCGCGATTTTCAGCGATACCGTCCATGCGTCGTCGTGCCGTTGCGCGAGCGCGCCCTGATCGCCGAGATAGTGGAAATAGCCCGCATTGAATCGCACGATATCGAACGTATAGTTGCCACCGACGGAATATGACTGGTCCGTAAAGCCGAGGTGATTCGTGTGGTTGTAGAACGCGGAGACATTGAACGGACCGCCGTTATATCCCGCCGCCACCTGATAATTCGATTGAACCGGAAAGGTCGTGGTGTTGCCGAACGCATAACCGGCGCTCAGAAAAAGCCCGTTATCGAAGAGCTTTTTCCACGCGACGCTATTGTTCGAACGCGTGCCCGTCGCGCTGCCCGAATAGAAAATCAGTTGCTTGAAGTTGTTCGAATTGGTCCAGCCGCCCTCTTCCGTTTTCAGGCTGGCGCTGCCGTACGGGTCGCCGTAGATGGCGGCTGCATCGCGCGCAATCGTGTTCTGGAAACCGACCGTAATCTTGCCAAGCAGATTGTCTTCGAGGCCGACCCAGGCATCGCGATCGAAGATCTGGCCGGGATCTTCCATCTGGCCGTCGCTGACGCGATATTCGCTTTCCAGACGGAAGATGATCTTTGAACCATTGCCGATATCTTCCGCGCCCTTCAGCCCCCATCGGCTGCCGCTGAACCACGGTTCGCCGCCATTGCCCATACCCACGACATGATTACCGGCATCGTCCGCATGCGTGATATAGGTCGGCACGCTCATGTCGAGCAAACCATATAACTGCACGCTGGATTGCGCGTACACAGAGTGAGTGGCCGCGAGGCCCAGTGCGACTGCAAGGGTGAGATGTCGAATCTTCAAGTCCGTCTCCTGATGTTCTTCTGGGGTGTCGTTGGCATTTTTGTATCGCTTGCTTCTTGATGAAACAAAGACGGAAGCAATGCTAACTATCCGAACCCTTCTGTTTGGTATCGCGGACTGCTGTAAAACTAGGGATATTCACGAATAACGCACATCGAATTCATTGGCGCGCAGAATGTAGCCGAGCCCTCGCACGGTCGCGATACGCGCCGTGGAACCGGCCAGATGCTTGCGCAAGCGGTGCACGTAGAGATCGACGGCATCGAGGCTTGCGGGTTCATCGAGTCCGAAGATGCTTTCCATCAGCGCGGATTTCGACACGGCCTTGCCCTGCCGCAACATCAGCGTTTCGAGAATGGCGTGTTCGCGGCGTCGCAAGGACAGCACGTTGCCGTTGTGCCTGAATTCGCGGTGGGAAAAGTGATATTCGAGGTCGCCGCACTGCATCGCGTTCACCGCGCTCGGCGTACGACGGCGAACCAACGTGGTGATGCGCGCAACGAGTTCGCGCGTATCGACGGGCTTGACCATATAGTCGTCGGCACCCGCGTCGAAGCAGTCGAGTTTGTCGTCGAGCGAATCATGCGCGGTCAGCATCATGACCGGCACCGTATCGCGGCGGCGGCGCATGATGCTCAGCAAGTCCTTGCCGCTCATCGACGGCAAACGCATGTCGAGCAACACCACGTCATAGCAGTGCGATCGCACCAGCCGCGAAGCATCTTCTGCATCGCCGACATGATCCGTCACGAAACCTTCCGAGGTCAGAAGCGAGACGAGCCAATGCGCCAGTTCAAGGTTATCTTCGACCAGCAGCAGTTTCATCCACGTGCCTTTGCTGAATGCGTGAAATGCTCGGACGCGTTCGATGTTTTGTTTTTTTGCTTTGTTTTGCTTGGTAGCGTCAGCGCATTCTAGCCAGCAAATACCTTCTGTCTGCTTTCACTCGGTAGCGAATTTCATACGGGAATGCCTTAGCCATTTTTCTCAGCATTCCCGGCGCTTCTTAAGCATTTCATAAGCGTTTGGCACGAGTGCCTGACATGCCTAACATGCCTAACGCTTGCGGGCAGTACGCAATTCGCTAAAGCGTCCATGCGCAGCGGTCTGCTCCGCAAGCTCACCAGACGAGGACAACGCGCCGATCGCACACGTCATGGACATGCCCAAAGCAAGCGCACCCAAAAGATCGAAAAGCAGAGCGAACATGTTTTCTCCTTGATGGTTCGGTTGGTGTGATTACTCTGCGCATGAAGGCTTAGCTGCGGCTTAGCGGAACGATCCGGAAATTCGTGGAAGAATAAGGTGATGCAATAAGCTGATCCGAACGGAGCAAATGCGATGGCCATCATTCGAACAATCGCCGCAGTGCTGCTGCTCACCTGCGCATCCGCACACGCGCAGACCACCGACTACTGGGGCAAGACACTCCCCGGCCAGCCGACGCAATTTATCTTCGGTTACGGCTCGCTGATCAACACGGCATCGCGCAATGCAACGGCAAGCAAACCCATCGCCGCGATACCCGTGCGCGTATCCGCCGCGTTCGGCTATGTGCGAAGCTGGAGCGATCGCTCGCCAACCGGCTTCACCGCGCTCGGATTGCGCAGGCCCAACAACGGTGAAGCTGCGATGACCGTCAACGGCGTGCTCTATCCGGTGGATGGCGACGACATGTCCGCCTTCGATGCGCGCGAAAAAAACTACACGCGCGTGGAAGTGCCGCGCGCGCTGATCGAATCGGTGTCGTGGCAGCCGCTGCCCGAGCACGGCACGATCTGGGTCTATGTGCCGATGATCGCGGGCAAGCCGCCCGGCGAAGGCTTGCCGATCGCGGACGCGAAATATCCGCTGGCGGAGTCGTATATCGATGTGGTGATCGAAGGTGGACTGGAATACGGCCCGGAATTTGCGCGTGAGATCATCGAGACGACGCGCGACTGGAGTCCGTACTGGCTCAACGACCGCACGCTTGCAAGACGCCCGTGGGTCGCGGACAAACAGTTCGCATCGGTCGATACCTTGCTTGCAACGACCGCGCCTTGTTTCGGACAACGAGCGTTTTCGGAAGACTATGCAGCGGCGAGCATAGCGAATGCAAAGCGGCGCGGCAACGTGTGTCCACGCGACGCCCTAACCCAGGGGAGATGACATGAAGACATGGTTATCATCGATATTGGCGCTTTTAGTCGCGGGTTGCGCCATAAGCGGCGTGCCCGATAACGGCCCGCATTTGAGCGCCGCGCAATGCACCGATCTCACCGCAATACGCAACCACGCACCGCCGACGCAAGCGCGCAATCGCAGCGAACTGGCCGCGCTGGAAGCAGCGGGCTACGATCCGTTCCGTTACTACGATCCCTACTATCCGGACGATCTTCAGGCCGCCCAACGTCAGGTCGATATCTGGTATCAGACGGAGTGTCAGAAATCCCGACTTAACTAAGGATGTCGAATGATCATTTGAACCAGAATGAACACGACGCAATCGGCCATGCGCCTTCGGCGGGTGCATCGGTGACGACTTGGTAGAAGTCGGGCTGCGCGCGCGCACATACAAACGCCGAATAACCGCGCGCCGAACGCGCAGCGTTTGATATGACCTGAACGATCACGAACGACCGTTCTTCACTCAACGATCGAACCTGTCACCCGCCCGACACGAAACTGGATCATGGTCGCCTGCTGGACACCTCAGCAAACCACGGAGCGATCATGGACGACTTGCCTACACTCAAAACCCCTGCAGTCGCCGAACCCGCGCGCAGCGGACTCGGCGTTGCAGCGCTTCAGCGCGATATCGTCGATAACCTGATTTGTCTGCAAGGCCGCTATCCGGAGATCGCGACGCCGCACGACTGGTATATGGCGCTTTCGTTCGCGGTGCGCGACCGCATGATGGCGCGCCGCGTCGCCACCACGCACGCCTACGTCGCCAGCGATGCGAAAGTCGCGTGCTATCTCTCCGCCGAATTTCTGATCGGCCCGCAACTCGGCAATAACCTCATCAATCTGGGTATCGAAAGCAATGTGCGCGATGCCTTGCAGGCGCTGGGTCTCGATCTCGACGCGCTGGTTGCGATCGAGGAAGAACCGGGACTCGGCAATGGCGGGCTCGGGCGTCTCGCAGCCTGCTATCTGGATTCGCTTTCGACGCTGGAAATTCCGGCTATCGGCTACGGCATTCGTTATGAGTTCGGCATCTTCGATCAGGAGATCAAGGACGGCTGGCAAGTCGAAGTCACGGATAAGTGGCTGCAAAAAGGCAATCCATGGGAAATACTGCGGCCCGACGTTGCGTTTTATGTGAACTTCGGCGGCCGCACCGAAAGCTGGACCGACGAGCAAGGCCGCTATTGCGTGCGGTGGATTCCGGCCTATACCGTCAAAGGCGTCGCCGTCGATACCCCGACGCCCGGATTTCGCGTCAACACCTGCAATACGCTGCGTCTTTGGAAAAGCGAGGCGGTCGAATCGTTCGATCTTCAGGACTTCAATGCAGGCGATTATTACGAAGCCGTGCATGAAAAAGTGCGTTCGGAGACGCTCTCCAAAGTGCTTTATCCAAACGATGAACCCGAAGCCGGCAAACGTCTGCGGCTTGCGCAGCAATACTTCTTCGTCTCGTGCTCGTTGCAGGACATGCTGCGTCTGCTCGCGCTCAAAGGCGAGCCGATTTCACGCTTCGCCGATATGTTCACCGCACAGCTCAACGACACGCATCCGTCCATCGCCGTGGCTGAATTAATGCGTCTGCTGATCGACGAGCGCAACGTGGAATGGGACGATGCGTGGACCATCACACGCAACGCGCTTGCCTATACGAATCACACGCTGTTGCCGGAAGCACTGGAAACATGGAGTTTGCCGCTGTTTCAGGACGTGCTGCCGCGCCTGCTGGAGATCATCTACGAAATCAACAGCCGCTTTCTCGATGAAGTCCGCCAGCGCTTTCCCGGCGATCACGCCCGCCTCGCCCGCATGTCGTTGATCGATGAACACGGCGCGAAACGCGTACGTATGGCCAATCTGGCGACGGTCGGATCGCATGCGGTCAATGGTGTGGCGGCGCTGCATACGCGTCTGCTCGAACAAACCGTGCTGCATGATTTTGCCGAACTGTGGCCGGAGAAATTCCGCAATGTCACCAATGGCGTGACGCCGCGCCGTTTCATGATGCTCAGCAATCCCAAGCTTTCCGTATTGCTCGATGAAACCATCGGCGAAGGCTGGGCCACGGATCTGACGAAACTGCGCAAGCTCGAAGCGTATGCGGATGATCCCGCGTTTCTGGATCGCTGGCGCGCGGTCAAGCAAGCGAACAAACAGGCGCTCGCGGCGCGTATCAAGAGCGAAACGGGCATCGTCGTCGATCCGACTGCGCTGTTCGATATTCAGGTCAAACGCATTCACGAATACAAGCGCCAGCATTTGAACGCGCTGTATATCATCACGCTTTATCTGCGTCTGCGCCGCGATCCGAATCTGTCGATGACACCGCGTTGCTTCGTATTCGGCGGCAAAGCCGCGCCCGGCTATTGGATGGCGAAGCTCATCATTCGTTTGATCAACGGAATCGCAGAAGTCGTCAATAACGATCCGACGGTGAATGGCCGCTTGAAAGTGGTGTTCTTCCCCGACTTCAACATCAAGAACGCGCATACGATCTACCCTGCTGCGGATTTATCGGAGCAGATTTCGACAGCGGGCAAGGAAGCCTCCGGCACGGGCAATATGAAGTTCATGATGAATGGTGCGCTCACCATCGGCACCCTGGATGGCGCGAACGTGGAGATACGCGAGGAAGCAGGCGAAGAAAACTTCTTTCTCTTCGGCCTCACCGAAAGCGAAGTCGAGCGCGTGCGGCGCGAAGGCTATCATCCGGATAACTACGCAAATTCGAACGATGAGTTGCGTGAAGCGCTGGACCTGGTCGCAAGCGGCCACTTTTCACGCGGTGATGCCAACATGTTCCGTCCACTCGTCGATAACCTGCGCTGGTCCGATCCCTTCCTCGTGCTAGCCGACTACGTATCCTACGTTGCGCGTCAGGAAGACGTGAGCCACGCATGGCAGGACACGAAGCGCTGGACGCGCATGTCGATCATGAACACGGCGCGCTCGGGTAAGTTCTCGTCGGATCGCGCGATCGGTGAATATTGCGAGCACATCTGGAATATTCGTCCGGTGAAGATCGCACTGGAATAAAGCGCTTTAAACGAGACGCATCGATCATGATGCGGCTCGTAACTAGCCCATCAAAAATCCCCGCGCAATTAGGGTTCGGACTGCTTGTCACGCAGTTTTTAGCGCCCAACACTTCAAACCAATCCGATTGACCAGATAGCTGTCCGGTATATCGGACAGACGGAATCCGCCAGCGAGCGCGATCCGCACCACATTCTCCGACCAGGACTTCCAATGAAACTTGCTCAACGAGGCGCAGGGCTGGCCTGTGTTTTTGCTTTGGCCGCAGGCGTGCTGATTACCGGCTGCACGAAGGTTTCCACGCCCGCACAACCCCAAGGCGAAGCCGCCGCGCCCGCTGCATCGACCCTTCAGGCGGTGCTTCAGCGCGGTACGCTGCGCGTGGGCGACTGCCTGAGCTTTGCGCCCTTCGGTTTCTACGACAAAGACG
>NZ_JAQFVG010000060.1 GCF_029439455.1 Caballeronia sp. BR00000012568055 | reverse complement strand
CATCGCTACGGCGATTGCGCGGCCACCTGCGGCCTCGATGCTGTCGGCCACTTTCTGCGCGTTCGCGAAATTCAGATCTGCGATCACCACCGCCGCGCCATCTGCTGCGAGCTTGCGTGCAGCCTGTTCCCCGATACCGCTTGCTGCACCTGTCACGAGCGCGACTTTTCCTTGCAGTGCCATGATTTAATTTCCTTAAGGTTTAGCTTAGTTATTGACGGCGAGCTTGAGCGAATCGGCATGAGCGAGATAGTCGTACGCGACTTCGCCGATATCGAGCGTGAGATTGGCGATCACATGACGCGCGCCTACGACTTTTCTAACGGGCAAATCCGCAACCGGCGCCAAGGCATGCGCGTGCAATTCGAGCGCGGCGGGACCTTCCCATGCGCCTAGCACGGTGACATCGCGCAGGAAGAAGCGCACCAGTTCGCACACGCGCGCGGTGCCGTCCACATGCGGGAGCACCTTGAGCAGATAGTTCGGGGTATCGGCGAGCTTGCTGCGTTCGGCGTCGAGACCCAGCGCGCGGAACTTGTAGCCCATCGTGCCGACAGCAATGCGCTGCGTGCCGTAATCAAGCGTGCCGAGCAGCGTATCCTTACCGTCCACCGACAAGCGAGGCGACGCGAGTTTCTTAGGAAAGCCCCAGATTTCACGGCCGCCTGCAATCGGGCCTTCATCGTCGAGATACATGGCGTGCGTGTAGCTGCCCTTGTGTCCTTCGTGGTCGATCACGGAAATCACCTGGCCGCTTTCGGTATAGCTGCCAAAGCCGGACGAATCCGGCATGCGAATGAATTCGTAATGCACGAGATTGTTATCGACACGCAACGGCTCCGGCACCACGGCTGCGAGCGCGTCCGGGTCGGTCTCGTAAGAGATGATGAAGTACTCGCGATTGATAAAGCGGAACGGCGGACGAGGGTAAGCGGGATTGTGAACGGGCATTGCGAAGGCGTTTCTGCGGATATCTTCTTCTTTCATGTCGATCAGCCCTGTGTTGGAAACAGGCCAGATCATAGTGGTCCTTCATGACATCGTCGCGGAACGCAGGCATGCTAAAACACGCAAATGAACATGCGAATGCAATGCTTAAGAAATCGCTAAAGCTTGTCAGGCAAGGCTTAGCGGCAATCTTTAGCGATTCTTTGCCGAATTAAATCGTCTGGTGCAAAATACTGTTGCCTTGCAGCATCGGCCAGATCCGGGAACTGCGCAGTCGCTTAAGCACTCTCAAAGCGGTTTGCGAAAGAACGATCGTGCCGGGGCGTGTCGAACTTCGGGCTATGAATTTCAAGCTAATTTTTGCGAAACCGTAGCCTCGTTGCGACGCTGACGTTTTCCCCAAGTTACACCGTGAGTGCTTGTCCTTACATTGCTGACGGCGCTGTTCAAGCCGGGCAATGCGCCTTCTTTGCCATCCTCTTTCGCGAGTCTCCGATGAAAACGTCTTTCAAGAAATTTGCCGTGCTGTTCGTGCTCGCCGCTTTCGCTGCGCCGACGCTGTCGTACGCGACTGCCGCTTACCCGAACAACAAGCCGCGCCCGGCGCACAAGTCCCACAAGCATCACAGCAAGAAATCGACGCCTGCTCCGGCTCCGGCGCAGTAATAGATCTATGACGTCAGCCGATCACTTGATCGGCTGACGTTCTTGCTCAAGCTCTCAGCCTGCATCGCCTGCGCTGATGGCGGTCTGCATGCTGCGTAACAGCTTGCGCAAATAACGCAGCAATCCCACTACATCGCCGAACGCGATGAAGCCTTTGCGCGCGTCGTCACCGAACATCGCGTTTCCATCGAGTTTTTCGTCGATCACCAATCCGCCAAATGCCGCATGCGGCCTGTGTTCGCCCGCCGTGATGCTAAAGATATTCGCATTCAGCGCTGCATCACGCAGGTGCATCAAGAACTGCACCTCCGGCGTGCGCGAGGCGGACAGCCTGTGCACATCGAAAAAATCGCCCACGGCGATGATCGCGTTCATACACGGCACGTGCAGCGCAAAAGCCACGCGCTGCGAAGGTTCGTTAAACGACGGCCAGACGGGTGCGTTGTCGGTTGAGTCGCCTTTAGTCGGCGTACCGTCTTCGCTATGCGCGTGTTCCTCCGGACGCGCGTGCCTGAATTCAAGCAGTCGCTCCGCCGCGCCAAGGTCGGGCGCATTACCGCCCTCTTCGATCCACTTCGCCAACAAGCCGGCGTGCGTATTAAGCATGAGCACTTGAGCGTCGATAAACGCGACGCCCGCCGCGCATGCGTCGGGCGCTTTGCCGTGATCCATATCTGTCTCCGTTGTTTTAGACAAACCTAAACAAAACGACATTGCGCAAAGCTTGCACCCGCTCGGCCTCATATTGTTAAAGAAATACTACAGATTCAAGAAAATCCGTTTACTGAAAACTGACATTTCGCTATATTTCCGCCACTACAACGCTGAGCCTGAGAAGCCCGATGCTTTGCGTCATATCAAAGTATCGAATAGTTAGTTATCCATATAAAAGCGCTCTAAGCGTCATCCGCACTTGCGGGCAATACTAAGTAAGCCAAGGAAAAAATGAAAAAGACCCTCGTAGCCGCTGCCGCTCTCGGCACGCTCAGCATCGCCGCGCACGCACAAAGCAGCGTCACCCTTTACGGCATTATCGACGCCGGTATCACCTATTCGAACAAGGTCGCGACCGCAGGCGGTCACGATAGCTTGTGGAAGTATGGCGACGGCGTTGCATCAGGCAGCCGCTGGGGCCTGCGTGGCACCGAAGATCTGGGCGGCGGGCTGAAGGCGCTCTTCGTGCTCGAAAACGGCTTTGACAGCGGCACGGGCGCGCTCGGTCAGGGTGGCCGCGAATTCGGCCGTCAGGCGTATGTCGGTCTTTCGAAGACCAATATCGGCGCGCTGACTTTCGGCCGTCAATACTCGTTCTCGACCGACTATATCGGCGCGAACTACACGATGGGTAGCCAGACGCCGTCGGGCAATTTCGCCTACCACATCAATGACGTCGATCAACTGACGTCGAGCCGTATCGACAATGCAGTGAAGTTCAGCAGTGCGAGCTTCTATGGCGTGACGTTCGGTGCGATGTACGGCTTCTCGAACACCACCAACTTCGCCGGTTCGCCTACCACCACGGCAGCGGGCGTGACGACGCAAGGTTCGTCGAGCACGTACAGCTTCGGTTTGAACTATGCGCAAGGCCCGTTCAGCATTGGCGCGGCTTATACGAATATTCGCTTCCCGAACGGCGCAACGCCCGCCTTTAGCGTGAGCGTGGCCAATGTCAACACGGGTGGCTTGCGTGATCTGGAAACATTCGGCATCGGCGCGAAATACACGATTGCTGCGGGCGTGGTGTTCGCCAACTGGACGCACACGAAATTCCAGCCGATCGCGACCGCGAGTTCGAAGCTGAACAACTATGAAATCGGCGGGAAGTACAACTTCACGACTGCCTTTAGCGCGGGCCTGGGCTACACGTTCTCCAAGCTCGACGACAACTTCGAAGGCAAGTGGCATCAGGTCAATGCCGCAGTCGATTACGCGCTCTCCAAGCGCACCGATGTCTATGTGATCGGCGCTTACCAGAAGGCCTCGGGCGAGAACACTGTTGCGGGGCGAGTGGTGCCGGTTCAGGCGCAAATCGGTTCGTCGACGTCGTTTGTCGGCGCAGCGGGCGCGGATACGCAGTTCGCAGCGCGCGTTGGTATTCGTCACCGCTTCTAAGGCTTAGAGCGATTTAATCGCTAAAGCAATACGGCCGGATGCGCTAAGCATCCGTCCGTATTTTTTTATTCAAAGCGCTAAGAACGCTAAGAAAAAACGCTTAGAAAATATTGCGCAAACCGATCGACACACCGGTCTGATTCGAGCGTCCCGGCAATTCCACATCGCCTGCACCCGTGACCTTGTTGAAGTCCACCGTGCCATACACTTCGGTGCGTTTGGACAATGCATACTCCGCCAGCGCCACGCCCGTATAGCGATTACCGCTTCCCGTCGCGCCGCCGCCCGTGGCCGCATTCTTCATGTGGTCGTAGTAGAACGCGCCGGTCAGCATCAGCGCAGGCGTCAGTTGAT
>NZ_JAQFVG010000059.1 GCF_029439455.1 Caballeronia sp. BR00000012568055 | reverse complement strand
CAAGGAGCTTGAGGAATACTTTGGCAGGCCGCTTTTTCATCGGCGCAACCGGCGCGTGGAGACGACATCCGAAGGCCGGCGACTGCATGAAAGCCTGGGCCGTGTGTTCGATGTCATCGAGGCAGCATGCGGTGAAGTGGCGCTCGAACCGCAAGCGCAGGTGCTTGCCGTGCATTGCGCGCCAAGCTTTGCGGCCAAGTGGTTAGGCCCACGCTTGCCGCAATTCATGCACGAACATCCGACCGTGACTATCCGGCTTTCCTCCGATGCCGAACCTGCCGATCTGCTCCGTGTGCGCGAAGTCGATGTCGCCATTTCTTATGGCTTTGCGCATGAGCGGGCTGGCGTGGTGACGCGTGCCCTTGGCGCTGAGCGTATCGTGCCATTGTGTTCGCCCGCGTTGATTCGTGACAACGTACCCGTTGCCGAACAAATCAAAACAATGACCTTGATCGATTCGCAATTGAGCCGTGTGACCTGGCCGGGCTGGTTCGCGCTCAACGGTCTGGAAATGCCGCGCGGACCGCGTCCGTCGTTCGATCGCGCGGCGCTTGCGATTTCGGCAGCAGTTGACGGCATGGGTGTCGCATTGGAAACGACGCGGCTTGCCGAACGCGAACTTTCGCGCGGCGATCTGATCGAGCTGGGCGCAGGACTATTCGCTCCGCTCGCGCGGGAGACGCACTTCCTTTCGTATCGTGCCAACGAACGGAATGTCGAGAAAGTAAAGTGCTTTTGCGATTGGGTCGTTGCTAAAGCAGGCCTCGGCGCAACCGCCGAAGCCTGAAACGCATTCAGGCAAAGGCGACCTGTCGATTGCGCTCCTCTTCGGCCACACGTGCATGCGCATAAACCCGCTCTCGCTCGCGCGCCACAAGTGCACGCTTGCGCGCAATGGTCTGCCGATGATATTTCGGATCACCCATTAACGACACATACTCGCCGTGACGATGACGCAAGTATCGCTGGAAGAATTCGGCGCCGGGCAAGCCGCTGTCAAGCGCGAGCAGCACACCGTAATCGATATCGTGCACATCCGCCAACGATTCGATCGCGGATTCCAGCGCTGCATAACGTTGCACGAGTGGCACGCCTTTTTCGCATAGCGTATGAAATCGTTGGTAGGTGAGCACCTGTTCATGCGACGCGCAACGTCGCAACGCTTTTGCAAGCCGTAGACTCAGTTCCGTTTCCACATTTCCTCCCGCGTAATGCGCGGATTAAAAGTGCGCCACTTTCCCCTGTCGTTTCGAGATTTCGAAAGACAGTGCCGATTGATAAGAAAACATCTGGTCGTGCCAGAAGAAAAGCGCATTCATGACGAAGCACGCACGGCCGCAGGAGCGCATCACTTAAATTGCGTTGCGTGAGTTGCGGCGCAATAGCGGACGATTCACCGGACATGCGCTTGAGCACGCTTTCTGAGTTCGCGCGTGCATATTCACACGCTTTGAAATATCAAAGCGATAGACGAATAAAGACTAGTTACGACAAACGCCGTGACTTGCAGCCTGCATTAAAACGTGAAGGCCAACTGAATAAACCAGTGTCGCACTATGCGCTTGTTACGCTGCTTATACGCTTGCTACGCTATAAACGGGGTTGCCGAGCGCGTATGCGCTGACGACTTGCGCTTCCATTTTCTTTAGCCGGTAAAGGCCGTTATGATTGCCACGCCACACTGTTCCGCGTCTTCGCCCTCGAAAGCTCAGCGGCCGTGCGACCCGATTACATGCTAGCAAACATATCCTTAGAAACCAAGGAAAGTTTCCAGCTTCTGTTCAGCACCTCAATTTCATAAGGCTTAAGATCGGAACAATTTTCTTAGCCGACTTAACGATGCGGATAGGTGCATCAATCGCACAGAAAATGCACAAGCTGGAAAGCTAAAGAAGATTATCGTGCTTGGACGACGATACCAGGTCAGCACTAGCGAAATGGCCCTGATGAAAACCCGCAGCAATCGAAGCACTTCACATCGCGCGGCGCTTTAAGTTTCTTTTAAGATGGAGGCTCTAAAACTTGTCACATACCGCTTGCACAATTGCGGTTTATTCGAACCGTGGCAAGCGTCGCTTACCCTTTTCGAAACGTCCACGCGGATGGTCAGACATGCAACGCGTCGCGCGCTTCCCAACGGTGCGTGATCGCAGAATGACCGTCCTCTTAGACCCGGCATGAACGCCGGGTCTTTTTTTACGCTCAATTGCTAAGCCTTGGTGATTCGTCGCCTGAGTGCGCGACTACTGCGTTCAAAGCAAACCGAAACGATGTGCCAGAAGCGCTGGTTTCGACCAAGTGAATCTGACTGCCATTCAGTTGCAGCATGCGTTGCACGATCAACAAACCAAGCCCGCCACGCCCTGCTCCGCGATGATCTTCGCCTGACGTGAATGGCCTTTGAAATAGCGCATCACGCATATTCGGCGGAATACCTGTACCGGTATCGCTAACTGTCACTTCGACTGCTTCCGTCGCGTTCGTCAGTGTGACTTTGACCGTGCCGCCTTTGGGTGTGTGGCGAATCGCGTTATCGAGCAGATTGGTCAGCACGCGTTCGATCATGCCGAGATCCGCGCGAACATTCGGCAGACGAGGTGCGATATCCGCATCGAGATGAACGCCGCGCGATTGCGCCGGCAATTCGAATTTCTCGAAGACGTCCTGAAGCAAATCCATTAGAGAAAATGGCTCAGCTTGCGGTTCGACCATGCCATGCTCGAGCCGCGCGAGTTCGAAAAGCGATTGCGCAAGATGCCCTACTTTGGCGCTTTGCGCGAGCGCGATGGAGAGATAACGGCGGCGGTCAGTATCGGCAAGGGTGTCGGCCTTGAGCGACAGTGTTTCCAGATAGCCGTGCAAGGACGAAAGCGGCGTGCGCAGATCATGCGAAATATTGGCGACGAGTTCGCGTCGCTCGCGATCCTGCCGCCCAAGCGCGCGCCATTGCTCACCTATACGCGCCGCCATTTGCGCAAAGGTATTTTCAAGCACGGCAATTTCGTCATGCGTATTGCGCGCTTTAGCGCGATTGACCACGGGCGCATCGGCCGGTATGCCGCTCGCGTCGAATTTGCGCATGGCATCGGTCAGACGTCTTAGCGGACGCGTGATAAGTCCAAAGGCGATCACACCAGCGACCAGGCCCAGCAAGGTCACGAGGCCCATCGAAGCGAGCGTGGTGCGTAGTACCGCGCTAGCGGATGCTTTAGCCGCAAGCTGATCGTGCTCTTCGCCCAACAGCACGACATAGACATAACCAAAAGGCGGCCTGCCGGGCGCGGCAAGCGGCGCGGCGCTAAAGACCTTGCGCTTGTCGATGCTGCGCGGATCGTCGCCAAGAATGGGTAAAGCCGCGCCGCTCAAGAGCCGCTGCACCGGCGCGAGATCGACATGATCGCGTTTGAGATGGCCGGGAGGCGCATCGTCGGCGCGCACGCGGCCCGTGCTATCGAGCAGATACACCTCGACACTCGGGTTCACCACCATCAACTGGCTGAAGAGACGGCGCACGGCGGGTGCGTCGATGTCGTTGGCGTCTGCGAGTGCGCCATCACGCGCAATATGCTCTGCCAGACCGCGCGAAAGGCTTTGGATAACCTCTTTCTCACGCAAGTCGCTTGCGCGAATCTGCAGCCACGCAGACGCCCCGCAGCACGCTAAAAGCAGCACGCAGAACACGGCAAACAGCCGTTGCGATAGCGTGAATTTCACGGCCTGGCATCCTCTTGAGAAGACGCGAGCTTATAGCCGTGCCCCCAGACCGTAAGGATTCGCTTAGGGTCCGCCGCATCTTTTTCGACTTTAGCGCGTAACCGATTGATATGCGTATTCACCGTATGCTCATAACCTTCGTGTCGATAACCCCACACTGCGTTAAGCAAATCCATCCGCGAAAAGACCTTGCCGGGATGCTGTGCGAAGAAATAGAGCAAATCGAATTCACGCGGCGTTAGTTCAATGCGCGCACCGTCCACGAAGGCCTCGCGCGCAAGCGGATCGATCGCAATACCATTCACTTCGACCCGGCCTGTTTCGAGCCGTGAATCCTTAGCCACCGCATCGACGCGGCGCAGCAGCGCCTTGACGCGCGCGACGAGTTCCAGCACCGAAAAAGGCTTGGCGAGATAGTCGTCCGCGCCAAGTTCGAGTCCGAGAATGCGATGCACCTCGCTCGATCGCGCGCTCGTAATGATGATGGGGGTATAGCGCGTCATAGCGCGCGCGCGGCGGCAAATCTCCAGACCGTCCACGCCGGGAAGCATTAAATCGAGAATAAGCGCGTCCCAGCCGCCTTGCTCAAGTAGCTTAAGACCTTCCGCGCCATCAGCGGAATGGACGACTTCATAGCGCTCATCGCGCAAGTGAAGGCTCAGCACATCGGCGATATGCTGGTCGTCTTCAACAATCAAAATGCGTTTAGCTTGGTCCATTCATTCGCTTGTAAAAACGCGCATCGAGATGAAAGCGGCAGGTAATTAATTTAAAGACTCAGGTTAAACCAAGGCGAACGCGCTTAAGCGCCCTGCCATTGTGCAGAAAAGCGCGCGGCGAAGTATCACATTTAATTTAACTTTCGGTGAGGACTTGGCGATGCGCGCGCGCTTAGCATGCGTTCAACCTACTCGCCCACGAGGAACCGATCATGCAGACACGTCGCCGCTTTCTATTGTCAGGCGCTGCGGCCGCCGTCGCCGCTGTCGTGCTGACTCACCGTCCGCGCGCCCTTGCTGCATCGCAAGAGAAGTTCGAAGTCGTTCATTCCGACGACGAATGGCGTCATATTCTCGGCCCGATGCAGTATGAGGTGATGCGCCGCGAAGGCACCGAACGCCCTTATACAAGCGCGCTTAACGACGAGCATCGCAGCGGAACGTTCACGTGCGCAGGTTGCCGCCTGTCGCTGTTTTCGTCGAGCACCAAATTCGACAGCCACACGGGATGGCCGAGCTTCTGGGCGCCACTCGAACATGCGGTTGCAACCAATGTTGATGGTTCGTTCGGCATGACACGCACCGAAGTGCATTGCCGCCGTTGCGGCAGTCATTTGGGTCACGTCTTCGACGACGGCCCCAAGCCTACCGGTCTGCGCTACTGCATGAATGGCATTGCCATGAACTTTACGCCGGGCGCAGTCTGACGCGCCCCTAATTCACTTATTTCCTTAACGATCATGTTGCTCATCGTCCTTGCATATCTCGGCGGCGCGTTGACGATCCTTAGTCCGTGCATTTTGCCGGTGCTTCCTTTTGTGTTCTCTCGTGCGGATCAACCGTTCGTCAAGAGCGGATTGCCTTTGCTCGCCGGTATGGGATTAACGTTCGCAGCGGTCGCTTCACTGGCCGCTATAGGCGGCGGCTGGGCGACGCAAGCCAATCAATACGGACGCTGGGCCGCCATCGTTCTGCTTGCCGTATTCGGCTTGACGCTGTTGTTGCCGCGCCTTGCTGATCGCATCATGCATCCTTTGGTTAGCGCAGGAAACCGCCTTACGGCGTTCGCTCAGCGCGGCGATGGCAAGCCGAGCATGGGCGGTTCCTTTTTACTTGGGATTGCTACAGGTCTTTTGTGGGCACCTTGCGCGGGTCCCATTCTTGGACTTGTGCTGACCGGCGCGGCCCTCAATGGCGCAAGCGCGGGTACCACCTTATTGCTGCTTGCCTATGCAGCCGGTGCGGCAACATCCTTGGCGATCGCCTTGCTGATTGGCGGACGCGTATTCGCTGCAATGAAGCGCTCGCTTGGTGCAGGCGAATGGATTCGCCGTGGGATCGGCGTCGCGATGCTGGGAGGCGTGGTGGCGATTGCACTTGGGCTGGATACCGGCGTGCTTGCAAGGGTTTCGACTGTGGCTACTGCGGGCGTCGAACAAAAGCTCGTCGATCGATTTGGCCATCGCGATGGCGCCATGATGAAGGCATCCGCTAACGGCAGCATGATGCGTGCATCAACTCAGGCTGTGGCTTTGCCTGTGGAAGGCACCTTGCCGCCGCTCAACGGCGCGGTCGAATGGCTCAACACGCCGCCGCTCACTAAAGAAGCGCTGAAAGGCAAAGTCGTGTTGGTCGATGTATGGACGTATTCGTGCATTAACTGCTTGCGTACGCTGCCTTACGTCAAGGCTTGGGCGCAGAAGTATCGCGATCAGGGGTTAGTCGTAATTGGTGTTCATGCTCCCGAGTTCGCGTTCGAGCGCAATGTCGATAATGTCAAGAAGGCCGTGCACGATCTTGGTATCGACTACCCCGTTGCGGTAGACAATGACTACGCGATCTGGCGCGCTTTGAATAATCAGTATTGGCCCGCGCACTATTTCGTCGATGCGCAAGGTCAGATTCGCTATCACCATTTCGGTGAAGGCGATTACGCGCACTCTGAACAGGTCATCCAGCAATTGCTTGCGGAAGCCGGTCACGGTAATGCTTCGGCAATGTCGAAACAAACATCGGATAGCGAAATGTCGTCCGCGCAAGGGGCCATGATGCAGGCGGATGAAGCCGACGTTCATTCGCCGGAAACCTATATCGGCTATGAGCGCGCGGACCAATTCATGTCGCCGGGCGGTGAGGCGCAGGATCGCGTGCATACCTATGCCGCGCCCAAGGCGCTCGATACCAATGACTGGGGACTTGCCGGTGCATGGAAGGTAGGCTCGGAACATGCAACGCTCTCAGGCGATACGGGACGCATCATCTATCGCTTTCATGCGCGTGATCTGCATCTCGTGCTTGGTCCGTCCAAGGACGGCAAGCCGGTGCGCTTTCGCGTGAGTATCGACGGCGCGGCGCCGGGTGCATCGCACGGAAGCGATGTGCAGGCGGATGGAACCGGAACGGTGACGGATCAGCGCCTTTATCAATTGGTGCGTCAAACAGGGCCCGTCAAAGACCGTACGTTCTCAATCGAATTTCTCGATTCCGGCGTAGAGGCCTATGCCTTCACTTTCGGCTAAGCGACATTTCAAGGACATATCATGGCTAAGAGCTCAGGGAAATTAGCAGGCAAATCAGCAGGCAAGGTGAGCAAAGTACTGAGCGTGGCGTTTTTGTCCGCAAGCGCATTCGCTCTAATCCGCACTGCTCATTCGACGGAAGGCGCGACGGTGATTCCCGCACCCTCACATGACGAAACCATCGGCGCGACACATACGGAAACTGCCGTGTTCGCAGGCGGTTGCTTCTGGGGCGTGCAAGGCGTGTTTCGGCACGTTCGAGGCGTCAAGGAAGTGATGTCCGGCTATGCTGGCGGCGCGGCGAATACGGCGCAATACGAGCGCGTCAGCGAAGGTGATACGGGCCATGCAGAATCGGTTCGGATAACATACGATCCGACGCAGGTCACGTACGGTCGCCTGTTGCAGATATTTTTCTCGGTTGCACATAATCCGACCGAACTGAACTATCAAGGCCCGGATCACGGCACGCAATATCGCTCGGCGGTTTTCCCGACTAACACCGCGCAGCGGGACGTCGTCAATGCGTACATTACGC
>NZ_JAQFVG010000058.1 GCF_029439455.1 Caballeronia sp. BR00000012568055 | reverse complement strand
ACTTTTCGGTGGCGCTGGTGATCGGTGCGATCGGCTTTGCAGCGGCCGGATATGTGGGGCATCAGCCGGTCGCGGCGGTGATTGCGCTGTGCGTAGCGGCTGCGGGCATTCTGTCGGCGCTGTCCTTGTTCTGGGGCATTCCGGCGGCATTTCTCGCCGGTACGTCAGCGGCAGCCGGGATTGCGGGTATCAACTGTGTCGGCAATCTCGCGGGCTTTGTTTCGCCGTATATGGTCGGCTGGCTGAACGTGACCACGCACAACAACAGTATCGGACTCTATGCGGTGGCGGCGTTTATGGTGGTTGGCGCGTTCGCGGTGCGTTCCATTTCGGGCAAGCTTGCGGATCGTTGATTTCCTTAGCGCGATAAAGGCAAGCCGTCCGCTCAAACGCGGGCGGCTTCTTTCGTTTTATTGCAGCCAAAACAAAGTGAATACCGAAGTCAGACATACCGCAGCGTTTAAGTAAAAGAACCATCCCGACCTAAGCAGCGAGATACGTTTTCGAGGCGTTTTCATCGTCTTGTCGAGCGCGATACTCCAGAAATCCGCATAAATCACGATCGCACAGCACAGCATGAGCAAGGTGGTCAGAGAAGAAAGCGTGAGCAAAACTTCGGACGTCGCATTGTTCATTTGGTCTTCCCGCGTGCGCTATTTCAGATCAATCAAACCTTAAGGTTTGACCTCGTTCGCGCAGAGTATAAGGCGAGCTTTTTTGGCAGACGAATCAGGCAAACCCCAGTAAATGATCGTGCGCATTAAGCACGCGATAGGGGTTTCACGAGCCTTGCGCGCGCTAAAAGCTACTTAAGGGTTTTGGAGTAAAGCGCTTAGGAGCCGTCCGATGGAACCGAACGTATTCAGCATTTAATTTCTGTATTGCCCGCTGCCGTCGCGTGTCCCTCGACTTAAGCGGGCAACGTCTGGAGGACGTGGCTTGGCCCCACCTGTTGCGTGGGGCCTTTTTTTTGCGTGCATGACCAACGTTCGGCGCGCATCTGCGAGCCGTATCGCACGTCGATAAAATGGGTTGATGAACGCACACCATAAACACGAATTACCACTGCACACGCCGAGCACCGCGTCGCTGGGAACGGCGGCGGCGATCGCCATGATTGCGTGGCTCGCCATCGCAGCGCAGACCGATCTCACCGCAGCGCGCACGCTTGCACGCGGCATGTCCGTCGTGGATGGTTTAGCGCGCTTTAGCAGTTATCTCACCAATCTCACCGTGCTACTGACGGCGCTGTGTTTCACGTGCATCGCTACACGAACACGCATGCCGCTTGTGCGCTGCTTTCGTCAGCCGACTGTCGTGACGGCGGTGGTCGTGTATATCGTGTTCGTGGGCCTTGCCTATAACGCGCTGCTGCGATGGCTTTGGATGCCGTCGGGATATCGCGCGCTCGTCAACGAATCGCTGCATACGGTGGTGCCGGCGCTCGCAGTTTTGTACTGGGTGCTGTTCGTGCCGCGCTTTCACCTGTCCTTGCGGCAATGCATCTTATGGCTCGTCTATCCGCTGCTTTATCTTTTCATCACGTTATGGCGCGGAAGTGAGTCGGATTTTTACCCTTACTGGTTTATCAACGTTTCCGAACTGGGCTATGAGCGCGTGCTGCTGAATTCAACCATGCTCGTTGCGGGCTTTATCGTGCTGATGAGTGTGTTTCTCGTCATCAACCATCGGCGAGAAGATTTGCGTGTGCCGGAACCCGAAGTCGAATCGAATGATTCCGGCAACGCTTAGGCACGCTTAGTAAAGCGTTAAGCAGGCTTGGTATCGAACATAAATAGCTCGACGCCTGCTTGCGCGAAATTCGCCAGATCGCCCGCTGTTTTCTGGCCTTCTGGCGAACCTAACGCATCCTTGATGGCATCGAGCGAATCGAATTCAAGCATTGCCACCAGCCGGTACGGCGACTCGCCTCCCGCACTCGCCACCGGTCCCGCGCTGATTTCATAGGACCGCAAGCCGGGCAAGGTCTTGGCCAATGGCGCATGTGTCGATGTGTAGTAATCGTCAAAGGCTTTCGGGTCGGAAGGATGCTTGTACAACGCTACGAGCTGAGCCATCGTCGTGTCTCCTTGAGGTCTAAAAGATTCACTGCTTTTCCAACTGCAAGTAGATGCGTTGCACGTTTTGCGGCTGTGCAATCGCATAAATCTTGTAATGGCTGAAAGCGGGCAATTGAACGTTGTGCATGGCATCGGAAAGGCTCTGACCGGTCTTGTACGCGCGCTTGACCGACGCGTCCAGTTCACGCAGATACGTGCCCGTCAGCATGATCGAATCACCGCTCAAGGGCGGACCGAAACCGGGCACGACGCGCTTCAAATCGAGCGCGCGCACATGTTCGAGTGCGGCAAGCCAGCCGGGAATCTGCTCGTTGCGCAGTTCGGGAATGCGTCCGTTCGATACCAGCCCGCCCGCGAACAACACGCCCGTTTGTGTATCGAGCACGGCAAGATCGCCGGGTGTGCTGGCGGGTCCGAAATGCAGCAATTGCAGCGTACGGCCGCCGCTTTCGAGTTGCGTCGTGCCGCTCACCGTGCGATCCGGCACAGTCACGCGCGAGCCCGCCATTTCGTCTTCGCCCAAGGTCTTGCGCAAGTTGGCAAGACACACGGCGCAGCGCTCGCGGATCAATTGCGCGGCGCGTTCATGCGCAAGAATGGGCACGCCTTCATCGCGGAATGCGGCCGCGCCGAACACGAATTCAGGCGCCTGATGCGTGATGATGACGAGCTTCACCGGCAAGGGCGTAACAGCGCGAATGGCCTCGATCATCGCGCGTCCATAGCGATACGACGCGCCCGTATCGATCACCGTCACGCCGTCCTTGCCGACGATAAAGCCATTGTTCGCCACCATGCCGCGATTCGCGGGCGCAACGGCATCGCCCGTACCTTGGAAGACGTAGACGCCTGGCGCAATTTGCTTAGCCACCGGCATGCCGCTCAACGCTGCGAGCGTCGCGAAGCTCGCCATCAAAAGCGCCCATCCGATCCACCCGCGCCACGTGCGCGCCGTCATTTCATTGCCGAGGTTTGTGCAGCAGGTTGAGCGCTGATCGCAACCGCGCCTTCGAACTGTTTATTCTTGGTATCTTCTATACGCGCCTTCAATTCGGCGCTGCCGTTCGGGACGAAATAAAAGCGGAAATTCGGATTCTCGCTGATCGAGAAATTCACATTGGCGGTCATCACCGGCTTGTCCGCGTAGGTGATCGTCACCTTGCGAATAAAGTATGCCGAAGCATAGTTCCGCGTGACCTGATTCATCGCCATGCCGGTTCGATTCGGATGCCGAACCATCAACTGAGCGAGTTCCGGCTTGCCGGTTACGGCTTGTCCTTCCGCTTGCAAACGCACTTGTCCCGCCGCGTGCTCGGCCGCGTCTTCGTCCTTGTCAGCAGGTGCGGAACAACCACCCGATGCCTTTACGAAGCGTATCGCGCTATACAGGTGTCCGTCGTTCGTTTCGGCGATCACGCGCATAAACGTGTAGTCCTCCACACGCACGCGTGTTTCGATACTCGCGAGTCCCGACTCCGGCGTGAACTCGAACGATCCCGCATAAGGCTCGGGGTTTTCATCGATAAACAGATACAGCTTGCGGATATAGTGCGCGTTCGTCTGCGGAAATTGCGCCTTGATTGCGATGGGCACCACGGCGGCATCGGCGGCGCGCGCGGGTGCGTCGAGCTTGATGACGGCGTCGCCGTGTGGATCGATTGCGCGGTCCTTGAAAGTGCCTGATTTGAAGTCGAGCCAGCGCGCAACCTTGTCGGGATCGTCGTCGGGTTGCGCGGCGTGCGCGGCCTGTATAGCCGATAGCGCCAGCATCAGCGCGCTCGCAAGCCATATCGTCTTCATGATGTGCCTCCGTTACTGCTCCCACTCCAACTCAGCATACGCCGCCGTGACGTTGCGGCGCTGATACACGTCATATAGCAGCCATTTATCGCGCAGATTCAGACCGATTGTGTCCACCGCTTCCTGCATGGTTTTGCCGCCCCTGATTGCCGCACGCACATCGCGCGCCAGTCCGCTCAGGTATTGCTCCTCGTCATCGAGCGCCTGCTGCCAGTGTGCATCGATAGGGCCGTGACCGGGCACCACATGACGCGGATTCATCTGGCGGATACGCGGGATATCGTCGAGCCAGCCGAGCACGCTGCCATCGACCACTGGGATGCAGCGAACGAATAAAAGATCGCCTGTCCATAGCGTGCCGCTTTTCTCATCGTATACCGTCAAATCGTTGTTGGTATGCGCGGTTTTCCATGTGCGCAGCGTCAGCGTCCGGCCGCCGAGATCGAGCGTGCCGGTGCTATCGATCGTTTTCGTTGGTCCGATGATTTCACTGCCTTTCGCTTCATCACCTAACTCGCGATTCAACGCGCGCATATAGTTGTCCGCACGCGATGCCTCCGCCTGCGCGAGTTTCGAACTGCCCACGTATTGCGGATGATCGCTCTTGAACGCGGCATTGCCGAAAATATGATCCGGGTGCATATGCGTATTGATCACATAGCACACGGGCAA
>NZ_JAQFVG010000057.1:4597-7678 GCF_029439455.1 Caballeronia sp. BR00000012568055 | reverse complement strand
TGCTGAGGCGCTATTGGTAATTTCTATTTATTTTGGCGTCAAGCTTAGGGATATTCGCCTGAACAATCCTTAGCGCGCAATTGCCGAAATGCACGATTGAATTTTATGCGCGAGCATGCATCGGCTTAACCCGCGCAATTTTCTTAGCTAAGCGTCTTAGAATTTATGGCGAATGCCTAAACGCACCGTGCTTTGGCGGTCGCTGGTAGAAGGAGTAAGGTTGTTGATCGCGGCCACTGCGGTTGTGCCCGTCGAATCCGTGCCCGATGCCATCTGATAGACGCCGATCACATACACGTCCGTACGCTTGGAAAGGAAGTAATCCGCGCCGATCGCGCCCTGATAGTACTTCGCGCCCGGATTGGCTCCGGTGGCCGAATCCACTTCACCGCCCTTCGTATAGTCGAACGATGCACCCACGATCAACGCAGGCGTGAACTGATACTTGAAATTCACTTCGACGTTGTTGAACGTGGCATTGCCGCTATAGCCGCGCGGATTCGGGCCTGAAGTCGCCGTATCGCCAAGGCTCTTGAATTGCACGTTCGAATACGTGGCGCCGATAGTCGCGCCGCCGAACACATACGCCGCGCCCGTTGCGATGACCTGATACGTGTGCGCCGATGCATAACCACTATAAACAGGCGATGAAATGAAATTCGCGCTCGCTGCCGCTGCCGTGCTCGCGCCGTTATCGCCAAAGAAACCCACGTTCGGATTGCGCGCATTCAAATAACCGACGCCTGCCGTGAACGGTCCGTTCGAATAGCCCGCGCCCAATGACCACAACTGATTGCGCGACACCGATCCCGCCACGCCACCGAGACTGTACACGCCACCGAACGTGATACCGCGATACGGCTTGCTCGCATATTTAATGGCGTTATTCACGCGATACGCGTTGTTGATATTGTCGAGATCGCCCGGATGCGCAGCGATATAGCCGCCCCATTGCGTACCCGATTCGAACGGTCCCACATAGTCCACAACCGAATCGTACTGACGGCCAAGCAGCACCGAACCATATTCACTCGACAAGCCCACATACGCCTGCCGCCCGAACATCAGCCCTTGTGTGCTGCCGCGATTTTTCTGCGCCAGCGAGCCGTTATTCAGATCGAAGCCGTTCTCCAGCACGAACACCGCCGCGAGTCCACCGCCAAGGTCTTCTCTGCCGCGCAAGCCCCAACGCGCCGCCTGCATCACGCCGCTCGACATGTTGTAGAGCGTGTGGCCGCCCGAGTTGGACGTCCAGTTGAAACCGTCATCGACAATGCCATACAGCGTAACCGCGCTCTGTGCCTGCGCCGTGCCTGCCACAGCCAGCAACGCGAGCGATGCGCTCTTCAGGGTGAGTCTCATGCGTGCGAGTCCTTCTTTGCTTTTGATAAGTGGGCGCAATCGAGTTGTATTGCGGGGATCAGCTGCGTCGAAGTCTGCGGGCCCATTTTTCCAGCGGCAAATCAGCCAAAAGCGTGTTGTTCGATAAACCTCGCTGATAAGAACGGCGCACGGGTTATTACCAATATCGCCTTAGCTTGTCTATACAAGAAGATGCGATAAACCATTCCGTGTGGAGCATGCCGTGTCCGTTTCCAATTCCGACGCCCGCCGCGCCGGTGACGCAAGAGAAGTCGTCGAAACCCGCTCGATCGATTACATTCCGGACAACGAACGTCATGGCCGGCTATACAGTCAGTTCACGCTATGGCTGTCGGCGAATCTTCAGGTCACGGCCATCATCACGGGCGCGCTTGCCGTGGTGCTCGGCGGCGATGTTTTCTGGTCGCTGGTGGCCTTGCTGATCGGTCAGCTGATTGGAGGCGCAGTGATGGCGTTGCACGGCGCACAAGGCCCGCAATTGGGCCTGCCGCAGATGATTTCCAGCCGCGTGCAGTTCGGCGTGTACGGCGCGGTCATTCCTATCGTGCTCGTGTGCATCATGTATGTGGGCTTTTCCGCGAGCGGTACTGTGCTGGCCGGACAAGCCACGGCACAACTGCTCAACGTGTCCGATGCAACCGGCATCTGTTTGTTCGCAGTCTTGATCGTACTGCTGACCTTGCTGGGCTATCGCGCGATCCACCTGGTCGGCCGTATTGCGAGCGTGATCGGCGTCATCGCGTTTTGCTTCATGTTTGCGCGGCTATTTGCGCAACACGATATCGGCGCGTTGCTCGACAAGCGGCATTTTTCAATGGCGAGCTTTCTGCTGTCGATGTCTTTGTCGGCATCGTGGCAAATCGCGTTTGGCCCTTACGTTGCGGATTATTCGCGCTATTTGCCGCGTTCCACATCTTCCATGCGCACGTTCTTCGCAGTGGGCTTAGGCTCGGTGATCGGCGCGCAAGCCGCGATGATCTTCGGCGTATTCGCCGCCGCGCTCGCTGGCGATGCATTCGCGCATCACGAAGTCGCGTTTATCGTGAGTCTCGGCGCGGGCGGTGGCGTGGCTGCGCTGCTGTACTTCAGCATCGCGTTCGGCAAGCTCACGGTGACCACGCTCAATGCCTACGGCAGCTTTATGTCGATGGCGACCATCGTCAGTGCATTCAGCGCGAAAAGGACTATTTCCACGAAGCATCGCTTCGTTTATGTGATCGGCATGGTGGGCGTTTCAACGCTCGTCGCGCTGGCAGGACGGCATTCGTTCCTGAAGGAATTCACCGCGTTCATTCTGTTCCTGCTGGCCTTCTTCACGCCCTGGAGCGCGATTAATCTGGTCGATTACTACTGCTTTACGCGCTCACGTTACGACGTGCCCGCGCTGTCGAATCCAGATGGACGTTATGGCCGATGGAACGTCAAAGCCATCGCTATCTATGCGCTTGGCGTGATCGTGCAGATGCCGTTTATCTCGACAAGCTTCTACACCGGCCCTTTCGTCGATTCACTCGGCGGCACGGATATCTCGTGGATTCTGGGACTGGTGGTGCCGGGAATCGTGTATTACGCGGCGATGCGTCGTACGCCGCGTAATCATCCGGATCGGTTGATGTTGCCTTGAATCAGAGTGCTTTGACAGCATCCAGTGCGCCGGTGACCATCTGGCGCACGACTGTTTCAACCTTGTTGGCAAGC
>NZ_JAQFVG010000057.1:4271-4553 GCF_029439455.1 Caballeronia sp. BR00000012568055 | reverse complement strand
TCCATTCGCAATCCACGAGTATTTGCTTTCCGATGCAGCCTGTTCGACACGCGTTTGAATACTGGCATCAGCGGTGCGGCCTTCCTGCGTGCCGATATTCAGATCAGGCAGTTTGTTATCGAAAAGACGCGGCAGGACGCTGGCGATCGAATGCGCTTCCCACAGCAACACGTTCTTGTGCGAAGCACGCAGACGGCTCAATTCCGCTTCGAGCGTGGCATGATAAGGATGCCAAAATTGCTTCACGCGCTCCTGACGTGCATTCGCATCCGGCGCTTTTCC
>NZ_JAQFVG010000057.1:0-4251 GCF_029439455.1 Caballeronia sp. BR00000012568055 | reverse complement strand
GCTCGCCACGAAACGTTTCCGTGGGACAAAGCGAGGTCGTCGTCTGTCCCGGATAAAGGCTTTCGTCGTTCGGCGGGCGATTAAGATCGATTACATAGCGCGAGATGCGCGCGCCGAGAATGGTCGCGCCCAAAGACTTCGCAAACGAATAGAGTCGGTCGAGATGCCAGTCCGTATCCGCAACCGTGAGCGCGATATCCGTGTACTGGTGGCGCAATTCCTCGGGAATATGCGTGCCGAGATGCGGAATAGAAATGATAAGCGGCGCGTCGCCGCGTTCGAGCGTGTAGAGTTCGGTCATGATCTTGATGTGAGACGCGCGAGCGCCGCGCGATAGTCCGCATAAAGACGTGCTTCGTCTCGATGGCGGCGTTGTTCGACTACGCGTTCGCCACCGGTATAAACATCGCGCACAGGAGTATCGCCATGTTCGCAAAAGACGACCGACGAGAGCCACGTTTCCGCGTGCTGTTCGGCGAGATTCGGATGATCGGCATCGAGCACGATCCAGTCGGCGCGTGCGCCCGCTTCCAGTGCGCTGACGTGGCGACCGGTGGCATGCGCGCCGCCTTTGAGTGCGGCATCGAATAAACGGTCTGCTACTTTCGTTTGCGACGATGCAGCCAGCACGTTCCGCTCGCGCCGCGCGAGTCGTTGTCCGTATTCGAGCAAGCGCAATTCCGCGCGCCAATCCACGCCGATATGACTGTCCGATCCAATGCCGAAGACACCGCCCGCATTCAGATAGTCATGCGCGGGAAAAATGCCATCGCCAAGATTCGCTTCGGTCGTGAGACACAGGCCCGCCACCGCGCCGCTTTTTGCAAGCGCTACGGTTTCATTCGCGTCGATATGCGTCGCGTGCACCAGGCACCAGCGCGCGTTGACATCGAATCGATCCAGCAGCCATTGCACGGGGCGCGCGCCTTCCGTTTCAAGGCATGCGTTCACTTCCGCAGTCTGTTCGGCGATATGGATATGCACCGGCGCGCCCGGCGACATTGCATCCAGTCCTTCGATCAAGTCACGCAAGGACGCGAGCGACACCGCACGCAAGGAATGCGGCGCGACGCCATAACGCAACGCGCCGTGTTCGGGATGAACACGGCGCAGGGAATCGATGATGGCGAGCAATTGATCAGGTGTATTGATGAATCGCCGCTGATCGTCGCGCGGTGGTTGTGCACCGAAACCGCTGTATTGGTAAAGCACCGGCAGCATGGTCATGCCGATGCCCGTATCGCGTGCGGCTTCGACTACGCGTTGCGCGAGTTCCGCAGCGTTGCCATAGCGCTGTCCATCCGGCGCGTGATGCACATAATGAAATTCGCATACCGACGTGTAGCCTGACTTCAGCATCTCGACATACAGCCATCGCGCAATCGCGCCGAGATCGTCGGGCGTGATGCGCGCGGCGAATCGATACATCAGTTCGCGCCAACTCCAGAAGCTGTCAGTAGGATTCGCGCGATATTCCGTGAGGCCCGCCATCGCGCGCTGAAACGCATGCGAATGCAGGTTCGGCATGCCTGGCATGATCGGACCCGCAGCGCGCGCGACATCGCGCGGTGCGTTCGGCAAATCAGGCGTGACGCGTTGCAAGGTGCCATCGCTCGTCCATTCGAGCAGCACATTACGACGCCAGCCATCGGGCAAATACGCGTGTTCAGCAAATAAGGCTTGATTGGTCATAGACGACGCTCATAAACGATTTCGCCGCCGCGCACCACGCGAGCGCAGAGCGGGCGGCCGATCCAGTAAGCGAGTTCCGCAAGCGACTGCACGGACCACACGGCAAAGTCCGCGTGACGTCCGGGCGCAAGCAAACCGTGATGGTCCGCATCGCCGAATGCGCGGGCGGCGTGGCGCGTCACGCCTTGCAGCACTTCGGGCACGGTCATGCGGAACAGCGTGCAGGCCATGTTCATCATCAACAGCAAGGACGTGGCAGGTGACGTGCCGGGATTGCTATCGGTCGATACGGCGATGGGCACTTTGTAGCGACGCAACAGATCGAGCGGCGGAAGCTGCGTTTCGCGGATAAAGTAGTACGCGCCCGGCAACAGCACCGCGACCGTTCCTGCTTCACGCATCGCGGCGACGCCTGCTTCATCGAGAAACTCGAGATGATCCGCCGATAGCGCACGATAACGCGCGGCAAGCGCCGTTCCGCCACTATTCGACAACTGCTCCGCGTGCATCTTCACCGCGATATTGCGACGCGCGGCAGCTTCGAATACGCGCTCGCTCTGCGCCAGCGAAAATCCGATTCGTTCGCAAAACACATCGACTGCATCGACCAGGCCTTCGTCAGCGAGTGCGGGCAGCATGTGATTGCAGACTTCGTCGATATAGTCGTCTGCACGGCCTGCGAATTCGGGCGGCAAAGCGTGTGCGCCAAGAAACGTGGTGCGCACCGTGACGGGATAGCGTTCACCGAGTTGACGCGCGACGCGCAGCATTTTGCGCTCGGTCGCAAGGTCCAGCCCGTAACCCGATTTGATTTCGATCGCCGTCACGCCGTCCGCAAGCAACGCTTCGAGACGCGCGGCTGATTGTTCGTATAACGAACTTTCATCGGCTGCACGCGTGGCGCGCACGGTCGAGACGATACCACCGCCCTGCTTCGCGATTGCTTCGTAACTCACGCCTGCGAGACGTTGCGCGAATTCATCGGCACGTTGGCCACCGTAGACCAGATGCGTGTGGCAATCGATCAGGCCCGGCGTAACCCACGCGCCTTTCAGATCTTCGCGAGGCCATTCGGTAAACGCCGAAGGCACATCCGAAGATGCGCCGAGCCACACGATCTTGCCGTCTTCTACCGCAATCGCCGCATCGTCTGTGGTGCGATTCGGATCGCCTTCGGCGCAGAGTTTGAGGTGATGCCAGAGAGTACGTTTCATTGCGATTTCATGTTTAGTTCGATCGCCAGTAGCGCGCCATTTCCGTGCGTTTCGATCTTCACGTTCGATGCTGCATCGATACGCAAGGTATCGCCTTGCTCCAACTTCTTTTCGTCATCCAGATCAATCCGGACCTGCTGCGAACCTTGCGCGCAATACAACAGCACCGTATGCGCATCGACATGATGCGTCTCACCGGCCTGCCACACGCTCAGCGTACCGCGCGCTTCGTCACGATGTACCATGAGGTTGAAGTCACGCGTCGCGCCATCGACAAGACGCGCAGCGATCGATGCTTCGCCAGCGAAGCGCACGAGATCGAGCGGATGCGTGAGGCTGTGCGTCACGCTGCCTTCATCGAGCAGCATGCCCGCGCCTTCGAGCAAGACCAGCGTGCGATCCACGCCCTCGAAACGCGAGAACGGACCGGGCTGCGCCACGTCCGCCACGCTGATACGCCACGCAAAATCATGCTTGCCCGAACCGGCTTCGCACGCGATCTGACGCGTGACGCCGCCGCCGTTCTTCCACGGCGACGCCACCAGTTCCGCGCCGCGAATCAGGGTCACGCGCGGTGAGGTCATCAGCGGCCCAGCATCGGCAGATTGAGACCGGCTTCGCGCGCAGTCGATTGCGCGAGTTCATAGCCCGCATCCGCATGACGCATGACGCCGGTGGCCGGATCGTTGAAGAGCACGCGGCCCAGACGCTCGTGCGCGGCATCCGTGCCGTCCGCCACGATCACCACGCCCGAGTGCTGGCTGAAGCCCATGCCAACGCCGCCGCCATGATGCAGCGACACCCACGATGCGCCACCCGCTGTGTTCAGCAAAGCGTTGAGCAACGGCCAGTCGCTGACTGCATCGGAACCGTCTTTCATCGACTCCGTTTCGCGATTGGGGCTTGCGACCGAACCCGTATCCAGATGATCGCGGCCAATCACGATCGGCGCCTTCAGCTCGCCCTTGCGCACCATTTCATTGAACGCCTGCCCCAGACGATAGCGATCCTTCACGCCGACCCAGCAAATACGCGCCGGCAGCCCTTGAAACGCGATACGTTCGCGCGCCATATCGAGCCAGTTATGCAAATGCGGATCGTCCGGAATGAGTTCCTTGACCTTGGCATCCGTTTTGTAGATATCCTCAGGATCGCCCGACAGCGCAACCCAGCGGAACGGCCCCTTGCCTTCGCAGAACAGCGGACGGATATACGCGGGCACGAAGCCGGGGAAATCGAAGGCATTTTCAACGCCCATTTCCAGCGCCATTTGACGAATATTATTGCCGTAGTCGAGCGTTGCCGCGCCGCGTTCCTGAAGCGTGAGCATGGCCTTGACCTGATG
>NZ_JAQFVG010000056.1 GCF_029439455.1 Caballeronia sp. BR00000012568055 | reverse complement strand
ACCGGCGCTTAGAGCGGCCTCGAGAATGGTCTGCTCAGATCGCACCTCAAGGGTACGGTCTAGCGGCTTGAAGAGAACTGGGAAGGTGTCCGACAAAACTTGACCTTCACTCATGACAAATTCACCTTTTACTAACTGGAGTATATTTATGGTGTCGTTTACGCGTTGCCCGTGGTCGATGGAATGATCAGGGCGTCAGCTGCGACCACACCTTGCGGGAGCACGAAGAGGGGATTAACGTCCACCTCTTTGACGATGCCTCGGTTGTCCCACGCAAAGCGGGAGAGCGCCGAAAGAGCCTGGGCCACGGCTTCGACATCGAGGGCAGCGGATCCGCGCGCGCCGTCCATGATCCGTCGGCATTGCAGCTCGTCAACCATCTCGCGAGCGGTTTTCACGTCAAAGGGCGCGAGGCGGCAAGCGGAATCTCGAAGAAGCTCGGTGTAGATGCCTCCCGCCCCGACCACGACCACGGGGCCGAACACCTCATCATTCACGACGCCAGCGATAAGCTCGAAGCCACCCCGGACCATTTCAGAAACCAACACACCTTCAATGCGTGCGGCCGGTGCATGCGTTCGCGCATTCTCGAGCACCTCTGCGATCGACGATTCAAGTTCTTCTCGCGTGCGCAATCCCACCTTAACGCCACCGATTTCGGTCTTGTGCGGAATGTCGGGGGAGACAATTTTTACGACCAAAGGACCCTTCAGCGTATCGAAAACCGCGCCGTCGACACCCTCGACGATGACATCCTTCGTGACTGGAATGCCCGCTGCGGCCAGGATTTCCTTCGACTCGGTTTCCGACAAACTTCCCTTCTTGATTGCGGCCGAGAGATCGTTGGTTTGTGCTCCAGCGTCTTTAGCCTCCAACGCATGCGCTGAGGAAGTCAGGTTCACCCTAGCTTGGCCGTACCGTTTGAGCATTGCGATCGCTCTGGCCACACGTGAAGGCGACGGAAGAACTGGAATCCTCGCGCGGTCGAAGATCTCCAGCGCGGGAGCAATCTGGTCTGCGGGAGCTGAAGAGAAGACAAGCACTGGCTTATCGGCTTCACTTGCAATGCCCGCCAAGACTTCAGCAGCAGCGACGCTCCCGGCGTTGCCTGTCGTAGCAAGGTTGACGCAGACCGAGTGGACCGACGGATCGTCGAGCGTGGCAAGAACCGCCGCCTTCAACTTTTCACGGTTTGCAGCGGAGAAGTAGCCTGCAGTTAGGTCAATGGGGTTGTGTACTGCTCCGATATTCGGGACGACGTCCTTGAGCCGTGCTTGCGTGCTTTCACTAAGGTCGCACAGGGAGAGTCCCTCCGGCTCCCCCGCATCGGCGAACACGATTGCCGATCCTCCCGACACGCCCATGACACCGACCCCGCCACCAGACGGGTACCTCGCACCGGCAAGCGCCTTCAGAAAGTCGACAGCCTCATGGATCTCCCGGATCTCGACGATTCCAGTCTGCTTGAAGAGCGCGCGATAGTAGTCGTAGCTACCTGTAAGACTCGCAGTGTGGGAGGCTGCCGCGCGAGCTCCTTGCTCCGTCACGCCTCCTTTCCAAAGGAGCACGGGCTTCCCTGCCGCCAGGGCACGGCGCCCAACGTCCAGCAGCGCGCGTCCGTCCCTCGTACCTTCGATATATGCAAGGATGATTTCGGTTTCGGGATCGTCCAGGAGGGCATCGATAAGCTGAACGGTATCGATGTCAGTCTCGTTTCCTGTCGCAATCACATGGCGAAAGCCCACTCCGGCGGCGGCGCACCCAAGGGCGAGGCTATAGCCGAACCCGCCGCTCTGCGTCACGAGAGAAACCGATCCCACGTTGAGCTTCGGCTCACGCGTGATGCTGCCGAATGCGGCATACACGTTCGAGTGAATATTCGCAAATCCAAGACAATTTGGTCCGATGATACGCATGCCCGAGTCACGGGCGATCGCGAGCATCTTCTTTTCCAGCTCGATGCCTTCCGGACCGCTCTCACGAAATCCACCGCTCAACACGACAGCGAACGGGATCTTCCTGGCAGCGCTTTGCTCGAGAACAGCCAGAACACCTTTTGCGGGCACACCAATGACGACAAGATCCACCGGTCCGTCAATCTGATCGACTGCCGGGTAGCACTTCAACCCTTCAAACTGCTCGTACTTGGGGTTAACTGGATATACCTCTCCCGTGAACCCATTCTTGAGCAACGCTCGGACGGCTTGTGAACCGGGGCGAGCCGCGTCGTCCGACACACCCACGACTGCGACGGATCGGGGTTCAAATAAATGCTTGAAGGAGTTCATAGTCACTAAATCTCGGGCCATTGAGCTAGACGCCGCTCGGATTGAAACGGAAATGTGCACGGTCACGACGCGGCAATCGATACCGCTGGTTGACTGAACTCTATTCTTGGAAAAGCGCCGCGTCAACCGAAAATGGAATTGGTTTCGAGCATTGAAACCACAACACCCGTCACGTCGCCACAACGAGCGAAACAGCCACGTCCTCGCATATCACCCTCAGGGCATTTCTTGTTCCGTCTACTGGAACTCATGCTGCTTACTAAAACCATGATACGATGCACTCGTGATCGCTGGAGCTGCCGACGAGCCGAGATCCATTCGACACACCGACCCTGCAGGCAGTGGTAAGACACAAGGAGATTTCTGATGATTTACACACGAAGCGGCACCGACGCTCTCGCAAATCGCAACGTCGTGGTTTCACCCGGCACAGGTAACGAACACTGGGGCACCGTCTTCTTTGGGCCTCGCAGTTCAAAGAGCGCGGGCGCTGGGCCGCAGGCGACGATGTCGGAACTCAATCCTCACGAATCCGTTGTCTCGCACTTCCACGGGGTGACGATGTTCCAATGCTTTATCGCCGGATCGGGTACCTTGGGAGCCCGCAAACAGGTTTTGGAGCCTCTGACGGTTCAATTCAAGGATCATCACACCGCTTACGGCCCGATCGTCGCCGGCCCCCAAGGGCTCTCGTTCGTCGCAATGCGCATGTACACGGGCAACTCTGAGCCCGTGTATCTTGATAAACCCGGCTACAGGGAGCGGATTGAACCGAGCAAGCGGCGGCACCTCACGTCAGAGCCTGTTCGCTTTTCTATCGAACCAGTGCTTGCAGCAAGAAAGGAGGTAGTCTGGGAGACGTTGCTCGAAGACTCGAGTGACGGCATGCATGCCCAGGTCGTTCGCCTCGGCGCAGGTATGAGCGTCCCCGGACCCGATCCGAAAGCAGCGGCCGGCTATTACGTGTTCGTTGGGAACGGCACCTTGTTGCACAACGACGAAGAACTGCCGCTGTGGTCGATGGTCGTGGTGGAACCGAGCGAGGAGAAGTTCGACATCCGGGCAGGCGATAAAGGTCTGGAAGCGCTGGTCCTGCAATACCCGCGTGAGGAACGATAAGCCGAGTCAGACCCGGGCCCCTGCTTCCTCAGGCAGGGGCCGTAATCCGGCCTTACGACGCGAGCAGTAATCCGGCTCACACCATTTTCAGTGGCTTTGGATTACAAGGACATGGTCTGCTCCCGGCACGTTCCATGACTTCGACGCTCCAGTCGGCCTTCGGCGGCGACTACCTCAACGTCGACACAGCTCATCGCCCGCCTCATTAAGTGCTTCTCTTCTTGCATTCCCGCTGCGCCACGGCAGAACGCCGCTCTCTGGTCATCTCCCCGACGCCGACTTCACCGATTCGATACGAAACAGCATCTGATGAGCGATAACTCGATTGGCTCACAAACCGCCGACCTCGACGAAGCAAGCGCACGAAAAGTCACAATGACACTGTGGCTAGTTGCAACCGGCTTTTTTATGCAGACGCTCGACACGACGATCGTCAACACCGCATTGCCTTCGATTGCTCGCAGTCTCGGAGAAGCTCCGCTCCACATGCAATCCGTGGTGATTGCTTACTCGCTGACAATGGCGCTTGTGATTCCCGCATCGGGGTATCTAGCGGACCGATTTGGAACGCGTAAAGTATTCCTCGCTGCGATCATCACCTTTACCGTCGGCTCTTTGATGTGCGCAAACTCCCGTGCGCTATGGCAGCTGGTGTCCGCGCGAGTCGTTCAAGGTGTGGGGGGTGCGATGCTGCTGCCGGTTGGACGGCTGGCAATACTGCGCAATTTTCCACGGGAACGATACCTGCCGGCATTGAGTTCGCTAGCAGTCCTTGGACTAGTGGGTCCGCTGCTCGGCCCGACCCTGGGCGGATGGCTTACTGACGTCGCCTCTTGGCATTGGATATTCCTCATCAACGTACCAATCGGCGCAATCGGCTGCATCGGATGCTTTTTTTTCATGGTCGGGAAGCCCCAGCCGACTGTGACGCGATTTGACTTCAAGGGATATATTCTTCTAGTGCTCGCCATGCTGTCGCTAACCATCGCGCTAGATGGACTTGCCGAGCTCGGCCTACAACGAGCCTCCGTATTGGTTTTGCTAATTTTGGCATTCGCGTTCCTCGTATCCTATGCGCTGCACTCCACAGATAATCCCGCGTCGCTTCTCCCGCTCACCCTACTCAAAATCCCAACATTCAAGATCGGTCTTCTTGGGAACCTGTTTGCTCGCATCGGCGGCGGAGCGATGCCATACTTGCTGCCGCTGTTCTTGCAAGTGGCTCTCGGATACACACCATTTCATGCGGGCTTGATGATGCTACCCGTGGCAGCAGCTGGAATCGCGTCAAAACGAGTCATCGTTGCGATGATTACAGCGTATGGCTACCGTACGGTCCTTGTCTCCAATACAGTTCTTGCCGGACTGAGCATGGCGAGCTTCGCCTTCGTTGACCCGCAGCAGCCGCTATGGGTCCGACTCCTACAACTTGCGTTCTTTGGCGCGGTCAATTCAAACCAATTTACTGCGATGAATGCGCTCACCTTGAAGGACTTGGATACTGTCGGCGCAAGCAGTGGGAATAGTCTGTTCTCGCTTACCCAAATGCTGTCCATGAGCCTCGGGGTGACAGTGGCGGGCGCGATGCTAGCGATGTTTGGAAACGTATTTTCAAAACATCTGCAGCCTCAAGCTCTACCCGTGTTTCACTCTACGTTCGTGTGCGTCGGGTTAATCACGATGTCATCTGCTTTCATTTTTGCCCAATTAGCGTCCGACACGAGAGGCATCGACGCCCGGAAGACCAACGCGGTCGAAGACTAGACTGTCACACCCCCTTGGTTGCACGTACGAGTCGTCCAGCCGCCGTTGATCCACGCACTGCATTGCCCTGCCGATTTCTTTGCGACCGGCAATCGAGCAACGGGTCCGTCGGCGCGCGGGTGGTTCCAATAGACTTGATTGTCACTGGTTGGAGGCGAGCCCGCGATAATTCGCTGTTTCGGAATTGGCATGAGGTTGCTATCTGGCACCCCTCGCCCTGCTGTTGACTTTGGGCTTGCCAAACCCGTGCCCTCTCAATTTCCCGCCAAAGAGGCGGGCGTTCTTTTTCAAGGTGGCCGGGGATGTGACCAAAGCCTCACCGTGCTGCATTCGTGCACCTGCAAATCGACGAGCAGCCCGCGTTAACCGACCGCATCGGCGCGCAGCATCGACATTTTGTGCGTCATCTCACTCGCCAGGATCGCGATTGCGCGAAGAATGCCAGTTTCGGCCGCAGTCGCCTCTGCATATTCGAACAGTTTGCCAACAAGAATCCCACGGTTCACCGAGCGCATGCCTCATCAGCGCTTCGTCACCACGCCGGAAGCCACCATCGATCATTGCCGTGCAGCAAAAGACGGCAGCAACGACGACTTTGGGTAGCGCTCGCAAGGACGCGAGCGCGTCGTCGTTCCCCGAAATGACTCGATACGAACGCACCATCGACTTCGAAATTGCGCGTGCGGCGTATATCGTCCACATCCTGGATGCCCGTTCACAACGAGCGGTCGCTGCCAGACATCGCAGATCAACTATAGGTGATCCCCGTCATCGCGGCTGAACGCTGTACAGGCATCCGGCGAACTGATTGCCCAACTTTGGGGCGGCGGGTAATTTGTCGCGAGACCCGACCTGTGCGGCCCTGTGAGAGCATCTATCCACACGGGCCCACAGCCCGACGCTTCTTGTGCTATACCTCGAGCGCCATGAATATGACAGTGCCCTGGTAGATTGCGAACGGCGCTATTCCAACCGGAAGAAAGCTTGCGGAGGCGGCGAAGTCGGAGCGTACATGACAGGAAGAACGCTGTGCGCTGAGTTGACGAGAAGGCCAGCGCCGATCAACCGGTAAGTCGGCGCCTTCGTTCCACTCCATGAGACGCGACTTCGGGAACTGCACAGGAGTTGATTCGGAGGGCGGTCTGTTGAGCAGGCGTTCCATCACGAGACCATGCTGAACAATCAGTCCCGTAGAAAGCAACACGCCCGAAGCTCCGTGGAAATAGTCGCACAGAGCTCTTGACGTTTCGAAAGAGCCTGCGAAGAGCAGCGCACACCACCGTGAGATAGGGCCGCTGCAACTGCGCACCGCTATTCAGCGGCAGACGTCGTACTCGATACCTTACTATCGACATTGCGTGGAATGAATTGGAAGTTTGATTATGGCGATTTTTGACTTCCGTCAGATCTCGACCATTTCAAAATCGCCTTTCGTCGCCGAGCACTCGGGACATACCCAATCTTCCGGAATGTCTTCCCAACGAGTACCGGGCGCGATCCCTTCGCTCGGTAGACCTTCAACCTCGTCATATGTGAATCCGCACAGAAGGCATTGCCAAACCTTGAATTCACGAATCTCAGTACTTTGTCCTTCGTTTTCAGCCGTCATATCATTGCCTCGCAACTCGGTTCGACGAGCGCCTGGAACTAGCTTTGTGTCGTTGCCGCGCGTTCGCGACTGCAAGAACCAAATCCGTTTCGATGGCCCTTACTTATCACTGGACCAGGCGCTGAATGCTTAAGAAAGATTAGGCGCTTGGGCCTCTCGAAGCGATTCACCAACTTCGGCGATCTGCGCCAACAACTGGCTTGGCTTCCAGCGCTTTCCATACTGCTCGTGCCACACACTGACCTGCTCAAAGATCTTTTGTGCACCAATCGAGTCTGCCCAGGACATCAGTCCGCCTCGATGGCGCGGGAAGCCAAAACCATACAGCCACATCACGTCGATATCACTTGCGCGGTAGGCTTTACCATCTTCCAGGATCTTGCAGGCCTCGTTCACCGAAGCGAAGAGCAAGCGGTTCAGGATCTCGTCGTCTGAAAACTCACGTTGCGGGACGCCGAGCTCACGACCAACGTCACGGATAATCTTCGAAACCTCTTCGTCCGGATGCGGCGTGCGATCACCTTCGTTGTAACGATACCAACCCGCACCATTTTTCTGCCCCTTTCTACCCATCTCAACCATGCGATCGGGGAC
>NZ_JAQFVG010000055.1 GCF_029439455.1 Caballeronia sp. BR00000012568055 | reverse complement strand
AGGGGCTCGTTTAGCTCGGTCAAGCAACTGATCAAACGTATCGATCAATTCGTCTCCCACTACAACGAAAACTGCAAACCGTTTGTCTGGACCGCGTCAGCCGATTCGATCCTCGAAAAACTTCACAGACTTTGTTCGCGAATCAGCGGAACGAGACACTGATATGTATTTGACCTGTCCAGTGGTTTATAAAAGATTCTGGTTTGTACAATGTGTTGGTAGCAGAACGGACGGTATGCCGACGGTTGATCAGTCTGATATGCGCGGGTTGGGTACCGCATGACAACCGATTCGTCGGGGAGCTGCCTCGCTCTAGGTTCGAGGATCAATCCATTGCCGGATGCCTCATAGTGTCCACGAGGGTTCTCCCACCGTTGTCCATTCTGCTACCGACGCATTGCACGTACATGACCGGTGCTCCTAGCGATTGGGCACAGGCTGTGGCAACTCCTGTCCTATTGCCCATATGAAGCCGCTCAGTTCACGTGCGACCGCGGTACATGCCTGTACTTTTAGTTTCCCCTTGCCCTCCATTAGTCGATAACGCGCACACAAGCGTTTCTGTGCCTTCCAAGCAATGTCCTGCACTGCTTCGGAGGTTCGCTCTGCACGGCGTTGCAGATGGGCGGTTTTTCTGGCTGGATGGCGATAGGTCCAGGACGCTTCCACCAGCACTCGACGAACGTGAGCATTGCCGGTCTTGGTGATCGCGCCGCGCGATTTGGTGGCTCCGCTGGAGTGCTCGCTGGGCACCAGACCCAAGTACGCCATCAATTGCGGAGCACTGGCGAAGCGCTTCAGATCACCAATCTCGGCGACCACCGTCGTCGCAGTCAACAGGTTGACGCCGCGCAGCGCCATCAGGCCTTCGATCACCGGCCAGAACACCGATTCACTCGCCGCGCTTTCGAGTTGCGTGTCCAGTCCGTCGATACGCTTGCTGAGCGCTTTGACGGTATCAACATATTCCTGAAACACGATCTGCTGAACTGATTGGTTGAATTGTTGCTCTTCCAGCCATCGATAGTGCGCCTGAGTCCAGTTGCTCTTTCCGCTATAGCATTTGCCATATCGAAGCAGAAAGGCACACAAACGTTGCTTAGCCTGGCGCTGAAGATGCTTCATGTCCTCGCGCGCTCGGGTCAAGTCGCGTAGCCCTTCCTGCGCATCGTCGGGAACCCACACTGCAGTCAGTTCTCCGGCTCGATGCAAGCGCGCCAGCATAAGACTATCGCGGCGATCGGTCTTGACCCGCTCGCCTGTTTTCCTTGGAATCAGAGACGGTGCGACAACCTGGCAATCCCAGCCGAGGTCACTGAGCTGCCGATGGATTCCATATCCGCATGGGCCTGCCTCGTAGCAAAACGAGAGATGCGCGTCTCCTTTTCTCAACTGCCGAACCAGCTTTTCGATCGCCTCCGGTGTGTTCGCAATCTCCCCAACATAGCGAACCTCACCTCCGTTCGCATCGGCTACAGAAACCGCAATCGTCGCCTTGTGAACATCCATCCCAACGAACTTGCTAAACTGCTTCACGACCTGCTCTCCTCAATTGCGGCTCTGAGCCTTCGGTTCTTCGGAGCCTCAAGCTTAACCCGCGTCGCTTGAGGTACAGCAGGTCCAATACATTGTGTCTAGCGGTGCGCATAAATACACGATACGTGAATGAGGGCGTTCTGTTTTGTTGGACATTCGATGCACCGCGGAAGGGTTAAAAAACGAGCGCAGCTGAGGAAGGCGTGCCGCCCGCTGAAGGCCACATCGACCTGACTATCGCTCTTAGGACGGTTCATGAACTCGCCGTGGCTGAAGGCGACCTCGGTTATGAATATTGGCACACTGTGGGGAAGCTTCTGAGTCGGGCGAGCTTGATGCAAGCCGAGATCGATTCGCTGAACAAGGATCTGGAACGATGTCGTGCGATGCTCGATAGAGCAAAGTGAAAGGAGCACGGAAGAGGGAAAGTTTTTCCATCGCGTCTCGACTGCGCGTGCACGTCCGGCTCTCAAGCAGGCTGCCAAGGCGATGATGACGACAGCTTCACATTGGACGTTCGTCGGCGGTAGCGCCGCTGCGGCTTGACGTTGTCCACAGAAATTGTGGGCAAGCCTGTGGAAAACAGAAGCGTTCTCGGTCGTTGGTCCGCGCTAGCCCTGATCGCGGCGCGGGCCAAACCACCTGCCGCTGCGGACACCTCGAGACGTGAGCATCATCGTTTAACCCGGCGCACACCGTCTTAGGATCTTTTTCCATCCATTAGGGGCACTCGTGGCGTCACGGAGAATGTCGAGATATTCGTCGTGATCCACACGATCATCCGGCGGCAACGAGAGTTTGGGGTGCTGCTCGAGCGCCGCTTGCCGTTGTCGGACACCGGCGGCCAGCGAGAGAATCCGGCTGTAGGCCTCGCATGCGTAGGCAAATGTCTCGCGCTTGTAGTAATCGACGTTCAGCAAGAATTCCTTCTGGCGTCCCTCGTTTAGCCCGACGGTCGCTCGTTTGCAGTTGTGGAAGACATGTGCTGCTTCATGGACGACGAAATCTGCAGATGGATCTGTTTCTTCGAAATACGCCATTGAGACATAGCACGTGGTCTCTTCGCTTAGTCCAACGATGTCTGTCGCCTCTTGCGACAGCGCAGGCGCACCGACACCGGCCAAATAGGTGTTGGCCAAGTCCCATGCTGTCGACAACCACGTTTGCTGCGTAAGAACTTCGGCGATGTTGTCGGGGGTGAGGAACACGACGCTGCACGCAAGCGTATCGAGGATGATGGAGCGCTCGTCGGCGGGAAACAGCCCGTATACCATCGGCGAGAGCTTGTTGTGCGTCCACGCATGCAAGTCGCCCGGCAAAGTCACCTGGCTGCCGAAGCCGTGCGCTCGCCGAAGCGTTTCTTCCACGAGCGCTGTTCGCAAGCAGTGCGTGGCCCGTTGCGCGACGTCGACAAAATTGTCGCCAGGCCAGCCCGTGAAGTTGCTGTCGTAGTCGCCACTATCGAGGTAGCGCTTCACTCCGCATCGGAGCCACGCCGGCGTGCCGACTTTCGGGCTCTGATAGTCGCGGTCTGCGACATTCGATGGCACTTCCATATTTTGAGAGTCGGTAGGTGCGGAGGGACAAAGCTCGAAGATACCGTGGAATACGACGCGCTTCAAATGGTTGCGCAATATGCCTTCAAAGGCGTCTTCTTGGTTTGCTGCTTGATACGTTCGAGAGTCATTCCTGCAATTGGAAGAGTAAGTGTGCTGTTGAATCAATAGTAGCGCAGCCAAGCGGTTGTTCTGCAGCGAACGCTGCGTTTGCGCACCCCACATTGTCGCGCTCGGCACGGCGATCTCGCCGAACGTATCGCGTTCCATGCGAACATCTTCGTCATTTTGGACTCCGCTTGACTGGAAATGGTCCGGGGAAAGGCGGGGCCGTGCGCGCTTGACAACTCGTCCGTCTACAACCGCCCGTCGATCAGCGTTCGCCGCGGGCGGGCTTCGCCGTCTTCTCGACGGGCACCGGTGGGGGAGCGGGCGCCGCCGGCTGCATGCCGAACAGACCCTGATCGCCCGTTACCGCGACGTTTCTGTCCTGATGTTGGTGAGCGTGCCCGGTATAATCCGCAGAATTACCAGAACCTGTTCGCGGGGAAAAAAACCCGCCGTAGATAAGCCTGCCTCTCACCAGCCGCTCACTGACAGCGAATTCGACCGTCTCGAAGATTTTCTCGCCTCTATTGAAAATCCGGCGATGAACATTGAAACGCTTGACGGCTTTTTCGCAGGATTGATCTGCGGTCCTGACGTGGTGTTTCCAAGCGAGTATCTGCCAACGATGTGGGGAGAGGGCGTTTCGTTCGAGAGCGACGCGCAAGCTGCCGAGATCGCCGAGCTTCTAACCCGCCACTGGAATGCAATCAGATCAGAACTCGAGCGCGCGCTTCGTGAGCCGAACGTTTACCTCCCCGTATTGCTCGAACAGGAAGACGGCGTAGCTTCAGCAAACGACTGGGCGCATGGCTTCATGCAAGCTGTGCAACTAAGGCCGGACAATTGGAGCGAACTCATCGAGGATGAGGTCCATGGCGGACCCATGGTGGCGATCATGATGCTACATCATGAGCACGACCCCGACCCACAGATGCGGCCACCGAAAATCTCTCCTGAAAAGCGCGAAGACGTCGTAAAGACGATGATTGCTGGCCTGACTCACATTTACCGGTACTTCGACCCGCAGAGGCGGGCGTCGGCGAGCATGGCGCTCCACTCGTCAATCGGCCGGGAAGGACCGAAAATCGGACGTAACGAACCGTGCCCGTGCGGTAGCGGCCGGAAGTACAAGCAGTGTTGCTTGGATAAGCCGCGGACACTTCATTGATTGACGTTGTGTATCGGCTCCTGGATTGATGTATCCAAGATATTTGAAGATGGCGGGCGTTTCTTCGAAACGGCACTCGACGAAATTTGACTCGCCGTTGTAAGGGAGTCGACGTACGCTGTGGTAGCCGCCTTTGTCGAGAGCGGTGTTAGACGCACAGCGACCGGAGGATCGAAGGTGCGCAGCTACTTGGCACCTTTGTGCGAGCGCAAGCGCCATGCGGTCGGCCAGCGACGGCTAGACGAAAACGCTTGCTCCGCAGAAAGTTGGTGCTCGCAACCTCCGTGAGTTGGCTTTAGGCCTGGCTTTGTTTTGAGCCGCCGACGTCATTCACCTGCGATGCGATCACAAGACTCGTGTGTGGCAGCACGAACCAGGCAAGCCCGGCGAATAACACCGCGAGCAGCCGCTCGAAGTGCTGCCCAGTCCATGGAAGCACTGGAGAGGGCAAACTACGACTGACCTTCGCAACCAGGCACATCATCGAGTTCAGTTAGCCAAGAGAATCGACGCTTCATCCAGATCTGCCGCGAGGGAGACCCGAGTTCATATCGTTGAGTCAGCGCCCCGATTCTCAGTGAATATGTCTGCGGGGTTTCTGCGGCACAGGCATAAACCGGCCCTCCGCAGTTCTCGCAAAATGCGTGGATGCGCTTTGCTCCGCTGTCGGCAATTTTTAGGTATTTTCGAGGCATACCCGAAACAATTCGGAAGGACCCCGCAGGCGCTGGGATATTGGCTCGAAAGACCGAGCCAGATTGCCTTTGGCAATCCGCGCAATTACAGATGACCACGTTGCCCGGTTCTACCTCTGCTTCATACTTAATCGCACCACAGTGACATTGACCATCGACTTTCATCTTTGCTCCAATGCGAAGTTCGACATGGCATGCCCTCGGATGGTAACAGCTCCAGCGGCGCCACGCCCGGGTCTGCTGTCCACCGCCTCTACCGTTCCATTCACCTAAGACACCCCGCCCTTGCGTACACGCGTGACAGGCGAAGAAATGCCTGTGTGAAGTTCCGCCCATCGGAACCAATTTCAAAAATATTGACGATGACGGCCTTAGTGTTTACATTCATGATCGACGAACCGGAGCGGTGCAGGTACGACGGATCTCGACTGTGTTGAACAGATAAGACGTGTGAGGTTGGGAATGCTTGGAAGGAAGA
>NZ_JAQFVG010000054.1 GCF_029439455.1 Caballeronia sp. BR00000012568055 | reverse complement strand
AGGGGCATTCTAGTTAAGCTGCCTAGGGGCTCCCACTCGCTATCGTCCAAAGTCAAAGTCTCAATTTCTTCCCGGAGTTGCATGTCCACCGCTTTTAATTAGATTATGAAATCCTATCTTTGTCTTTCCAGGCTGTCTTTTGCGTGCTATTCCTTACGCCCTGAGAAAGAACCTCCACTTTTGTCCATACTAGCTCTCCTCTATGTCCCGGTCAAGCGTAGTCTAAGAGAACTTGACTTCAAGGAGAGGAAAGAAGTATGATCTAGAAGAGGGTTCCACAGGCGATGAGGAGTAATTGATGGGGCCATTGCTTCTATGTGTATTCCCCATAAAAGGAGTCCCCTTAGGCGACGGCAAGAATATATTAATATCCCTCATCAAAAGGGCAAGCGCAAAGCATAGGATAGCCCGCTATAGGGTTAGTCAGCAAGTAAGCTCTTCCGGGGAAGGAAGTTCTCATTTTGAAACCTGCGAGCTCTAGAGCAAGCAAATAAGAAAGCTAGAGATAGAGCGGCAGGATAGACATAAAGCTATGGAGAGCTTAGGCAAGTTTGAAAACAGGAATCTTGAAAGCTAGCAGTCTCTTTTTAGCCAAAGAGGATAAAAGATGATAATATTCCCCTCCTTTTTTAAGTGTATGGATGAACTTCTTTTTCCCTTAGCTGTAGTGTTAAGCATTAACTAATTAATGTGCTTTTAATGGGTTAATTTCGCTCTCCAGACAAGTTAGGTTTCAAGCCTATAAATGAATCTTCTTACTCGCATATTGAATACATTCCCTTTTCGGTTCACTCCGATCCAAACGAGCTAACTCTTGTACCCCCTACCGAGCTAAGGAGCGTAACGAATGTAACGTGCCTCAAAGGACTACTATTAATAGATGTATACCAGTCTTGGTGGGATTCTTTCTGTCTCCTTCTCCGGATAAGAAGTAATAGGCGATACGATCGAATGGGGTCCCTGCGAGTTCCCTGTGAGTCAGTTGGAGGACTTTTATAACACTATGCAGTTCTATGTAAGGGCTAGGCCAGTGAGGAAGGGAGTGGATTTCCTGAGTAAGCTGGGAAGCGATCTAGACGAGAGAATGCAGTTTCCTTTGATGGGGCCCTTCTAGCAGCAGATTCGTTCACAGACGATTCAATAGCAACCCCTTCTTTTCTTGCAGCAAGAGGCGAGAACAAGCTCCTCTAGAGATGAATGTGCAGCTGATTCAATAGGAGCTTCTACGATCACAGTAAGAGCCTCTATGCCAACAGCGGCAACTCTCACAACAGATAGGCTTACAACGGTTACTGAAACAGTTAGCCAAAGAAGAAGACCGGTAACGAAAGCAACGGATATTCCAACAACAATAGGTATTGTAACAATAGGATTCTAAACCTTCTCGTCTTCTGAAGGCCACTCACTCGCTTTAAGATGCCGAATAACCGCCGGTTCTTTAGTACTTGGTTGGAATACCCAAGAGATCCCACTGGATAAGGCCTATTCCCTGCTCGTAAATGAACGGTTTAAGTTCATTTTTTCTTACTGTCGCAAGCCATTCTTCCACTCTATGATTATGATATGATTCACTTTCAAACTGAACAGGGCATTCTATCTGATCTTCCGACTCCTTCTTGCTAACATAAGGAAGAGCATATTCTAACCCGCGTAGAATGAAGACTTGTCTTACCGCATACCAGTTGCATGTGGGAAGACCAGAAGCGGGGTGAAGAATAAATAATGGGCGGACGATCACATCGTCCGATAGCTAAATGGATGGTACTTGGCTAACCCGAATCTCTTAACTCCTCATCTCACTCACTCACTTGAAGACCGACCGAATGTGGACATTAGCAGCGCGTAGTCCTTCACCACAGAACTCCCTCAGCTTACTTGCTTCCTTAAGCCAAAAGCACCAAGAGTAGCTACTCCGACAAGAAAAGGCACCAACATCGGTGACTAGTAGGGATTCCACCAGTTCAGGCATCATCCTAATCATCAGATAGGGAAGCCGGGATCCTCTACTTAATTCCCGGAAGTGAAAGAACTCTTATTTCCATTTTTGATCTAGTTGCTTGCTCACTCACCTCACTTTCTTTTTAGTTCGAAAAAAGCTAATTCGAATCTCGATCTCTGGAATCGAAACCAAGACCAACGAGCCCCTTACCTTAACCTTAGGCAAGCGAAAGACTTACGACTTTGAATTGAGGTAGAATCCTAAGGAAGCTCTTTCAAGTCCTCTGGGCACAAAGGAACTACACAACTTTGTATCTCTTTAGTGATCAGTCTTTTCTGCTCTTAATAGAGAGCGCAGTTCCAGCAGAATCCTAATCAGACTCTTGCTCGTACCTGCCGGTGAAACTGGCTTAAGCCCGACTACAGAGCCTATCTATATCTATATAGGGATATACCACCTGTGAACCAAAGCACATTCTAACTCCCTTTGGCACAAAAGAAAGTCTGCTATCAAATAAAAATTGTCTTCTGTGTGGGATGCCAGGTTGTGAATTGTAAACTCTCCGTTCCTTCTTGACTCGCCTTCAGTCTTGATGGCTGCTAGCTTCCTAAACAGGATTTCTGTTCTATGAGGTACAGGCGGCCGCACGAAGCAAGAGGAAATAGGTATAGGCTGGATCAAGAAAAGAAAGATAACGAAAGTGTACAAGATTCCAATCGGGCTGGCTCAGAAGGAAGGTGGCGGCGAGGAAGGGTCTTTCGAATCTCGATCAAATAGCATAGCACGGGACCGTGCCAAGCTGTAAGCATAGCG
>NZ_JAQFVG010000053.1:7758-11074 GCF_029439455.1 Caballeronia sp. BR00000012568055 | reverse complement strand
CAAAAAAATGTAGTAGTGAAGAAGTAGACTAGAAATCGCTTTTTTTGGTTGTTGACCAACGGGGACAGTTCTATTGAAAAGAAATGTGGTTATGTAGAATGAATCAAAGAACTGAACAAGTTTTAAATACCGACAGCATGAGGCTTGTGATTACTAATTGACATTTAATATGGTTAACACAGTTCGAAAGCACGAACTGTGGACATCATAAAGAATAAGATCTTCTAAAAGATCGTTTCTACGTAATAGATCCTGAGGTTCCACAATAAATTGATCTACCACTTGCGTATCAATTAATTTATCTACCAGGTCATAGTGGGTCATTCTCTCGGGGAGCGGCTTGTTTTGTCTCTCCAGAAGTTGGGCTATGCCCTTTCGGAGAGAATCATGAAGTAGGTCCTTTGCGGAGTCACATAGTGGATTGCTAACCCTTTCTGGATTGTACTTTTGTTGAAGCTCCAGCTCCCCGGCAGCAATCTCAGAAAAAGACTTAATAGTCTTGAGTAGAATCAATTCTTTAGTCATCCATAGGAAGGTCTCTTGTAGTTCCGCTTCTTCCTCTAAAAATGCAGAAAGACTTGTTGGAAATCGCCGGTTGGCTTGGTCCAACCAAGAAAGGCATGGGAGTCTTTGGGCGTTAAGACATCTCCGAGAAGACATCTCTATATACGCAATTTTCAATCAGATTTTTGGTTTTCCATCACTGTCTTTAGTCTCAAAGAACCATTCATGCTTGGCCAACGGAAGAAGTCCTGTTTAGGCTTTAAAGAAGGACTTAAGGGTTGGTTTAAAGAGAATAAGGGAAAAGACAAAGCTTTCTATTTCACGACTCTCGTTTGGCGCAGGGTTTAGGCAATAGACTTCAAAGACAGGACGGAGTGCCGGGGGTTGAGAGTTGGCAAGTGAAATTGCTTTAGAGAAGAAGTGAGATGTGATAATGAAACGGAAATCTCTTTTTTTTATGCGAGAGGTTGTTGGAGCATCAGCATCCGGCGATAGGATACTGGAGAAGGATTCGATTCCCTGGAACCTTATGTCTGATCCTAACAGGAGATAACCAAGTGAGAAAGCATACTAAGGTCACTGCCGGTATCCCATGCTATCACCAGAAGGATTGGAAACTATGAGAATGTGCAGAAGGCAGTCAAAGATAGTAGAGCGAGAAAGCTTTTTTTCTTTGTTTACTCAACTCGTAAAGGCAAAGAAAAAAGGGATCCGCCTCGAATCAAAACGATTTCTCCTTTCTTTTCTACACTACAGAATTTCTTATCTTAAGAAATTTCTAGTTGGATCGAGGGGAAAATGGATTCTATTTTGACCATATAACTTAATAAGAAAACTAAGGAGGCTCTATTATTAATCATCTCAGTGGGAATTTCCCTAAAAATGATGTTTATAGGCGGACCTTTTCGGATTAGTAACGAAATTGACCAATAATCCGGATTAAGTCGACATAACATCCTCACGTTCAGTCAGGTTTTTTCCAATTGGATTTCCTTGCGGGTAGAAGTAGGGCTTTATTGGCCTTCGGCTGCGCCTTCTGCTCGAGCTCGCCGTAGGAAACTTTTCGCCGATGGCATTATTAGAGGAGTAACTGGTTTAGCCTTGCTTCGCTTCGCAGACAAGAGTGTGGACAGTATATTGTTTCGCCTCTACTAATGCAAGTGCAGTTCTCGCTGCTCAACTATATATAGAGGGGGCTTTTCTTCGTCTCGCCCATGTGTAACAGCAAATGGTGAACAACGAGCACCAAGCTCTTTTGCCTATGCGCTTACGAGGACTCCTTCACTTAATGACATTCCTTCCGGATCCAGTTTTGTATATTCTGATCGGGTAATTGCATATTCTGATGATTACAGGTTTCGGAACAAGTCTTCAAACCAGATGCCTTCTGCAGCCGGATGTTCTACCAAAGTCTCAGGCGACACATACGCTCAACGGCTTTCTGGAAGTGAGGGGGATGGCGCATACTCAAACGAGGGGCTTTCCCACACTTTTTTACCAACCTCTGGGGCTTCCTCCCGACCTGCTGTCTTCTGACTCTTCCCCGGCAATGGCTACGAAATCAAGGGATTGGAGCTCTTCGGCTTCCCTTTTCGATGGTTACGAGTGTGAAATCATTGGTTCTACTCGGCCTAAGGCATTCTTCCACTTCGGCAGATACCCATTCTCAAGTAGATCTAAGGCGTTCTAGCCGTCTTTCCGTTCGAATAATTCATCTTTTTTCAGTCTCCCGTAGGGGAGCCCTTCATTGAGAGGCTAGGAAAAACTACTTCAACATAGACAGGCGGGACTACTTCGGTAATAATATTATTCACGGGGATTGCTTAGCTTGGCGCGCTGGCTTCCCTCTCTCTAAGCAGTATTTACCTCACCAGCCTATCTTGTTTAGTCCGAACTAAGATATCAAGTTTCTCCCTGAACAAAAGACCAGAATTGGAGGCTTAATTAGATTGCATTCTAGCAGCTATGCTTCCTTCTGACTTTTCTTGTGGATATCCCGTTTATGAACACCCAATCTTTCTGAAAAGAGAGATAAGCAAGGACATCTGTGAACTCGGATAGCCTTGGGGCATACCTTTCATCCAAACTAGGCTACCATCTTTCCTCTATTATGAGAAATTTCATCTTTCTTTTCTTATAAAGAAGCCCTTCCTATCGAGCAACTTCTGGTTCGTAGCACTGGAACCAGGTATCCCAACCCCGGACCTGATCGGGTATGCTAATCTACCAGTAGAAAGCGCTACTTCCGTAGTCTATGGTCCCGCTAATCCTTCCTTATTCATTATAAGTGAATCAAGGGCTTGCTTGCTCACATACTATTAGCTCGCCGACTTTATTGCTTTCCTAAAATCCCTACTCGCTTAAGATACAAAGTAACTCGCCCCCCAAGGGACTTAAAGACTTGAAAACTAACTTGCTTTTCTGTAAAGGCTATCAAACGAATTGGCCCGGAGAGAAGAGAGCTCACTTTTCCTTGCTGCTCTTATAAGCTCCTATCCCGTCGCTTACTGGAACATATCCCTTGTTTCCTTAAACACAGAAGGAAGCCTACTAGCGCTAGACGGAATGACACTAGGGCCTTACCCAATGGTAAACTGGTGAAAGATTAGGAAATCCTACCCCCCCGTGTAACTGAGAGGGAATCATACTACGATCGTCAAATCCTATTCAGTCAAATCTTACGCTGTCAATATAGAACCGTCGGGAGATTTTGGCTATGTTAGGATGGGAAATGAAGTATCATGCAAAGTTGTTGGCATGGGAGATATTTACTTGGATACGGCTACCGCTTGCTATTGCTACTCTGACTACG
>NZ_JAQFVG010000053.1:7457-7728 GCF_029439455.1 Caballeronia sp. BR00000012568055 | reverse complement strand
CGTTGCTATTACAACTACTGCTAGCTGATCCATTCATGATTTGAATACTCTTATTTTACTACCCAACAGCCCTTGCAGCTCTCGCTGCGCCATCTGTTGTCCGCAGCTTGGCTTGTTAGGGTTTAACCCTTTTCTTGATCTATGATATTGGAAGAGATTGATTGTGATCTCTTAAAGGCGTAAGCGCAACAGTTAGAATTGAATCAAGCTTTTCTCTCTTGTAAGGGTTCCCTTAACAGGAAGAGGTGCCGTCGTAGACTAAACAATGGAA
>NZ_JAQFVG010000053.1:0-7423 GCF_029439455.1 Caballeronia sp. BR00000012568055 | reverse complement strand
ATTGATTTACCCTTAGCCTGGCATTGAGCCACAGAAAGATATAAGTTTATGGTAGGAGATAGGTCCGTTCGTTCTTTCATTTCTTTCCTCCTTCTCAGTTCCCGGTCCCCGGAGAACTAGAATAAGAGAAGAAAAAGATGGCAATAATGAACAGCCCCAATATCACTTCAGACAGATTTGATTTAAACAAGAAAATCCAGTAAGCCAAGGAGAAACCCGAGCTATTAGCTTATCTTCTCTTAGAAATCCTGTCTTCTCCAACTCGAATTGACAGAGTTAGCAAACGTCCCCTCTAAGCTTCTGAAATACGAAAAACTGCTGATTCCGGATGAAATGCTTCTTTTTTTCTTGGTGTGTCTGGATGCGCTTGAAGTCAAGTAGTATAAAACTTGTTCAAACTAAGATGAAAGAAGGCCATTAGGAAAAGGCTTAACCCGTTGAGAGGTGTCCCTTAGTGGATTCTAAACCTTGCGTCTTGCTACTGCTACTGCTTCTGTAGCACTAAGATTAGCAGGGGATTCAATAGCAATAGCAGCTCCTTCTGGGCATCTTCCTTATTTAGCTGCGGGAACGAGTGCTGTGCTTGCCCCGACCGATATCACCATTCATTACCGTGAACCGGCCTTGCCTTGGCCTTCACTTCAAAGTAAGATGAGTCCTCTGATGAACTTGGGTCCATACACTAGTGAAAAAAGGAAATTAGGCTTCTCTTTCCGCTTCTTAACTTCTATCCTTTTTCGTGCTTAGCCCTTCTTTGGCATCCTTCCCTATAAATCTCTCAATCTCGGGAGTTCCTGCCGATTGGTTAGTCCCTCGCGTTTTCTTCTTTCCTTTATTTTTTCACTCTTGTTAGAAAGGAGCAACAAAAGAGTGAAAACTCGCTACTTGAGAGTGAAGGACCGGTTGGGAACCGGTTCGAAGGGTACTCTTAACTTGCCTTTATTTGCTGTTAGCTTCTTAAGGCCAAGCTTCTTAGTGTCGGGTGATGCTAAGAAGCGCTAAGAGGAAAGGTAGCTAGCGGTCCTATGGTAACTCGGGGGAGGTTTGAATTGAAGAATTATGCAGCATGCAATTCGATGCATTTTCCAATCCATTAACAGAAAAAAAATGGAAAGTTGTGGCCTGGTCCTTCGACATTTTGTTACGTATGCAGTCATCGAGCTTACAGTACTCGCCGTAGGGCTTCGACTCCGCTATGATCTGAGACTGCCGTCTATCTATTTGTTTGCTAGCATCCCGTGTAAGGACGAGTTGCTTGTTAGCACCTCCGGACGGGAATTGAAGATAAGCGCTCATGCTACATTTATAAAGAAGCAGCTCTTTCAATCTCTAACCTGGGTAAGAGAGGACCCTGAAAGCGCATTGGTCAGCGAGCAGCCCTTGCTTTAATGCCTCGATCTCGTAAAAGGCAGATTGTAAAGTGTGATTTCTTAGTAATTGCAGGACGAGACCAACTCCTCTGTGATTTATCCGTCCTGGCCTTTACTTTATCCGCTTTATCTCCACTAATACGAGGCTCCACAACTATGAACATACACGGTTTGTGGACCCGAATTCATTCCCTTGCATGTCGCAAAACCCTGCGTTTCCAGCCCCTCTTTACTTCAAAAATTCAATACTCATTGATAAAAGATAAAGAGAAAGGAACCTGAATTCACTGGCTTGGATTAGCTCCATCCTCAAGCTCAGTGGACATAACCAAATGCCGAATTCTCCCGCAGTCGCGCCAACCTGTATTGAGGGCAATGGCCAGGCAAGTTAGAATCTGCAACCATATACAAAACCCTAAAATTGAGCTTATCCATATGTAGGGACTAATTTGCCTCAGCAACCATGCACATCTGGAGGAAGCTTGGACCCTAATCTTCTCTCCTTTCCTTTATGGATGACCCCATGAAAAGAGAGGTAAAGAAAGCAGACCCGCTAACATTAAGGCTATGCCCCTTTCACTTCATTGTTAAAGCAAAAGCCTACTCTTCTTTCAAGTCCTGTCTTCATAGAAAACTCCTTCTTTCGGGGTAGAGGTCGGTTACTACACTCCTTCTATGACCTAGCTTCTAGTATTTGAACCAGTTACGTCGATTGCTGAACCTGACTTGACTTTGACACCTTGGCTTTGGCTTGTCCTATATCTTAATTAATCGGAAGAGTCAGTGGCTATCCTGCGCTCAAGAGGAAGAAGTCAACTCTTTCCCTTGCTTCCTTTTCTGCTTTGTAACCTGTGGGGACAGTGGCTGACGCGCCTGGCCCGAGTCTAGATAGCATCTCAGGTGACTCAATGCGCTCCCTTTCTTGCGTTGTTTTTTTGGGACGCTTTTTCATTCATCTTGGGGTGGGACCTCCCTTGAAGCTGGAAGGGGTGCTTTCTTTTCTTAATGAGAATGTTTATTCTTTCTTATCCCATTCCCCCACCCTTTGGTTGAAAAGGGGCATTCCGCCTGAGGTAAAAACTCCGGAGGTGCCCAACTCTTCTCGTTTTGCTGCATCAAAGGTGTCAGCCCTTCAAGTTGGAATTGTTGGTAATGGGGATGAGTTCCTGTCCGCCTTCTGCTTTCACTATCGATCCCCGGATACCCTTCATTGGCTTCGCCTCTCTCCCCGAAGAGCTGACAAGCGAGTAGTTGCATAGCTGACAGGCGGGCTAGCTGACCAGAAGAGAAGAAGAGGTAAGTTATGAAATAATAATAAGAGTGACGGGTACGGCTATTCCGAATGCTAGCTTTCCTGTAGTAGAGCGAGGCTCAGAAAGAGTTTCCGATTGAGGTATTAGGTTCCTTTTTAGCCTGTGTCAATGTCGAATAGACGGAATTCGTCTGACTTTCAATATCCCCTGCTCTTCTTGAGTCGACTGTTCATGTTTTGGTGGGACCAAGAATTGCTCTTGTTCTCGGACCAGGAAGTGATTGTTTTGATGCCGGGAATACAAACTCTCTCTTTCTCTTTGAAGGAATCCGCATGGAAGGCTCTCGACCGGGTCATGGCATTGTTCTGGAGTGGAGCGAGTTCAGTTCCCCGAGGGGGGAGAATAGGCAGCTATTAGAGTAGCGGGGGGAAACTCCCCCTGTTCTTCCAGGTTAGAAGGTACTCTTAGAGAGGACAGGAAGCAGAAGAGAAGCTAACTCGGGAGTAAAGGATGAAAGAGAATCTTTCCTTCTTATAGGGATAGGAAGGGGGACTGAGTGAAACTCCGGGTCTTGATGCCCAGTTCTGCCCTCAGGGATAAATAAAAAAGATACCCTACCGAACCTGAAGAGAGAGGAAGAGAATCTTAAGACATTCGATCCTTAAGTAGGGAAGGTTAGGAGTGAAGCTCGGCTATGAACAAGCAGATAGGATAGGAATTTCTAAGAGTAATAAGCAATCTCTAGCTTTCAACTTTCGACAATGACTTCTCGAATGGCATAAACCAAAGCTAAGGAGCTGAAAGGGAGTTTCAAACAGGCTTCGCGGCTTCCCTTAAGAACCTCAATTTCAATCAGGCGATCTCATGAAGGAAAGGGCATAGAGGCGAGGGAACCGGCCACGATGCGTGGGGGTATTGGTATTCTCCGCTGAACTCTCTATAAAGACCCTTGCATTCAATTCAAATAAGTAATCGAAGTTTGAAGTTTCAATATGAGTCTAAGTTTTTATCCGTTTAAGTAAAAACCTCAAGCTGGGCAGTAAAAAAGTCTTTATTGCCTGTTGTGAGTGGACGAGAGGGCAGAATCATTGATCCGGTTTTCTTCTTCTTTTAGAAAAAAAATCTTCTAATAAGCTTTCAAATAGCCCGAGTTATAATCTCAGCAAAGCATATTCGAAGGGAAGCAGAGTCGGTTTGTTAGCGCCTTCCGGAGTTTAATAGCTAGTCTTCTCCCCCTTCCGGCGGGGCTCTTTGGTTTTTTGGGTTCGATTCCCATAGTCCCGATGTGACTCCCCTGCTAAATATGGGAGTGGTGATTTCATAATGTATGTAGAAAAAAGCAATGGAGCTTCCGTCTCTTTTCCTCATACCTGGGGACCTTCTACGGCCGGAATCAAAGCGTCGAACTGAAACAGCCTAGAGGGTCCAACTATAGTGGGACTATTATTTCAGTCGTGCCAGTGTCAATCAATAGGCCGAACACTTAACTGACAAGGAAGGAGCCGGCTGGCCGAGGTCGTTCCTCTCCTTGAAGTCGAGTGACTTCGTTCCTCCCTTATTGAGAATCTATATGGCTTTGGTCGTCTCTATTATTAGATTTTGCAATAGCCAAAAACTGGAGTTTCAGGTCTGCGAGAGGTCAATGTACTAGGGCTCATGCCCAAATAGGGGCTTTCTTTTCTCTTACCTTACGTCATTTTCAGTCTATTGTCTATGGGTTCTAGAGCTAGAGTAGAGAATTCCTATTGAGTGATTTACGGGTCGAAGCCATCTCTGGAACGAAAGCCAAAGCAAAATATCTTTCCGGCAAGAAAAGAAGGAAGCTTTTGCCCAAGCAAGTGAACCAGGGTGAGGGTAGCCAGGGGAGGGCAGAAAGCTCTTTACTTTGAGGCCTCATTCAGTCCAGTTTTTCACCTGTAAAAAAGGCTTTACTAGGAGCGCGAAACAATAGGCTCCAAGCGATGACTAGTAGAACCCTTTTCTTTTATAAGTCTTTATAAAATACAAGTGCCGTCCTCGCTTTATCGAAGACCTACCTTTAGCTTCTTGCTGAGGTAGGGCAAACCTTCACTTCAAGCCTTCGAGCTAAGCCTATTCCCAATGCCAGCCCGCTTCTTTATATGGGTTGGCTCTGGGACAGCCCGGCCTGCCTAAATTCCAAAAAGCAAGAACAATAAGCTGAAAACTCACCTGGAAATGCCCCAGCGCGAAGTCGAATCGATTCTTTCTTTAAAGCAACTCTTTTCTTATATACGATACCACCATCTGGCTTGGAGCACGCGAAATGCTTACTTGCTCTCATGTAGCAAAGATAGTTAGCACTACCTTATTCGCTTACCAGAGAGCTCACCTCTAAGAGTAAGAAAGATTTATTAAACACGGATGAGTACTTTCATCAGGAACGGAACTAGTAATAGACAGCAATGCTAGCACTATCAGCGGAATCAAAGAGGAAATGCAGAAAGACTGATAGCTTATCAGCAAGCAGAAGTAAGAAACTTTCCAACAGAAGAAAGAGTACCCTGCTACAACACAGTCTTCGATGCTTTGAATAGCGTAGTCAAGTAGCCAGTCACTAGGAGTAGTAGGGCTATCGCTTACTCTTTCCCAGTTCCTAGGGCTAGGGGAACCGGTCTGCTGTCATACATTTTTTTTTCTAGAAAGAAAGCCGACAAAGCAGATGACAGCCCGATAGCGGAACCTAAATCCTCTAGTAATTGATCTGGATTTTCCACCCTATCCCCAGTTCTAATAGAAGAAGGCTCGGAGGAGAGGTCAAGCAAGACTCGGGCTATATTAATATATAAGGCAACGGAGCCATCATAGTAGTTTTTAACTATTCCACAAGAAAGTGCTACACTCTTCGTCGCTAGTAGCAAGGGATTCCACTGCTTAACTTAAGTTAAGGCCCCGTAGCTTTATTGCCTCTTTCCTTCCCTGCGGGAGAGCTGAAACCTTGGCCGCAGATCCTACCTAATCCTACGTACTGATGGCTCTAGCCCGCCTCTCCCTCTAATCCAGTGACCTGTGGAGGTCTAGTTGCTTTCTCCTCGCTAGAAGAGCCACGGGGTCTTTTTGACCATAAATCTAGAGTGAAGGACTCGTCTGACTTCACTTAGTGTTAGTAGCGGGAATGGAGAGGCAGTCTGTGGTGAATTGGAGACAGGCTACGAGAAAGAGAGTGATCGGTTGACGACGAGAAAGTCAAAATAGATGGGCCCAATCGGGCCAAAGTCCAATCCTCCAATGTGCCGGGTGTTCCGACTCCTAACTACCTTTACCTTACCTTCTATTTCTTTCTTTTTCACTCTCCCCCGCTGCCGCCCAAGCAATGGGACTGAATCTGCTATAAGGGAAATGTGAGGCCGATCTCTGTCTTGATTTGATCCCAAGAAGTTAGAATGAATGCGACCTCAATCGGGCATTCGGGTGCTTCCAAGGAAGACGATCTCATCGGAGGAATCCTCGAAGTGGTCCCTCATCTCGCTCTTTGGGATGCGGGGCGGGCGTAGTACCTTCCGGCAAAGCGGCTCTTCTCCGGAACCTTGCAGGGCATGCTATCAGCTTCAAAAGGACCAGTGCTGGCATCAGCCTTTGCCCGACCTTCTCGTTTTATCCTATGGGCGAGCGTTCCAACTCCTCGTAGCGTAGAAAGAGGATAGTCGTCCTTGAGAAACTTCAAAGAAGACGATTCGCTACAGCACCTGGCGCATTACCCCTAGATCCAACCCCTCAGTCTCAAAAACTTCAGCATGGATAGATAGATGCCATACGGCCGTTAGCTATTAAGTATTTCGTATATAGCAGGACTGGGACCCTACCTGCCCTTTCGAAAAGGGCTTTGCCATACCAGATCAATAGTCTCAACCGAAAGCCATCTTTGCCCCTCAATACTCACTATCGGGTTGTAACCGAAGTAGATCAAGAGAAGGGACGATGTCAGACAGATTTGACCCAATGAACAGGCCAAAGGCCCTGAATGAGACGAGTCAGGGATCCAGAATGACTGATCACCGAAAGAAACTTTACGCAGCATTTCAGGCCCGAAAGAAAACTCTATAAGCGTGTCATCAAGTTAGGTTAAGCCAACCTCGGAACTAGATGTGGTCACCTTTCTGTTCTAATCTAACACCACACAGCAATCACCTATATTATAGGTTATTCTTTTGACGTTTTATTCAATAAGTGGCTTCGCATCAAAGACTGTCGGTTGGTCCTCGAGGGGCGGTACACACGAGAACCAACCGAAAAGGGGGCAAACTCATTCCATACTCGCATCGACAACCCACAACGGGAATTCCAGGATTCGAATTCCAATCAGGGTCAGACAATCCAACCTTGAGGGAAGGCACCGTAGCAACATTCAACTAACATTGGGCACATTTTAAACACAGAGAAGGGACACCTTTTCCCAACTTACATCGTAGATCCAATAACACTTGCAACTTACGAGGCGGGGAAGATCAACTCGTCTTTACCTTTTAGTTATCATACCATGAGGACGAGCAAGGAAGATTCTTAGCCCCAACTTCAAAAGGCATTTTCGGGGAGTAGCCCGTTATGCATTAACGAAAATTGCACTAGACAAAAGAAAATGTACGTAAATTCTTGCACAGAAAGAAATGTAATTAATAGACTTCTCTGGTACTGGTAAAGTAGAATAACATCTACTAGTCAAACCAAGATTAGACACATTACAAATAGTATTACCACGAAACACAGAGAAAGAAAGATATTTACCTAGTAGCATCATGGGATTCATTTTATCTTGAGTCAGTCTATTATTCCTTAGTTGTTTAC
>NZ_JAQFVG010000052.1:9258-39194 GCF_029439455.1 Caballeronia sp. BR00000012568055 | reverse complement strand
CACGATAAGAAACGCGATCCACGCATATGCAACGGACCGCGTGCTGCCATGCAGCGTGAATTTTCAAAAACCGGACCTCAATTCCGCATCATGAAAAATCAGCGGCGACAGCGCTTTTCCAGCACGATCGTCTCGAACAACTCGTAGTCGGCGGTCGGCGTTTGGTCCGCGCCTGGCGCGTGATAGTAGTTCATCGTGATGGTCGTCTTGCCGCCGTGCTCGCCCGGATCGCAATCGAATACGGCGATGCCGTAGCCCGTACCCGTATCGCGCTGGGCGGACCAGATCGCATCTTCGACTGCATCCGCGACGGGGCGCACGAACGCGCCCGCGGTCGTCGTGCTCGCCACCGGATGATTGGGTTTGGTGAAGATTTGCGCCTGCGGCAAGCCCGTGCCCTGATCGAGGCCGTACACATCGAGCGGCGCGCTCGTGCCGCCGCCACCGAGAATCAGATGCACCGTGCCGTGCGAGGTATCGATCGGATCGTTGGCGCGCTGCGATGTGCTGACCGGACGCGGCTGCAAGGTATCGACGGGCTGGCCCGTGGTCGCATCGCGGCCAGCGTGATGATTGCAGCCGCGCACCGGATGGCTGCGCTCGTAGTCGTGATCGTGTCCGCACAGCACGAGATCGACGCCGTATCGATCGAACAGCGGCAGCCATGCTTCACGAATGCCCTTGTCGGAGCCGTTGCCGGTCTTCGACGAACTGAGCGCGTCCTGATGCATCTGCACCACGATCCAGTCGATGTCGTCATCGTGCGAGGCTTCGCGCAAGGTCTTTTTGAGCCAGCGCGTCTGCTCGCCGTTGCTGTAGCCGCGAATATAGAACGATGTGCCCGGTTGAATCGGCGCATTGCCGGTGCTTGCGGCGGGCGTGAGCGGCGCGGGACCGGCGACAAATGCTGCGGCGTCCTGATAAACCACGTCGTCTGCATCGAGCGATACGAACAGCACGGAACTCACGCGGAAGCTGTACCAGCGGCCCGGAAAACGCGTGCCGTTGTCCGGCAGCGTATAACGCGTCAGATACGAGTCGAAGCCCTGCGCGCCGTTATGAAACTCGACTTCGTGATTGCCGGGGCAGGGCATCCACGGACGATTCGCCGCCGATGTTTGCGCGTTGTTGCCGAAGTCGCGCCACACTTCGGGCTGCTGCGTAGGGTTCAGATTGGCGTAGCAGAGATCACCGTTAAGCAGGTGAAACAAGGGCTGAAAACGCTCGACGGCCTGCACCGCGAAGCGGCTTTGCGGCGACGACAACACCCAGCCCGTGTTGGGCGTGGCGAGATCGCCGTAACTCGTGAAGCGAAATTGATGTCGTCCGTGCCGCGCGGTTTTGAAGCTTGCGCTGAAGGGCTGCGCGGCGTTGCTGTCGTTATCGGCGGTGACGGTGTATTGGTAGGTCGTATCGGCATGCAGGCCATGCAAACGCGCGTGATACGTGCAGACGATCTCGCCGTTCAAGCCATCCGTATAAGTGCGCTGCACGGCATGCACCACACGCATATGTCCTTCGTGCGTGGTGAGTTGCACGCGCGGCTGCGCGGCCTGCGCAAGCGATGCCCAGCTCACGATCACTTCGTTCGACGGATCTCCGCCCCACGTCAGATGAACCTGTTCGGGCGTGCCATCCGCACTTGCCGATGCCGCGTCCGCCGTGCGGCTCATCGCGCCGGCTGCGGTAGCGAGGCCGGATGCGCCCGCGAATTTCAGAAAGCCACGGCGCGATGCAAGTGATGCGGAGTCCTGCGGGGTTTTGGTTGCCATTGTCGTTTGTCTCCTGTGGGGGCACGTGAGACATTATTCGCAACGCTTTACCCGGACATGACAACGCTATTTTTAAGGGTCCTGATTACGGAATGCTTTCTCTCCCGCATCCGATATCTCCACCCACTTCTTGTCGGGCGCTGCGCCTTCCACATAGCTATCGTGCCAATTCCACCACTTGTACGTAGGCGTTTGCGGATAGCCTTGTGGCGAGTCTTCCCACAACTCCTGACGTCCCAAAGGCGTGATGTCGAGATAGTTCCACGTGTTGCCCATTTGCTCGTCACCGCGATTGTTGATGTAGTACGTGCGATAAATACGGCCATCGTTATCGCGGAAGAACACGTTGGTGCCGTGCCATTCGTTCACGCCGAAGTCGGTATCGAAGTCATCGGTGATGGTGAACCACGGAATATCCTGCCAGCCCATGCTTGCTTTCAATCGCGCGATATCGCTTTGCGGTGCGCGTGAAGCGAACACGAGCGTAGTGTCGCGTGCATTCAGATGCGCAACATGCGCGACCTGATCCGCGACCATCGAACAACCGCGACATGCGTGCTCCGGCCAGCCGAACACGCCCGGCTCGTAAAACGCGCGATACACAATCAACTGGCGACGGCCTTCGAACAGATCGGCGAAGCTGATCTTGCCGTTCGGACCATCGAATTGATATGACTTATCGACCGCCATCCACGGCATGCGGCGGCGCTCGGTGGCGAGGGCATCGCGGGCGCGCGTGTGGGCTTTTTCCTTCACCAACAAGGCTTCGTACGCCGCTTCCCATTCTTTTTTCGATACGACCGGCGGTGTCTGCATCGTACTCATGGCATCTGTCTCCTATTGAATTTCGATCCGGCGAAGAGACAGTCTGAACCTTTCCGCGCGATGCCGGGAGTAACAAGTGTGGCGGTTTTTCAGGGCTTGTAGCCGTCGTCCAGCGTATGCAGGAACGCGACGATGTCCTTGATATCCTGATCCGTCATCGCAGGCTTGTCGCCGAACTTGCGATCGAAGGGCGCGTCTTTATCGTCGATATTCGCCACGTATTGCGCCGGAAGATCGTCGTACTTGTGGACCTTGCCATCCGCATCTTTCGAATAGAACTTCTGCGGCGCGGTATTGCGTTCGTTGTAGAAAGCCATCACATCGTCGAGCGAGTGATAGATGCCGTTGTGAAAGAACGCATGACGGGTCGATACATTGCGCAGCGTCGGCGTCAGGAACATGCTGCAGTACTGCGTCTGATCTTTCAGATCGTCGCGGAAGGGACCGCATACGCCCATATCGAAGAACTTCGGATTCCGATTGATTGCGAGTTTCGGATTGCGCGGAATGCCAAGCGATTCGTACTGGAAGTCGGTGAACATCGGCGGCAGGCCGTCGGGACTCGGCTTCGACAAATGGCAGCCCGCGCAATTGGCCTTGTCGGGATCGTTGAAGAGATGCAGGCCATGCAACTCGGCTTGCGTGAGCCGCGCCTTGCCTTCGAGCCAGTAATCGTATTTGCTCGAATACGGATGGAACGCCTGTTCTTCCACCTGATAGCGCGCGACCGCGAACATGGCTTCGGAGACGGCGAGACCGCCGCGTGTATCGAAGATGCGCGGGCCGAAGAGTTTTTCGAAATCGCCCTTATACGGCGCATGCGCGAGCTTGTCGGCGACCTGATCGAGACTCGTGTTCGCCATCTCGACCGGGTTCAGCATCGGGCCGCTGGCTTGCGCCTGAAGCGTATCAGCGCGGCCGTCCCAGAAGAGGCCGCCTTGCGGGACCATCGCGGGCGCGGCAGGCGCAACGCCTGCGTTTTTCTGCGCGCGCTGCGTGCCGGATGCGGCTTGCGCGAGCGCGGCGAGATCGGGCGCGTTGTCGGCATCGCCTGCATCCGGTCCGATGCTGAAGCTCGGCTGACGATACAGATACATCAGCGAAGGCGGCGGCCGATAACCCTGCAAGGTCAGATGCGGTCCGCCTTGCTGCACGGATAAATCATTTGGTGCTGCGAACGAATGCGACGGATCATGGCACGTCGCGCACGACTGCTGGCCCGACGCGGACAAAGTCTTATCGAAGAAAATCTTCTGCCCGAGTTGAGCGACGGCGCTTAGAGGCGCGACTGCAGGCCGCTGCAAAGGCATCGGATGCGCATTCGCACCCGTGGTGTTCTCGACGAATTCGCCGATCGCTTCGGGCACATATTGCGGATACTCGAATGCGAAAGCGCTGAACGCGCCCGCCGCCACGACGAGGGCGATCAGCCCGTGTTTAAGAACGCGCACTTTCGGCGCCGGCTTGTTGGGTTGATCTGCGACGGTAGCGGACATTGATTCGATCGGTACGAAGCGTGAATGGAAAACGCGTTGTCGCCGATAAACGGCGACAACGCGATAACTGCTATGGCAAGGAGCCTTAAATCGCAGGCACCGATGCCACCGGCGAGCCGAGGTTCGGATCGACGAACAACGTCGGATTGTTACCCTGGCCGCTGAAGTTGAACATGCCCATGATGCTGCCCGCGCTGGCATCGAACGAACCGCCGCCCAGACGTTGCGAGCTGAGCCAGTTGTCTTCGATGAAGCGCACCACCGATGCTTGCGTAATCAGCGTGTGATCGACGTAATTCACCTTGGCCCACGGCGAGATCACAAGGAACGGAATACGCGTACCCGGACCGCATCGGCCGTTGACCGCGCCGCCTTGCACGCCCAGCGGAGCCGCGCCCGACCCACACTTGCCCGCGCCGTTGAGCTGGTCGGCTTGTGCATCGAACGAAGAAGCGGTCGGTGCGGTGAACTGGTGGTCGTACCAACCGTCCGAGTCATCCCACGCAACGATCACCGCCGTGCTGCTCCATTCCGATTGCTGCTGAAGGAAGTTGACGACCTTTGCGGTGAACGCTTGCTCGTCGAGCGGATCGGAATAACCTGCGTGACCATCCTGGTACGCGGGCGCCTTCAAAAAGCTCACCGACGGGAAGTTGCCCGACTTGACCGCTGCGAAGAAATCATCCGTATCGTATTGATGGTTTGCCGGTTCAGCCGTCTTGCCATCCGATTCAACCGACGAACCGATCGCCGCCGTCGAACTCGGGCGCAAATGCTGCGGATTCGCCGTCGATGCGTAGTACTGGAACCAGTTGTGGTGCGCGACATAGTCGGCCGTTGCCTGACCCACGACCGGCGAAACGGTGCTGCGCTTGCAGCCCGTTGTGCCGTTGCTGTTGGTCGTCGATAGATTGAAGCCGCCCATGAAGCCGCCCCACGACACGTTCTTCGCGTTGAGCAGATCGCCGATGTTCTTCGAGGTCATCATGGCCACATCGGTCGTGCTGGAGCACAGATCGTTGGCGGGATCGACGTCGTTGATCATCGTGAAACCGCCCTGGCCGTCCGCAACGTAATACGAACCCGATGCGGTCGTCAGATTGAACACCGGCTTGCTGGTCTTCACGATCTGCATGCCGTTGTTCTGGCCGGACACCACTTCCAGCGCGCCGGGCGTGGACGGGCCGTAGGTGTCGGTGTAGGCGTTGTCGCTCATCGCGAACTTTTGCGCGTAGTTCCAGAGCGCGGCGACCGTGTTGCCGTCGTAGTAGCCCATCACCTGACCCGCAGTGCCGAATGCGCCCGCGCCGCCGCTCGTGCCCTTACCCGTGTACTTCGGGAACAGATCGGCCGCGCCGCCGTTATAGGCCTGCTGCTCAGCCGTATAAGCGTGATTCTGATCGGCGGTTGCCGCCTGCGTGCGATCCAGACGGAACGGATTCGCCGCGGCCGTGCCGTTCAGCGTATTCGTGAAGTTCGGATTAGCCGTCAGCAGCGAGCCCGACAAACCGGCGACCGTCGGCGTACCCGCGGCTGCCGTGAACGACGGTTCGCCCGCCGGATTCGTTGCGTTCGGGTAAGTGGCGAAGTAGTGATCGAACGAGACGTTCTCGTTGAAGATCACCACCAGATGCTTGATCGGCGTAGCGGTGGCGAGCTTGTCCTGCGGGGTTGAGTTGTCGTGATCGCTGCCGCATGCGTACAGACTGACTGCGGCAGCAGCCACCGCGCCAGCGATTAAGGCTCGACGAAACATGAATGAGACTCCGGGTGTCGTTATTTGAGTGTGGATCCGCGTTTTCAAGCGACGCTTGATAAACGGTGTGGGGCACTTGCAGCCTCGGCCCGGATTTGACCACCATCAAATGGCGCACCTAAGTCAGTTCACTTGCGTGGCGCTTACTCGCGCTTGACGTTTTTGCGTCGTGTTTATTTCAATCGTGTTGCGTTTGCTTGCGATTGTGTTGCATGTGTTTGAACGGCGGCATTCGGGTTTTTAGTTAGTTTGGTATCCGAACAATTGTGATGCAACTAACTGTCTAGCCAATTTTCATCAACGAATTGCGATGCGGACGCGCGGCGTCCGCATGCTGGAAAAAAATTCAGGCGGCTTTAGCCTGAATCGTCGCACCTTCCTGCTGTGCAATTTTCGATGCCTTGGTCTTGCCCGCACGCGACGGCGGCTGGCAAATCCCGCACACCATGCCGTGATTATTGTCCTGCGAGTGCGCGACGAACTTGCCGCGGCAACGCTTGCAACCGACCATCCGCAGCATGCCCGCTTCCTTGAAGCGCACCAGCGTCCACGCGCGTGTCAGATCCATTTGCAGCGGCTCGTTCTGCATCTCGAAGTGCTCGGCATACAGACCGTACGCGCGGCTGAGCAGATCGACGCGATCCAGTTCCTTGCTGTTTTCTTCGAGAAACGCGTACACGTTCGCGAACATCGATGCATGGATATTCGGCGCCCACGTCAGATACCAGTCCGCCGAAAACGGCAGCATGCCCTTGGGCGGCGACGCACCCTTCACCTCGCGATAGAGGCGAATCAGACGATCGCGCGAGAGCTTCGGGAATTCGGATTCCAGCACCTGCATGCGCGCGCCGAGGCGAATCAGCGTGACGGCGCGAAGCACCTGGCTGGCGTCATCGGCGAGACTTTTGGTGGGCGTCGTGCTCATGGTCAGGCTGCCTGAAGCGAAGCGCTGGACGTGATACCGGCAGCCACGGCGCGCTGCGTGCGCTCCGTGAGGCTGGCCAGCCCTTCGAGCAGCGCATCGCCGCCGAGGCGGAAGAAGCACAGCACTTGCGACGACGAAGCCAGCCGCACCGTCTGCGCCGGCGTCAATTGAGCCAGCGTACCGGCGATCTCGGCCGACAGACCCAGACGCGCCTGCGCGGCATCGGCATCTTCGGCGAGAAGACGCTGCGCCAGCAGCAGATAGGAGAGATTCAAATCGCGGATCGAGTCGAGGGTTTGGCTGTCGCGCATCATGGTGTCGGACCGTTTAAACCGTTGAGGTGGCGTTACCGGGTGGTGTTCCGGAAGCCGTCTTCGGACGTTTCTGAACACGAAATGGATTCTGCTGAATTGTCCGACCGGACGCAACACAATGTTACAGAGGCAAACCTTTGCTTGAGGGTGGATTCATCTGCGCAATCGTTTTCGTCGAAAAGTAAAATATTCTAAAAAGGTTCATTCGATGACTGAGTTTTGCCTGTGGCACGGGAGCGACAGGGCGTCTGGACGTCATCAGCACGATCGCGCTGTAAATTTTTCTATGCGTTTGAGAAATTAGGGACTGCTTTCCAAATCACACTAGCGCAAAGAATTGGCAATAAGTACCGAAAAAATTTCTTTTGCCTGATGTTAAGACACAACACTATTACCGCTGCGGAATTTATTGCCGTTACGAGTTTGCCGATGCGCCAATCGCAATGCTTTGCCTTGCTGCTTTTAACGGATGAAATACCGCGTTATTGAGTGTCGCCTCATTATTAAGGAGCGAAAATAAGCGAGACCGAAGTCTCGCCGCATGAAAAATTCGAAGCCGCTTAAACCAACGTCAACTTCACGTCGATGTTATTGCGCGTCGCATTCGAATAAGGACACACGATATGCGCCTTATCGACGAGCGCCTGCGCCTCCGCTTTATCCATTCCCGGTAGCGAAATCTTTAGCTCCACTTCAATTCCAAAGCCATTCGGAATCTGCCCGATGCCCACGCTGCCGTCCACGGCCAGATCCTTCGGCAGATTGATCTTGTCGCGCGCGCCGACGAACTTCATCGCGCCGATAAAGCACGCGCTGTAGCCCGCCGCGAAGAGTTGTTCGGGATTGGTGCCGTCGCCGCCACCGCCGCCGAGTTCTTTCGGCGTGGTGAGGCTGAGATCGAGCTTGCTGTCGGGGATCGTCGCGCGTCCGTCGCGTCCGCCGGTGACGTGAGCATGAGCCGTGTACAGGACCTTTTCGATTGCCATTCGAGACTCCTTTGCGTGTCGGTGGATGACCATCTGCATTGCAGCAAGGCGCAACGCAGATGCCACGCACAGCATACTCAAACGCGCGGATCGGCGCTGAGCGAGGGCGTGAAAGCCCTCGTTGCGAACATGCGCGCCATACGTTACTTATGGATTGTTTTGTCCAACTCATGAAGTGCTGAATCACATACGAATGCAAACCCAATAATTGGGCTAAAAAGCCCTTGGAGGAGACGTGAATATCAAAAAGGCGATCGATCGCGTGCCAGGCGGACTCATGCTGATTCCGCTGATTCTCGGCGCATGCGTGCATACCTTCGCGCCTAACGCGGGCAAATACTTCGGCTCGTTCACCAATGGCCTCATCACCGGCACGGTGCCGATTCTCGCGGTGTGGTTCTTCTGCATGGGCGCGACCATCGACTTGCGCGCAACGGGCGTAGTGTTGCGCAAGTCCGGCACGCTGCTGGTCACGAAGATGGCCGTCGCGTGGATCATGACGCTGATCGCGGCACGCTTCATTCCGATCGACGGCGTGCAAACGGGCCTGTTTGCAGGGCTTTCCGTGCTCGCCATCACCACGTCGATGGACATGACCAACGGCGGTCTCTATGCCGCCGTCATGCAGCAATACGGCACGCGCGAAGAGGCGGGCGCGTTCGTGTTGATGTCGATCGAATCGGGACCGCTCATCAGCATGTTGATCCTCGGCGTAACGGGCGTGGCGTTCTTCGAGCCGCGTCTGTTCGTGGGCGCGGTGCTGCCTTTTTTGATCGGCTTCACCCTCGGCAATCTGGATAGTCAGTTACGCGAACTATTCGGCCGCTGCGTGCATCCGCTGATTCCGTTTTTCGGCTTTGCGCTGGGCAACGGCATCGACCTGCATGTGATTGCGACGAGCGGCGTGCCGGGCGTGTTGCTCGGTCTCGGCGTGATCGTGGTGACGGGCATTCCGCTGATTTTCGCGGATCGCTGGATTGGCGGCGGCAATGGCGCGGCGGGACTCGCGGCATCGTCGACGGCGGGCGCGGCGGTGGCGAATCCCGCGATCATTGGTGAGATGATTCCGCGCTTCAAGCCACTCGTGCCTGCCGCTACCGCGATGGTCGCAACGGCGTGCCTCGTCACCGCCATTCTCGTGCCGATTCTCACCGCTTTGTGGGTGCGTCACTTCAAAGTGCAAACCGCTGCGGCTTTGAATGAGACTGAAATCGAAAGCGAAAACGTGCGGCCACTCAACGAGCGCGACCTTCACGCTTGACGTGTAAAAGACCGAATACGCCGCGCAATGCGGCGCGTAACAGATCGCCCGAAGTGGGTTTGCCGACGAAGCTCATCGCGGGCGCGTAGGTCAGTTCGAAGACCAGCGCGCCCAGCACTTCGGGCTTGATTTCCAGCGTCGTATCGAATTCGAGCAGCAGTTCGCCGAGCGCTTTCCACTGTGCGCGCAGCACCTTTTCCTGCGATTTGCGGAAGATATCGTCGGGTCGCGCCACGCGCGAATATTCGAGAATCAGCATGGGCCAGTTGCCATGACGCGAATTACGCGTGGCCCATGCCGCAATCCGGTCGATCGCCGTTTCGATATCCGCCGCGCCTTTCACCGCTTGCAGAATCTCGTTGACGCTGATGCGTCCGTGCTCTTCGAGCACGCCCAGAAACAATTCGTCCTTGCCCGCGAAATTCGAATACACCGCGCCCTTGCTGAAGCCCGCGTCTTCCGCAATCCGATCCAGCGATGACGACGCATATCCTTCGCGCGCGAAGTGTTCCTTTGCGACCGTCAGCAGCCGTGCGCGCGTGAGCGCCTGATTTTCTTCGCGGGATAGTCTTACCATGCTTGATTTCCTCGACATCGATACGTGCGTTCGGATACTAGCAAGTATCTGAACGAGTTGAAAGACGTGCTAGTATTCGGATACCAATAAGTATCTGAAACGAACGGAAACGCATGTACAAGAAGGGCGCGGCACTCGAGCTGCAATTCTCACCGAACCGCCTGAACAGCGGCGCAGGCGATCCTTACTGGGTCGATCTCACCGCAGAGGAAGCACGTAAACTGCACGACGCATTAAGCGTGTGGCTCGCGCGCGATCCGGTGAAAGGTGCGGATCCGCTCGTCGTGACGCTTGATCCGGTGTCTGAAGACGTAGCGCCCGACGTCAAACCCGCTGCATCGGCCGATAATGACCTGAAACAGTGGGTCTGCCTGATCTGCGGCTGGATATACGATGAAGCCGAAGGCGATCCCGAACACGGCATCGCGCCGGGCACGCGCTGGTGCGATGTCCCCGATGACTTCCGCTGCCCGCTCTGCGATGTCGGCAAGGAAGATTTCGCGCTGATCGAATTTTGATAACGTTCCTGGACTGAGCCGCCATGCATCGCTTATTGAACGCTGCAGAACTGATCGAACTCGCGCAAGACGCGCAGCGCAAGTCGCAGAACGTGGCCTGCGATTGCACGAAAACGCCGCTGGACGGCTGGCAATCGCAGCCCTTATCGCTCGATGAATCCACACTCGTGCAAGTCGGCACGCTCATATCGCCGGACGATCCCGAGCCGACTTACGCGGAGTATCCGCCGGGAAGTTCGCCTTACTGGTCGCCGGACGCGCCCATCGCGCCGCGCTACTTTCCCTATAACCGCTGCGATGTGTGGGCGTGCTCGACGTGCAGCCGGCTTTATCTGCGCTATACGGAGGGCGGTGGTTATTTCGTAGACCGACGCATTCGCGCGGTGAAGGCATCGCTGATCGAAGACGCAGCGTTGTAATTCGGGCGCTTATCTGCGGCTCAGCAAAGTGCGGCCGAGCACGTTGAACGCAGCCGCAGGCAACTGCTGAATCTCCGCCACGACAATGCTGGTCGGATAGAACTGTTCAACGGCATCATCCAGTATGCCGACGCCGATCAGTTCGACACCGCGCGCCAGCAACTCATCGATGCGCAATCGCAAATCGGTCCGCAAAATAGCGGGGTTTCCATCGCCGGTGGCGGGATAACCGTCTTGCAGCACCATCAGAATGCGACGCCGTGCGCGTCGTGCGAGCAGACGTTCGGCTGCCCATGTCAGCGCTTCGCCATCGGGGTTTTCATGTCCGCATTCGATGCGCGCAAGCCCGCTCATATTCTCCGAATCGAATCGTTTGTAGACTTCGAAATCCAATCGTTCTACGAAACGATTGAAGCCGTGCGGCGCATTGCCCTGCGCGATCCATTGATCGTGAAACGCGCGCATATCGGCGTCTTCGATCGAGCTGTAGCCGAGCACTTCGGCAGCGAAGCCGAGTTGCACGAGCGCGTCCGCAATCGCGGCGGCGCACAGGCGCGCGAGTTCGATCTTGCGGCCCGCCATCGAACCGCTTCGATCGATCAGCAAGGTGACGGCGGCATCGCGTCCAGGGCGATTGCGCTGCTGACGAAACGGCGTGCGATATCCCGGCGATGTGGCAAGTTTCGCCAGCGATGCCCGATCGATTTCGCCGCGTTCCTGCTCGCGTTTCCAGTGCGTTTGCTCATCGGCTTTGAGCGCGCGTTCGAGGCGTGCTTTCAGCGGTTCGGTTTGCATGCGTGCGGCGGCGCGGAGTTTGCGCCAGGCGGTGGCATCGCCCTGACCGGTGAGATCGGTGACGCGGTCGTATGTCGTTGTGATGGGAATGGAGCGTTGCGGGCGTGTGTATGTTGGCTTGTGCGAAGGGGCGTCGATGTCGGCATCAGATAGTTTGGATAACGGATTATGTGCGCCGTGCGTGGATGCGTCGGCGTCGAATTCTCGCGCGTCGCCGTCTTCGCTGTCGGCGGAGAACATCATATTGTTGATACCGCCTGCCGAGAGCGCGCGCACGCGTTCGACTATTAAACCGGCCAGCCGCACGCTGTCTGCAGTTGATAAGCATGCCCGAGATTGTGCAAGCAAATCTCCCGTAATTTCCAATGCAGAATCGAGCGATGGACTGCTTTCCGCACGCGTCGCCGATTCATTCCACAGCACGCGTTCCATGCGCCATGACAAACGATCGCGCCACTTCAGCGCGTCCCATTCCCGCAAGACGTGTTCCGCGCGATGACGACGCATCGCGCGCAGAAACGCTTCCGCGCCGGGATATCGCTCGATGAGAACGCGGCACGCGCGGCGATCGTCGATAGCCTGTGCAATCACACGCGTGGTATCGCTCGTTGTGCTTAGTAAATCGATATCGCTGTGCATAAAGCGCGCGACGAGCATATCGAGGTATCCATCCGCGCCCGATGCCTCCGGAAGCACGATCACGTTATCGCGCAGCGTCGGACCTTCGGGCGAGAACATCACCTGAAGATCGTGCCGGTGCGCCAGCGTGCGCGCGAGCCTGGCGAGGGCGTTGGAATCGCTCATAACGCAATATGACGCGCGATGATGCCGCGAATCAGCGCAGCATCTTCCGCCGTCACCTTCGCATAAATGGTCGGGCCAGCGGCGCTTTCAGGATCGCCGGTGCGCAGCATCAGATCGGTCCAGTCGATAAGACGGCGCGTCGAGAATGCACTGGACAGATCCTCGCGCACGAAGGCTTCGCGGCAATCGGCAGCGATGGCGGCGAGCGTCGTCGCCATGTCGTCGGTGAGGCGATCACCGAAGCGGCGCATCAGCACGCGCGCTTCATCGGCAGGCGGCATATAGTCGATCTGATAGACGCGCCATCGATCGAGAAATGCCTCGTTCATCACGTTCGCGCCCTGATACAAATGCCGATACTGACTCATCGCGCCGACCGCATTGGCGGTGGCAAACAGCCTGAACGATGCATGCGGCGCGACGATTTCATTGCCTTTTTCCTTCAGCAGCAAGCGGCCGTTCGGTTCGAGCACGGCGGTCAGCACGGCGAGAATCGCAGGCTCCGCGAAATCCACTTCATCGATGATCAGCCATAGACCTTCGCGCATGGCCGTGGGCAACACGCCGTCGATCCAGATCGTTTCGCCGCCTTTGACGGTCCAGAAGCCGACGAAATCGCCCACCGTCGTCTGTCCGTTCATATTCGAGCGCAGCACGCCTTGATTCGTCTGCGCGGCAATCTGTTCGATCAAACTCGTCTTGCCCGTGCCAGTATGTCCGACCAGCAAAATGCGCCGGTTCTCGCCGATATCGAGCAGCACATTGTGCGTGCGCGATGTGAAAAGATACGCGGGATCGACGGCCGGAACGAGCGGACCACCCGCGCCGTTCGGCAAGGAAAACGCAATTGCTTCGGTATCCTTTGAAACACGTTTCAATGCCTGCATAAAGCGATGCCGCTCCGGCCGCGCGTCAGTCTCTTCCGGCACATGACGCACAAAACCTTCACGCGCCCACTTCTGCAATTTCGATTCGAGATTGTCGGGATCGACCAGCGTATCCACGCGCGCCACGCCATCCGGCAAGCGATGCACGATGCGGTACATGTGCGGCCTGTCCGCATGCGTGACGGTCCACGCGCCCGCGGTCGAATCGACCGGATGGATGTACGTGCCGAGCGGGGTTTCGGTAAGCATGACGTCGCGGTCCTTAAAGTGTTGCGACGATTCTATCGGGACATATTCTGTCGTGATGGATCAATACGATGCTGTATATCCATACAGCGTTTAAATCAAAATGTACGATCCACCGGAAGATGCTCGCGCGCTCGTCCTCGAATGGATTCGCCGCGCCCGCGATTCACAAGTGCGCCACTACACGATGGCTGATCAACTTACCGCGCGCGGGAGACGCCTCGGCCTCGCGGTGATTGCGATTACAGCGGCCACGGGCACGTCGGCGTTTCTCTCACTCGTGGCGATCGCGGTGGCGCCGCAAATGCGTATCGTGATTGGCCTGACGAGTTTGTGCGCGGCTTTGCTCGCCTCCTTGCAAACCTTCCTGCGATACAGCGAGCGCGCCGAATTGCACAGGCGAGCGGGCGCGCGATACGGCGCGGTGCGTCGGCGGCTCGAAGCCATTCACGCATGCGATCCGTTTATGCACGACCTGCGCGATATCGATATCGTGCGCGACGAGCTGGATTTCATCGCACAGAATGCGCCGCATGTGCCGCGCAGGATGATGAGCGGGGCACATCGAATCGTTCAGCCGGCGGGATGATCTGCTCACAGCGCTTGAAGAGCATGCGCGCGAACGCTTAATGCAGATACGTCACGCGCCGCTCGCGGTTGCGCACGGCGACGCCCGTATCGCCCAGCATCAATGCAAACCAGTGCGTGATATCCGATAACCGGTCGATGCACGACGGCGAGAAACACTGCCGCAACAACGCGCGCGCCGCCAGCCAGTCGTTCGATTGAAAGCACGCGACCGCATGCAGCAAATGCACTTCATCCGCGGCGAATTCGGTGCAGCAACGGCAGCGCACATCGAGCGGACGCTGCGCGGTGCTCACCCATTCGCGCATCAGCATATCGAAGCAGTGCATGCCGTCGCGCGTCGATCCGCAATCGCACAGCACGTCTTGCCAGGTTGCGTGGCCGCGCACCGCATCACAGTGCGGACGGAACCACGCGCGGATGGCGTCGATCAGCAGTTTGTCGCTGCCGTCGGGATAGTGTTCGAGGGCATCGTCGATCAGGGTGCTTTTATGCATGATTGCCCGTCCATTCACGTACGTACTGATCGCGTTCGGTGAGCGGCCAGTGCGACTGGCGCGAGAGCAGCGAGCGCAACGCGGCAGGCGCGTCGGCGTGGCGTGAAGCAGTGGACATGGTTGCATCGGCTTGAAGTGATGGCCGAATGATCGGTCAAACACGTCGCAAATGCAAATGATTCGTATTAACCTGAGTCCGTGAGGGGTTGCTTGCGCGCCGATTTCGGTCACAGGACAATCTGATTTTTGCCCGATCCACCGCCCGCCATGCCCACGATCAGCGCGCTTTATATCTATCCCGTCAAATCCTGCGGCGCCATTCCGCTCGATACCGTGCAACTCACGCCGCACGGTTTGTTGCCGTGGGACCGCCACTGGATGGTCGTCGATCCGACCGGCCGCTTCGTATCGCAGCGCGAATACGCGGTGATGGCGCGCATTCGTCCGCAATTGACGGCGCGCGAATTGATCCTGACCGCGCCCGTCGCCGAGACGCCGCTCGTCATTCCGCTAGATCCGACCGGCGCGCGCGAGCGCAAAGCCGTCAGCGTCTGGAGCGATTCACTCGACGCGCTCGACGAGGGCGACGAAGCCGCGCGCTGGTTTTCAGCGGCGATCGGCACGCCGGTGCGTCTGGTGCGTTTCGCCGATGACGTCACGCGCCTCGCCAGCAAAAAGTGGACGCTCGACGTCGATGCACCCACGCATTTCGCCGATGGCTTTCCCATTTTGGTAACCAACGAAGCCTCGCTCGACGATCTCAACGCGCGCCTCACGAGCAAAGGCGCAACCGCGATTCCCATGACGCGCTTCCGGCCCAACATCGTGTTGAGCGGACTGGACGCGTTCGAAGAAGATTTCATCGATACGCTCTCGCTCGGCGATATCACCTTGCGCATGGCCAAGCCGTGCGCGCGCTGTCCGATCACCACCATCGATCAGACCAGCGGCGAGCGCGATCCGCACTGGCCGCACGAACCGCTCGACACAATGGCCGGCTGGCGCGCGAATTCGCGTGTCGATGGCGGGCTGACGTTCGGGCAGAACGCGATCGTCGTGTCGGGCAGCGGTGGAGAACTGCGCGTCGGCGCACAGGCCGACTTCGAACTCGCTTTCTGAACCGTCGGACGTACGCAATCTCTCGTAAAGATTCTTTACAAAGATAAAGCGTCGCGGCAAAATGCGCCCTCAAATAACAATGATTCGCATTTAGCAACGACGTTTAGAGAGAGAAAGCCAGGATGATTTCAGGAGTATCGGGACCGACTGCATTGCTGCGGCCGGCGAGGGCGGCTGCGCTCTTGCTTTTCGCCATCGCGCCGCTCGCCTACGCGCAATCCACCGACAGCGCCGCGCCCGCACCCGCCGACAGCACGCTTCCGGCCGTGAAAGTGACGGCGGAAAGCGACAAGGATCAGCCCTACGGCGTGACCAAAGGCTACGTCGCCCGCGATACCACCGCCGGCAAAACCAGCACGTCGCTGCTGGAAACGCCCGCGTCGGTGTCCGTCGTGACGCGCGATCAGATGGATCAGCAGAACGCGCAGACGTTGAACGCGGCGGTGCGCTATGTGTCGGGCGTGACGCCGGAAACGCGCGGCGGTATCGCGACCCGTTACGACATGCTCAAGGTGCGCGGCTTCGACGCCGACAAATACTGGAACGGTCTCAAGCTGCTTGACAACCAGTGGTACGCGACGCCGCAGATCGACACGTATCTGATGGATCGCGTCGAAGTGCTGAAAGGGCCGGTCTCCGTGCTGTACGGTCAGGCGGCAGCGGGCGGGCTGCTCGAACAGGAAAGCAAGCTGCCGACGGTCGAGCCGCTGCATGAAGTGGGCATCGAGTTCGGCAACTACGCGCACAAGCAAGCCACTTTCGATTTTTCCGGGCCGATTGCAGACGATAGCCGCTATCTGTATCGGCTGACGGGCATTGCGCGTTCGGAAGACGGGCAGGTTCAATCGACGAAAAACGAGCGCATTGCGATTGCGCCGTCGTTCACGTGGCGTCCGGACAACAAGACATCGCTCACGTTATTCACGCTGTATCAACACGACCCGAAGAGCACCGCGTATGGCAGCGTGCCGCCGCAAGGCACGGTCTTGTATGACCCGTACGGCAAGCTGCCGAGCAACTTCTATGATGGCGATACGAGCTTCGAGAGCTTCAATCGCGTGCAGGAATCCGTTGGCTATAAATTCGAGCGCAAGCTGAATAACGCGTGGACGGTGCGATCGAACGGGCGATTGTTCCATCTCGCGCAGGACTACAAGAGCGTGTACGGCTCCGCGCTGGAGGACGATTTGCGCACACTGGATCGCGGCACGGCGGCATCGAAAGACAATCTCAACACGGTTCAATTCGATAACCAGATCGAAGGCAATGTCGTCACCGGTCCGATCGACCATACGCTGTTGTTCGGCTTCGATTACCAGCACTACGCAAGCAACTTCGACGCGGGCTTCGGCACCGCGCCATCGCTCGATATTTTTGCGCCTAACAATCATCAGGCAATCACGCCGCCCGATCGATATCACCAGATTCTGAGCGGCACGCAATACGGCGTGTATGCGCAGGATCAGGCGCGCTGGGGCAATGTCGTGCTGACGCTCGGTGCGCGCGAAGACTGGGCCAGCAGCAGTTCTAACAATACTACGTACAACGAATATTCGAGCCAGTTCGATCGCGCGTTCACGTATCGCGCGGGGCTGTCGTATGTGTTCAACAATGGCTTTGCGCCGTATGTGAGTTACACGCAATCGTTTACGCCGCAAGCGGGTACGGATATCAACGGCAAGCAGTTCGATCCGGAGCGTGGGCATCAATATGAAGTCGGCCTCAAGTTCCAGCCGAAGGGCTTCAACGCCATGTTCACCGCCGCGCTGTTCCAACTCACGCGCTCGAATCTGCTCACGATCGATGCCACCAATCCGAATTTCCAGTCGCAATCGGGCGAAGCGCGTACACGCGGTGTCGAACTCGAAGCGAAGGTGAGTCTGACGAATTCGTTGGACGTGGCCGCAAGCTATACATATTTGAATACCATCTACACGAAGGACAACGGCGGACTCGAAGGCAAGCACTTGCCAGCGGTGCCGCAGAACGAGGCTTCGCTGTGGGCGTATTACACGATCGATCGCGGACCGCTCGCGGGTTTGTCGCTGGGCGCGGGCGGCCGTTACACCGGCCAGACGTATAGCTCCGACAACAGCTTCAAACTCCAGAGCTTTTTCCTCGTCGATGCCACCGCGCGCTACGACCTGGGCCGCGCCGCGCCGCAGTTGAAGGGCGCGGAGTTGTATGTGAATGCGCAGAACCTGTTCAACAAGTCTTACGTGGCGTCCTGCTATTACGGTAGCTGGTGCGCGTTCGGCTACGGGCGGCAGGTGTTTGCGGGCATGAATTACCACTGGTAAGCGACGTACAAAGCCTGAGATGCCGAGAGCGGGGAACATGAACGTGTTCCCCGCTTTTTTTCGTCCCAACCAATCTACGGGTAAACACAGATTCCCTCGCCATCCTACCGGCCTAGAATATTCACATTCGCAAATAACAATAACGCTTGCTATAAGTTAATCACGGATTCCGGAGACACGCATGCCGATCGACTACCAGACACATCGGTTCGAGTACACGCCAGCGATTGAAAACACGTCGATCCATCCCGTCGTCGTGATCGGCGCGGGGCCGGTTGGCTTGTCCGTGGCCATCGATCTCGCGCAGCAGGGCGTGCGCACCGTTCTCGTCGATAACGACGACACGTTGTCCAGCGGCTCGCGCGCCATCTGTTTCGCCAAGCGCACGCTCGAAATCTTTGATCGTCTGGGCTGCGGCGATCGGATGGTGGAGAAGGGCGTAAGCTGGAACGTCGGCAAAGTCTTTCTGCATGACGAACTAATTTATACGTTCAATCTGCTGCCGGAAACCGGCCACGCGCGGCCCGCGTTTATCAATCTTCAGCAGTATTACGTCGAAGGCTATCTCGCCGAGCGCGCCATGCAGCTCGACAATCTGCACATGCGCTGGAAAAGCAATGTCGTCGGCGTGACGCAGCATGCGGATCACGTCGAACTGCAAGTCGATACACCCGATGGCCCGTACGCGCTGCGCGCCCAATACGTGATCGCCGCCGATGGTTCGCGCAGCCCGATGCGCGCCATGCTCGGACTCGACAGCAAAGGACGCACGTTCAAGGACCGCTTCCTGATCGCCGATGTGAAGATGAAAGCGCCGTTTCCCGCCGAACGCTGGTTCTGGTTCGATCCGCCGTTTCACCGCAATCAATCGGTGCTGCTGCATCGTCAGCCGGACGATGTCTGGCGTATCGACTTTCAGCTTGGTTGGGACGCGGACCCGATCGCGGAGAAAGCGCCGGAACGCGTGATTCCGCGTGTCAAAGCGCTGCTCGGCGAAGACGTGGAATTCGAACTGGAATGGGTCAGCGTGTACACGTTTTCCTGCATGCGAATGGATAAGTTTCGTCACGGCCGCGTGCTGTTCGCGGGCGATTCCGCGCATGGCGTCTCGCCGTTCGGCGCGCGCGGCGCGAACAGCGGCGTGCAGGATGCCGACAATCTCGCGTGGAAGTTGAAGCTCGTCGTGAATGGCGACGCCCCTTCCGCCTTGCTCGATACCTACGCGTCAGAACGCGAATTCGCCGCCGATGAAAACATCCGCAATTCGACCCGCGCCACCGATTTCATCACGCCGAAAAGCGAAGTATCGCGCCTGTTCCGCGACGCGACGCTCAAGCTCGCCAAGCACTATCCGTTCGCACGGCGTATCGTGAATAGCGGGCGATTGTCGGTGCCAGCGGTGTTGTCGGCATCGTCGCTGAATACGGCGGATCGCGCGGGCGACAGCTTCACCTGCGCGATGATTCCCGGCGCGGTATGCGCTGACGCGCCTTTGCGGATCGACGGGAAAGACGCGTGGTTCTTGCAGCAGATTTCGAACGCAAGGTTCACCGGACTCTATTTTTGCGGGCTGGATCACGATATCGCGCATACCGTTGCTGAACTTGCGGCGTTATCAAAAGCGGCGATTCCGGTGCATCCGTTGATCGTGGTGCCGCGCGGCGGAAAATGCCAGGCAGTCGAGGGCGCAACGATTATCGAGGATACCGAAGGAATTGTGACGTATCGATTCGATGCGCGGCCCGGCACGTTCTATCTGCTGCGCCCCGATCAGCACGTTTGCGCGCGCTGGCGCGATCTGGATCACGCTGCCGTCGAAGCGGCGGTCGCACGCGCAACCTGCAACGGATAAATGACATGAGCCGACTGAATATCGAACCGAATATCGCGGATATGGACGCGTTCTACGAGCAGCTTATCGACACGCATCAAGGTCTGAGCGATGCCGACAGCCAGTTCGTCAACGCCAAGCTCGTGCTCTTGCTGGCGAATCACATCGGCGATATCGATGTGTTGAAAGACGCCTTTGCGAAGGCGCGCGAAGACCTTTAAGCCGACGCGCCGAGCCAGCCGAATCGCCACGACAAACGCTGTGTCGCGGCGAGCAGCGCGCGCGCCATCTCGCCTTGCGGCGCGCGATCGAACTGATTCGACGGCCCGATCAACGCGATCACCAGACGAATGCTGCCGGTGTGATCGAACACGGGCGCGGCGAATGCGCCGATGCCGGGCACGGGCGCATCGAACGCATCGTCTATGCCGTTTTCTGCGATTGATTTGAGCCGCGCGCGGTATTCGCGCGTGATCGAAGCCTTCGCGCTGCCCGCGAGTCTGATCGATTCCTGCGAGAACATGCCGTCCAGCGCGTCTTCCGTCATATGCGCGGCGAATACCCGGCCAATCGCGGTATTAATCAGCGACATAACCGTGCCCACGCGCAAGCTGATATGTTGCGGCCGCGCGGACTCTTCCAGCCGTATCACCGTCGGCCCAAGCGGCCCGAGCGTGGCGGACGCCACTGACATGCCCGTCGATGCCGCCAGCGCGACGATTTCCGGCTCCGCATCGCGCGTGGGCGAAAGACGTTGCAACGCGATCAGACCGAGTTCGAAGCCGAGTTCGCCCGCGCTGAAGCAGCCGTCTTCATCACGTGAAAGCAGGCCGATTTTCTGCAGGCTGACGAGATGCGGAAACGCTTTTGCTGCTGGCATACCGGCAGCGGCGGCGATATCGCGCAGGTTCATCGGATGACCGGCGGCGGCGAGCGTGATAAGCAATTCGCCGGTGCTGTCGAGCGCGTTGATGCCGCGCTGGGCGCGGGCGTCGTCGGTTTCAGATCGCATGAGAAACGTCTTCTTTCGATAAGGCTTGCGTGATGCGTTTGGCGACATCGCGTAAATCGCGCGCGATTGCGCCGTTCCAGTTCACGTCCATCGCGCCGGTCGGGCCGATCACGGTCAGCGTCAATTGCAACGCGCCGTGGGCATCGAGTACCGGCGCGGCCATGCTGCTGATGCCGGGACTCGGCATATCCACATTTCGCGCGATGCCGCGTTGGCGTACATCGTCGAGTGCTTCGCCGTCCTGCGCGCCCTGGCTTTCGCGCATCAAAGCGAGCCGCTCTGCACTGAGGAATGCGCCGAACACACGTCCCGTCGATGTGCTGTGCAGCGACATCACCGTGCCCACATGCAGATTCACATGCAGTGGATGCCCGCCGCGTTCGTATCGCACGATGGTCGGCCCTTGCGCGCCCGCGACGCACACGGCCACGCTGAAGCCCGTGCGTTCCGCGAGTTCGACCGCATGCGGCGCCGCCACGCGATACGCCGCTTGCTGCTCGATATGCATCAGCCCGAGCCGCAACGACAGCGGCCCCGGCTCGTAGTGACCGGTGAGCGCATCGCGCTTGACGAGGCCGAGCTTCGTCAGGCTCACGAGATACGTATGCGCCTGCGCAGTCGAAAGCGCGGCGGCGGCGGCGAGTTCGCTCAGCGGCACCGGCTCGCGGCGCGCGGCGAGCGCTTCGAGAATGCGCCCGGCCACTTCCACGCTCTGGATGCCGCGCTGCGGCCTGATGGTTTCCTTCGCTTCGTTCAATTGGTATTGACCTATCGTAGAAGCGTTCGATCGTAGCGCATCGGCTGAAGACGGCATAGCACCGGGGTTTTCCCGAAGTTTAAATATAACAAGCGAATTTGCCATTGACAAATAATCGGTCGGGCGTGACCATGCGTCATCAACGGAATATTCGATGGAATAGGAGACAGATATGGCCAAGGCATTTGCATCGCAGGCGGATCTCGAAGAGAAGAAGATTACGTTCACGCAGCTTTCGGAAAACGCATGGGCGTACACCGCCGAGGGCGATCCGAATTCGGGCGTGGTGATCGGTGACGACGGCGTATTGATCGTCGATACCACCGCGACGCCCGCCATGGCGCAAGACCTGATCGCGAAGATTCGCAGCATCACCGACAAGCCGATCAAATATGTCGTGCTGTCGCACTATCACGCGGTGCGCGTGCTGGGTGCATCGGCGTATTTCAAGGAAGGCGCGCAACAGGTGATCGCCAGCCGTGGCACGTACGAGATGATCGTCGAGCGCGGCGAGCAGGATATGAAATCGGAAATCGAGCGCTTTCCGCGTTTGTTCGCGGGCGTGGAAACGGTGCCGGGTCTGACATGGCCGACGCTCGTGTTCGAGAAGGAAATCACGCTGTGGCTCGGCAAGCTCGAAGTGAAGATCGCGCATCTCGGTTCGGGTCATACGAAGGGCGATACGGTCGTGTGGCTGCCATCGCAAAAGGTGCTGTTTTCAGGCGATTTGGTTGAATACGATGCCGCGTGCTATTGCGGCGATGCGCAGCTCGAACAATGGCCCGCGACGCTCGAAGCGCTGCGCGCGTTGAACGCAGAAAAGCTCGTGCCGGGACGCGGTCCGGCGCTGCTTTCACCGGCTGACGTGAACAAAGGCCTCGATTACACGAAGGATTTCGTGACTACGCTGCTTCAGGCCGGACGTGATGCAGTCGCAGAAAAGCTCGATCTGAAAGGCGCGATGGCGCTGGCCCGCAAATCGATGGACCCGAAGTTCGGTCAAGTGTTTATCTACGAACACTGCCTGCCGTTCGATGTTTCGCGTGCGTATGACGAAGCGAGCGGCATTGCGCATCCGCGAATCTGGACGGCGCAGCGCGATAAGGAAATGTGGTCGGCCTTGCAGGACTAATCACACGCATGGAGAAAGGGCGCAAAGACGCCCTTTATTTATCGGAGACGAAAAATGCAGGATGCCTTACGATCGGACGAGATTTACAGCGCGAGCACGGATGACCGGCAACTCTTTGCCAAGGTCGCGTGGCGCATCATTCCGTTTCTGTTTCTGTGCTACGTGGTGTCGTTTCTGGATCGCATCAATATCGGCTTTGCGCAGTTGCAGATGAAGCACGATTTAGGCTTCAGCGATGCAATGTACGGCCTGGGCGCGGCGATCTTTTATATCGGCTATGTGCTTTGCGAAGTACCCAGCAACGTTTTGTTGGCCAAGTTTGGCGCACGCAAGACGTTCACGCGCATCATGTTGCTGTGGGGACTCGCATCGGTTGGCATGATGTTCGTGTCGAAGCCCACGCACTTCTACGTGCTGCGCTTTATGCTCGGCGTGTTCGAAGCAGGCTTTTTTCCGGGCATCGTGCTGTATCTGACGTATTGGTTTCCTGCGAATCGTCGTGCGGCAGTGATGTCGGTATTCTTCGCGGGCGTCGCGGTGGCGGGCGTGCTCGGCGGGCTGGTTTCCGGCTGGATCATGCGCGATATGAGCGGCGTGATGGGGCTCTTCGGCTGGCAATGGATGTTCGCATTGGAAGGCGCACCGGCGGTTTTGCTGGCTTTCGTCGCGCTGTTCTATCTGGTCGATAGACCGCAAGACGCGCCCTGGCTCAGCGATGATGAAAAAACGCGCTTGATCGCGCTGTGCGCGCAGGGCCACGCCAAAGACAAATCACACGATGCCCGCAGTTTCGCTGCCGCACTCACCAATCCGCGCGTGTATCTGTTCGCGTTCATCTACTTTTCGCTGACGTGCGCTTCGCTGACGCTGAACTTCTGGATGCCGCTGATGATCCGCGATTTCGGCATCAAGGACGTCGTGCAGGTGAGTCTCTACACGGTGATTCCCAACGCAATCGGCGCAATCGGTCTGGTGCTGATCGCGCGACGTTCGGATCGATTAGGTGAGCGTAGAAAGCACTTCGCGTTCTGCACGATCGGCGGAGGAATCGCGCTGGCGGCGCTGACGCTGCATCTCAGCAGCTTCGCCGCGATGCTCGCCATCCTCTCCACCGCCGCCGTGCTGATCTTCGCCGCATTGCCGATCTTCTGGGCCGTGCCGCCGAGCTATCTGTCGGGCAATGCGGCGGCGGCGGGCATCGCGTTGATCAGCAGTATCGGCATAACGAGCGGGATTGTGAGTCCGTGGGTGATCGGGCAGATTCGCACCAGCACCGGCAGCATGGACCTCGCGGTGTATCTGCTCGCCGGTTTGCTGGTGATGAGTGGCGTCGCGTTGATGGCGGGCGTCAAAGCCAACAAGTAACGAATAAGTAGCGATGGCGTCAGGCGGACAGCTTCTGCATCTGCGCGAACAAGTCCGCCTTGCCTTCGAATCCGATGCCCGGCAACTCGGGCAGCGTCACATAACCGTTCTCCACTTTCACGCCATCCGGAAAGCCGCCGAACGGCTGAAACAGATCGGGATACGACTCGTTGCCGCCCAGTCCCAGCCCCGCCGCGATATTCAGCGACATCTGATGCCCGCCGTGCGGAATGCAGCGCGCAGCCGACCAGCCATGCTGATGCAACATCTCCAGCGTGCGCAGATATTCGACCAATCCATAACTCAGCGCGCAGTCGAATTGCAGCCAGTCGCGGTCGGCGCGCATGCCGCCATAGCGGATCAGGTTGCGCGCGTCCTGCATCGAAAAGAGATTTTCGCCGGTGGCCATCGGCTTGTCATAGTAATTTCGAAGCGTGGCCTGAAGTTCGTAATCGAGCGGATCGCCGGCTTCTTCGTACCAGAAGAGATCGTATTGCGAGAGTGCCTTCGCGTAGCGGATGGCGGTATCGAGATCGAAGCGGCCGTTGGCATCGACGGCGAGTTTCTGACCGTCGCCAAGCACGCCGAGAATGGAATCGATCCGCCGCAAATCCTCATCCAGCGATGCACCGCCGATCTTCTTCTTCACCACCGTATAGCCGCGATCGAGATAGCTGCGCATCTCGTCCTTGAGCTTCTCGTGGTCCTGTCCCGGATAGTAGTAACCGCCCGCGGCATACACGAACACGCGTCGATCCGGCGTGCCGTTGCCATAACGTTCCGCGAGCAGTTGATACAGCGGCTTGCCCGCGATCTTCGCCACCGCGTCCCACACGGCCATATCGATGGTGCCGATCGCCACCGACCGTTCGCCGTGTCCGCCCGGCTTCTCGTTGACGAACATGGCGTTCCAGATCTTGTGCGGATTGAGATTGTCGCCGTTGTCATCGATAAGCGAGTCGGGCGCGGCTTCGAGAATGCGCGGAATAAAGCGCTCGCGCATCAGCGTGCCTTGTCCGTAGCGGCCGTTCGAATTGAAGCCGTAGCCGATCACGGGTTTGCCGTCGCGGATCACGTCGGTGATGACGGCGACCAGACTCAGCGTCATTTTGCTGAAGTCGATGTAGGCGTTGCGGATGGGGGAACTGATCGGGCAGGTTTGCTCGCGGATTTCGACGATTTTCATGGGTTTATTCCTCGTTTAACGGTCGATTAAAGCGACGCCCCACCGCACATCACAATCTGCTGCCCAGTAATCGCGCCTGCGCTATCGCCAAGCAAAAACGCCGTCAGCGCTGCCACCTCTTCCGGCGTAACGAATCGTCCGATCGGCGGCATTTTCGGCGGCGTCTGCGCGCGCGAAGGATCGCGTAAAAAGGGCGTATCCGTGGCGCCGGGCGCGACCACGTTCACCGTGATACCGCGCGGCGCGAGTTCCGCCGCCCACGACCGCGCCAGTCCGATCAACGCCGATTTGGTTGCCGCGTACTGGCTGCGCCCGGCCGCGCCATTCGCCGTGCGGCTGCCGATCAGCACGATCCGCCCGCCCGCGTGCATGCGCGGCGCGAGCCGATCGGCGAGCAGCATCGCGGCTTCGACATGCAGACGCCACATCGCGGAGGCGTCTTCGATCGATAGTTCGCCGAGCGGGGCGGTGCGCATGAAACCAGCGGCGTGAACGAGGGCATCGGCGGGTTCGAGTGCATCGCATACGGCGTCCAGGCGCTCGAAATCGGTGACATCGACAGGAACGATGGTCAGGCCTTCGACGTTTTCCGTCGCTTCGGAACGGCACAGTCCGGTGACTCGCCAGCCCTCGGCCAGCAACTTCGAAACAATCGCCTGCCCGATGCCGGACGACGCGCCCGTCACTACCGCGTGCTTCATATCCACGTCCCTAAAATTTAAGCGACGTGCACCGCCTGCACGGTCACGCCGTCGCGTTCTTCGAAAGCTTCGAGTTGATCGGCGCTGGCGGCATCGTCGGTGATAAGGGTCCAGTCGCGCTCCAGCGGCGTCCAATGCTGCTGGCTCGCGCGGCCCACTTTGTCCGCCGTCACCAGCACGAAGACCTGCGCCGCTTGCCGGATCACGCATTCCTTCAGATACGACTGATCGCCCGTCGCCTCGCACAAACCGAATTCGGCGACCACGCCGTCCGCGCCGAGAAACGCCTTATCGACCGATAAGCGGGCGAGCGCGACCTGCGCCAGCGGCCCGAGCGTGCTCATGCTCGACGATCGCACTTCGCCGCCGATCAGCGTCACCGCCAGACCCGCCGCCGCCAGTTGCGCCACGACCAGCAGGTTGTTCGTCACCACGCGCACCGATGGCCGATCCGACAGGTGACGCGCGAGCGCCGCCGTCGTGGTGCCGCCATCGAGAAACACGGTGTCGCCATCTTCGATATACGCGCTCGCGGCCTTCGCAATCGCTTCCTTCTGCTCGCGCGCGCTGGTGCGTCTTTCTTCGAGCGATGCCTCCGGCTCGTGCGATCCCATCGCCGCCGCGCCGCCGTATGTGCGCACGATGCGCCGGTCGGTGGCCAGCGCGCGCAGATCGCGGCGCACGGTCGCTTCCGACATCCCGAAGTGCTCGCACAGCGTCGCTACATCGTTCATGCCGCCGAGCACGGCCTGAAGCATCGCCTCACGGCGTTTGGTCACTTTCATGTCAGCTTGTTCTTGGGTCCGTTGTGAAGCCATCTCTGAGACGCCAAGTTTAGCCAATTTGCCCGAATGCGCGCTTTTAAGCCCGTCCGCGTACCCACGACTCATCCACCGTCACGTATTTGATCCGCTGACGGAAGAACGTGAATGCGATATGCAGCGCGCCATCTTTCGACTGTGTAATCGACGGATACGAATACTCGCGATTGCGTGCATCGGCGGAATTGTTGGTCATGCAGTAACCGTCACCAATTTCGATATTGCGGCGGCGCGTCCACGTCCGGCCGTTGTCTTCCGAAATGGCGAGCGACATCGGCGCGCGCGGTGCGCCCCAGAACGCCGTGCCCTTCGACGAAGCCTTCTGATCGCGCAATACGCCGCTATCTTCGGAGTCCTCGATATCGTCATAGAGCGATGCACGCCGTTCGGTGCTGTGCGACGCATCGCTTTCGTTGTAGACGATCGCGAGGTGACCGTTCTGCAACACGGTAAATTGAATCGACGAATTATTGTTCGGCAATTCCGTAGGCTGCGGCGCACTCCATGTGCGGCCGTCTCTCGAACGGCTCGCATAAACGAAGTCAGCCCAGCGGCTGCGATACATCGCCAGCAGCGTGCCGTCTTTCAGCACATGCACGTTCATATGCACGCAGCCGACGCTCTCCGGCACTTCATGCTGCGTCCACGTGATGCCGCTGTCGTTCGAGATCATCACGGCGCTGATATCGTCATTGCCGACCCAGCGTTCGCCGCTTTCGGTGCGGCACAGGAAGATCGGGCAGAGCCATTCGCCGCTCGAGAGCGCGACGATCGGCTGACGCACGAAGGTGCCGGCGCGATCGAACAGCGTATCGATCGGTCCCCAGGTTAGTCCGTTATCCGAAGAAATTCGGCGTCGCACGATCGACGTGTTCTGATGCCCCGACAACTGCGCCGTATAGATCAGCCACAGCTTGCCATCGGGCGCGGTGAACAGGACGGGATTTTGTTCGGAGCGTGTGGGATCTTCGGAGAGCTTGGCGGGCGCGCTCCACGCATCGCTGCCGGCATCCAGACGCGACATGTAGATGGAAACGTCTGGAATGCCTTCCTGTGTGCCACCGAACCACACGCACAGCAAGTCGCCGTTATCGAGCGCGAGTAAGTTTGCGGCGTGATTTTGCACGCATGGCGTCGGCAAGAATGCTTCCTTGCGGCCGGCATCGGCGAAAGCGGTGCGGACGGTGTGATCGAATGAAACGGATGCGGATGTCATGGTTGATCCTTTGCAATTCAGTGCGACTTATGCGCGGCAAGATGCTCGTCATTCACGTTGTCCGATGCATCGCCATGAAACAGCAGGCGGCTGAACACGAGCACCACGGCGGGCGTAATCAGCGCGATATACATGTTGTCGATGCCGAACGGATTGCCCAGCAGATACCAGGCAGTGGTGGCGAGCGTGGCGAGCACGAGACCCCAGATCGCGCCGCGCTTGCTGCTGAAGAAGGGCATATAGATGCCGATCAGCGCAACCACCGAGACCGACAGCCGCAACGCACGCGTAAAGAACGACAGCGCCAGAATCTGCGGCACAAACAGCACGAAAACCAGCGGCAGGAAGCCGACCACCAGCGAAATCCAGCGCGTCATGCGCAGTTCGACTTCAGGTGTCGGACGATAACGCGGCACATAAAAGTCCTTCACGATCAGCGATGCAATCGCCAGTGCCACGGTACATACGCTGACGAAAATCGACGCCACCAGCGAAGTCGTCACGATGCCGGCCAACAGCGGATTCATATGCTGCAAAAACACCGGCAGCGCGTACAGACTCTTGATATCCGGATACAGAAACTTCGCCGCCACGCCGATAAAGCCGAGCGCAAGCGAGATCGGCACGCAGAGCACGGCGGCCATCAGCGAGGAATTGCGTGCGGCTTCGGGGCTGCGCGTTGCTGAAATAGCTTGAATGATGAACTGCGTCGAGAAAATCGCGCCCGCCGTGCCGATAATCCACGCGCCGATCGTGCCGCCCGACAACGCGCCGCTCCACGTGAAGTAATGCGCGGGCATGGCCTGAACCATCGGCGTGATGCCGCCGGAAAGCTTCCACGCCACCGCCACCAGAATGCCGATGCCGATCAGCTTCACCGCGCTATGCACGATAGTCAGGTATGCGACGCTTTTCAATCCGCCCCACACGAAGTAGATCGTCGATACGATCGCGGTGATGATCGCCGCCGTGGTCAGATCGATGCGCATGACGGTGGAAATCGCCGCTGCGCCGCTTACGTAATTGCCCACGTTCACGAGAAACAGCGCATAAATCATGATCGCCGATACAACCAGCTTCGCGCCATTGCCGTACTTCTTCGCGATGAATCCCGAGATGGTGAATTCACCCGACGCATACAGGCGTTTCGCCATAAACAGCCCGAACAACAAAAAGCCGATCGATGCCGCGAGCACCGACCACGATGCGGCGAGACCCACGCCGAATGCTTCCTGCGAGGTGCCGACCGTAGACTTTGCGCCGATAAATTCGGACATCAAAAGAATCGCAACGACGATGGCGGGCATCGAACGGCCTGCCACCATGAATTGCTCGGAATTGCGGCTGCGCAGCTTGATACTGACGAGGCTGGTGATGAGGATATACGCGAGCACCATGCCGACGATGATGGCGGTATCCAGATTACTGAACGACTTCATGCTTGTCTCCGTGTTCGTTCGGTTCCGTAAGCGCCGCCGACGTGTTTCCGTCGCGTCGGCGCTTCTTGCTTGAATCAGGCTGCGTGCGCAGGCGCTTGTTGTGTCTTCGGTTCGCGGCGCGTGGCGAGTTCGAGCGCTTGCTTGAACGCTTCGAGCAAACTGCGCTCATCTGCGATGCCCTTGCCCGCGATATCGAACGCCGTGCCGTGATCGACAGAAGTCCGAATCACCGGCAGACCGACCGTGACGTTCACGCCTGCTTCGAGTCCCATCACCTTGACGGGACCGTGGCCCTGATCGTGATACATCGCCACCACGCAATCGAAGTCGCCGCGACCGGCGCGGAAAAACAGCGTGTCAGCGGGCAGCGGGCCTTCCACGTCCCAGCCTT
>NZ_JAQFVG010000052.1:0-9238 GCF_029439455.1 Caballeronia sp. BR00000012568055 | reverse complement strand
TTTTTCTTCTTCTTCGCCGTAGCCGAACAAGCCGTTTTCGCCCGCATGCGGATTGATCCCGCACACGCCGATACGCGGATTCGCAATGCCCGCGCGCACCAGCGTGTCATGCGCGCGCGCAATCGTGCGTTCGACCAGGCCCGGCTCGATCTTGCGGATTGCATCGAGCAGACCGATATGCGTGGTCACGTGAATCACGCGCAAATTAGGCGCGACCAGCATCATCGAGACTTCGTCGATGCCGGTGAGATGCGCGAGCATTTCAGTGTGGCCGGGGAAAATATGGCCGCCTGCGTGCAGCGCTTCCTTGTTCAGCGGCGCGGTGCAGATGGCATCGAGTTCGTCGCTGGAGGTGAGTTCGACGGCGCGCGCGATGTACTGATACGCGGCATCGCCTGCAACGGCGGAGAGCTTGCCGTAGGGCAGATCGGCCGGAATCAGCTTCAGGTCGATGCAATCCACCACACCCTGACGGTACTGCCCGTCGGCAGGACGTTCGATGGCGCGCACATCCAGCTCGACGCCTGCGCGCTGGCCCGCATCCTTCAGACGCGCGACGTCGCCGATCACGACCGGGCGGCATTGCTCGTACACGGAAGCGTGCGCGAGGGCCTTCATGATGATCTCGGGGCCGACGCCCGCGGCATCGCCCATGGTGATGCCGATAACGGGACGATAAGTCATGGCGTGATTTCCTTTCGATGTCGGTTGGACATGCCCCGCGTCTGCAAGACGGCGCCAGGCGGTGTGAATGGTGTCGGGCGTGCCGAAGCCGCCCGCCTTGGTGACGACGCGCAACACGCGGCCATCGTTCAATGCGCCGTGCAATAAAGGCACGCCGCCTTCGATCTCTTCGATTACTTGAAAGTCCGAAACATCTGCCGCTGATAGCAACGCACGCGCGGTTTCGCCACCGGTTGCGATCACGCTGCCTGCGTGTTGCACGGCAGGCGCGAGCAGGGCGGCCAAGCGCTGGCAGAACAACAGGCCATCGTTCACATCGCCACGGCTCGCCTGGCTCAGCGAGACGACGACATGACGGCCTGCGCTCAAGGCATCGATCACGTTTTGCGTGATATGCGGTTGCGCTTCGCTCAACGAATGCGTCGTCAGTTCGATGTGCAGCAGCGTGATGCCCGCGCGCGATTTCAGCGTATCGAGTTGTGAGTGCGAAATGCTCGACATGCTGCCGATCACCGCTAAAACAGGGCCTTTTGTAACTTCCTGCTGATGCACGTGCGATGAGAGCGGCTTCAGCTTCAGCGCTTCGATCAAAGCAGGCGCGAGTCCCGCCGAGCCGACCCAGAACACATCATTGAGCGACGCAGACGCTTGAGCGATCAGCTTCAAATCGTCGTCGGTCTGAGCGTCGCAGACTACGGCCTCAATGCCGTCTTTTTGCGCGCGTGCCAATCCCGAACGAAGATCATCGACCGAAAGATGTGCGACGCGCAGACCCGCATCGCTCAACATGGCGACCAGATCCGCGCGCCCCGCGATGCCTTCGTTGCGCCACACTTCGCTCTCCTCGACCGGCACGCCGTTGATCCACTGCAAACCGCCTTTGGTCGTACGCCCCGCCGCCGGGAACGCAGGCGCGACGATCGCCATGCCTGCTAGAGGAACCAGCGCGGCGGTTTCAGCCGCAAAGTTGCCGCGCAAGGTCGAATCGATCTTCTTGTAGATGTGTTTCGATGCATGAAGCTGCACCGCATCGACATTCTTGCGCGCGGCTTCTTCACGCGAGACGCGACGCGAATCGACATCAATCGCGAGCACATCGCACTCCGAATGAACGATGCCATCTGCATCGAGCATGACCGCCGCGTGCAGGCCGTGACGCACGCTCGCCACCGCACAATCCGCAGTGCCCGAGAGGTCATCGGCGACGATCAGAAGCTGGGCGTTCATGGCAGCAGGCGCGCGTAAATGGATTTGATATCGTCGAGGCTCAGCGTCTTCGGGTTGTTGCCGAGCAGACGCTTCACTTTCGATGCCGCCACCGCAAGCGCATCCAGATGTTCTTCCGATACGCCGAACTGACGCAAATCCTGCGGAATGTCCAGCGTCGCCGTCCATGCGACCAACTGATCGACGAGCTTTTGCGCGGCGCTTTCATCGCTGTCTTCGCGTGCGCTGAGTTCGAGCGCGCGCGCCACATTGGCGAGACGGCCGACGATCGCGTCCATGTTGAAGGCCATCACGTGCGGCAAAAGCATGGAGTTCGCCACGCCGTGCGTGATGTTGAACATGCCGCCCAGCGGATACGCCAGCGCATGAACGGCCGCCGTGCCCGCAGCGGTCAACGCGAGACCGCCGTACATGGAGCCGAGCATCATCGCTTCGCGCGCCTTGACCGACTGACCGTGCTCGTACGCTTCGACGATATGCGCGCCGATCAGCCGCATCGATTCCATCGCGAACATATCGCTGATCGGATTGGCCTTGGTCGAAATGTACGATTCGAGTGAGTGGATAAACGCGTCCATGCCGGTTGCGGCGGTGATCGGCTTCGGCAATCCGAGCGTCAGCGATGCATCGAGAATCACGAGCTGCGGTAGCAAATGGCGGCTCACGATGCCGACCTTCAACGCTTCATCCGGTAACGTGACAATCGCGTTTGGCGTTACTTCGGAGCCCGTACCAGCCGTCGTCGGCACGAGAATCAGCGGCACGCCGGGCTTTGCAATCAAGTCGATGCCGAGCCATTCGCGCATCGGCGTGTCGTTGGTCAGGCGCACGGCGAACAGCTTGGCCGCATCCAGCACGCTGCCGCCGCCGATTGACAAAATGGCTTGCGGCGCGAACGGCTCGATCTGTTCCTTGAACACCGTTTCCACATTGCCGATGGTCGGTTCCGGCTCGACATCGCGCACGATGCGCACTTCGACATCTTTCGCGGCCAGCGCGGCGATGACTTTATCGATCACGCCGAGTTGTTCCATCACCGGCTGCGTGATCAGCGCAATGCGATGCACGGGCGTAGGGGTATCGAGTAAAACGAGTTTGTCGGCGAGCTGATCCAGGCTGCCCGCGCCGTGAACGATATTTTTGACGGTCTGAAAGTGATAAGTCATGCTCATGATGTCGTGTTCTCCGTTCAGGCGGTGCGGTAAATGGACAGCGCCTTCGCCAGCTTCTCGCGCGCTTCTTCGCTCAACGGCTGTGCGGGCGAACGCGCCGGACCGGACGGCATGCCGAGCATTTGCGCGGCGGTCTTCAGGACCACGGGCATGGTGCCGAGCGCGAAGGCATCGCGCAGGGCGCGCAGCGATTCCTGCGCGCGGCGGGCCGTTTCGATATCGCCATTCTTGAAGCTGTTCCAGATCGACATGACGACGTTCGGCACCGCATTGGTGGTCGCGGCCACCGCGCCGTCGCCGCCTGCGATCAGCGTCCAGAGAATCATCGAATCGGTGCCGGTGAAGACGGCGAAATCTTCGCGGCGCAAGTTGATCAGTTGCAGCAAGCGGTCGAAGTCGCCGCCGCTGTCCTTGATGCCGCGAATGTTCGGAATCTCCGCGAGGCGCTTGACCGTATCCACATTGAGCGTGATGCCGGCTTTCGCGGGAATGGTGTAGAGCATCATCGGCAAAGAGGGCGAGGCTTCGGCGATCCTTTTGTAGTGCGTATAAAGCTCGGGCTGCGTTGCGCCGTTGAAGTAGGGCGTGATGATCGACACGGCATCCACGCCGGTGTCCTTCATCTTCTGATTCAGCGCGATCACTTCGCGCGTCGCATACGCGCCCGTTCCGGCGATCACCGGCACGCGACCACGCGATTGATCGACAGCAATGCGCGCCACGCGAAGTTTTTCTTCCTCGTTCATCGAAATGAACTCGCCGTTCGTGCCGAGCACGAACAGGCCATGCACGCCCGCTTCGATCAATCGGTCGATCAGCGTGCGCAAACCGGCCTCGTCGATATCTTCCGAGGCCGTCATCGGCGTGATCAGGGCGGGAACGATTCCCTTGAACGAAACTGACATGCTTTGCTCCATCTGAATATGAAAACAGTCGATAGGATCGCGCGTTTTGCGCGATCCGGTCAAAACAGGTTTAGAAGCGGTGCCGCAAACCCAGCGCCGCGACGATCTGGTGGTTATTGCTCGATGCCGAAATCGGCCACAGCGCGGCGACCGCTTGCTTGCCGGTCGAATCCGTGCCGCTCGCCTGCTGATATCCCGCCGACAAGTACACGTCCGTGCGCTTCGAGAGGAAATAGTCCGCGCCGACGTTGGCCTGGTTGTAGTGCGCATCGCCTGCGCCACGCGTGCGCGTGTAGTTGTACGACGCGCCCAGCAGCACAGACGGCGTCAATTGATACTTCACGCCCGCTTCGACGTTGTCGAAGATGGCGGTATCGCCACGAAAGCGTGCGACGGGCGCCGCGCCCGACGGCGAGCCGATGTCCTGAAAACTCACGTTCGAATAGACCAGATCGACGGTTGCCGCGCCGAAGGTATAAGCCGCGCCGACGCCCGCGACCTGCTGCGAGCGCGCCGACGTGTAGCCGGAGAAGATCGGCGAATTGTTCGGCGAGATCGATGCCGTGCCCGCCGTGCCGTCATACAGCGAAGTATTCGGCTGCGAGGCATTGAGATACGAAGCCGCGACCAACAGCGGCCCACGTGCGTACTGCGCGCCCAGACTCCAGATGCGGTTATTGGAGAAATTGCCCGCCGTGCCGCCGAAGCTGTACAAGCCGCTCACGCGGAAACCGGCGTAGTCGTTGCTCAGATATTTGACGCTGTTGCTGATCCGCGCGTTGACGTAGTAGTTGTCGGTATCGCCCGGATGCGCGGCCAATCCGCCGCCCCACAAATTCGACGACACGATCGTGCCGATAAAGTCTGCCGACGCCTCGTTCTGACGTCCGGCCGTCACGCGTCCGAACGCGCCCTGCAAGCCGACGTACGCCGCGCGGCCGAATTCGCGGCCGTTTTGACCGAGCGTGCCGGTCGTGCTGCTGAAGCCGTTTTCGAGCACATACAGCGCCTGCAAGCCGCCGCCGAGATCTTCCTGACCCTTCATGCCCCAGCGGCTGCCCGACAGCGTGCCGCTCGACATCTGATAGTTGGATTCGCCCTTCTGATTGTTCGAGTAGACCAGGGCGGTATCGATGATGCCGTACAGCGTGACCGCGCTTTGCGCGTGGGCCAGATTCGCTGTGGCGCCGAGGATACCGACGGCTGTGAGGGCGTACGTCAAACGCTTCATTCTGTCTCCGGGGTGGGTTATTTGATTGAATCGACCAGTTTGCTCGTTGAATCGATCGTTTCGGTCATTATAGAGACGTGAGCGATCACTTCGATCATTGTTAACCCTAGTTTTCGATCAAAACGATCATTGCATTGCGCAAGAAATGACCGATGCGATCAGAAATCGCGCATTTCCGACGCGATTCGGGTATACCGCATGCACTTCATACTTGACGCTCCGATGCCCACGCCCGATACTTTGTCCGTACAAAGCACCGTTTGATACAGGAGACGAATGGACATGCGCTCTGAAGAAGTCGGCAAGCAACGCTACCGCGCCACTTACGGCCGATACCTCGAAGAATTCAAGGTCGGCGATATCTACGAACATCGGCCGGGTCGCACGATTACGGATGCGGATAACATCCAGTTCTCGCTCCTGACGATGAACTTCCACCCGATGCACTGCGACGCGCATCACGCTTCCAAGAGCGAATTCGGCAAGCTGCTGGTCAGCAGCGGGCTGACGGTCGCCATCGTGCTCGGCATGTCGGTGAACGATGTGAGCGGCAAGGCCATCGCCAATCTCGGCTGGAAGGAAATCAAGCTGACAGGGCCGGTTTTTGCGGGCGATACGCTGTATGCGGAATCGGAAGTGCTGGAAGTGCGCGAGTCGAAATCGCGCCCGACGCAGGGTATCGTCACGGTGCACACGCGTGCCTTCAATCAGGATGGCAAGCCCGTCATGGACTTCATCCGTTCCGCGCTGATCGCCAAGCGCGGCCACGGCACCGCCGAAGCCTAAACATCGCGCGCCGAGGCTGCCGCAAGAGCGGCCGCGCGTTCCGGTTCTCATCACAGTAACGGAGACAACTGTGAGTCATTTCGTCAGTTCTGGCGCCCGGCTGGACCGGTTGCCGATGTCGCGCTTTCACTGGAAGATTCTCGGCCTTATCAGCGCGGGCGCGTGCCTCGACGCGTTCGATGTCTACCTCGCCGGTGGCGTCTCGGCGGCCATGCTGAAAGCCGGCTTTTCGACGCTGCAATTGAATGCGCTGTTCGTATCGTCGGGATTTTTCGGCATGGTGATCGGCGCGGGCTTGTCGGGCTATCTCGGCGACAAGTTCGGACGGCGTTCGTCGTATCAGTTCAATCTCGCGCTGTTCGGGCTGATGTCGTTCGTCGCGGCATTCGCACCGAATATTCAATGGCTGATCGGCGCGCGCTTCATCATGGGGATCGGGCTTGGCGCTGAACTCGTGGTCGCTGCGGGGACGTTGTGCGAGTTCATTCCGCCTGCGTATCGTGGTCGATGGATCTCGTTGCTTGGCCTGATCGTCAATTCCGGTTTGGTGCTGGCGACGAGCGTCGGCTATGTCGTGATTCCGCATCTCGGCTGGCGCTGGATGTTCGGGATTGCGGGCATCGGTGCGGTGATCGTGTGGGCGTTGCGGCATCGCATGCCGGAGTCGCCGCGCTGGCTCGAATCGGTTGGACGCACGCAGGAAGCGGAAGAAACCGTCAGCGCGATCGAAGCGGAAGTCGCTGCGCTGAAAGGCCCGTTGTCCGACGTCCCGCGCACGCAGAATCTCGAAGTGCCGCCCGCGCCGCTGTCCGCGTTGTTCCGTCGCGGCATGATCGGACGCACGCTGACGGCTGCATTGACGGCGATTGCGGTGAACGTCGCGGTGTACGGCTTCGTTGCGTGGTTGCCGACGTTCTTCGTGCATGAAGGGCGCGATGTGGTCACGTCACTTGGCTTTACCACGCTGATGTCCTTCGGTGCGCCGTTCGGTGCGGTGCTTGGCTATATCACGGCGGATCGTTTAGGACGTTCGAAGGGACTCGTCACCTTCTGCGTGATCGCGATCATTCTGGGCTTCGTGTATCCGCAAATGGTGGCGAACGCGGCCATCGCCATTGTCGGTTTTACGCTGGTGAGCTGCATTTTCGGCATCGTGACGCTGGGCTTGTTCGGCTACGTGCCGGAGCTGTTTCCGACCGCGCTGCGTTTGCGTGGCACCGGCGTGGCAGGCGTATGCGGCCGGATTGCCTCGATGCTCACGTCTTACGCCGCCGTTTTGCTCTATGCGCAATTCGGTTTGTTCGGTGTGCTTGGCATGGTGGCGGGCGTGTTGCTGCTGCTGGTGATCGCCGTCCTCGCGCTTGGTGTCGATGCGAACCAGTACTCGCTCGAAGCCGTATCGCCGGATGAAGAAGCGGTCGGCGCCGACTTGCCGCTCAATCAAGGAGTCACGCGATGAACGCACGCAACGACATCACGGTATCGCACCGTCTGGCGGATTTCACCACGCATCTGCAATTGAGCGATGTGCCTGCAAGCGTGCAGGAACGCGCGAAGCATCTGATGCTCGATAGCATCGGCCTCGCTTACGCGACGCTTGGCTTGCCGTATGCAACGTCCACGCTCGCCGCGATGCAGGAGCTTGGCGAAGGCAGCGCAACGGTATTCGGCCACACGCAAAAGCTCGCGCTGCGCGATGCCATGTTGCTCAATGGCCTCCTGATTCACGCATTGGATTTCGACGATACCCACGCACGCGGCGTGATCCATTCGACCGCGAGCGCCTTGCCGGTCGCGTTCAATCTCGCGGAGCGCGAAAACGCGAGCGGCGTGGATTTGCTGACTGCCTATCTCTGCGCGATGGAAGTGTCCACGCGTGTGGGCGCAGCGGCTAAAAGTGGCTTCCATAACGCGGGTTTTCATCCGACGGGGCTGGTCGGCACGTTTGGTTGTACGCTCGCGGCAGCGCGTTTGATGGGTCTTACGGTCGAGCAGGCGCAACACGCGCAGGGCATCGCGCTGTCGATGGCATCGGGCAATCTGGAGTTCCTGCAGGACGGCGCATGGACCAAGCGTCTGCATCCGGGCTGGGCTGCTGCTGCGGGCGCAACAGCGGCAACGCTGGCAAAGCACGATTACATCGGACCGGGCGCAACGTATGAAGGCCGCTTCGGCCTCTACGCGCTCTACATGAAAACGCCGCTGGGCGAAGGCGATATCGACATCACCACCGCTGGCCTCGGCGATACATGGGAAATCGATGGCGTCGCGTTGAAGCCAATTCCCGCGTGCCACTTCACGCACGCTTCATCCGATGCCGCCATCGCGCTGCATCGCGCGCACGGTCTCAAAGCCGATGAAATCGAACGCGTGGTCGTGCGCGTGCCGGGACCGACGATTCAGATCGTCTGCGAGCCGGTGGAACCGAAGCAAAAGCCCTCGAACAGTTACGACGCACAATTCAGCATTCCTTATATCGTCGCCACGGGTTTGCTGCGTGGCCGCTTTACACTGGACGATCTCGACCCCGCCGCATTGACCGATGACACCGTGCGCGCACTCGCCGCACGCGTCACGCACGAAGCCGATCCGGACAGCACGTATCCGCGCCATTACACCGGCGAAGTGACGGTCTTTACGCGTGATGGTCGCAGCTTCACGCATCGCGAAGCGATCAATCGGGGCTCGTCGGACAAGCCGCTGACGAATGCGGATATCGTCGCCAAGTTCTTCGACAACGCACAACGCAATGTCTCGCGCGACGCAGCTGAACGCATCTGCGAAACGGTGCTTTCGATGGAAAAGTTTTCTGCGCGCGCGCTTGCACAAGCGCTCGGCGCACACGCATAAAGACGCATAAAGGAGTGGACATGGCAACTGCAGAAGTCGATCAGACGGACGACTACACCGAGAACGAGACGCTCATTCTCGACATGCTCGACCGCTTCCTCAAAACGGAAGTGAAGCCCTGGGTGCACGAACTCGATGCGAAGGACGAGTATCCGCACGAGATCGTCGAAAAGATGAAGGACATGGGATTGTTCGGATGCCTTATTTCTGCCGAATACGGCGGATTGGGGCTTTCGACGGCGACGTACGCGAAGATTGTCGATCGTATTTCGGCGGTGTGGATGTCGGTGAGCGGTATCATCAATTCGCACCTGATCATGGCGATGACCATTCAGCGCAATGGCACCGAAGAGCAGAAACAAGCCTATTTGCCGCGTATGGCG
>NZ_JAQFVG010000051.1 GCF_029439455.1 Caballeronia sp. BR00000012568055 | reverse complement strand
GGTTGGCTTGCAGATAATTCGGGTAAAAGCTCGCGTCTTTATAGCCGAAAGTATCGATGGTCGGCATGGTCGGCGAGCCGGTGAAGATCAGGTTATAGGCGCCTGTCACGATCGAATAGCTGAACAGTGACTTGACCGATACCGGCGCATCCGTCGAGTTCGACGTCGGCACTTCCACGCCCACCCAATTGCCTTCGGAGCCGTATTGCGGAGAGCCTGCGAGCATGCGGATGCCGGTGGCCGTGTCGGTTGGACCGGCATAGATCTTTGTGGCCGTGGCGACTTCGGCGGCGGTCAAACATGTGCTTGTGCTCGAGGCATTAGCGGCGCATTGAATGGTCGCGGGATCGAAATGGCAGACACGCGGATCGGTGATCAGACCGTCGGGCGCGCCGACCTGACTTCCACATGCGGCCGACACCGCTTTATGCAGCAGAGCGGCTTTATCCGCATACAAGGTCGCATTGCCCGCGCTTGTGCCCGTCGTGCTTTGCGAAATCACACTCCAGCCGTGGTAAAGCGAGTTCTGAATCTGAAAATGGGCAGCGGGCGCGCCCACGACAATGCCGTTATAGTCCGACGGATACCGCTGCGCGGCCATCAGCCCTTCACGCCCTCCATCCGAGCAACCGACGAAATAAGAGAATTTTTGCGCCTGACCGTAGTACGCCTGAATAAGTTTCTTGGCCGCGAGCGTGGTGATGTGTTGACCGCGATATGCGAAATCGGCCTGTTTTTGCGGGTCGGTAGTCCAGGTCGAGTCCTGGCCCGAGTGCCCCATGTCGGTCGCTGCGGTCACGAAACCGCCTTGCTGCACGAGTGGACACGTATAGCTGAAGCTGAAACTGGTTTGCTTGGTCGGGTCGCTGAGATTGCCGCATAATCCGCCGCAGCCTAGTTCGGCAAAGCGTTGCGTCCACGAATTCACCGGCAATGCGACTTCGAATGTATTGGACGGCGCAAGCGTGCCTTTCACCGCGCAAAAGCTCACGGATGCACCGTTGATCGTTGCCGATGTCACCGTCGCAGACGTAATCGAACTTCCTGCACCGCCTATATCGGTGATATCGATGGAAGCGAGCTTCGAGCAATCGACCGTAGGTTTGACCACGGAGAGTGGCGCGTTGCTGTCGTTATCGTCATGACCGCCGCATGCGCTTAGGCCTGCGGCAAGCATAGCGATGCTAAGCCAAGCCAGAACGCGCCTTAGCACCATCAGGAAATTGCGCGTTTGCTTGCGCTCATTATCAAAACGCAAAGAATCAAGCGGACGAACACGTCCGAAGGCGGCAGCCATTTATCGTCTCCCTCTTTCTGAATAATTGGTCTTTAACCGGACGCACAGACCGGCGACTCAAGCGTGACCTGACCGCAATCGCGGCTGAACAGAGGGTTTACGCGTGGCTTAAGCGATATCGAATACTTGAAAAGAGATGGGCTTGACGCGCGGTTCGTTAGCCGGCGCGGGCTTTGACGGCTTTGCGACTGCCTAAGAGCGAGCCGCAAGCCGCTAAGGAAATGTTGAGCGCGATAAACAAAACAGATACCGCTTTAAGCGCTTTGCAAAGGTTTGCCGTGGAAAGGCCGTTAAAAGCTCTCCGCCCCCGGCCGCAAATCCAACTCCTGCGTCCACGCCGACCGATGCTGTGTATGCAGATACCAATACGCATCAGCGATCGCGCTGATATCGAGCAGCGTATCAGCGGCTTGCTTCGCATATCGCTCGGGCTGGCCTTGTTCGAGCCGCGCGCCGTCGATACCGCCATCGATCACGATATGCGCCACATGCAGGCCCAGCGGCCCATAATCGCGCGCCATACTCTGGCTGATCATGCGCAAACCCGCTTTAGCAGCGGCGAACTGCGCAAAGCCGCCCTTACCCCGCAGACTTGCCGATGCCCCCGTGAACAACACCGTCCCGCGTCCAAGCGGGACCAGGCGACGTGCCGCTTCGCGTCCCACCAGAAAGCCCGCGAAACAGCCCACACGCCACATTCGCTCGAACGTGGCTGCATCGAGATCACGCAGATCGATACGCGCGTTGTCGCCTGCGTTGAAAATCACCGCATCGGGTTCATAGGAAGCGAACGCGCGATCGAACAGCGCAATCACATCGGCTTCGGAAGTTGCATCGACGACCACGGCCTCCGCGCTGCCGCCCGAATCGCGTATCGTCTTGACGACTTGTTCGATACGCGCCGCCGTCCGCCCGCCGACGAACACGTGATACCCCTCGGCCGCGAACTTGCGCGATACCGCCGCGCCCAAGCCCTTTTCCGCGCCGACACCTACGACGATTGCAGACCGCTTGCTCATCGAAACGCTCCTTGAATAAAGCAGAGCCACGATTGTGCTCGCAATCCCGCAATCGAGCAGAAATCACCGGATCGACGAAGGATGATGCGCCAGCGCCGTGACCTGCATCTTCATATACGGGAACAGCGGCAGATTGGAGAGAATCGTATGTAGTTCGTCATGCGAATCAACATCGAACATGCTGTAGTTTGCATACTCGCCGACAATACGATGCAACTGTTGCCACTTGCCTTCGCGCTGCAGGTTTTGCGAATACGCCTTTTCGCGCGCCTTGATTTCATCGGCTTGCGAGGCGGGCATGTCGTACGGCAGATTCACTTCCATTTTCACCAGATAAAGCATGCTGTCAGTCTCCTTCAGATGTTTTTGTCGCGACGATAGAACGCGAGTTTTTCTTCGTCGATATGCAGACCAAGTCCCGGTCCCTCCGGAATATGCAGATCGAAATCGCGATACTGCGGGCGCGCGGTAACGATATCGTCCTTCAGCAACAGCGGCCCGAACAACTCCGTGCCCCATGCAAGCTGCGGCAACGCGCTAAAACCATGCGCCGACGCAATCGAGCCGATACTGCCTTCGAGCATGGTGCCGCCATACAGCAGCACGCCCGCCGCGTCCGCGACGGCAGCGGTGCGCATCACGCCGTAGATGCCGCCCGACTTCGCGATCTTCAGCGCGAACACATCGGCGCTGGCTTCGCGCACGAGGTCGATGGCGTCTTCGGGACCGGTGATGCCTTCATCGGCCATGATCGGCACGATAAAGCGCGATGCAAGCCGCGCCAGCGCACCACGCTGCTCTCGCGGCGTAGGCTGCTCGATCAGGTCGATGCCCGCCGCTTCGAGCGCCGCGATGCCGAGCGCGGCATCGACCTCGTTCCAGGCCTGATTCACGTCCACCGTCACCTTCGCGCGGTCACCGAGCGCGGCCTTGATCTTCGATACATGCGCCACGTCTTCACGCACGCTGCGACGGCCGATCTTCAGCTTGAACGTATTGTGACGACGCTCTGCAAGCAACGTCTCCGCCTCTTCGATATCACGCTGCGTATCGCCGCTCGCCAGCGTCCACAGCACCGGCAAGGTCGCGCGCACCGCGCCGCCGAGCAGTGACGATATCGGCACATTCAGGCGCTTGCCTTGTGCATCGAGCAAAGCGGTTTCGATTGCGCACTTGGCAAAGCGATTGCCGCGCGCAATCTTGTTGAGCCGCAGCATCGCACTGTTGATATTGGTCGGGTCCTGCCCGATCAATGCAGGCGCGAGATACGTATCGATCGTCAGCTTGATACCTTCGGGGCTTTCCTCGCCATAAGAAAGCCCGCCGATAGTGGTCGCTTCGCCAATGCCTTCAATGCCATCGCTTGAGCGCAAGCGCACGATCACGAGCGTTTGCTGCTGCATGGTGGTCATGGCGAGCTTATGAGCGCGAATGGTCGGAAGGTCGACCAGAATCGCTTCAACGGAG
>NZ_JAQFVG010000050.1 GCF_029439455.1 Caballeronia sp. BR00000012568055 | reverse complement strand
GAAGATTTTGGTCAGGTCGCGCGGATTGGCCAACTCCTGCCACGATTCCATCTGAAGCACGGAAGGCGAAGCGCCGGAAATGAACGGCGTATGCGAAGCCGCGGCGACCTTCGAGATGGAGCCAAGCAGATCGACGTCGGGCGGCGTGTGATCGAAGTAGTAGTCCGCAACGAGGCAGCCATACGGCTCGCCGCCGAGCTGACCGTATTCCTCTTCGTAAATCTGCTTGAACAGCGGACTCTGATCCCACGCGATGCCTTTGTATCGCTTCATCGTGCGTCGCAAGTCTTCTTTCGACACATCCATAAAACGAATCTTCAGACGCTCATCGGTTTCGGTATTCGAAACCAGATGATGAAGTCCGCGCCACGCCGATTCGAGCTTCTGGAAATCTTCCTGATGCAGAATCAGGTTGATCTGTTCGGATAACTTATGATCGATTTGCGCGATGATCGCTTCGATGCTTTTGTAAGCGTCGTCGCTGATCGTGACGGATTGATGCAGCGCCTGCTCGGCGAGCGTGCGCACGGCGCGCTCGACGGACTCGCGAGCCTGATCTGTCTTCGGGCGAAATTCCCGGTCGAGCAGTTGTGTGAAGTCGTCGTGTGTCTTGACCGCGACGGCGCTTGCCTGGGCCTGATTGGCTGACATAGGGTTCCTTTGCGTGATTCGATTTCAGTTGAACGTGGGCCCGGCGTTCGATTCTTCCGTCGCGGATTCGGGGTTGGGCGCAGCAGCCAGCGACTTGAGCAGGGCCGGGTCGGCAAGCAGCTTGTTCACGAGCGCTTCGGCGCCGGATTTCCCGTCCATATAGGTTTGCAGGTTGGCGAGCTGCGTGCGCGCCTGAAGCAACTGATTCAACGAATCGACCTTGCGGGCAACCGCCGCCGGCGAGAAGTCTTCGATACTCTCGAAAGTCATATCCACCATCAAGCGCCCTTCGCCCGTCAGCGTGTTCGCCACGGAGAAAGCAACGCGCGGCTTGATTGCCTTCATACGCTCATCGAAGTTGTCGATGTCGATATCGAGGAAACGCCGATCGGCGACGGCGGGCAGCGGCTCGACCGGCTTGCCCGCCAGATCGGCGAGCACGCCCATCACGAAGGGCAATTCGACTTTCTTCTCCGAGCCATAGACTTCGACGTCGTACTCGATCTGCACGCGCGGCGCACGATTGCGCGCGATGAACTTCTGCGAACTATTGGATTGGGACATATAGTTATCCGAAACAAAAAAGTATTCAGAGCGATGAGACGTCAACGGTTTTGTCGAGCGTGAATGTGATGGCGCTGGAAGGTGCGGCCTGCGCATCCGTCACGTCGATATAAATCTGGCGAATCTCGCGTTTCGCCGCGAAAGCATCCAGCCACAACGCGGAAAGACGCGGTAGAACGTATTGATCGATAAAGCCGATCAACACTCGCGCGCCGGTTTCCTGAACGAGGCAATGACTCACGATGTAATCGACCAGCGCCGCGCCGAATCCGAGCGCGATGCCGTGGTTTTCGGCCATGCGCTTCACGACACGATCGAGGTGCAGTCGCACGATGCTCGCAAGAGACTCATGCGCGAGAGGTCGGTACGGCACTACATTCACGCGTCCGAGAAACGCGGCCGGAAAGGTCTTCAGCAATTCCGGTGAGAGCGCCGAACGCAGCGCGTTCTGATCGGGCGCAAGCGATACATCCGCGCAGAGGCTCGCGGTGAGTTCCGCGGCAGCGTTGCTGGTGAGCAGAATGGTTGTATTGCGAAAATCGATGAAACGTCCGTCGCCATCTTCCATGTAGCCCTTGTCGAAGACCTGGAAGAAAACCTCGTGCACATCACGATGCGCCTTCTCGATTTCATCGAGTAGTACGACGCAATAGGGTCGCCTTCTTACCGCTTCGGTGAGAACGCCGCCTTCGCCATAACCGACATAGCCGGGCGGCGCGCCTTTGAGTCCCGAGACCGTGTGCGCTTCCTGATATTCGCTCATGTTGATGGTGATGAGATTCTGCTCACCGCCATACAGCGCCTCCGCCAGCGCCAGCGCCGTCTCGGTTTTGCCGATGCCGGATGGCCCGGTCAGTAGAAACACGCCGAGCGGTTTCTTCGGATCGGCAAGTCCGGCGCGCGCGGTCTGCACACGCTCGCTGATCTGCTTCAGCGCTTCGGACTGGCCGATCACGCGTGCCGCGAGCGTATCGGACAAGCGGCGCACGGCGGCGATGTCGTCGGTCACCATGCGGCCGACGGGTATGCCGGTCCAATCGGAAACGATCTCCGCGACGATGGTTTCATCGACTTCCGGAAACACCAGTGGCGTTTCGCCCTGCATATCGCGCAGCGCTTGTTCGAGATCACGCAATGTGGCGGGCGTGGGGCGTTCGGTTTCATCGCTGCCATGCTCATCGGGCGTCAACGCTGCGTCGGCAAGCATTTGCGCGGCGGCGGCCTGAGATTTCCAGCGCGCTTCCAATGCGTCTTGCTCCGCAAGCAACGTGTCGATGCGAGTGCGCGCTTGAGACAGCGCGTCTTTAGCATCGAGTCCGATCCGGGCTTCCTGTTCGAGCAGGTCGCTTTCCACGCGCGCTGATTGCAGCCGCTGCTGCACGTTCTGCAATTCGCGCGGCGGCGCTTGCTGAGAAAGCGCGACGCGGGCACATGCGGTATCGAGAAGACTGATGGCTTTGTCGGGCAATTGCCGCGACGGAATATAGCGATGCGATAGCGTGACGGCGGCGCGAATGGCTTCGTCGCGCACGATCACGCCGTGATGCCGCGCGAATGTGCGAGCAAGTCCACGAACCATATCGATGGCGGCGCTTTCCTGCGGCTCGGCGACTTGCAAGGTCTGGAAACGTCGCGTGAGCGCGGGGTCTTTCTCGATATGACGTTTGTATTCGGCCCAGGTCGTTGCGCCGATTACGCGAACCGCGCCGCGCGCGAGTGCGGGCTTGAGAAGATTTGCCGCATCGCCCGTTCCGGCCTGGCCGCCTGCGCCAACCAGCGTGTGGATTTCATCGACGAAGAGAATGACCGGCGTAACCGATTTTTTCGCCGCTTCGAGCACGTTCTTCAGCCGCGATTCGAACTCGCCCTTCATTCTCGCGCCGGCAAGCAGCGCGCCGAAATCGAGCGAGAGCAACCGTACGTTGGACAGCACGGCAGGCACTTCGCCGCACGCGATCGACAAGGCCAGTCCCTCGACCACCGCTGTTTTGCCGACACCGGCTTCGCCCGTGAGCAAGGGATTGTTTTGCCGACGGCGCAAGAGCACGTCGATGATGGTGCGGATTTCCTGATCGCGTCCCACCACGGCGTCGATCTCGCCGGCACGTGCAAGTGCCGTGAGGTCCGTGCAGTATTGTTCCAGTGCGTTCCGAGCCGATGCGCCGGAGGCGTCCATCGAATGTGATGCGTCACCGGGCAGGGCGGGCGCGAAGTCTCCGCCTTCGTACGGCGCATCGTCAGCTTCGGGCGATCCTGCGATCCACTGCGGCAAGGCTTCATGCAGGCCGTCGAGCGAAATACGCCCGAACGCCGTCGATACGGACAACAGAACACGTCGCAACTCAGGCGTTTCGAGCAACGCGGCAATCAGCCAGCCGCCACGAATGCGACGGTCACCGAAAACGAGTGACGAAAGCACCCACGCGCGCTCGATGGACAGTTCGACATGATGCGAGAAATCGCTGATCGAACTCGCGCCGGCTGGCAGCGAGCGCAGCGCGCGCGCCAGATCGTGTTCGAGCGATTCCCGCTCTATTCCCGTATGCCGAATGATGCGATGCAAATCGCTGTCGGGTAACTGGAGTAATTGGTGAATCCAGTGAACCAGCTCGACATACGGATTGCCGCGCAGTTTGCAGAAGGTGGTCGCAGACTCGATGCTTCGGAAAAGCGTTGTCCCGAGTTTGCCGAATAATGCCTGGCGAGAAATCATTATCTTGATGACATGCGCACAACTTGTTTAACTACGGGTGCTTTGCCCGCTTCTTGAACTGCGTATTTTCATGCGGCCCATGGTTTTGTCAGCGCCGCATGCGTTTTATTCGCTTAATTATGCTGGAGTGATTTAAAGAGAAAGTCAACTGAATGGTCGGCGGCTCTGGTTTTTCTTTAAAGATTGCTTCTAAGCAATATATTAAGGTGCTGTGATTCAGGGTATTGATTGTAAAGAGAATGTCATCTCGTTATTCTGTCCTTGTT
>NZ_JAQFVG010000049.1 GCF_029439455.1 Caballeronia sp. BR00000012568055 | reverse complement strand
AGGGGTCCAACAGCGATGGATGCTTCATGTTCCGCTCCTGCTGGCGGCAAGCCGCAGCTTAAAAAGCGGGCCGCGCGTTGCCTGGTGGAATTGCAGGGATGCGCGGCGTGGCCTGCATCGAGTGCAAAGCCGGCCGTGCCGGATGATTCGCCCGATCAGACTTGGGCGCAGATGCCGCTACGCTCAACCGTTCCTAGAGTAGTACACCTGAGCATGGTTTGTTTTCATTTTTCCCTGTCGATGAAGCGAAATGCAAGCCGGGTGGCACTCAACCCGCCATTTAGGATGCAGACAAAAAACAACGGCAGGTCGAACGAACGTTCGCTCAAGCCAAGGCAAATGTTCAGGCTTTTAGATGCGGGCTTAGCCCGAATTGCGCGGATTACGGCCAAGCGCCGCGTAGTTCCTCAACTCGACCTTAAGAATTCCGTGTGTCAAGGGAATGAATGACCCTTTTTTGGCCGCTTGCGCACGTTTCGATACCAACCTCGTATGCGCGAAATCGCCGATTTCTGACAAAATAAAACCAGCACCCGATATCGCCGTCGAATCATGACAAGCAAGCTCACGATCAATGCCACTATTTCGGCGGACCGCGCGTCCGTCAGTTTCATCACGTTCTCACGCGAGCACGAAATCCAGTGCAACATCACGCGTAAAGCGTTGGAGCAATGCTTCTGGGCCCCCGCCGGTGCCAGCGACGAGCGCCTGCTCAAAGCGCTTTCAGATGGCTATGAGCGCATCAGTGCGCGCGTGCATCGCAAGTTCCTGGCGCATCCGTCGCATTCCGTTCATCTCGATGTGATGGATTTTTCGGCCTAAGTCGCTTAAGCGGCTTGCGCCGCTTAAGCCTTTAGTGCTTAGCGCGAAACTTGAGTCGCCTTTCTTAGCTTGGCAACGTCATCCACGCTCACCGCAGATGTGTTGTTGTTCCATGCCCCGCGAATGAAAGTCAGCACATCGGCGATTTGCTGATCGCTCAGGACCGGCGCGTAATGCGGCATCGGATAAGGCGCGGGCACGCCCTGAATCACCAGATCGTCGGTTCCGTTGAGCGTCACGTTGATAAGCGACGACGCATCCTTTTCCAGCACGTTCGGATTCCCCGCAAGCGGCGCAAGCATCGGCGCAAAGCCGCGTCCATCGATACCGTGACAGTGCATGCAGAACGCCGTATAAACCCGTGCGCCTGAGTCATGCGCGGGCGGCCGCATCAACGATACCTTGGTCGCCTTAGCATCGTACGAATATGGCGGCGAGCCGTCGCCACCTGTTGCGGGCAAGGACTTGAGATATCGCGCCATTGCAGCGATATCAGCGTCGCTTAGCGCTTGCGTGCTGTTATTGATCACGCTCGACATGGAACCGAACGCCGATGCGTGCGCATTCGCACCCGTCTTGAGAAACGCGATCACGTCGGCTTCCGACCATCGGCCTAAGCCAGTGTTGTGTTCGCCAGTCAAGTTCGATGCGAACCAGTTGTCAAGCGAACTGCCCGTCAAATAAGCGCTGCCGCTTTCGTCAACCGCCTTTTCCTGAAATGCGATACCGCGCGGGGTATGACACGAGCCGCAATGTCCAAGGCCTTGAATAAGATAAGCGCCTCGATTCCATGCGACGTCTTTGCCTTGCTTGTCGTGATATGCGCCTTTGTCCAAAAAGACAACGTTCCACATTTTCAAAGGCCAGCGCATATTCATCGGCCATTTGATGTCTGAGTCGCGATTGGCCTGTTTGACGGGACTGACGCCGTGCAGGAAGTACGCATAGAGCGCATGCATGTCTTCATCGTTGATCTTGGCGTAGGACGGATAAGGCATGGCCGGATAAAGATTGTGGCCGTCTTTGGCCACGCCTTCACGCAAGGCGCGCGCGAAATCCTCTTCGGTGTACTTGCCTATGCCGGTGTCCGGGTCGGGCGTGATGTTGGTCGTATAAATTGCGCCTAAAGGCGTGGTCATCGGCAAGCCGCCTGCTAAAGGCTTGCCGCGCGGCGCGGTGTGGCAAGCAACGCAATCGCCCGCTTTAGACAGATATGCGCCGCGTGCGACGAGCGCGTCGTTAGCGGCATCGGCAGCATGCGCGATAAAAGGTGCCGCAAAAAGCGCGGCTATCAGCGACTTTTTCATCTTCGGCCTCCGTCAAGCGCTTTGCAGTTGACTGCCGACCGGTAGCTGCCTGAGCCGCTTGCCCGTCGCCGCATAAATTGCATTGGTAATCGCGGGCGCAAGCGCCGCCGTGCCCGGTTCGCCAATACCGCCCGGCGCTTCCGTGCTCTTGACGATATGCACTTCGATCGGCGGTGTTTCGTGTATTCGCAGCATCCGATAGTCGGTGAAATTGCTTTGCTCGACGCGGCCGTTCTTAATGGTGATTTCGCTATATAGCGCGGCCGTGATGCCAAAGATAATCCCGCCCTGCACTTGCGCTTCGACCGTATTAGGATTGACGACGCGGCCGCAATCCACCGCGCAGACCACGCGATCCACTCTTACCGCGCCGTTCTTATCGACACTCACATCAGCGACCATCGAAAAGAAACTGCCGAACGCGTGCATCACGGAGACGCCGCGCCCTTGACCTTGCGGCATAGTTTGCTTGCCCCAATTGGCGGCTTGCGTGGCGACATCGAGCACATTGCGCGCACGCGGTGTCTTAGCCAATAAATCACGGCGATATTGCACTGGATCGGCTTTAGCCTGCACTGCGAGTTCATCAATAAAACTTTCTACGACGAACGTGCCACGCGTCGGCCCGACACCACGCCAAAAAGCGGTCGGTACGGCATGCGGCTCATAGCGCACGTAATCGACAAGCTGATTAGGCAGGTCATACGGCAAGTCCGACGCGACCTCTACTGCATCCGGATCGACGCCATTCTTGACGGCAGGCGGTGCAAAGCGCGCCAATACCGAAGACCCGACAATGCGATGTGTCCACGCAACCGGCTTGCCATTCGCATCGAGTCCCGCAGAGAGCTTGTCGTAGTAGCACGGACGATACATATCGTGCTGAATATCTTCTTCGCGCGACCACACGACTTTCACCGGCACGCCAACTTGCTTGCCGATCTTGAGCGCCTGCGTAGCCATATCGAATTCGAGCCGTCTGCCGAAACCGCCACCGATCAAATGGTTATGCACCACGATCTTTTCCGGCGGCAAACCCGTGGCTTGCACGCCTGCATCCACGATACGCGTGGGCACTTGCGTGCCTAGCCAGATATCGCAGGCATCGGCGCGCACATGGACCGTGCAATTGATCGGCTCCATCGTCGCGTGAGCGAGCAAGGGCTGCCGATACACCGCATCGACACGCGTCTTAGCGCTGGAAAATGCGTTATCGACATTGCCATCCTTGCGCGCGACCGCGCCATTCTTTTGCGATGCATTCGCCATGTCGCCATAGATTTGTTCCATGGTGACGCTTGCGCCCGGCCCTTCGTCCCATTGAATCGTTAGCGCCGCCGCGCCGCGTTTAGCGGCCCACGTGTGATCGCCGATAATGGCCACGCCGTTATCGAACTTGACGATTTGTTTGAAGCCGGGGATTTTCTTAGCGTTGGTGTCATCGACAGAAACCAACTTTCCGCCAAAGACCGGACAATTGACGATGGCCGCATAGACCATATCCGGCAAGCGCACGTCCAGCCCGAACACCGCACTGCCATCCACTTTCTCAGGCGAATCGAGGCGCTTGACTTGCGTGCCGATTATCTTGAAGTCCTTAGGATCTTTAAGCGCGACGTTTTGCGGTGCGGGCAGCCTAGCGGCGGCTTCGACCAGATCGCCGTAATTCGCAGTGCGTTGGGTGGACACGTGCATGATCTTGCCGCTCTGCGCCTGACACCCTGACGGATCGCATTGCCACTGTTGCGCGGCTGCGGCAACCAGCATCATGCGCGCGGTCGCGCCTGCTTTGCGCAAGGGCTCCCATGCGTAACGAATCGATGTGGACCCGCCCGTCAATTGGCCGCCTAAAAGCGGATCCGTAAAGAGTTTTTCGTTGGGCGGCGCATGATCGATGGTGACATGATCGAGCGGCACTTCGAGTTCTTCCGCGATCAACATCGGCAAAGACGTATAAACGCCTTGACCCATTTCGACTTTCGGCATGATTAAAACAACCTTGCCGTTCTTGTCGATTTGCACGAAAGCATTCGGCGCAAAGACACCGTCCTGCGGTGTCTCGATACCATCGCCACCGACGACGGACTTAGCATTTCCCTGATCCTGACTTGCCGCCGGCAAGCTAAAGCCGATCAGTAATCCCCCGCCCGCCGCAACGCCCGCCGATACACCGAACTTCAAAAACGCACGGCGTGAGAATCCCGCACGCGCCGCATGACGGCCCGCTTCGATCAGTCCTTGCGACATGTCACGCCTCCCTGGCCGCTTGCTTGATGGCCGCACGGATGCGGTTATACGTGCCGCAGCGACAGATATTGCCCGCCATCGCGGCATCGATATCGTCATCAGTGGGATTGGGCACCTGGCTTAACAAAGCAGACGCCGACATCACTTGTCCCGACTGGCAATAACCGCACTGCACGACGTCCAGCGCGCGCCATGCAGCCTGCACTTTCTTGCCTGCGGGCGTGGTGTCCACGGCTTCGATCGTCGTCACCTTGCGATCGCCGATGGCGGCAATCGGCAACACGCACGAGCGCACCGCCGCGCCATCGAGATGAACGGTGCAAGCGCCGCATTGCGCGATGCCGCAGCCGAATTTGGTTCCAGTCAGTCCCACGAGATCGCGCAATACCCAAAGCAAAGGCATATCGGGCGGTGCATCGACAGTATGGGTCTGGCCGTTGATGGAAAGTGTAGTCACGAGCGGCTCCGGCTTAAGAATGCGTGTCTGGCGGATAGCGCAAATGACTGAACGCGTGGGGAGCGTTCAGTGGAAGCGTACGAAATTTCCTGAGGCTAGCGGATTGTAGCGCTGCTTAATAAAGCCGGCACATATGGATTCATGCACGGACTTTTAGGCATTTTTGAATGCTTGAGGTAGTACCTAAGCCGATTTATTTCGGCTAGTGTGGTTGATATTTAGACACTAAAGCGCAAGACAGTTAGTTGCATCGCTAAAGGAGACGATAATGCAGGCGCTTGTGCTTAACCGACATAACGGTCCGCTTGAACTCACGGATATTCCGCGTCCATCGCCTAAGCCCGATCAGGTGCTCGTGCGTATTCACGCTTGCGGACTCAATCCGCTCGATATGAAAATCCGCGCGGGCGCAGCGGACCATGCTAAGCATGCGCTGCCGCTGATACTAGGCATCGATATGGCCGGGGTCGTCGAAGCGGTCGGCGACGATGTCACGCACTTCGCTCCCGGCGATGCCGTCTATGGCATGACCGGCGGCGTCGGCGGCATTCAAGGCGCGCTTGCAGACTATGCCGCTGTCGATGCCGCATTGCTCGCGCACCAACCCGCCAATCTTTCGATGCGCGAGGCCGCGGCCATGCCGCTGGCGTTCATCACATCGTATGCGGGCATTGTGGATCGCGCGAATTTGCAGGCGGATCGCACGGTGCTCGTGCAAGGCGGCGCGGGTGGCGTCGGACATTTATCTGTTCAGCTCGCGCTTGCGCTCGGCGCGCACGTATTCGCGACCGCCAGCGCACGCGATCACGCGTTTATCCAAAGCTTAGGGGCCACGCCTATCGATTACCGTACAACGAGTGTCGAACAATATGTCGCGGAACATACAGACGGCCAAGGCTTCGACCTCGTTGTCGATACGGCAGGCAGCACATCGCTCGATGCATCGTTCGCCGCAGTCAAACACTTCGGGCATGTCGTCAGCGCGTTGGGTTGGGGCACGCATGCGCTTGCGCCGCTATCGTTTCGTGAAGCCACTTATTCCGGCGTATTCACGCTGCATCCTTTGCTAAGCGGTGAATATCGCACCCA
>NZ_JAQFVG010000048.1 GCF_029439455.1 Caballeronia sp. BR00000012568055 | reverse complement strand
GGTTGGCGAGGGCGCGTTTCGCAGCTTCGTCAAACAAGTGGCAACCGCGCACGTGCAAGTGTTTCAGGAATCCGCGAACGTTCGTATGGTTCAGCGCGGGCAATTGCCGCCCGGTCGCGCGACCTTCGGATTGATGCTGGGCGGTGGCGCGCCATTCTCGTTTCAAGGCGTAAAGGTGGATGAAAGCGCTTTGATTTCCACCGCAGGCGCTAAGGAATTCACGCTGCATTCCCCGCCCGATATGTCGATGCTCGGCATAGCAATCGATCTGAATTTGCTTGAGACCGTAGCGGACCGGGAAGGCTTTGAACTCGAAGGCGGCGTGCTTGCTCAGCAGGTTTTGAATATTCCGGCAGCGGCGGGTATGCGGGCGGGAAGGCGTATCGTATCTGCAGTGGAAGCGGCGATCGCGGAGCCGGAGTCGCTGGCGCAGACATCGTTTGCGGATACGGTGGCCGAGAGCATTCTCGATTTGCTGGCCTTCAATGTGCCGACTCACGAAGATCGTCTCACGTACGCTTGCCGCGCCGATGTCGTGCGGCGCAGTCACGATCTCGTGCTCGCGCAGCCTGAGCAGCCCGTATCCATCATGGAGTTATGCGCGAATCTGCGTATCAGCCGGCGCACCGTTCAAAACAGTTTTCAATCGGTCACGCAGATGAACCCGATCGCGTATTTGCGCGCGGTGCGGCTGGCGCAGGTGCGTCGTCTGCTCAAGACGACTTCGCCGCAAGAAGTGCCGGTGCGTGAAGCCGCCATGCGCTGGGGCTTTTCCAATCTCGGCCATTTCGCCAGCGACTATAAGAGTCACTTCGGCGAACTTCCTTCTCAGACTACGCGCCTTCGCTAAGCTAAGGCATTCCCTTATTGCGGCCTTCTAAAGCCGCGGCATAAACACGTCTAAAGCCAGACGCCTGTCGCCTCGCTTTCGGCTACTCAAAATCGGCACGCACGCGCTGCCGGTTCCGAAGTGCTCTTTTTTAATGGCCTCTTTAGAGTCAGTTCGACTGATAAACGAGGAGGAGCACAGATGGATCGCAGAAGGAGGGCCGTCGGCCGGGCGGTTTCGATAGTGGCTTTATCGTACGGACTGCTTGCAAGTCAGACGCAGGCAAGGGCCGTCGAAAAGCCGGAAGAACTGACGGTGGCGAAAGTGCCGCCATTCAACCCGCATCGCGCTTATGTGGTCGATGTCGCGTTCGCCAGCATGACCGACGCGCGCGTGCATCTGTTCGATGCGGACACATCGCGCTTCGTCGGACAGATCGATGCGGGTTTTGCGCCAGGCTTCGCTATCTCGCCGGACCACAAAACGAGCTATGTCGCGACGACGTATTTCTCGCGCGGCTCGAAAGGCACGCGCACGGACGTGGTCGAATTGATCGACAACGCTACGCTCGAAACCACGGGCGAAATCGAGATTCCGGCCAAGCACGCGCAGGCGGTGCCCACGCCGTACAACACGACGCTATCGGAGGACGGCAGCCGTCTTTACGTATCGAATATCACGCCTTCGACTTCGGTTACGGTGATCGATACCGCCGCTAAGAAAGTGCTCGGCGAGATCGATACCGACGGCTGCGTGCTGGCCTATCCGAGCGGCAACGACCGCTTCACGTCGCTATGCGAAAGCGGCAAGGCACTAACCGTAAAGCTCGATGCAACCGGCAAGGAAGCGAGCCGCAAGCTCTCGGATGCGTTTATCGACGTGGACCATGATTCGGCTTTCGTGAACGGCGTACGCGACGCTCAAGGCTATCTGTTCACCACATTTAAAGGCAATGTACGCAGCGCCGATTTTTCCGGCGATACACCCGCGTTCGGCACATCCTGGTCCCTCGTGACCGATCAGGAACGCAAGGCTGGCTGGCGTCCCGGTGGCTTGCAACAGACGGCGTTGCACGTGAAGACGCATCGTCTCTATGTCGCAATGCATCGGGGCGCGGACGGCTCGCATAAAGATCCGGCATCGGAAATCTGGGTGTTCGATACGCAGAGCAAGAAGCGTGTCGCGCGTTGGAAGCTCGCATCGCAGAAGATCGATCCGCTGCTTTCCATTCAGGTCAGCGATGACGATAAGCCCTTGCTTTACGGCCTCACGCCCACATCGGACTTCGTCGTGATGGACGCGATGAGCGGCAAGCTGAAGCACGTCGATAAGCAGCTCGGCACGACGTCAACGCTCATTCTCAATCCCTGAGGCCACACGATGCTCGATCCCGTGATTCTGATGATGTGCATTGCGACCGTGACCATCGTCACGCTGGCGAGTGCCGCGCCGAAGTGGCTGAATCCTGAGCGATTCCGCGCATCGGTGGAGGCGTTCGCGTTGCTGCCTTCGTTTGCCGTTACACCGGTGTCCTACGCATTGCCGGTGCTCGAAGCAGGCGGCGCAATCGGACTGTTGTTCGATGTCACGCGTCTGTCTGCGGCATGCGTGCTGATCGCGCTGTTCGGCGTCTTCACGCTGGCGCTTGCGATCAACGTATGGCGTGGCCATACCGATATCGACTGCGGCTGTTCGGGCTTTATCGCTGAAAAGCCGGGTATCGGACGCTGGCACGTGGGCCGCGCGGCGTTGCTCGTGCTGTTCGCATGCCTCACGCTTCTGCCGCAAGCCGGCCGCGCGCTCGTCTGGTTCGATTACCTGAGCGCAGGCGCATGCACGCTCTTTTTCGTCGCGGCGTGGTTCACGCTCGACGTACTCCTGAACAATCTTCCCAAGCTCGATTCTCTGAGGAATTCATGATGCAAACCGCCCTGATGATTTCGGCCGCACTGTCGTGGGCCGCCTTGCTCGCCCTCGGCGCAATCTGTCTCGCTCTCGTTCGCCAGGTCGGCATTCTTTATGAACGCATGATGCCTGCGGGCGCATTGATGATCGATAAAGGTCCGGCAGTGGGCACCGTTGCACCCGTCTTCGAATTGGTCGATATCGCGCAACGTGCGGTGAAAGTCGGCGGCCTGCAAGGAAACAAGCGCAACACGCTGGTGTTCTTCCTCTCGCCGACGTGCCCCGTCTGCAAGAAGCTGCTGCCGCTGCTCCCGTCGATTCAGGCACGCGAAGGCGCAACCGATATCGTGCTCGCCAGCGACGGCGAGATGAACGAACACGCGGCGTTCTATCGCAAGACGGGTCTTTCGCAATATCCGTATGTGCTGTCGCAAGAGCTGGGTCTGGCGTATCAGATCGGCAAGCTGCCTTATGCCGTGCTGCTCGATGAAGAAGGCAAGGTGCGCGCCAAGGGTCTCGTCAACACGCGTGAACATCTGGAAAGCCTGTTCGAAGCGAAAGAGCGTGGCGTCGCTTCCTTGCAGGAGTTCGTGCATGGCAAGCATGAGGATCATGACGATCACGAACATCAAGCGGCTTGAGCAGAGCACACAAATCAAAACAGGTGAGCGCCCATGAAATGGCTGGATTCATTCTTTGAACATTCCGCGCGAGGTGTTGCGCAACGCAGTTCGCGCCGTAGCGCGATGGCGAAGCTCGGCAAGGCACTCGTCGGCTCGGCAATGCTGCCTCTCCTGCCGGTCGATCGCACCGCCTATGCGGCTGAGCCTAAAAAGCCTGCCAGCGCGATCAACGACGATCCGATGAGCTGCGACTACTGGAAATATTGCGCGATCGATGGCTGGCTCTGTAGCTGCTGCGGCGGCACATCGAGTAGTTGTCCGCCCGGCACCACGCCTTCGCCAATTACGTGGATCGGCACATGCCGCAACCCGCACGACGGTTCGGACTACATCGTGTCGTACAACGATTGCTGCGGCAAAACCAGTTGCGGACGCTGCTTCTGCAATCGCAACGAGCGCGAGAAGCCTTTGTACAAGCTCTCGCTCGATAACGACATCAACTGGTGTATGGCCAACGGAAATTCGAACTACCACTGTTCGGTGTCGGTCTTGCTCGGAGCCGCGACGCAATGAATAACTTCAGACTCCTGATGATGGCGCTATCGCTCGGCATGGCAACACAACTTGCGTCCGCGCAAACCGTTCACTATCCCGCAGGAAAAAGCACCTTTGACAGCAAATGCGCCGTCTGTCATCAGGCGGGCGGGAAGGGCATGGACGGGCTGGCGCCGCCTCTGATCGAATATCCCGGCAAATACGCAGATTCGAACGAGGGTCGCGCGCAACTCGGCCATACGGTCTTGTACGGCATGTTCGGTCCGATCAAGGTCAGGGACAAGAGCTACAACTTCAAGATGCCGAGCTTCGCCGCGTTGAGCGATGCGGAAATCGCCGATGTATTGAACTACGTCGTGTTCGACGCCAACGCGCAGCACGGCAACGCGAAGCCCTTCGATGCCGCCGAAATCCAAGCATTGCGCGCGAATACGCTGGACGCATCCGCCGTGCATCAACAGCGCGACGCCGTAGTGAAAGGACTCGGGCTATGAAGCGGGTCGCGCTCGGCGTCATTGCATCGTTGTGCGTATGGACGCAGTGCTACGCGCAAAGCTATGACGCAGCGCGCGCACGTCAGGACTGGGTGCTCAATTGCATGGGCTGCCACACATCGGACGGTTCGGGCATTCCGGGCAAGGTGCCGCCCTTGCGTGATTCGCTCGGGCACTTTGTTTCGCTCAAGGATGGACGCGAATTCGTGATGCGCGTGCCGGGCGCATCCAACTCCGCATTGAGCGATGCCGAACTCGCCAATGTCCTCAACTGGGTGCTCGGCACGATGAACGCGCAATCACGTCCTGCGTCGATGAAGCCTTATACGGCCGATGAAATCGCCGCGCACCGTAGGCCCGCGCTGACCGATGTTGCACGCGTACGCGCAAAGCTCGTCAGGGAATTACACGAGAACGGTGTCGATGCCGTTCCCGAACATTACTAAGATCAGGAGACAGCATGAACGACGATAACCAAACGCTTGCTACGACACGCGCATTCCTTGCATCACCCAAGCGCATGTTGATCGACGGCGCATGGAGCGATGCAGCCAGCGGCAAGACGCTCGACGTCATCAATCCCGCCGACGGTACGCTGCTCACACGCGTGCCGAGCGCCGATGAACAAGATGTCGATCTCGCAGTAAAAGCCGCGCGCCGCGCCTTTGATGATTCCGACTGGTCGCGCATGAAGCCTACGGATCGCGAGCGCATTCTGTTGCGCGCGGCCGATCTGATCGAAGCGAACGCGCGTGAACTTGCGGAAATCGAATCGCTCGATAACGGCAAGCCGGTGACCGTGGCGCAGGGTCTCGATGTATCGATGGCCGCGCATTGCTTTCGTTATATGGCGGGCTGGGCGACGAAGATCGAAGGCAGCACGCTCGATGCCTCGATTCCCTATAGCCCGTCGAACGCGTTCTTTGCCTATACGCGCAAGGAAGCGGTCGGTGTGGTCGGCGCGATCATTCCGTGGAATTTCCCTTTGCTGATGGCTTCGTGGAAGCTCGCGCCCGCGCTTGCGGCCGGATGCACCGTGGTGCTCAAGCCTGCGGAAGACACGCCGCTGTCCGCATTGCGGCTTGCCATGCTGCTCGAAGAAGCGGGTCTTCCGAAAGGTGTACTGAATATCGTAACCGGTCTTGGACGTACGGCGGGCGCGGCGCTGGCACGTCATCCGGGCATCGACAAGATTGCGTTTACGGGATCGACGCAAACGGGCAAGGCCATCGGGCAGGCGGCGCTCGACAATATGACGCGCATGTCGCTCGAACTCGGTGGCAAGTCGCCGGTGATCGTGCTGCCGGATGTGGATATCGATAAAGCCGCTGAAGGCGTGGCGAATGCGATTTTCTTCAACTCGGGGCAAGTCTGCACGGCGGGTTCGCGCGTGTATGTGCACGACAAGGTTTTCGATCGTGTAATGGAACGTGTGGCGGCAATCGCGGAAGCCTTGCCTGTGGGTCCGGGTCTCGATGCTTCGACGCAAATCGGGCCGCTGGTGTCCGCGCGTCAGATGGATCGCGTGCTCGGATATATCGAAGCGGGCCGTGATGAAGGCGCGCGTGCGATTGCAGGCGGCGCGCGCAAGGACGGCGCAGGTTTCTTCGTCAAACCTACTGTACTCGTCGATACCGATCACTCCATGCGCGTCGTGCGCGAAGAAATCTTCGGCCCCGTGCTGGTTGCGATGCCTTTCAATGATTTGGATTCCGTAGTAACCAAAGCGAACGATACGCCGTACGGCCTCGGTGCAAGCATCTGGTCGAACGATCTCTCGGCGATCCACAACCTTATACCGCGCATCAAGGCAGGCACGGTGTGGGTCAACTGCCATTCGCTGCTCGATAACGCAATGCCCTTCGGCGGCTTCAAACAATCGGGCTTCGGCCGCGAACTCGGCCGCGCGGTGATCGACATGTACACGGAAACGAAGTCCGTGTTGATCAATCACGCGTGAGGACGCATCGAATGAATCGAAGAATGGCTTTGAGGCATTCGCTTGCGGCTTCGGTGACTTCGGTAGCGCTGGCGGCGAGTATGCAGGCATCGGCGCAAAGCTCGGTCACGCTGTACGGCACCGTCGATGCAGGCATCACCTACACGAGCAATCAGCAAATCACGCAAGCCGATGGCAGCGTGAGTTCGGGTCGCGGCTGGGCGCTGACGGGCGGCAATCTGGTGCCGTCGCGTTACGGGCTGATGGGCGTGGAGGACATCGGCGGCGGCATGCAGGCGAAATTCATGCTGGAGAACAGCTTCTATACGGGCACCGGCGCGTTTATTCAAAGTGGCGCGCAGTTCAATCGGCAGGCGTGGGTCGGCCTGGCGCATGACCAGTTCGGTACCTTATCGCTTGGGCGTCAGTACGATTCTTACTCGGATTTCTTAGGGCCTTATGTATCGAGTAATAACTGGGCGACGCTCTACGGCTCGCATTTCGGCGATGTCGATAACCTCAACGAAGCGTTCAACTTCAATA
>NZ_JAQFVG010000047.1 GCF_029439455.1 Caballeronia sp. BR00000012568055 | reverse complement strand
CTCTAAGCGCCGGTTATCCTCTGCCCTACAGCTGTAAAAGCGGTGTGTGTGGGTCGTGTAAGGCGCGGGTCGTCGACGGAGAGCTAGACCCTTGTATGGATCCAACGGCAACGCTTACGCAAGCGGAAATCGACAAGGGCTACACGCTGCTCTGCCAATCGAAACCACGTTCTGCGCTGACCGTCGAATGCAACGTGGTTCCGGTGGTGGAGGGCTATCCGGTGCGCAAATTGGCCTGCCGAGTGGATCGCCTTGAACGGCTGGCAGACGACGTAATGCGGATTCGTCTGCGACTTCCGGCTAATCAGAGTCTTGCGTTCTTGCCCGGCCAGTACATCAACATCGCCATTCCAGGTGGTATCCGTCGGAGCTTGTCTATCGCCAACTCGCCCGATGACGCGGGGTTCGTTGAGCTGCATCTGCGCAACTACGACGGGCCATTCAGTCGGCACGTGTTCGGAAAGATGGCGGAGAACGACCTTCTCAGGTTCGAAGGGCCGCTCGGTACCTTCTTCATCCGCGAAGCCACCGAGAAGCCGATCATTTTCGTTGCGAGCGGGACGGGGTTCGCGCCTATCAAAGCGATGATCGAACAAGAGGTTCGCAAGGGTCACGGCCGTCCTATGACATTGTACTGGGGTGGCCGGCGGCCGAAGGACCTCTATTTGCATGACGTTGCCAAAGCTTGGGTAAAGGACGTCGGGCTCAACTATGTTCCGGTGATATCCGATGCATCGGCAGAAGACAACTGGACTGGACGATCCGGATTCGTGCATCAAGCCGTGATGGAAGACTTTGCCGATCTTTCGCAGCATCAAGTTTATGCATGCGGGGCGCCAATCGTTGTTCAATCAGCGCGCAAGGACTTCATTAACGAACGCCGTCTGCCAGAAACTGAGTTTTTCGCCGACATCTTCGTGTCGGGCGCAACGCCGGCGGCCTGAGGCCACCCGAGCGGAAGAGCATAAGGAGAAGCAATGATGCAAGGTGTCAGTCCTCGTTCCGCGACTATTGCTGTGGACGTCGAGCAGCGTAATGCTCAGATCTGGATAACGATAAGCCGCGCCGAGAAAGCAAATGCGATGACGGTCGCGATGGTTGAGCGCATGACTTCCGCCATCGTCGAGGCGGGCAGCAATCCTGGCGTGCAAACAATTCTGCTTACCGGTGCTGGAACCCGCGTGTTTAGCGCTGGGGTGGATGTGCGCGAAAAGCCGGCGGACGGGGATCAGGCGGGCCAACGTGAGCGCCGCTCCCACGCGTTGGCATCGTTGCAGGACGCCGTCATGAACTGTCCGAAGCCGGTGATTACGGTTCTTAACGGCACCGCAAGCGGAGCCGGAGCAATGCTTGCGCTTCTGTCAGACGCTTGTGTTGCCGCTGACGAAGCAGAACTGACACTGCCGGAGATCAATCTGGGCATCCCCACGTTCTCCGGAGCGAACATTCTTGAAGTGATCGGAGGTCGGGCCCTCGCATTGGATCTTATTCAGACGGGAAGGCGTATGTCGGCGCGGGAGGCCCTGAGTCGCGGTTTGGTCGCGAGCGTCGTGCCACCTAGTGAGTTGCAATCGGCCGCCGTGGTCGTAGCCGAAGGGCTTGGGTCTAAAGATCCTCACGCGTTCGCGGAGAACAAGCGCTGGATCAACCGCTCGCTCAAAAAAGCTTTGAACGAGGCGCGAGAGGAGCACGCGCGTCATCGACAGAAGGTTGCGAAGTAGGTAAGGGGCGCCGACCGTTGTTAACAGTTGGCGACACGCGATGAATGGGCTGTAGAAACGTGCTCTGGCAAGGAGACTAAATGGCGGACCTCGAGCTTGAAAGAATTGACCGTGTACTCGTCGCACGACTGAATCGACCCGAAAAGAAGAACGCGCTTAGCGAGGAAATGTTGGAGGTCCTTCGCAACGCTCTGAAAGAAGCAAATGAAGATAACGATATCGGCTGCTTCGTAATTACCGGGACTGGAGACGCCTTCTGTTCCGGGGGCGATCTCGGACGACGTGCGGCCGAAAGGGCGGCTGGAGACCCGACGCCACTTGATCGAAAGCTCCGTTTGCAGAAGGTTACACATCAGGTAGCGTTGGCTGTCGAGGACTTCGAGAAGCCTTTGATTGCTGCTGTCAACGGCGCAGCAGTCGGGGCTGGAATGGACCTCTCCCTTATGTGCGACATACGTTTTGCAGGGACGTCGGCTCGGTTCTCAGAGGGGTACGTGAAGGTCGGCCTTATTCCTGGAAACGGCGGTTGTTACTTCTTACCTCGACTCGTCGGGCCCGCGAGAGCGCTTGAGTTGCTGTGGACGGGAGACTTCGTTTCTGCAGACGAAGCACTGAAGGTCGGCCTAGTCAACCGCGTGTTCGATGATGCGGAACTCTTTAAAGAAACGCTTGCGTTTGCTACGCGCCTGGCTGAGGGTCCGCCTATTCAGATTCGGGACATCAAGAAGCTAATGTATCAGTCGCTACGTACCGATCTGCGCACGAGTCTCGAGTCCGTGGCAGCGCACATGGCGGTCATCCAGTCCACGGACGACTACAGAGAAGCAATCTCCGCGTATAAGGAGAAGCGCAAGCCGAAGTATCAAGGAAGCTAGCCGCTCCCGCATCACGCATCGCTCTCCATTTCGACTCATACGATGACTCCCCGCGTGTCTGACGTTGGTTCATCTCGACGTCGGTACGCGTAGGGAGCTGGACTTGAGCGAACTCAAGTCGTCCGTCTCGCCGCTGCGCGAAACCGCGCACGTCCGAACACTCGACGCGACTTTCATGATACGAAATCGCCTTCCGATGCGTGCAGTTAGGCGTCCGTGGTCGGAGAGACGATCGCCGCCGTCTCGAAGCGGAATGCTCGCTAACCGGTCGCGTCCCGCTCTCGCGAGCGCTTGTCGACGGCGCATGCGGCCCCCCGTGCGATCTGCCGCCGACATTGACCTAACCGCAAGCGAGGACGCCTGAGTTCCACGACGCTTGCGGACAACCGTAGCGCCGCAGACCTCCTGCCCTTATTCGACGTCTCGGGTCCTGGACCTGCCCTAGCCAATACAACTCAATGAGTTTTATGGTTCCGATGAGTGAAACTTGTACCATTCAACGAAATTGATTGTAGACTAAGGTCACGACGAGAAAGACGCCGGTGCCGGGAAAGGAAATCGACCGGATTCGTTGGATTGCAAATGTGGGACGAGGCGTTTGATGAAGTTTCCTCTAACGCCGACGGTAAGGAACAGGCGAGGAGTTGATGATGAGAACGGACGGGCAGTCATTACGCTGGTTGGTTCACAAATGGTTTGGCTCAGCGCCGGCAAGTGCGATCCGGGTTACTCGAACCATTCCGGTGAAATCGAATCCGTTTCGAGGCGTTTGCGTCGAGACGACTCAGTCGGACCGGGACCTCGTCATTTTCTTCTTCCGTCACGACGACGGCTCGTGGAGCGTCCTTCCCCCATCTGCGAGGCGCCCGATGTTCAGTGTGTGCGTCTGAGCCAGCGCTGATTTAAGAGCTTCGCATTGTTTGAGCGAAGGATTGAACGCGCGAAGATGTCAACAACGGACGAGGCTCGCTGTTGATACGAACAAAGCAGGTTGTGGGTGCGTCGCGGTAAGAGTTAGGTGTTTGTGAAGACGTGTTGCCTCGATCCTAGTTTTGACAAAAACCCCGAGGCCCACACCGAAAAAAAGTAAGTCGGAGCGAGACGATGATAGATGTGCTTGTGATTGGAGGCGGCAACGCGGCCCTTTGCGCTGCACTGATGGCGCGAGAAGCGGGTGCTTCAGTTCTCGTGCTCGAGGCTGCGCCTAAGGAGTGGCGTGGAGGGAATTCTCAACACACGCGTAACCTGCGCTGTATGCACGACGCACCCCAAGACGTGCTAGTCGATGCTTATCCTGAAGAAGAGTATTGGCAGGACCTTCTCAAGGTTACTGGCGGGTTGACCGATGAGAAACTCGCCCGAATCGCAATCAAGGCTTCGTCGAACTGTCGAGACTGGATGCGTGGACATGGAGTTCGATTCCAGCCACCGCTGTCCGGAGCCTTGCATGTCGCGCGAACAAATGCCTTCTTCATGGGCGGTGGCAAGGCGTTGGTGAACGCTTACTACCGTAGCGCGGAAGCTCTCGGCGTTCAAATTCGCTACAACGCGCCAGTTGATTCGCTCGAGCTCAATGGCGAGCGCTTCGTGGCTGCTCGAATCGGCTCTGAGCGCATTGAGGCACGTACTTGCGTTCTTGCCGCTGGCGGATTCGAATCGAATCGCGAGTGGCTGCGGGAAGCGTGGGGGCAGGTGAACGGTCAATGGATCGCAGACAATTTCCTGATCCGAGGTACCCGCTTCAACATGGGAACCTTGCTCAAATTCATGATTGACGCTGGTGCCGATACCATCGGAGATCCGTCTCAATCGCATTGTGTGGCTATCGATGCGCGAGCGCCGCTCTACGATGGAGGCATCTGCACGCGAGTTGATTGCGTTTCGCTCGGAGTCGTCCTCAATCGAGACGGAGACCGTTTCTACGACGAAGGCGAAGATTTTTGGCCTAAACGCTATGCGATCTGGGGACGCCTCGTTGCTCAGCAACCTGGGCAAATCGCATATTCAGTGATCGATTCGAAAGCTGTGGGGCGATTCATGCCCCCTGTCTTTCCTGGGACGCGAGCTCATTCGCTCCCTGAACTTGCGCGCGCGATGAAGATCGATGAAGCACGGTTCATGAACACGATCGAGTCGTATAACGCGGCGTGTCGCGTAGGGACGTTCAACCATGCCGTTCTTGACGACTGCCATACGGAGAATCTAACGCCCCCTAAAACGCACTGGGCGCAACCTCTCGACAAACCTCCGTACTACGCGTATGCGCTGCGCCCAGGCATCACTTTTACCTATTTGGGGCTCAGGACTGACCCCCGTGCGGCCGTGTACTTCGACGGAACCCCGTCCGAAAATCTCTTCGTGGCGGGGGAGATGATGGCGGGCAACGTCCTCGGGAAGGGATATACGGCGGGGGTCGGTATGGCTATCGGCACTGCATTT
>NZ_JAQFVG010000046.1 GCF_029439455.1 Caballeronia sp. BR00000012568055 | reverse complement strand
TCTCGCCTTCCTTTCCTTCGCCGAAGTCGATGCGCAAGGCAACGTGAATATCAGTCGCTTTGGCGACAAGATCGTCGGTGTCGGCGGCTTTATCAATATCAGCCAGAACGCCAGGCGCGTGATTTTCAGCGGCACGCTGACAGCGGGCGGGCTGGATGTGCAATGGGAAAGCGGTCGGACGCGTATCGTGCAGGAAGGTAAGCATCGCAAGTTCGTGAGGTCGCTCGAACAGATTTGCTATAGCGCGCCGCTTGCGCATCAGCGAGGAAACAGCGCGTTGTTCGTGACGGAGCGCGCGGTGTTTCGTGTCGGCGATAAAGGGCTGGAATTGATCGAAGTCGCGCCGGGCATCGATATCGAACGCGATGTGTTTGCGCATATGGACTTCCGTCCTGCCGTTTCCGGCGATGTGCGTGAAATGGATGCGCGCATCTTCGCGCACAGTGTCATGGGCATCAAGGAAGAGACGACGGCGCGTGAGCGTCGGCATCGGTCGGAGCGTGTCGCGGAGTGGTATCGGAGCCGCGTATGAGCACGCTGTCTATCACCGGGCGTACGCGCCTTTACGGCATCATCGGCGATCCGATTCAACAGGTGCGATCGCCCGAGGTCTACACGCGCAAATTCGCGGAGATCGGACTGGATGCCGTGCTTGTGCCGATGCATATCGATCGAAACGAAATCGACGCCGTATTGCCCACGCTCTTGCGCCTGAAGAACCTCGACGGCCTGCTGGTCACGACGCCCTTCAAAGCAAACGCGCTTGCAGCAGCCGATGACGTGCATTCTCGCTGCCGGCGCATTGGCGCGGTGAACGCCTTGCGCCGCGATGCAAATGGCCGCTGGCAAGCCGATATGTTCGATGGCGAAGGCTTTGTGCGCGGACTGCTATCGAAGGGGCTTGTGGTCAGCAACAAGCGCGCGCTGGTGCTCGGTTGTGGCGGCGCCGGCGCAGCGATCGCGGTATCGCTTGCGGATGCTGGCGTCACCCATATCGCGCTGTGCGATCTCGATGATGCGAAGTCGCAAGCGCTCGCGGCGCAGCTCAATTCGTCGGGCGAAGGCTGCATGTTCGTCGCCAGCGAGCCGAATGCGCGCGACGTGGACATCATCGTGAACGCGTCGATCGTTGGCATGAAAGCGGGCGACAGCATGCCTGCACCGTTCGAATCGTTCGATTCGAAGCAGATCGTCGGCGATGTGGTGTTGCGTCCACCGGGCGAGCCGACCGCACTCATCGCACGCGCGATGGAATGCGGCTGCTCCGTCGTGACGGGAATCGATATGCACAGCGGACAGATCGATGCGATCGTCGAATTCTTCCAGGCTTCATAAACGAAGGAATGCGAATCATGTCTCTGATGGGCAAGGCAGTCGTCCTCATCTGGAACGACGTCACGCAGGAAGGCCGCGAAGGATTCTATGCGTGGCATGACAAGGAGCATATTCCCGAGCGCCTTTCGATCGACGGTTTTCTGCGCGGCCGACGTTATCGCGGCGACGATGCATCGCCCGAATGGCTCACGGTTTATGAAGCGCGCGATCTGAGCGTGCTGACGGGTGACGCGTATCTCGAACGGCTCAATAATCCGACGCCGCTGACGCAGGCATCGGTCAAGGACTTTCGCAATACGGCGCGTTCGATTTGCAGCATCGAAAGCACGCAAGGTGAAAGCACTGGCGCGTATGTGTTGACCATGCAAATGCGCATGGAGAAGCACTTCCCTTCGTTCGATGCACTGCTGGCCCGCGGCGACGTACTCGCCATCCATCGCTTTATCGCCGATGAAACCGCGAGCAATGTGCGGACCGAAGAAGCGAAAGCGCGCGCCTTCACGGTGCCGAGTCATATCGTTGTGATCGAAGCGGCGACGCGGCAGGGCATCGACATATGCCGCGAAACGCTCGACACATTCGACTGGGAACGCCACGGCATTACTGCCGACCGCTGCAACGTCTATACGCTCGAAATCACGCGTCTTTCGAAGTCGCTCCATTTCTGAATCTGAAGGAACCGAACCATGAAACTGCTTCGCTATGGCAACGCCGGACAGGAAAAGCCCGGCATTCTCGACGATCAAGGCCGCATTCGCGATGCCTTCGCCATCACCGACGACTTCGATCCTGCGTTCTTCGCCAAAGGCGGCATGAAGCGCCTCGAAGGCATCGATATCAACGCGTTGCCGCTTGTCGAAGGTACGCCGCGCATCGGCGCATGTATCGCGAAGCCGGGCAACTTTATTGCGGTTGGTCTGAACTACGTGCAGCACGCGATCGAAACCAATGCGCCGATCCCTACCGAGCCGATTCTCTTCAACAAAGCGCCATCATGTATTTGTGGTCCTAACGATCGCGTGCTGCTGCCGCGCAACTCGACCAAGGCAGATTGGGAAGTCGAAATCGCACTGGTAATCGGCAAGCGCGCGCATTACGTCAGCGAAGACACGGCGCTCGACTATGTCGCGGGCTTTTGCGTCTGCAATGACGTGTCCGAGCGCGCATTCCAGCTCGAACAAGGCGGCCAATGGGTGAAGGGAAAAATGGCGCCGACCTTCGGTCCGCTCGGTCCGTGGCTCGTCACTGCCGATGAACTCGGCGATGTTCAAAACCTGCCGCTGTGGCTCGAATTGAACGGCAAGCGCATTCAGAATTCTTCGACGTCCGACATGATTTTTTCGATCAGAAAGCTCGTGTCGTATATCAGCCACTTCGTCGTGCTAGAAGCAGGCGATGTCATTACCACGGGCACGCCGCCCGGCGTTGGACTCGGCATGCAGCCGGAGCAGTATCTGAAACCGGGCGACGTGATGAAGCTATCTGTCGAAGGACTCGGCGTACAGGAACAAATCGTCGCGCGTTGGGACGATCAATAAAACCATCGCAATCGGAAGATCAGCGAGGAGACACATCATGAAACGAAGCATGTTGCTGGCATGGGCCGTCGCGGGTGCATTCAATACTGCGCATGCCGATCAGATCGAAGTGCTGCACTGGTGGACATCGGGCGGCGAATCGAAGGCGGTCGGCGTGCTCAAGCAGGACGTCGAAAAGCAAGGCGTGACGTGGAAGGACTTCGCGGTTGCCGGCGGCAGTGGCACGAACGCGCTCACGGTGCTTAAGACGAACGTCGTCGCGGGGCATCCGCCATCGGCTGCGCAATTGAAGGGGCCATCGATTCACGACTGGGCGGATCAGGGCGTGCTCGTCAATATCGACGCTGCCGCGCAAGGCTGGGACAAGCTGATTCCGCCACAGGTGGGCAAGTTTCTGAAGTACGAAGGGCATTACGTTGCGGTGCCGGTCGAGATACATCGTATGAACTGGCTGTGGATCAACAAGGAGATTCTGGATAAAGTCGGCGGCAGTGCGCCGAATACGTGGCCCGAATTTTTTGTGCTCGCGGACAAGATGAAGGCGGCGGGTTATACGGCAGTCGCGCATGGCGGACAGCCTTGGCAAGACGTGAATTTGTGGGAAGGCGTGGTGCTTTCGCAAGGCGCGGACTTCTATCGCAAGGCCATTGTCGATCGCGATCAGAGCGCGCTGACATCGGACAAGATGGTTCAGGTGTTCGATATCGTCCGCAAAATTGGTTCGTACTACGACAATGGTACGACAGGACGCGACTGGAATCTCGCCACGATGATGGTCATCAACGGCAAGGCGGGCATGCAGTTTATGGCGGACTGGGCGAAGGGCGAGTTCGCACGCGCGGACAAGCAGCCGGGCAAGGATTATCTTTGCGTGCCACGTCCGGGCACCGCAGGCAGCTATATGTTCAATTCGGATTCCTTGGCGTTCTTTGCGCAGAACGGCGCGACCACGGCAACGCCCGCGCAACTGGTGCTTGCGAAGGCCGTGATGTCGCCGCAATTCCAGGAGCAATTCAGCCTGTACAAAGGCTCGATTCCCGCGCGCACCGGCATTCCAATGGACAAGTTCGACGACTGCGCGAAGCGTTCCTATACCGACGAACAATCGGCTATCAAGGCGAACACGATCGTTCCTTCGCTTGCGCAAGGCATGGCGCAGAGCGAAGCCGTGGCAGGCGCAATGACCGATGTCGTCACGAAGTTCATGCATTCGCAGCAGGATAGCAAGAGCGCGGTGCAGGCGCTTGCAGCGGCCGCGAAAGTCAATTGATTGTTTGACGCAGAGCGCCTCGTCCGGGGCGCTTATCCCGACATTTCAAAGGAGCACTCGTGAGCAGTGTCGAACGCGCTCGCCCTCAGCGCGAGCCTGCGCGCGCGATATCGCCCGTGCGCGCCAAATTCAACGCCGACGACTGGCTGCCGAAAATCGTGCTTGCGCCGAGCATTGCCGCGAGTCTCGTGTTCGTGTACGGCTTTATCGGACTGACGGCGTGGATTTCATTCACGAACTCGAAGCTCATGCCGCGTTATGCGCTGGCGGGCTTCGGTCGCTATAAGGAACTCTTTGCCAACGATGTATGGTGGACATCCGCCTCGAATCTCGGCTGGTTCGGTATTCCGTTTGTCGGTATCTGCATCGGCGTAGGTTTGTTGCTTGCGATTTTGCTCGATCAGAAGATTCGCTCCGAAGGCGCGTTACGCGCGATCTATCTTTACCCGATGGCGTTATCGTCTATCGTCGCGGGCACGGCGTGGCAATGGATCCTGAATCCCGGCTCGGGCATCGACAAGGTGATGCATGACCTGGGCTTTGCCAGCTTCGCGTTCAACTGGCTCGGCGATCCCGACAAAGCAATCTTCTGCGTCGTCATGGCCGCAGCGTGGCAATCGACGGGCTTTGCGTGCGCTTTGTTTCTTGCGGGCCTGCGCAGTGTCGATGCCGAAGTGTTCAAAGCTGCACAAGTGGACGGCGCGACCTTGCCCGTGATTTATCGCAAGATCGTGATTCCCAGCATGCGCCCGGTGTTTTTCTCCGTACTCCTGATTCTCGCGCATATCACCATCAAGACTTTCGATCTGGTGGTCGCGCTGACGGCGGGCGGACCCGGCACATCGTCGTCGTTGCCAGCCATCTTCATGTACACGTTTTCCTTCAACCGGGGACAACTCGGCGTAGGCGCAGCTTCGTCGATGATGATGCTCGCGACCATCGTCGCGGTGCTCGTGCCGCTGATGTACCTCGAATCCAGGAGTGCGCGCCTTGCACGCTAAAGCTCAACTCAACCGCGCGATGATTTACTTCGTGCTGTCGCTGTTCGCGCTGTATTTTCTGTTGCCGATGTACGTGATGTTCAGCACATCGTTCAAGAGCATCGACGAATTGCGCACGGGCAACTTGCTGACCTTGCCTTCCGAATGGACGCTCGCGCCGTGGATCAAGGCGTGGTCGCAAGCATGCACAGGCGTTCGATGCGAAGGCATGCAGCCGTTCTTTCTCAACTCG
>NZ_JAQFVG010000045.1 GCF_029439455.1 Caballeronia sp. BR00000012568055 | reverse complement strand
CACGTACACACACGCGGTGATCGCCCACGCCGATTCCGCCAACCCGATCGTCGCGTTGAGAAGCACCACGATCAGCGAGCCGCACGCCGCCTGCAAACCCATCACGAATGCGGGCGATACCGCGCCGCGCCCGTACGCCGGTTCGGATGCCAGCGCGGGCAGCACGATCGGATGCTCGGCGGGTCCGCTCAGCACGCGCGGCACCACCGACGCGATCATGCCGATGACGGCGGCCAGCAGGATCGCGTGGGTATCGGCGAGGGTGAGGTTCATCGAAAAGCCCACCAACTCGCCGATGTAGAACTGCGATCCGACGCCCGCGCCCGTCGCGCCATAGCGCTTCAGATAGCCTGCCAGAAACGCGCCGCTGACGAGAACGAGTTCCGCGCCGCCGCGCCCGAAGCTGCGGAACGTCGGTCCGACCAGCGCAAACATGAATGCGCCGAATGCCGCGGCGAGGCACAGCACGGCGAGATCGCGGCTGGATTCGGCGCGTGTCGATCGCGCTTCGGACACGCTCGCCCACAACGCGAACGTCGCCGCGAGCATGCCGACCGACACGCTTGCGGGCACATCGCGCGTGACGTCGTGCAGCGAACCGAGCGCCGCCGCAATGCCGTACGCGGTGACGAGCCGCAGCCCTTTGATGCGCCTGTGCGTGCCCGGATCGACACGATCGAGCCACGCCAGCGCTGCGCCTGCTGCTTTCGTCGTACTGAGTGGTTGCTGCCCGTCGCTCATCTGTTCGAGGCCGTGGAGATTGGCGATCAACGGCGACCGCTTCTGGAAGGCATTCTAGGCGGTGTTTTCGCAATCGATGTATTTCGTGCCGCCGCTTCGACAATACAGTCCGCCAGCCGCGCCGCCGCATCCTGCCGGCCGCGCCGCGTGCGCTCCACGAGTCCGATCTCACGATGAAACGTGTCGTCGCCGAGATCGAGCGCGCTCACGCCGCGCGGCCACGCACCGACGCCGTCGGACACCGGCAGCAGCGCCACGCCCAGCCCGCGCGCCACCAGTTGCGCGATGCCCGGCAATTCGTCCACTTCGATCGCATCGCGTACGGCGAGGCGCTGCTTGCGCAGAAAAGTCTCGACCTGACGGCCGCCGAACGAGCGGCGGTCGTATCGAATAAACGGTTCCGATTCGATCAGTTCGCGCCACGATGCGCCCTTTTTCGCCACCGATGCAGGCACGAGCAGCACGAACGGCTCGGCCGCCAGCGTATGCCAGCGCAATTCCGACGGCAGCGAGAACGGCGGGCGGATCATTACGGCCATGTCCATTTCGCCGGCATCGACCTGAGCGAGCAGATTGAGCGATACACCCGGCACCAGCCGGATACGCCACGCGGGCAGCACGCGCCGGAACGCGCCGATGGCATCCGGCAACAGCGACGCATGCGCCGATGCAATCGCGCCCACGCTCAGCGCGCCGCCGCGCCCGTCCGCGCCTTCCGGTTCCGCCAGACGCGCGTACAGGGCGATGAGTTCATCGGCGAGTTCGAGCGTACGTTTGCCGGCCTTGTTGAGCGTGGCGGAGCGGCCCGTGCGGTCGAACAGCGCGAAACCGAGATGCGCTTCGAGCCGCTGCATCTGCGCGCTGACAGCCGATTGCGTCAGCCCGATGCGCGTGCCCGCGCCCGCAAACGTGCCGTATTGCGCCACCGCGATGAAAGTCTGAAGTTCGCGCAGCATCGTGATTCATCGAAAAAATTGGAGGTCAGATCCGCAATATATCGTTTTTCAACACGATTATTTGTGAATACACTGACGTACCGTTTCCCCACATTCGATGAGAACACCCATGACGCAAGCCGCTATGCCGCCGTTCCACCTCGCTTTTCCCGTTCACAGCCTCGAGGCCGCGCGCGAGTTTTACGGCGAACTGCTCGGCTGCCCAGAAGGGCGCAGTTCCGACCAATGGGTGGATTTCAATTTTTACGGACATCAGATCGTCGCGCATCTGGCGCCGGACGAAGTCGGCCATCACACGACCAGCAGCGTGGACGATCACGCGGTGCCGGTGCGTCACTTCGGCGCTGTTTTGTCGATTCCGCAGTGGGAAGAATTGGCGGAGAAATTGAAGGCGGCGGGTACGAAGTTCGTGATCGAACCGTATGTGCGCTTCAAAGGCGAAGTCGGTGAGCAGGCAACGATGTTCTTCCTCGATCCGTCGGGCAATGCCGTGGAAATCAAGGCGTTCGCAGATATGTCGTCGTTGTTTGCCAAATAAGTTTTGGGCCTTGCTAAGTAAAAGGGACGCCTTTGGAGCGTCCCTTTTTGCTTCTTACTTGCGCTTTTTACTTGCCTGAGCCGCTGGCGGTGACCGGTGCGCCCGGACCGCCCGGCGTGGCCGTGCCGCCGGGTTGCATCGACTGGCCGGAACTCATGGTGCTGCCGCTTTTCTTCGTGTGTGACGAAGACTTGTGCTTGTGCGTGCCGGGACCTTGCGTGGTGGTCTGCGCGTTGTCGCCGGCTTGCAGACCGGTGCTCGAGCTCGGCGGATTGTCCTGCGCGAACGCGGATGCACACACGAGAGCGAATGCGCCCGCGGCGCACGAAATGGCGAATCGTTTCATATCGACAGCTCCTGATGACAGTTCGAAAAATGCGATTCGTGCAGCGTGTTCTGCCTGCTGGCCGCCATGTTCATGTTCATCTTCGATTCGATGAAGGCGGCCGGTCGCGTTGAGTTATCAGCAGGTGGTGTGCCACGGTCTGACGATTTGCCTTTCAAAACTGCGCCGTCATCTGAAACCCGACCGTCACGCGCGACGTTTCGAACCCGGCTGGCTTATAGATCGGCGTACCCGCGAACAGGTCGTAACTGAAGCCCGCAATCTTCGACGGCACGCCGCCGCGAATGCCGATCACCGCGCCCGCCAACTGCGTGCCCGCGAGAAACGCCGTATTCGGCCCGAACACGCGGCCATAGTCCAGGCCCGCATAAAGCGATTGCCCCGTCTTCCCGATCGATGCCTGCAACTCGTTGCGCCAATAAAAACCTCGCTCGGCCGCGAGCATCTGTTCGCCGCCGAAACCGCGCACCGTGTAACGGCTGCCGATGGACAGATCGTCGAGGTAGTAAAGCTGATTGCCGGTGTACTGGCCATGCACGGTGCCGACATAGCGCAAACTTTGCTCGCCCACGGCGAACGGCACCGACAGATTCAAGTCCATCACGGCCATATGAAAGCGATACGTCGGATCGGCGGGCTTCGTCGGGTCCGTCGGCGCGATCTGGGGATCGTACGGAAGACGCGGATCCGACCGCGCGCCGAAAGCGCCGATACCTTGTCTGAAGGCGAACGTGCCGTCGAACTGAGCGTTGCCGAAGTAATGGCGATCGGTCAGTCCCGCTTCGAAAAAGGTGTTATTGCGCGCCTGAAGCTCCATTTCGGTGTCGTTGATAAAACTGTCGCCGAAACGTTTGGATAACTGAACATAGCTTCCCAATACATCACTCTGACTGCGGCGCAGCACGCGTTGCAGTTTGAAACCCGCCGTCTGCGAATTGCCGCTCGATACGAAGGTCTGATTCGCGCCCGCGATCTGCTGATAGTACGTGTTCGTATTGCCGAACAGCGTGGCAGTCCAGTAGCCCCACGGCACCGAATACGAGCCGTTGAAGCCGTGCGAACCGAGGTTGTGATCGGCGAGATACAAGTCCTGATTCGCGCCGATACTGAAGATATCGTTGAGGCCGAGCAGATTGTCGATACCGAGGCTCAGATTGCCTTGCAGCTTGCCGGTCGCGCGGCTGCCCGAATTATCGATCGATGCCACCACGCTCCAGGGCTTTGCACGCTTGACGCTGATGACGACATCGCTTTCGCCCGGCGTGCTGGTCGGCTCGATTTTCATATCGACGTCCTGACTGGCGACGCGCTTCATCTGCTCGAGACCTTGTTCGAGATCGCGAAGATCGAGCAGATCGCCGGCGCGCGTGGGAAACGCGGATTTCCAGGTGCCGCGTGCATCGGCTTCGACGATGCGCACTTCGTGAACGGTGCCGGGCACCAGCGATAGCCGGAGCGTGCCCGTCGAAAGATCCTGCTCGGGCAGAAGCACGCGCGTGGTGATCAGACCGCGGCTGAGAATCGCCTGTTGCAGACCTTTGGTGAGCACGTTGACGCCCGTCTTGCCGATGCACAAGCCGCGATAGTGATCGAGCCATTCACGCGCAAAAGCGAAACGATCGAGCGGTAAAGCCGACGCCCCTTTCGTGCGGACGGCATCGGGCAAGGTCGGAGGAACTTCCAGCGCGAATGTGTCGATGCGAAAGCACGGGCTTTCCGGTGCAAGCAGCGGGAATACCGCTTCATCAGATGTGGCGGAGCGGATGGCGGGAGCCTGAACAGTGGCGTCGCGTTGCTCCGCATCGCGTTGTTGCTGGAGTTGTTGGTTCTGCTGTGCGTTGGCGCGAAGGGCCGCGGCTTCGTCGGCGGCAGTGGGCGCGCGCTGGGCGTTCACTGCGAGCGAGGCGCAAGCCAGCATCAGTGTGGCTGTTAGCCGCGTGGTGTACTTCATGTGCTTAGGGAAGCGATGGCCGTGTGCGTAGTGTGGGCGGTATTTTTACCTTGGTTTTTGGCGGCGGTTGGGGAAGTGACGAAATTTGGCAGATGGGGGGATTTGCGGGCTAAACAGTCGGAGTTGTCGAGCCTGTCAGATTTTCCGTGTGCCGAGGTCATGAGACGATAAGGGAAATACCGTTTTATGACCGAAG
>NZ_JAQFVG010000044.1 GCF_029439455.1 Caballeronia sp. BR00000012568055 | reverse complement strand
CCAGGATGACGACGTGAAAGACATCAACGCAAGACGGCGCGGGCTGGTGCAAGGCGCGGGTTTAGGAGCCGCGTTATCGCTTCTGGGCGGCGCGGGCGGCTTTATTTCAAGCGCGCAAGCCGCTGAAGCCGCGTTCCCGCAGCACAAGAAGTGGAAGATCGTATTCGTCAATCACGTCACCACAAATCCTTTTTTTGTGCCGACGCAATACGGCATTCAGGATGCCTGCTCGCTGCTCGGCATGGACTATCAATGGACCGGCTCCGCCACGTCCGATGCAGGCGAAATGGTGCGCGCGGTGAACTCCGCGATCGCCGCGAAAGCGGATGCCATCGCCGTGCCGATCGTCGATCCGAACGCGTTCGACAAGCCCATTCAAGCCGCGCTCGATGCCGGCATTCCCGTGTTCGCCTATAACGCCGACGCCCCGCGCGGCAAGGCGAGTCCGCGCCTCGCTTATATCGGGCAGGACCTGTATTTGTCGGGCTATCAGATGGGCGAGCGCATCGCGAGTCTGATCGACAGTGGCATGGTGGCCTTGTTTATCGCCACGCCCGGACAGCTCAACATTCAACCGCGTCTCGATGGCGCAAGCGATGCCATCAAGAAGTCCGGCAAGAAGATCGATATTCAGACCGTTGCCACGGGCGCGACCGTCAACGAAGAACTATCGAAAATCAAGGCGTTTTATCTCGGCCACCAGGATTTGAAAGGCATGTTCGCCGTCGATGCAGGCAGCACGCAAGGCGTCGCGCAAGTGATGAAGGAATCGAATCTGCCTTCGAAGGGCGTGCATGGCGGCGGCTTCGATCTATTGCCGTCCACCATCCAGCTTATTCATGAAGGATTCCTTGATTTCACCATCGATCAACAGCCTTACGTGCAGGGCTTTTATACCGTGGTCGAGGCTTTCACCTTCCTCGCGTCGGGCGGACTGGTCGGGCCGGCGAATATCAACACGGGTCTCAAGTTCGTGACGAAGGCGACCGTCGAGCCTTATCTCAACACATCGACACGTTACGAAGGCAAGACCACCAAGCCGCAAATCGTGCCGATGAACGGCGCAATCAAGTCCTGACGTGACGATGAACACCGTGAACGAATCCAGCAAAGCGCAGACGCCCGCGCGGCCTCCACAGCCGCGCGGGGCTTTGTTATCCAACTGGGCGGCGGAGTTGCGTATTCTGCTCGTCGCGGTGTTGCTCGCCGCGTATTTCCAGATCGTCAATCACGACTTCCTGTTGTCGAACGCGAGCCTCGTCAACCTGTCGCAGTTCATTGCGCCGGTAGCGATCATCGCGTTCGGGGAAATCATGTTGATGATCGGCGGCGATATCGATCTCTCCGCGGGCATGGTGTTCGCGTTCGCGCCGTTCATGATGGTCTTCGCCAACGATGCCGGCGCGCCCATGTGGCTCGCCGTCATCGCTGGTCTCGTCGCGGCAGCGATCATCGGCTTCGTGAACGGTGCGGTAACGGTGTTTCTGCGCTTGCCCTCGTTTGTGACGACGCTCGGCACGCTGTTTCTGATCAACGGCGTTACGTTGACGTTGTCGCGCGGCACGCCGGTGGCAACGCCCGGCAGTCCTGAATTTTCAGCCGTGATGGGCGCATGGGGCTATAGCGAAATCATCTGGACGCTGGCGCTCGCGTACGTCATGCACGTATTGCTTCGTCATACGCGATGGGGTCTGCACACGCAAGCCGCCGGTGCAAACGCGCTCGGTGCCAGCGAAGCAGGCATTCGCGTCAATCGTCTGCGCCTGGGTAACTTCGTGCTGGCTGCGGTGCTTGCAGGCTTCACCGGCATTCTCGAAGGATTCCGAATTACTTCGATCGATCCGCAAGCGGGCGGCAATCAGATCATGTTTCTCGCAGTCGCCGCAGCGGTGATCGGTGGAACGCCATTGACGGGCGGCTCGGGCACGATTGTGGGCGGGTTGATCGGCGCGGCGGTGCTGGGCATTCTGAACGATGGCTTCACGCTGATCGGCATCAACGCGTTCACGTTCAACATTATTCTTGGCGCTGCGATTCTCGCCGCGATGATCTTCAATATCCACGTCGGGCGCATTCGCCGCAAGGGAGGCAAGTGATGTCGGACGTTCAGACCACCGATCTCGCGCTGCGTGGCGACAATATCGTCAAGCGATTCGGCGCGGTGACCGCGCTCGACGGTGTATCGCTGACGCTGGGAAAAGGCGAGATTCTCGGCATTCTCGGCGACAACGGCGCGGGCAAATCTACGCTCGTGAAAATACTCACGGGCTTTCATCAGCAGACCAGCGGCACGCTGCATGTACATGGTGAGGAAACGTTGTTGCGCTCGGTGGATCATGCGCGTTCGCTCGGTATCGAATGCGTGTATCAGGATCTGGCGCTGGCCAATTCGCTGTCGATCTATCACAACATGTTTTTGAATCGCGAGATCGTGCGGCGCGGGCCGTTTCGTCTCGTTGATCACAAGCAGATGCGCGCACGCGCCGCCCAATTGCTCGACGATATCGGCGTGCATGTGCCATCGGTCGATCTTCCTGTGGAGCGTTTGTCAGGCGGTCAACGGCAAGCTATCGCTGTGGCGCGCGCGGTGAATTCGAACGCACGCATTTTGTTGCTCGATGAACCGCTCGCCGCAATGGGCGCACGCGAAGCCGCGCTCATCATCGACCTCGTTTTGCGGCTCAAAGAGAAAGGCGGTCTGTCGATCATCATGATCATGCACAACTACGCGCAGACGCTCGATATCGCCGATCGCATCATGTTGATGCAGCGCGGACGCGTGACCTACGAAGCACGCAGCGCAAATACTTCGGTAGCCGAACTAATGGATATCGTGCGCCGTGAATATCGGGCGATGCGCGAAGCAGCGGCACATTGAAGCAGCCGATGTATGGACTACCGCAACCCCACGCAGCGCAAGAGCATGCATGGACGGATCGTGCAGGAACTCGGCATGCAGATCGCGAGCGGCGTATTCGCGCCGGGTCAGCGTCTGCCCGCCGAACCGACGCTCTGCGAAACCTATGGCGTCAGCCGTCCCGTGCTGCGTGAAGCGACGCGCGTACTCGTCGCGAAAGGTCTGGTGGTATCGAAACCGCGCGTAGGCAGCGTGGTGCGCCCACGCGATGAGTGGCATATGCTCGATCCCGACGTGCTCGTTTGGACCGTCGGCAATCTGCCCGAAGGCGAGTTCTTTCAATCGCTGATGACGGTGCGGCAGATTATCGAGCCGGCCGCTGCGGCGCTCGCCGCCATTTCCGCGACCGACGAAGACATCGAACTCATTGGCGCGGCGTTCGCGCGCATGGAACAAGCGTCCACCGCCGAAGCGCTGCTCGAACCCGATCTCGCGTTTCATCGCGCGATTCTCGCCGCCACGCATAACGACATGCTCGCGTATATCGGCAATATGCTGTCGCTGGCGCTGTCGGAATCGATCAAACTGACCAGCCGGCATCCGAACACGCACGCGCTGTCGTTGCCGCGTCACAAGGCCATTTACACGGCCATTTCCAATCGCGATGCGCTCGCGGCCCGTCAGGCCAGCGTCGTGCAACTCGACAACGCCCGCGCGGACGCCAACTCCATTCTCGGCGGCGCAGCGCTGGCGGCCAAAGCCTAAAGTTTCCGCGCGATCCATCCGTTAAAGCGATGTCGGCGCCGTGCAGTGTGGCCGCCTGTGCTCAACATCACGCAAAACGATCGTATCCATGAAACTGTTCACCAAGCTCGCGCTGCTCGCCTTGCCTATTCTTGCTGCCTGCGGCGGCGGTGGATCGAGCGACGAAACCTGTGCGTCCAACCTGGGGACGCTGACCAAGTCCTGCACGTCGAACGTCTCCACGGCCATTCCCGAAGGCATCTGGTACGGCGCGACCACCACGGAACTCGCGGCGCAAACTATCGTGCTGGAAAACGGCCAGTATTTCAGCGTCTATACGAGCAACAGCACCGGCGCGTTTCAGTGGCTCACCGAAGGCTTCATGACGGCATCGAACGGCACCATTACCGATACGGCGACCATCGCGCTGACCAACACCAACGCGATCATCAGCGGTTCGGCGTCGGGTTCGTTCACCGCAAAAAGCTCGCTCGCCATGACGACGACGATGAACACCGTGCCGAACACCACGGTGCTCTCGTACAACGGCGCGTACAACTCGATCTACGACTCGGCGCTCAATATCTCCGATGTCTCCGGCGCGACGTGGACCAGCCCGGCGACACTCGCCACCGTATCGACCATCACGTTCCAGGCCGATGGCTCGGCCAGCGGCAAGCAAGGCACCTGCACCTTCACCGGCAGCTTCAAGCCGCGTTCGACGGGCAAGCATCTGCTGGACGGCACGCTGAATTTCACCAGCGCGACGTGTCTGGCGGGCAATGGCGTTTCGATGCCGGTGGAAGCGACCGTGGTGAACAGCCAGCTCACCCTCGTCGGCGTGACGCCACAGCGCAACGCGGCGTTTTATCTGACGGCGCGTCGCTAAAGCGTCACTAAGGCGAGCGTTAGCTTAGCCACAATCGATATATGGCCGAAAGCGCGCATTGTGCTTTTTCGTGATAACTTACGCCCGTTCGTCGATTCCTTTGACGAACACGTTCTCGGGGCGGGGTGCGATTCCCCACCGGCGGTAATCGCGCGGCAACGCGCGTAGCCCGCGAGCGCTCGGCGGCCTTCTTAGGCGGTCGAGGTCAGCAGACCCGGTTGGATTCCGGGGCCGACGGTATAGTCCGGATGAAAGAGAACAGGACGGCCTTCAGTGCTTGTTGCAGGCGCTTGTTTCAGGCGCTTTTCGCTTTCGTGCGCGTTTTTTGGATGCGTGCGCGAGCGTGCGGCCGTCCTTCGCCCTGTTCACACAAAACAGGCTGAAGTCCATGAACATGTCTACTCCCAATGAAGCACAAGCGGTAAGCGCCGCAGGTTCCAACCGTCCTCGCATCGCGTTCGTGCAGGCGTGCTGGCATCGCGATATCGTCGATCAGTGCAAGACCGCGTTTATCGAAGCGATGCTGCAAAAAGGCTATGCGCGCGATGAAATCGATCTGTTCGAAGTGCCCGGCGCGTTTGAAATTCCGCTGCATGCGAAGCGCCTCGCCGCGAGCGGAAAGTATGCGGGGATCGTAGCGGCGGGTCTCGTCGTCGATGGCGGGATTTATCGGCACGATTTCGTCGCGACGGCGGTCATCAACGGTTTGATGCAGGTGCAGCTCGAAATGGGCGTGCCGGTGTTTTCAGCCGTGCTGACGCCGCATCATTTCCACGGCGGCGCGGAGCATGTCGGCTTTTTCCGGGAGCATTTCCTCGTGAAGGGCGCGGAAGCGGCGCATGCGTGCGCTGAGACCGTGAGCAAGCTGGCGGCGCTATCGGTTTGATGGGCGGTTTAATCGGCGGTTTGATCGGCGCATAAAAAAAGCGGTCATCGATTGATGACCGCTTTTCTCTGAAACCCGCTGAAACTTACTCTTTATCGCCCTTGATCTGCGGCAGCGCCGACTTTTCACCCGGCGTCAGCAAGCCGACCTGCGAGTAAATCCGCAGCTTGTCGCGCGTATCGGTAATGTCCAGATTACGCATGGTCAACTGACCGATACGATCCTTCGGCGAGAACGTGGATTCCACCTTCTCCATCGACAGACGTTCCGGCTGATACGTCAGATTCGGCGACTTGGTGCTGACGATCGAATAGTCGTTACCGCGACGCAGTTCGATAGTCACTTCACCGGTAATCGCGCGCGCGACCCAGCGTTGCGCGGTTTCGCGCAGCATGATGGCTTGCGGATCGAACCAGCGGCCCTGATACAGCAAGCGTCCCAGACGACGCCCGTTTTCGCGATACTGCTCGATCGTATCTTCGTTATGAATGCCCGTGACGAGCCGCTCATAAGCGATGTAGAGCAGCGCCAGCCCCGGCGCTTCATAAATGCCACGGCTCTTTGCCTCGATGATGCGGTTCTCGATCTGATCGCTCATTCCAAGACCATGCCGCCCGCCGATACGATTCGCTTCCAGCAGCAGTTCCACCGCATCCGCAAAAGTCTTGCCGTTCAGCGCGACCGGACGGCCTTCTTCGAAGCGTACCGTCACTTCTTCGCGATCCACCTTCACGTCGTCGCGCCAGAACGCCACGCCCATGATCGGATTGACGATGCGCATGCCGCTTTCGAGACTTTCCAGATCCTTCGCTTCGTGCGTGGCGCCGAGCAGGTTCGAATCGGTCGAATAGGCTTTTTCAGCCGACATCTTGTAGCCGAAGCCCGCCTGCTGCATGAACGCCGACATTTCCGCGCGGCCGCCGAGTTCGTCGATGAACTGCTGGTCGAGCCACGGTTTGTAGATCTTCAGATCCGGATTGACGAGCAGACCGTAGCGATAGAACCGCTCGATATCGTTGCCCTTGTAGGTGCTGCCATCGCCCCAGATGTTCACGCCGTCTTCCTTCATCGCGGAGACGAGCATGGTGCCGGTGACCGCGCGGCCCAGCGGCGTGGTGTTGAAGTACGTGACGCCGGCCGTCGAAACGTGGAACGCGCCGGCTTGCAGCGCCGCGATGCCTTCCGAAACCAGTTGCGCGCGGCAGTCGATCAAACGTGCGCCCGCTGCACCGTATTCGGTCGCGCGGCGGGGAATGGAATCGTAGTCGTCTTCGTCGGGCTGGCCGAGGTTGGCCGTGTATGCGTAGGGCGTGGCGCCCTTTTTCTTCATCCAGTGCAAGGCTGCGCTGGTGTCGAGACCGCCGGAAAACGCGATACCGACCTTTTGACCAACCGGGAGGCTTTCGAGAATTGTGCTCATGAGCAATACCGTCAAATCGACATAGGGGAAACGTGGTCCGACTTTCGAGTATCAGTCATGCCCAGCCACATGACAAGTTTGGCCGGAAATGACCTGAACTCTCGTACCCGAGGCGCAATGAGGAGGAGATGCGTGGCAGCGTCGCAGAACCGGCTGCAACGAGCGGGCGAAAAGGACAAGCAAGGACAAGCTGACAGCGATAAAACCGTGGTGCCCAGGGCGGGACTCGAACCCGCACGCCGTTAAGCGCTACCCCCTCAAGATAGTGCGTCTACCAATTCCGCCACCTGGGCAAGGGGGCCGCTATTGTATCGGCTGGGCGTGAATTTTTGAAGTCCCCGCGTCGATGCTGGCCGCGGCCGCCTCATCCGCGCATTGCAGCAGGCCACGAATCAGCCGGGCGCGCGGCGAGGCGCGCTGCCAGACCACGCCGAAGCGGCGCGGCTCGGCGGGCATCGGCAAGGGCAAGTGGGCGACGGCGAGCGCGGCGGTCATCGGCGAGACGATATCCGGCACGAGCGATACCCCCAAACCGCGATCGACCATCATCGCGATGGCCATCAGCGAGTTCAGTTCGAAGAGTTCGCGCGGCACGATGCGTGCTGCCCGCAGATATTGATCCGCCTGCTTGCCGCCGCCCAGCGAACGGTCGTATCGGACGAAAGGCTCGCGTCGAAGTAACTCGTGCGGGTCTTCGTGCGACAGACGCGCGGGCGCGAGCACGACCAGCGGTTCCTCGCGCAGCAGATGCCAGTCGTAAGCCTTCGGCAGCGCGAACGCGGGATGCAGACAAATGGCGACGTCTAGATCGCCGCGTTGCAGCGTGTCGTACAACTCCATCGACGTACCCGCGCGAATCAGCACCTTGGCGCGCGGATAACCGCGCGAGAAGTTGGCGAGCACGTCCGGCAGCAGGCTCAGCAGCGCCGTCGTGATCGTGCCGATGCGCAGTTCGCCCGCCGCCTCGCCTTCGAGCGCGTGCGCCTTCAGTTCCGCGAAATCCGCGACCAGCCCGCGCGCCCGCTCGATCACGCGATGTCCCGCTTCGGTCGGAATCACCGTGCGGCCGGCGCGGATCAGCAGCGTGACGCCGAGTTCGCGTTCCAGCGCCTGAACCTGCTGGGCGATGGCCGCAGGCGTCACGCCGACGCGGCGCGCGGCTTCGGCCATCGAACCGGTATCGACGACGAGCAGGAGATTGGCGAGGAAGGCAGTATCCACGGGATAGTTTTTCTGTCGATTGAAGATAGACGTGGATAGTTTATCTAAAAGCCCGACGCTCGTAGACTGCCTGCATACTTAAAGCAGCAGGAGACACCATGCGAAGCAAACTCTTCGTCCCGGCCTCGCGCCCGGAACTCTTTGCCAAGGCGCTCGCCAGCGCCGCCGATGCCCTCTCGTTCGATCTCGAAGACGCCGTCGCGCCCGAGCGCAAGCCGCAGGCGCGCGCAGACTTACGCGCCTTCCTGCAAACCGATGACGCGCTCGCCACGGACAAAACGCTGATCGTCCGCGTCAACGCGCTTGATTCGCCCCATTTCGCCGCCGATATCGACGCCATCGCGCGTAACGGCGTGTCTCTCATCAATTTGCCGAAGCCGGAGCATCCCGACGATGTGCGCGCCGCCGCCGAAGCCATCGAAGCCGCCGAGCGCGATAACGGCGTGACCGCGCCGATCGGCTTGCTGCTGAATGTCGAATCGCCGAAAGCGTTGCGGTTGGCGGCGGAACTGGCGGGCGCGCATCCGCGTGTCGCGGGATTGCAGCTTGGCTTGGGCGATTTGTTCGAACCGCTCGGCATCGCGCGTCGGGAAAACGGCGCGATCGCTCAGGCGATGTTCGCGCTGCGTATCGCGGCGGGCGAAGCGGGCGTGTTCGCTTATGACACCGCGTTCGCCAACATCAAGGACGCCGACGGCTTTCGCGCCGAAGCGCAGATGGCGCGCGCGTATGGGTTTATCGGCAAAAGTTGCATTCATCCGAGCCAGATCGCGCTGGCCAACGAAGTCTTCCGTCCAACCGATGAAGACATCGCCCATGCTGTCCGCGTAGTCGTTGCCGCGCGCGATGCGGACGCGAAAGGCATCGGCGCATACGTGGTCGATGGAAAGATGATCGATCCGCCCTTCGTCGAACGCGCACGCGTATTGGTGAAGGACGCGGCGCGGCTCGGGCTGTTGTCAGAGACGCAGCGCGCATCGATCGGCATATAAAGGATACCGAAATGAAACAACAGAACACCGAACGCAGCGGTCCGCTGGCAGGCGTGCGCGTGCTCGATCTGAGCGCGTATATCGCCGGGCCGTATGGCTGCACGCTGCTCGCCGATCAGGGCGCGGAAGTCATCAAGATCGAACCGCCTTCGGGCGATAACCTGCGCAAATATCCCTCGACGCTCGAAGCGGAAAGCCGCGCGTTTCTCGGCGTGAATCGCGGCAAACGAGGACTCGTTCTCGATCTCAAGCAATCCGAAGCACTTGACGTGCTACTCTCGCTCGTCAAGGAAGCAGACGTGCTGGTGCATAACTTCCGTCCGAGCGTGCCCGCGCGATTGGGTATCGCGTATGAACAGCTTCGCGCGATCAATCCGCGTCTGATTTATTGCGCGGTGACGGGTTATGGCGATACGGGTCCGAACAAGGATAAAGCCGGTTACGACCAGGTGCTGCAAACCATGACCGGCATGTGCACGCTGCAAGGCCCGAAGGATGGCGCGCCGGAAGTGCTGTACGGTTCTGTCGTCGATTACTACGCGGCGGCGCTGGTGGCATCGAGCGTATCGTCGGCGTTGTTTGCGCGTGAGCGCAGCGGCGAAGGACAGTATGTCGGCGTCTCCTTGCTGCGAAGCGCATTGACGATGCAATCCGCTCGCATGATCTGGGCCGACAGCGAGCCAAAAGATGTGGGCCGCGATATGCGTTCGGGCGGCATCACGGGCATTCATCCGACGCGTGAAGGTTATCTGTATCTGTCCGCGAATACGCCGCATTTCTGGAAGTCGCTGTGCGAACTCACGGGCCTGCATGCGTTGATCGATGACGAGCGATACGACACGGTCCGCAAGCGCGCCCTTCATCGCGATGAAATCGTGCCGCAGTTGCACGCGGCGCTCGCGCAACGCTCGGCGCTCGAATGGGAAACCCTGTTCGGCGATGCCGTGCCCTGCGCCGCCGCGCGCAGCGTCGAAGACATGTTCGACGATCCGCAAGTGCTCGCGGAAGACATGGTTGCGCGCTTCGAGTATCCAGGCGTGGGCGCGTATCGCGGTTTCAAGCATCCTTTTCGATTCGGTTCGACGCCGTTGCCGGAGCCATTCGCTGCGCCCGCTTTCGGTGAACACAGCGATGCGTTGCTGCGCGAAGCGGGCCTGAGCGATGAACAGATTCAAACGTTGCGCTCGAAGCGCGCGGTGCTTTGAAGATGATGAAAACCCCATCAAACGCCTGCGATTCGCATATCCACATCTTCAACCACGAAGATATTGCCGCGTATCGTGAGGCGCAGAAGCGCATCGGCACGGAGCGCGTGGTGATCGTTACGCCGCGCACGCACGGCATCGACAATACCGTTACCGTCGATGCGATTCGCCAGTTCGGTATCGACAATGCGCGCGGCGTTGCGGTGCTGCATCCCGACGTGACAGATTCGCAGTTGCAAGCGCTAAACGAAGGCGGCATTCGCGGCATCCGCTTCACGCTGTACACGCCGCAGAACGCGGCGGTGAGCTTCGATATGGTCGAACCGCTGGCGAACCGCATCGCGCAATTCGGCTGGCACGTGCAGCTTCACTGGACGGCGGATCAGATCGTCGAACACGCGGAGTTGCTGCAGCGCTTGCCCTGCACGATGGTCTTCGATCACCGCGCGCGGCTGCCCTCAATGAATCACTCTGCATTCCGAATCGTCTGCGAATTAGCCGATGCAAACCGCGCGTGGATCAAGCTCTCCGGTCCGTACCTCGACTCGAAGCAAAGCCCGAACGAACGCTACGCCGATATCACGCCGATGGCCCGCGCCTGGGTCGATGCCGTGCCCGAGCGTCTGGTCTGGGGCGGCGACTGGCCACACGTCACCGAGACGCACAAACCCGACGACGCGATGCTGCTCGATCTGCTCTCCGAATGGACCGAAGACGATGCGTTGACCGAACGCATCCTCGTGACGAATCCAGCGGTCTTGTACGGCTTTTCGCTCTAAAAAAAACAAATCAGGAGACACGCCATGAAAACCACCACCGCGCCCACGCCACAACGCAAAACGCGCCTCACCGAATCGACCATTCGCGTGTTCGAACGGACCATTCCCGATCCGTTCGTGCTTGCCATTCTCATCACTGCAATCGTCGCCGTGCTGTCCTGTATCTGGGCACCGCACGCAACGCTGCCGAAGATGATTACCGGCTGGTACAAGGGCTTTTTCGATATCTTCACCTTCGCGTTTCAAATCACACTGGTGCTCGTCACGGGTCACGCGTTTGCGCACGCGCCGCCGGTGCAGCGCGTGTTCCGCGCGTTGGTATCGATTGCGCGCACGCCGGCGCAGGCGGGCGCGCTGACCTTCGTGCTGGTGGCGGTGACATCGTTCTGCAACTGGGGCATGGGACTGGTGGTCGCGGCGCTGCTCGCGCGCGAAGTCGCCAAGCGTATGCGCGTGGATTTCGCGTGGATCGTCGCGGCGGGATTCTCGGGCTGGGTCGTGTGGGCGAGCGGCATTTCAAGCTCTATCGCGCTGGCGCAATCCACGTCCGGCAGTTCGATGAACGTCGTGCAAAAGCTCACGGGCGCGGTGCTGCCCTTCAGCGAAACGGTGTTCACGCGCTTCAATCTCGTGCCAACCATCGTCATGCTTATCGCGATGCCTTTTCTGCTCGCCTGGCTCAAACCACGCGATGAAGACGCCGTCGTGCTCGACACGACGAAGCATCCCGACGAAGCGATTCGCAAGCGCCCCGAAGGCAAGCTGAGCTTCGCACGCTGGATCGAACATTCGTGGATTTGTTCGGCGTTTATCGGTGTCGTTGGTATCGCGTTGATCGTGATGACGCAGTTTCAGCACATCGCGTTTTCCGGCGTAAATGCGGTGATTTTCGTGATGTTCATCGCGGGCGTGATCTTTCACGGCTATCCGCTGGCTTATGCGGATGCCATCAAGAACGCCGCCAAACAAACCGGTTCGATGATGCTTCAATACCCGCTGTACGGCGGCATCATGGGCATGATGGATGCCACCGGTCTGCCCGATGTGATCTCGCACTTCTTCATCGCGATTTCGAATGCGCATACGCTGCCGTTCTGGAGTTATGTGTGCTCGCTGATCGTTACGTTCTTTATTCCGAGCGGCGGCGGACACTGGGCGGTGCAAGGTCCGTTCGTCGTGCCCGCAGCGGTGGCATTGCACGCCTCCGTTCCCGCCACGACGATGGCCGTCGCGATGGGCGAGCAAGTCTCGAACATGCTGCAACCGTTCTGGGCCGCGCCGGTGGTCGCGATGGCGGGCGTCGGCGTGCAGCGCGTGCTCGGCTTCACGGTAATGACGTTCGCGCTCGGTTTGATCGTGTATGGCGCAGCGCTTTTGATTTTCATCTGATATGAGCCACGAAACGATGGAATCCGCTGTCCCCGTTCGGGGCCTGAAAGAACGCTGGTGGCGCGTGTTCGATATGCGCATCGGCGCATTGCCGTTGCCGGTGTATCTCGTACTGATCGCCGTGCTCGCGCTGATGACCGCGCACGGCAAACTCGCCGCGGATCTGCCGACGGGCATCGCGCTGGTCGCGGTCGGCGGCTTCACGTGCGCGGAGTTGGCCAAGCGCATCCCGTGGATACGCCATATCGGCGCGACCTCGATTTTCGCCGCCTTTATCCCGTCGATGCTGGTCTACTACAAGCTCATGCCCGAGCCGATCACCAAAGCGGTGACCACATTTACGAAGCAATCGAACTTCCTGTACTTGTTTATCGCGGCGATTATCGTCGGCAGTGTGCTGAGCATGGATCGGCAGATGTTGGTGAAGGGCTTCGTGCGCATCTTTATCCCGGTGATGAGCGGGTCGATTGCGGCGGCGTGTGTTGGAACGGGCGTGGGCGTTTTGCTCGGATTGGACGCGAAGCATGCGCTGTTCATGGTCGTCGTGCCGATCATGGCGGGCGGTGTCGGTGAAGGCGCGCTGCCGCTGTCGGCCGGCTATGCGCAGATTCTCGGCGTCGAACAAGGGCCGTTGTTCGCGCAGGTTTTATCGGCGGTGATGCTGGGGAATATCGCGGCGATTTGCTGCGCGGGCTTGCTGAATTATCTTGGCACGCGTCGGCCTCGGCTGACGGGCAATGGTCGATTGACCATCGCGCAAGGTCATGACGATGACGTTGCTTCGGAATCCAAAGGACAATCCTTCGAATTCGATGTCAGTTCGGTCGCGGCAGCGGGCGCAACGGCGATTGCGTTGTATCTGCTCGGCGTGCTGAGCCATCAATATTTCGATTGGCCCGCACCCGTGGTGATGCTCGTGCTGGTCGTCGGCGCGCAGTTCTTTCAGATCGTATCGCCGCGTGTGCGGGGCGGCGCGCGCTTTATGTACGGGTTCTTTTCTACCGCCGTCACTTATCCGCTGATGTTCGCGATCAGCGTCGCGATGACGCCGTGGGGCGAGATCGTGACCGCGTTTCATTGGGTCAATATCGTGACGGCTGTATCGACCGTGCTGACTCTGGTGCTCACCGGTTTCTTCGTCGCGCGATGGACGGGGATGTATCCGGTCGAAGCCGCAATCGTCAATGCGACGCATAGCGGCTTGGGCGGAACGGGCGATGTAGCAATTCTGACCGCCGCGAATCGCATGGAATTGATGCCGTTTGCGCAGATTGCCACGCGGATTGGCGGCGCGGTGACGGTGATGGTGGCGTTGGGGGTGTTTGCGTATTGGAGGTAAAGCCGCTTTTGGAGCATTAGCATATCGATGTCCTATATCGACAATTGCTAAATGCACGAGCGAGGACAAGCGGACTACGTACTGGTCACAACTCGTTTTATCTTGACGTCGTTGCCATCGCAGTCGTGCTTAATCTTTTGGTTGTCACAAGTTGCGGCGAATGACAGAAGACAGAATAGGACGATAAGCAAAGTCGATCCCCATGACCAGCAACAGAACGAAATCTGAAGGCGTCGATCAAGCGCTTCATGATCGGCAAGTAGACGGTTCCTTGTGAAGTGACAAAACCAGAGTGCTGCCAGGTAGAGCACCAAGCCGATGAGTATCGCGCTCCTCGCAAGAAGCAGACTAATTCTCATTGCGCAATACAAGTCGCCTTTTTGTGGCCCGACTGCGATAAGAAAGGCGAGGCTTTGAACCACAGCGAATCCTGTGACAACATTTCCCATCGCCCAGAACTCTTTTGCATACTCCAAATCTTTTTCCCTCAGACCTGACTGCCGGGAAGCCTTAAAAAGCTTAAACAATCGTTGCGCGTTCACGGTGAACTCCTCGCTTGGCAGGGCTCCGCAATTATCAATAGGAGACCTTTGGGGTAAGCGCCGGACAGGGTTGCGCATCATTCCGCCGTTCTTCAGTCCGTGAAGAAACTATCGTTCAATTTTCGGTGAGGCAGTCGCCCTAACCCGCAGCAAGATCGTCCTATTCGCGCACCGCGCCGCGTGTCACATTAACGGCATCCTTCATCGTGGAGCATGCCGTGTCTATCGCTTACCGCCCCTTCACCGCCGACGACATTCCCGCTGCGCACGCGTTGTCGGTCAAGGTCAAATGGCCGCATCGCGCCGATGACTGGCGCTTCGTGCTCGACGCGGGCGCGGGTTTCATCGCGCAGGACGGCGAGCGGATCGTCGGCACTGCGTTGTGCTGGAAATATGGCGCGGATGGCGGATCGCTTGGCATGGTGATCGTCGCGCCTGACAACCAAGGTCGCGGTATCGGCAGAAAGCTGATGGAATTGCTGCTCGAAGCGCTCGGCAATCGCATCACCGTTTTGCATGCGACGCCTGCTGGCGAGCCGCTTTACGCGAAGCTCGGCTTCGAGCGCATCGGCGCGATTCACCAGCATCACTCGGCGGATTTCGTGGTGCCTTCGATTGCCGCGCCGGAAGGCGAACGCATCCGTCCAATCGATTCGAGCGATACGTCGAAGCTCATCGAGCTTGCATCGAAAGCGAACGGTCTTGATCGCAGTGAACTCCTGCCGCTGCTGCTCAAGTATGCGAAAGGCATCGTCATGCAGAAAGACGATGGCGAAATAACCGGCTTCGCGCTGATCCGCAAATTCGGCCGTGGCGATGCAATCGGCCCAGTCGTATCGATCACACCAGACGCGCACCGCGCGAAAGCGTTGATCGCCTATTGGCTCGCGCAAAACGCAGGCAACTTCACGCGCATCGATACGCCCGACGAATGCGGCCTTTCCGCGTGGCTTAACGACGATATCGGCCTGAAACGCGTGGACACGGTCATCAAAATGTCGCGCAACGGCACGCCGCCGCAGGACGCGTCCATCACGCAATTTGCGATCATCAATCAGGCATTGGGCTAACCATGACGCTGCTCTACAAAGCCGATCCCGACCGCGGCAGACAATGGGCGCAATGGTTCGCGCAAAAGGCGCCGGAGATCGAGTTCCGTTTGTGGCCCGATATCGGCAATGCAGCCGATGTGCGCTATCTCGCCGCGTGGACGCCGCCCGCCGACATCATGGAGTCGCTGCCGAACGTGGAAGTGATTTTTTCCGTGGGCGCGGGCATCGATCAGTTCGATTTGTCGCTCGTGCCGCCGCATGTGTCCGTGGTGCGGATGAAGGAACCGGGCATCGTCGAAGGCATGGTCGAGTACGTGACGCAAGCCGTGCTCACGCTGCATCGAGATATCTTCGATTACGGCCAACTGCAACGCGAACGCGTATGGCGCGAAATGCCCGTGCGCGCCGCCGCTACGCGACGCGTCGGTGTGATGGGCCTCGGTATGCTCGGCACGGCCGTGCTGGACACGCTGCGCCGCTTCGGTTTTCCGTGCGCGGGATGGAGCCGCTCGGCGCATGAAATCGAAGGCGTCGAATGTTTTGCGGGCGTCGAGTCGCTCGATGCCTTTCTCGCGCGCACCGATATCCTCGTTTGCCTGCTCCCGCTAACGGACGCGACGCGCGGCATCATCGATAAACATGTGTTCGATACGCTGCCCGAAGGCGCGTCGTTCATCAACGTGGGGCGCGGGCCGCATGTGAATCAGCAGGATCTGCTGAATGCGCTGGACAGTGGCCGTCTGCACGCCGCCATTCTCGATGTCACCGATCCCGAACCGCTGCCGCCCGCGCACGCGTTCTGGACGCATCCGCGCGTACGCCTGACGCCGCATATCGCCAGCGCGACGCGGCCGGAATCGGCGGTGGACGTGGTGCTGGACAACCTGCGGCGGCATCGCGCGGGCGAACGGATGATCGGCGAAATCGACCGCACGCGCGGTTACTGACGCGCTCACGCCAAAAGCCGCGCAGCAGAAAATGCTGCGCGGCCCGTGCAAAACGCGGCTTTTGCGCTCTTTCAGAATTTTTTTGACGATGCACGCGATACGCCTCTGCCGATACCATCGAATCGTCAACAGCCCATTCCGAGCGCCACGCACCGCATCTGCAAAGAGAGAGAACGCATCATGTCGATCCAGTCGCTAATCGAGTCCGACCGCAAGCATCTGATTCACCCCGTCATCAGCTATCGTGCGCATGAGGCGCGCGGCGTCACCGTGCTGGATTCGGCGCAGGGCGTGTTCCTGCGCGATATCGAAGGGAAAGAACTACTCGACGCGTTCTCCGGGCTCTGGTGCGTGAACACCGGTTACGGTCACGCGAGCATCGTCGAAGCGGCGGCGAAGCAGATGGCGAAGCTGCCCTACGCGACCGGTTATTTCCACTTCGGCTCGGAGCCTGCCATCGAACTGGCGGCGAAGCTGGTGCAGCTTGCGCCTGCGTCCTTGCAGCATGTGTACTTCACGCTCGGCGGTTCCGATGCCGTCGATTCCGCGCTGCGTTTCATCACGCACTATTACAACGCGACGGGGCGCGCCTCGAAGAAGCATTGCATCGCGTTGCAGCGCGGGTATCACGGGTCGTCGTCGATCGGTGCGGGGCTGACGGCTTTGCCTGCGTTCCATCGCAACTTCGATTTGCCGCTGGCCACGCAGCATCACATTCCGTCGCCCTACGCCTACCGCAATGATTTCGCCGATGACGCCGCACTGATCGCCGCGTCCGTCGCCGCACTCGAAGCGAAGGTCGCGGAACTCGGCGCAGACAACGTCGCCGCGTTCTTCTGCGAGCCGATTCAAGGCTCGGGCGGCGTGATCGTGCCGCCCGTCGGCTGGCTGAAGGCAATGCGCGAAGCCTGCCGCAAGCTCGACATCCTCTTCGTCGCCGATGAAGTGATCACCGGTTTTGGCCGCACGGGTCCGCTGTTCGCGTGCGAAGGCGAAGGCGTGGAGCCGGATCTGATGACGGTCGCCAAGGGCCTCACCGCCGGTTATGCGCCGATGGGCGCGGTGCTTATGTCGGACGCGGTGTATCGGGGTATCGCGGATGGCGACAATGGCGGTCTGCCGATCGGTCACGGGCACACGTATTCCGCGCATCCGGTGAGCGCTGCCATTGGGCTCGAAGTGATGCGGCTGTATCACGAAGGCGGCTTGCTGGCGAACGGTCAGGCGCGCGCGGCGCAGTTTGCGAAGGGGCTGGACGATCTGCTTGCGCATCCGCTGGTGGGTGACTCGCGGCATCGCGGTTTGCTCGGCGCGCTCGAACTCGTCAGCGATAAAGACAGCAAGCAGGGATTCGATGCATCGCTCAAATTGCCGGATCGGATTTCTGCGGCGGCGTATGCGAACGGGCTGGTTTTCCGGGCTTTCGGCGACAACATTCTGGGCTTTGCGCCTGCGCTCAGCTTCACGGAAAACGAGTTCGAACTGCTGTTCGCGCGCCTGCAAAAAACCCTCGACGATGTGCTCGCGCAAAGCGAAGTGCGCGCGGCGCTGAAGGGTGCGACCGGATTTAGTTCGCGCGCGGCTGCGTGATAACATCGACCGACCGCCGACATGCCAGACCGCCGCATCCACATCAAGCACGACAGGGACGATGAGCAACGACTGCAAGCTGGACCGAATCGACCTGCGTATCCTCGCGCAATTGCAAAAGCGCGGGCGCATTACGAATGTCGAACTCGCCGATGCTGTCGGGCTGTCGCCCAGTCCTTGTCTGATTCGTGTGAAGCGGCTGGAGAAGGCGGGGTATATCGTCGGATATGGGGCGCAGATTCAGCTCGAAAAGCTCGGCGATGTGCAGTTGGTCTTTACCGAAGTGACCTTGGCCGATCATCGGCGCGAGGACTTCATCAAGTTCGTCAATGCGGTCAAGGATGTCGACGAGATTGTCGAGTGTCATCTTGCCTCCGGCGGGTACGATTATTTGCTCAAGTTCGTGACGCGGTCGGTGGGGCATTATCAGAGCATTATCGAGGGTTTGCTCGAGAGGGATATTGGGATCGAGAAGTACTTTTCTTATGTCGTTATCAAGACGGCGTTTGTGAAGAGTCATTATCCTTTGGAGACTTTGTTCTCGGGTTCTTCTGGGTCTGGTTCTGGGGCTCATTGATTGGTACTGCTGCTTCTGGTCGTGCGTTTTCTTTCAGTAGCCGCCTCCCCGGCGGGGGGGTAACTTTCTTTGCTGCTGCAAAGAAAGTCACCAAAGAAAGCAGCTTTCTCAACCAGACACTGCCTCTTGATCCCGCAAGTGGATTAATCGTCTCCCTCGGTAACAATAGCTCGCCGCCACGGAGGCCTGCCCGGCCTGTCAAGCGCTCGGTACGCATCTACAAGCACCCCTTTTCCCCTAGCAAAGCGGCACGCGCTCATCCGCGCGGCGTGTCCGGCGCTCACGCGCCATCGCCGTTGGGGTTTGCAACGGA
>NZ_JAQFVG010000043.1 GCF_029439455.1 Caballeronia sp. BR00000012568055 | reverse complement strand
CTTAAAGCCGCGCCCGCGGCGTTCGCAATCTATCTTTTCGGCTTGACGGCGCTGTCGATATTCGTCCTGCTAACGATCGAAAAACCCGCGTGTTCCTATTTGCCCCGAGCCAGAGACACGACAAGAAAGCGAACCGTTCCCGCAACTTGAAAGCGCAATAAAAAAGCGAAGCCCGAAGGCTTCGCTTCTTCACCCATCAAACGCATGTTCAATTGCAAGCCGGCGCGGCCTTCTTGCACGCGTCCGCCAATTGCGGCGGCGGGTCTTTCTTGAACACGGTCTTGTACGATTCCAGCACGTTCGATTGCACGACCGGCAGCGATTGCACGCCGATCCACGCAGGCGGAGTCTGACCGATCAGCGCCTTCATCATCGCCATTGCTTCGGCGACGCCCTGATCGTACGGGCGCTGCGAGCCTGTGGCCTTCAGCGGCCCGCCCTTGGCGATTTCGATGGCTGATTCGAGACCCAGATCCACCGTCGTCACCGGCGTGTTGATGCCCTGTGCGCGCATCGATGTCAGCGTGTCGAGTGCGGGCTGATCCCACACGGCGAACACGCCCTTGACATCCGGATTTGCCGTCAGGAAGTCGCCCGCAATCTGACCGACTTTCGACGGGTCCGTGAACGCCACCTGCTTGATCTTGATACCCGGCCGATTCTTCTTCAGCCAATCGTTGACAGCCTTGGTCCGCTCAGTCGTGCTGAAGTAATCGACACCGAAGTTGACCAGTCCCACCGTGCCGCCCTTGGGCACGCACGAGGCCAGCACTTTAGCCGCGATCTGGCCATTGCCTTTGCTGTCCGCCGAGACCATTGCCGCGTATTCCTGCGGGTGTTTCAGGCCCTTCGGCACGTTGTCCATGAACACCAGCTTGATGTTCGCCTGCGAGACCTTCTTGTAGGTCGCGGCGGTTGCGGTGCCATCGACGGGAATCGAAATGATGCCGTCCGGATGACGCTGAATGGTGTTCTCGATATCGGCAATTTGCTTATCGACCTGATATTCCGCCGATGCCGTGCCGATCACTTCCACGCCGTATTTCTTGAGCGTATCGGTGATGCCCGCGACTTGCAGTTGCGACCAGTCGAGGTTCATCGTCTGCATCGAAATGCCGACTTTGAACTTGCCGGCCTTGACCTTCGCTGCTTCGGCGTCGGTGAGTTTGACGGCGTCGGCGGAGGCTGCTTTCTCGCCGTTCGGCCCTTGCCCCACGATGCCAGCCGGTCCGATCGATCCCACCGGCAGCTTCTCGCACGATTGCGCGTAAGCATACGAACCGCTCAGAGCCAGCGCCGCAGCCGCAGCCACACTCGCCAGCCTCGCTCCCGATCCACGACGGTCGTTCATAGTTCCCTCCATTGGTCGTGATGTACGGCGTCTCCTGCCGTTTTTGGAATTGCACCGCTCGTTACGTAAATTGATTCGGATACCTACTTGCGCGTAAATGCTACCGCCGCGACGATAATGATGCCCTTGATCACGAGTTGCAGCGACGAACTCACGCCCAACAGCACCAGCCCGTTATTCAGCGTACCGATGATCAGACTGCCCAGCAGCGTGCCGAGAATAAAGCCACGTCCGCCGAACAGACTGCAACCGCCGAGCGTGACGGAGGCGATCACATCGAGTTCCATGCCTTGCACGACATCGGGGCGCGCCGCGTGCGAGCGTGCGGAGAGGACCAGCGCCGCGAGTCCGGCAAGCGCGCCCGTGAGCACGAATGCAAGCGTCGTTACGCGGCGGATATTGATGCCGGAATAGAGCGCCGCAGTCGGATTGCCGCCGGCCGCATAGACCTGCCGTCCGTAGACGCTGTAATGCAGCAACAGCACGCCGCCGATGACCGCGAGCAGCGTCCAGAGAATCGGCACGGGGACGCCCGCAATCGAGCCTTCGCCGAAGATGGAGATAAAGCGGTCGTTGGTGATGATCTCGGGCCGCGTGGTGGTGACCATCAGCGCGAGACCGCGCGCCGCGCTCAACGAGCCTAGCGTTACGAGAAACGACGGAATATTCAGCCGCGTCGTGACGAAGCCGTTGATTGCGCCGACGATCGCGCCTGTGCCAATGCCCGCAATGGTGCCGATAATCCAGCTATCGCCGATATGCGACATTGCCAGCGCCGCCGACATACCCGACAGCGCGAGCACCGATCCCACCGACAAGTCGATCTGCCGCGCGATGATCACAAACGTCATGCCGATCGCAATGATCGACACCAGCGCAGTTTGCCGGCCGATATTGAGGAAGTTGTCGATCGACAGAAACCACGGCGACGCGAAGCTGAACACCACCAGCAGAATGGCGAACGCGATATACAGCATGTAAGGACGATCGCCCTGCAGCAAAAGCTGCGCGATACGCCGCGCACGGCCGTGACGGCGCGCGCTTTGCTGCTCGGCGGGCAATGGCGAAACAGACTCGTTCATGTTGCAAGCTCTTCAGTAGTCCGGGATATCTGAATCAGGTGATGCAGCGCTTCGGCGTGGCTGATCTCGCTGCGTTCGAGCGTACGCACGATCGACCCGTCCACCACGATGGAAATGCGGTCGCACAGCCGCAACAGTTCGTCTAGATCCGACGACACCACGACGACGCCCGTGCCTTCGCGCGCCGCATCGCGCACTACGCCGTAGATTTCCTCGCGGGCGCCGACATCGACACCGACCGTGGGTTCATCGAGCAATAACACTTTCGGGCGCGGATGGTTCCACTTCGCGAACACCACTTTCTGCTGATTGCCGCCCGAGAGGAATTTCACTTGGGTAGCGGCGTCCGGCGCTTTTACGGCGAGTTGCTTCATCGCGGTGCGCGCCTGAAGTGCGGCGGCTTGCGCGCGCAACCAGCCGCCGCGCGAAAACTGCGGCAAACGCGGCAAAGTCAGATTGCGTTCGATCGAATGATCCAGCACCAGACCTTGTACATGGCGATCTTCCGGCACGAGCGCAATGCCGTGCCGGATCGCGTCAGCGGGGCGGTGCGCGCCAAGCGGCTGACCGTTTAGTTCGATACGCCCGCTATCGATAGGCAGGAGACCGAATATTGTCTGCAGAATCTCGGTGCGTCCGCTGCCGATCAGTCCGGCGATACCGTGCACTTCACCTTCGTGCAGCGTGAAATCGACATCGTGCAGGCGGGTATTGCCGACTTTGGATAGCGTTAATACAGGCGTAGTTTGCGTGGCTTTGGACGATGCCTGCACGGACATCTCTTGCCGCGCCTGCATTGCAGCATGACGCGGGCCGACGATAGCCGCGACAAGCTGCTTCATATCGGTCTCGGCGGTGTTGAATTGGCCCGCATTTGCGCCGTCGCGGAATACCGTCACACGCTGCGAAATACGAAAGACTTCATTCAGCCGATGCGTCACGTAAATGACGCCGACGCCGCGCGCCGTCACGGTACGCACGGCATCGAAAAGAATCTGTTCTTCGCCGCCGGTGAGTGCGGACGTGGGTTCGTCGAGAATCAGCACGCGCACGTCGCCCATCAGCGCCTTGCAGATTTCCGTCATTTGCCGATACGCAAAAGGCAAAGAATCGACCGGTGCGCGCGGATCGAGCGGAATATTGTGTTCGCGCAAAAACGCGCTGACCTGCGCCATCAATTCACGCTGCCGCACAAAGCCCAGACGTGTACGCGGCTCGCGCCCGAGCATCAAATTTGCACCGACAGAAAGCGATTCGACCAGACTCAAATCCTGATACACGACAGCCACGCCCGCCTCGCGTGACTTCGCAGGCGATTCGAACGCAACCCTTTGGCCGTCGATCTCGATCGAGCCTTCGTCATATGCATGCACGCCGCTCAAAATCTTGATGAGCGTGGATTTGCCCGCGCCATTCTCACCGAGCAGCGCGTGGACTTCGCCGGGCAGCACTTCCAGATTTACGCCGCGCAAAGCCTGCACGCCACCGAATTTCTTGGTGACGCCTGCAACGCGGACCAATGGCACGCGTGGCGATGAAGCGGCCGCCACCGCAACCGGCTCACTCATCCTGATGTCTCCTTCGTCGGTCCGACGAATTCTTATATTTTCGCGCTCGTTTCGCATCTAAGCCGTTAGCGGCCGCTCGAGCTGTATTGTGATCTTCGCATCATGCAAATGGTGCGTCAATAACATTAAGCCCTAGGAATTTCGCTTAGAGCGTGAGAATCAGGACAAATATTTGAGTTGATGTGAGGATCGTATCTTTTTAACGCGTCAGTTACCCAATTAATGGGTCGCTCACTCGATCGTGGGGTAAATCCGGCGGCCTCGGCAAAGCGGTCGGCCACGTGTGAAGCGGAGACGAATCCGCTGAGTGCGATTTGCAAAGCAGAACGAACGATTATGCAACCGTCTGACCTTTTTGCATGACACATGCTGCATTGCGTCGATCTAAGCCCTCGCGTTTTCCCCTATGCAATCTTTGTTGACTCACCTTCGAAGTGATACCACACTGCGTTTCATCGAAGTGTGATCACAGGTCACATAAAACATGCCTCAACGCAAAGTACCGAGCGAATTGCCCGAACTCGAACTGGTGGTCCGCGAAACCATGGCTGGGCGCGTCTATGCGCAGTTGCGTGAAGCAATCATGATCGGCCGCTTTGCGCCGGGCCAGTTGCTCAGCTTGCGCAGCGTCGCGGAAGCCGTGGGTTCATCGACCATGCCGGTGCGCGCCGCACTCACGCGCCTTCAGGCAGAGGGCGCATTGATCGACGGTCCCGGCCGCGCGTTGATGGTCCCGCCCATGACGCTCGAGTTGCTCGAAGAATTGCGGGATGTGCGGATCGCGCTGGAAGGCGCGGTCGCCAAACGCGCTGCATCACGCATGACGCGCGAGCATCTCGCCGCGCTGCAAGAAGTATTCGACACGATGGACGCGCACGTTGAAGCCGGTGACGTGCCTGCTTATCTGCAAAGCAATTTCGAGTTTCATAGCGCGATCTATCAGCACGGCGCAAGCGACATCACGCTCGCCACGATTCAGAACCTCTGGATGCGTATCGGGCCGTTTCTCAATCTTGTCGCGCCGGACATACCGCATATGCGCCGTTCGATGACGGCGCATCGGCATATCGTGAAGGCGCTGTGGCGTGGTGATGGCGAAGGTGCGCGCGCGGGTATCGAAGAAGATATCGGCGATGCAGCGGCGGATCTGCGCGAACGGCTTCAGGCAAGCGCAAAAGAGCACGAAGACAACGAAGACAACGAAGACGACGGCGAGCAGGCGAGCGCCTAGTTCACAGAATCATAAAAGCGGAGACAAGCATGACGGTTCTTCAGATGTTGAAGCCGCACGCGGGCTTGCGTGTGCTGATCACGGGCGGCGCATCAGGCATTGGTCTGGTGATGGCGCGCGCGTTTATCGATGCAGGCGCACGCGTGCATGTGTGCGATGCAAGCCAGGACGCGATCGATGCACTAGCGAAAGCCGAAGCGAGCACCGAACTCAACGCCATTACCGCGACGCTCGCCGATGTATCTGATCGCGATGCCGTAGAGCGCGTTTTCACCGACGTGCAGCGCGAACTCGGCGGACTCGACGTGCTTGTGAATAATGCGGGCATTGCGGGTCCGACAGGCGGCGTGGAAGAGCTGGACGTGAAGGAGTGGGAAGACACCATCGATGTGAATCTCAACGCGCAGTTCTATTTTGCGCGTCGCGCGGTGCCGATGCTGCGTGAAGCGAAAGAGGGCGGCGCGATCATCGCGCTGTCGTCGGTGGCGGGGCGCTTGGGTTACGCGTTCCGCACGCCGTACGCCGCAACGAAATGGGCAGTAGTTGGCATGACTAAGAGTCTTGCTATCGAGCTCGGACCGTCAAATATTCGCGTCAATGCCATTCAACCGGGAATCGTGAAAGGTCCGCGTATCGAGCGTGTGATCTCGGCGCGTGCAAAGCAACTCGATCTGTCGTACGAAGAAATGGAAAAGCAATATCTCGCCAAAATTTCCCTGCGCCGCATGACTACGCCCGAAGAAATCGCAGCCACAGCGCTGTTTCTCTGTTCGCCCGCCGGAAGCGGCATTTCCGGTCAGGCCATTTCGGTGTGCGGCAACGTGGAAGTGCTCTAAAACAAGGGGTTTTCATTCTATGGCAACGAAACGCAAGGTCA
>NZ_JAQFVG010000042.1 GCF_029439455.1 Caballeronia sp. BR00000012568055 | reverse complement strand
GCCGGCCGCACGCTTTCTTTTGCCGATGCCGCGCGCGAGCTAAGCCTTTCGCCTAGCGCCGTTAGCCATTCCGTGCGCAAGCTCGAGGATTTATTAGGGCATCGGCTATTCCAGCGCAGCACGCGCGAAGTGCATCTCACACGCGAAGGCGCCACGCTGATGGAGCATATTCAGCGTGGCATGGATGAGATGCAGCGCGGCTTTGCGCTCCTGGCGAATGAGGAGCGCACGCCACTAAGACTGCACACCGCGCCCAGCTTTGCGACGCAATGGCTTTTGCCTCGCTTAGCGAATTTCGTTAAAGATAATCCGAATATCGACCTAAGATTTTCCGCCAGCACGGACTATGCGCGCTTTGACGATGACTTCGATCTGGATATCGTCTATGGCGAGCCTAAGCCGTCGCCGCACGAAAAAATTCCTTTGGCTTTAGAAGGCTTAGCGCCGCTTTGTCCGCCAGCTTTAGCGGAGCAGATTCGTAAGCCCGAGGATCTTTATCATTTGCCGCTGATTCAATGCGAAGTGCAGATGTATCAATGGAAAGGATGGTTCGAGGCGAATGGCTTGCCGCCGCCGACGCATTACGGCTTGCGCTTCGACCGTTCTTCCATGGCGATTGCCGCTGCGGTGGACGGCTTAGGCGTGGTGCTCGAATCGACCTTGCTTGCCGAGCGTGAACTGGTGCGCGGCGATCTGGTGCGGCCGCTTCAGGGTTCCGCGCGCGAAGTGGAATATGTCGGACACTATCTCGTGTTCCCTAAACGTCAGCAGCGGCACGATGCGTTCGAAACCTTTAAGGCGTGGCTGCTTAAAGAATTAGGCACCAGCGCTTAAGGTTTTCCAAGGCTTCGGTGCGTTTTTCACCAAGCTGTTAAAATACAAGCGCTTAACGCCAATCTCCGCACGCTTCTCCCAAACGCCCATGCCTCAGTCCGCGACTACGCTCGCCCAGCCGCGCATCGACTATGTCCGCGAAATTCTCGCTGGTATCGTCACGACGCTCGCGCTGATTCCCGAAGTCATTTCCTTCGCCTTTATCTCCGGCGTCGAGCCTCGCTCTGCGCTGTTTGCATCGGCGGTACTGCTGGTGATTACGTCGATTTTCGGCGGACGTCCGGCCATGGTCACCGCAGCGGCCGGTTCGGTCGCGCTGGTCGTCGGTCCGTTGGTGCATGCGCATGGCGCGGGCTATATCCTGCCCGCCGTCTTGCTCGGCGGGCTGATTCAGGTCGCGTTCGGATTGGCCGGTTTCGCCCGCATCGTCCGATTCATTCCGCGCTCGGTGATGCTCGGCTTCGTCAACGCGCTCGGCATTCTGATTTTCGCCGCGCAAGTGCCGCATCTGATCGATAAGCCCGTGACCGTGTATGTGCTGTTTGCCATCACCATCGGTATCGTGCTGATCGGGCCGCGTGTCACGCGTGCGGTGCCCGCGCCGCTCATCGCGATCGTCGTGGCGACGGTGCTGGCAATCGCGCTGCACTGGGCCGCGCCGACCGTCGGCGGCGACCGGCCGATGCCCTCCGACTTGCCCGGCCTCACGCCCTGGACCGTGCCTTTCGATCTGAGCACGCTGAAGATCGTCTGGCAGACGTCTTTATCGATTGCCTTCGTCGGTTTGCTGGAGACTTTGCTGACAGCCAAGCTCGTCGATGAAATGACGGAAACGCGCTCGCACAAATCGCGCGAATCGTGGGCGCTCGGCCTCGGCAACCTGTTCGCGGGCGCGTTTGGCGGCATCGCCGGTTGCGCGATGATCGGGCAGACTGTGGTGAACGTGGATATCGGCGGGGCGCGCACGCGCGTGTCCACGCTCGCGGCCGCCGTGACCTTGCTGCTGCTGATGACCGGCCTCAGTTCCGTGATGGCCCGCATTCCGATGGTCGCGCTCGCCGCCGTAATGATGGTCGTCGCCGTGAAAACGGTGGACTGGCACAGCCTGCATCCCGCCACGCTGCGCCGCATGCCGCTGATGGAAACATCGGTCATGCTGATCTCCGTAGTGCTTACGGTCTACACCGGCAATCTCGCGATCGGCGTAGTCGGCGGCGTATTGCTCGCCACCGTTTTGTTCGCGCGCCGCGTCGCGCATGTGATCCGCACCACGCGCACCGTTTCCGCCGATGGCACCATCGCGCATTACGAAGTGAATGGCCCGCTGTTCTTTGGCAGCAGCAACGACCTCGTCGATCGCTTTGAATACGCGATCGATCCGCGCGAAGTGGTGATCGATTTCTCGAAGTCTCAAATCTGGGATGCGTCTACGGTCGCGGCGTTGGACTCGATCGAAGTGAAGTATCGGCAACACGAAACTGTTGTGCGCTTTATCGGACTGGACGAGCGCAGCCGCGCGTTTCATGCGCGCCTGAGCGGCAATCTCAACGTGAACTAAAGACTAAGCGCGGCCCGCATGACGCATCGGCAGACCGTTGAGCAGCGCCTTGAGATCGTCGATATTGAATGGCTTGGCGAGAATGGCCACGCCCGTGCGCCGCGCCTGTTCGAGTTGATCGGCGTAACCGGTCATCAGCGTGACGGGCTGTTGCGGACGCTGGTTGCGAATCCATTCGGCGAGGCGAATGCCATCGGTCGCGCCCGGCATCTGGATGTCGGACAGCACGAGGTCGAATTCCTTGCCTTCTTCCAGCACCTTGAGCGCCGCATCGCCCGATGGTTCGTGGCGCGCCTGCCAGCCGAGCACTTCGAGCACCGCGCACAATCCCGCCGCCACTTCCTCGTTGTCTTCCACCAGCAGAACAGTCGATGAAGGCGCATCGCGCGCCGCATTCACTTCGAGCGGCGGACCGACGATGGCATCGACTTCGCCGCTCCAGCGCGGCAGATAAATGTAGATGGTCGTGCCGTAGCCCCACGCCGAATTGACGCGCGCGGTGCCGTTCGCCTGCTCGGCCGTGGCCAGCACTTGCGCGAGTCCGAGGCCGGTGCCCGCGGCTGCGCCTTTGGTGGTGAACAGCGGCTCGAATGCGTGCTTGGCGACATCGGGCCGCATGCCCGTGCCGCTGTCCTTGCACGAGATCACCACGTATTCGCCCGCCGCAAGACCTTCGTGCGCCTGCGGGTATCGAACGTTGGTGCAATGGATGATGAACTCGCCGCCGTGCGGCATGGCGTCCTTCGCATTCACCGCGATATTGATCAGCGCCGAAGTCAGCTCCGTCATATCGGCGCAGACGGGCCATGTCGCGCCCGTTACGCGCGTTGTGAGGCGAACGGTATCGCCGACGGCGGCGCGGACCAATGGTTCGGAGTCCTTCATCCATCGACCCAGCCGTACGATCTGCATCTGCAAGGGCTGGCGTCGCGGCACGCTCATCAATCGCCGCGCCAGCGATTGCGCATTCACCGACGCCCGTTCTACCGCTTCGACTTCCTTCTGTAGTCCGTTATAGTTTTTGCGCCGCGCCATCTCCATGTTCGTCGCCACCACCATAAGCAGATTATTGAAGTCGTGCGCGACGTTGGCCACCAGCGTGCCAAGCGCGCCCATGCGCTGCATACGGCGCGTGGCGGCTTCGGCGGTATGGCGCAGCGCGAGTTCGCCGCGCCACTTCTGCCAGGTCGCTTCTTCCGCTTTCAGACGGCGCAGCGAAAAGCCGATCAACAGCCATAACGCGACGGTCGGTATCAGCGCAATCGAGGCGATCGATACATCGCGCCGCCACCATGCCACGCGTACATCGCGGATGGCGAAACCTGCGGCGGCATAGATGGGGAATGCGCCGACGCGCTCAAAGGCCGCGAGTTTCTCGTCGTTGTCGAGCGGCGAGACATAGCGCATCAATCCGGTGTTTTCGCCGCGTGCGAATGCATCGGCCAATATCGAATGTCGATCGGGTGCATTGGGCGCGGTGGCGGCCGGATAGCGGGCGAGCACGCCGCCGTCGTCACGATGCAGCGCGAGCGTGAGCGCCGGATTGCTCTGCGCGAGTCCATGATAAAAATTCAGCAGATAGTCACGACGCAACGCGATCGAAATCGCGCCGAGAAAGCGCCCGTCCTTCGTCATGCGCGCCGCGAGCGTATTGACGATATCCGTGTTCTGCACGCGGCCGCGCTCGGGCATCGATACATGAAAGGCGGCGTGCGACTGACGCGTGGCGATAAAGTCCGCGCGATCGCCGATCGACACGTCAGGCGCGGGCAGAAAACGGCTGCTGAGAATCAGCTTACCGTTACTGTCGAGCACGGAAAGCGCGGCAATCTGCGGATGGCTTTCAACCAAGCTCGCGAGCTTGTCGTGCAGTTCGGCCTGACTGCGCGCGATATGTTCGTCGTCGTCATCGCCGAGCATATCTTCGATACGCGCGATCAGTTCGCGGTTGATGCTGAAGACGGCATTGGCGTTTTCTTCGATCACGCTGACGAGACGTTGCAACGACTGGCTGGTTTCGGCAAGCGCGCGGTTGTAGGTGTAGTAGCCATAGAGCAGAAAGAACGTGCACGGAATCACGATCGATGCCACCAGCGCCGCGAACAGCCGCCGCCGCGTCGCCGAATAGTCGAGCGGCGGCAAGGCCGGCATGGGTTCGTTCGCGCTGAAATCGGTATTGTTCTCGGCTGCGTCCATCGTGTCCTGCGCGGATGTCTTGCGCGGTTGAGGCAGTGCGCGTGCGCGATAATAGCGTCGAATTATTATGATCAATCGCGGCGGCAAGCGGGCAAAAAAATTGTCCCGCACGATCGTTCCCAGCTTTGGCGTCTTTTTTCTTTTAAGGATATGTGACGATGGCTAGCGTGGCGGCCTTTGACCGCGATATCGAATCATCCTTCGAGGATACGCTCACCGCAGCCGATAACGTGCTCGGACGCGTAATTTTCGGCGCGCACAGCGGCCACCCTTCAATCGACGATAGCGTGCCCACGCTGCGGCTCAGGATGCGCGGCGACAGCTTTATCGAACAATGGATGGGTTCGGGAAAACGTGAACACGGCCGCTTCAACGATCTCGTCTTTGCGCACGACGACGACTATCTGTTTTGCGCGGGCTTCATTCCCGCGTGCGGCCACTATACGCAAGCCACGCAACGCACTTACGCCGATGCCTTCGCGCTGATCGAACGCTTAGGGTTTCCGAAGCTTTTCCGCATGTGGAATTTCATACCGGATATCAATGCTTCGAACGCCGAAGGACTGGAAATCTATCGCGATTTCTGTCGTGGCCGCGCGATGGCGTTCGAGCAGGCGGGCGCGGTCAGCATGCCGGCGGCGACGGGTATCGGCACGGCGGGCGAGGGCGTGGGCTTCTGCTTTCTCGCGTGCCGTGAGCGCGCGGTAGAGCATATCGAGAATGCGCGGCAGACGCCCGCTTACGATTATCCCGTGCAATACGGGCCGAAAGCGCCGAGTTTCGCGCGCGCCACGCAGGTATCGGGGCAGCGCGAGACGCTGTTCGTGTCGGGGACGGCGAGCATCATCGGGCATGAGACGGTGCATGCGGGTGATGTGCAGAAGCAATGGGACGTGGCGATTGGCAACGTTTCGCATCTGCTTGAGAAGCGCGGGTTTACGCTTGCATCGCTCGATCAGATCAAGGTCTATTACCGTTACGCGCATGATTTGCCGCGCGTCATGGAGTGTGCGCGTTCCACATTCGACGCGAAGGCATCCGTAAGGTATCTTAACGTCGATATCTGCCGATCCGACCTGCTGGTCGAGATAGAAGGCATCGCTCAAGGAGACCCGTTATGACCGAACTCGTCAAATGCCTGTGGTTCGACCAAGGCCGCGCGCGTGAAGCGGCCGAGTTTTACGCCGCGACCTTTCCGGACAGCCATGTCGATGCACGGCATGTCTCGCCGAAAGAAGGCGTGGGACAAGGCAATGAATTGACCGTGGACTTTACCGTGCTCGGGCAGCGCTTTGTCGGCCTGAATGGCGGGCCGATGTTCAAGCCCACCGAAGCGGTCAGCTTCATGGTGCTGACCGACTCACAGGAAGAAACCGACCGCTACTGGAACGCCATTACGCGCGATGGCGGCAGTGAATCGCAGTGCGGCTGGTGCAAGGATCGCTGGGGCTTCTCGTGGCAGATTACGCCGCGCCGACTGCTGCAACTCGTCGGCGGTGACGATCGCGAAGCGGGCCGCCGCGCGATGGAATCGATGATGACGATGAAGAAGATCGATATCGCCGAAATCGAGCGGGCGGCGGCGAAGTCATAGGGTCTGTTCACATATAAACGGCCATGCGAACGCCCGAAATCGGCCGCAGGGCAAGGAGTAAGGAGCGCCGTTTGGCTAGCCAAACAAGCGACGCGCGACGCCGCCATGTGGCCGAGTTCGGGTGTTCCCGAAGGGTTGCCCCCTGTAAAGGGGCAACGCATGGCCGTTTATATGTGAACAGACCCTAGCTTCAGGCGTGCAAAGGCAGGCGCACGAGAAAGGTCGTGCCTGCCTCTTCCGTCGATGTCAGATCGATGCTCCCGCGATGCGCATTGACAATCTGCGAGCAGATAAACAGCCCCAGCCCGAGTCCGCCTGAAGCGTCCTGTTCGGACGCGCGCCAGTATGGATCGAACATCTTCATCTGCGCTTCGGCGTCGATGGCCGCGCCGCCGTTCCATACCGCGATCTCCAGGCACGCATCCGTATGCGATACCGTCACGCGCACGGGCGCTGCACGCGTGCCATACAACAGCGCGTTGCCAACCAGATTCGACACCACTTGCTGAACGCGCGGCAGATCGCACGGAACCGGTGGAATCGCAGCGGCGATTTCCGTCTGCAACACGTGATCCGGATGCGACACGCGCAATTCCATGATGACGTCTTCGACCGCCTGACCGATCGCGCTGTGCGGCACGATCGACAGCGCAATGCCCGCGCCCATTCTGCCGCGCGCGAAGTCCATCACGTCATCGACAAGACCGGCCATGCGGTTCACCGCCGTCAAAATGTACTGGCCACTCTTGCAGGCTAGCGGTTCCTGCGGACGCCGGATCAGCAATTCCGCATGGTTGCTGATGGCCCAGATTGTGTCAAAACGCATTTTTGAGACGCTAGAATTTTGCTATGCGACCGGGGGGAGA
>NZ_JAQFVG010000041.1 GCF_029439455.1 Caballeronia sp. BR00000012568055 | reverse complement strand
GCATTGGATGCGCCTCCCACCATTGGACTTGGGCAGGGCTGGAACTTGATGCGCGAGCAGCCAATCGTGGTCGTACAGATTGAGCCATCGCCACAAAGCCGGTGCCGTCAACCTTGCTTGTGTGCGCGTTAATCCAATCCCTCGTGCGAGGTGCTGTTCCCAGAGCGTCCGTTTCGCCCGTCGCTCGACCTCATTCGGCGGCGAACTCCTGGCAGCGACTTGTACGGGTGCCCTGAGACGGACTATCGGTCGTTTGCAGGCAATCACATCCAAGGCCATCCGCAGTAGAGCGACCGCGACCGGATGCGCCGGGCGGTCATCGTAGAGCAACGAGCGCAGCGCAGGCGGAAGCATGCCGACCTCTCTGATCCACACGGTGATGCGCTCGTCCTCGAAACCTTCCGAGAGAAAGGCAAGGAAGTCACAGCTGAAGTCTTTTGCTCGCAACCGTCCGTGCTCGGGAACGTAGCCCCGCTCGCGTATGAGGCTCCGTAGTTCCTCGACAGCGGATTGCGCTTGCGCGGACTGGTACATGCGATACAAGATTTTTCCCAGCCGCAGACTGTTTGAGCGTCGACTGTGGTCATCTGATGCTCGCATGTTGATCTCGTGCGCGCTGCAAGGGTCAGCCAATGTCAGCGTCGTGTCGTGAATGGGACATCGAGTCAAAAGCGGAATGCAGTGGAACGTGAATGAGCAGCGTCGCCCCGTAGATTGAAGTGACGGCGCGCTGCACTCCTTGCATTCAAGGCCGTACCGATTGGCGCTTTGTATCGGCAATGGGAGACTTGGGCAGCATAGGCGAGGCCGATCAGTCGAACAGACCTGCCACTTTAGCCTCTGAGCTAACGACTTCGTCAGGCAGGACATAAACAGAGGGTAGAGTGTTCGCTCCATCAATACTTGGCCCGGTTCACCATAGAACCGGTTCGTAAGCTCGCAAAACTGCTCTATGCGGCAAGGGGCGGTGTGGAGCAGCGGATTGCCACGGCGGAACACGGTGGTGACGATTTGACGAATGCGTGGACTAAAAGTCGTGTCAGCAGTTGCGGTTGCGAGGCTGAAGGCCGTTTCAGATGGTCCGGCTTCATACAACGTCATTAACATGGCAGGCCAGTCCGTTCCATCATTTGCGTGCGAGCGTCACATGCGACGACTTGAGCTCATGTAGAGGCAACCAGTCTCCGAATATGCGGACATCCGCCAGTCTTTCTCCGGGGCGCCTGCGGAACGCCGCGATTTGGTCAAGGCTGGGCTGATCCAACACAAGCGTACGCTTTCCAGAAGACGTGAGCATGTTTCGTGTAATGGCCCGGGCGTCCACGACGGCGGCGTTTTCGACAGCAATGGTTGTCAGCACCTTTGAAGTGAGTCCCAGATAGCCATGCGTCAACCTATGCGTAGCCTTCGGTAGCCAGTTGGGCATGGGCCCTCGATATACGGTTCCTACCGTGAAAGCGTAGATCGACCTGCAAACTTGTAGCCAGAAGTCATCGGTGAAACTCTCGGACGGGCAAATCTCGAACGGCGAGCAGGAGAGTCCCGATCGCAGTGCAGCGATTGCTGCGCCGGGTGTCGCCATACACAAAACAGGGATTCCAGTCGTCCCGGTGAATTCTGCAATCGCGCTCCAAGTGAGGGCCGCGGTTCTTGTCATTGCCTCCGTTGTGTTAATCCGTTCGACGACTAATAGGCCAAGATTAGTGACGACCGCTAGGCAGCGGACGACAACAAGAAGGTGCCGGTCGCTGAACAAAGGAGTAGCTGCTAGCCGAGCATAGCTTGTATCTAAGGCAGCGTCGAAGGCCGCAAGCACATGGTTAGCGAACTCATGGACGCTCCCGCCAGTAGGCCAGACAACTCGAACCAAAGGTAACTGTACGACCTCGGTTTGTCCCTCCCCAACCGAAATTCGGCGGGCGGTGGCTGCACGGCCCAACACCGATTGGATCAGATCTGCCAACACCCGGCGCCCCGTCCGGACCGGGGCCGCCACAAGTATGACCCGGGATGTCGCTGCCGGCGCCGAGCCGAATGCGACCGGGACGTCATGGCCACGGCGGTCGCGCCGAAAGTGTAAGGCGCGATTCGCCGAAATCGTGAAATCGCGAAAGCGCGGGTTCAGTACATCCCGGTCGAGGTAGGATAAACGCACTTGCTTGAGCACTTCCTTCAAGATCTCTTGTCGAAGCAAGTCAGCGACGCATGGCTCGGACGCCGACCATGCTGGTGAGTTCACAGACCCACATTGCGCCGGCTTCTGCGAGAACATGGTATCCGCGACAGCCTCCGCCTCGGCGACGTTGCGTAGGAACGGATTTGCCGCCCGTGACTTGGAATGGCTCATTTGTCGACCTGTTTCCCTGCCACGGCCGGCGAAGTTCCAGCGCTCCGCCGCTCCGGCGATGCGCTAGCGCCTAATGCATCAACGGGCTATGGCTTTGCGCTCTGACGGTCTTCCCGAAGTCTCCTCGAATGCCCACGCCGTGACGTGAAAGACCTGACTCCGGCAGATTGTGCCGAGCTGGTGGTTTACTACGAGGCTGATGTTACGATTGTGAAGCCTGCGTGGTTCCGAGGAGGTGTGTGAGGCGTGACGTCACGTCACCCACGTGACGGCGGCTCGCAGCGGGGACCCATATTGATCGGTCGCGGTACTCATCCGGAATCGCACTGCGTGAAGCATCAATAATCGTTACCTCGGAGGGCGCGCGTCGCTTGATGTCAGCTCGAAGCATGTCCGCACGACCGTGGTATGCGATGAAATGCCTATGCAGTCGATTTCCGTGGATGGTTGCGCCGACTGTTCGGTGGGCAATTGAGTCCGGCAATAGAGCGATAAGTGACCGAAATCCGTAATCGTTAACTAGCCAGGTGTTGAGTACGATCGACAGGTCATGCTGTCTCACGACGAGGTCCGAGATCGGATGAAACAAAGGAAGAGGATGAGCCGAGAGAATTGACCGGGGTCGATGCTGGCCGCAGGTTCGGCCATAGATACGAAGCACTACCCCCTCGATTCCGAGGTAGAGAAGTGAGGCCATGACGTGATTCTCCGGAAACTGCCCATTAAGCCGAAACCAGGGGGGCAGGTTGGGGGTGAGGAATCACTGTCTCGACTGTGTGTAATTTTACTTTTGAGCGAGAGAACTAGCGTGCGTTTGCACACGGTGCACAACATACCAACCAGAGTACTACATGCGAGCGCGAAATCAAGGCGTGCGTGATGAGCGGATCGAGGCTGCGTGGGCCGGCCTCGTTTCGCGGGCGACGCGAGTTGCGTTGGCTCGGCAAGATCTCAGTTATGCCGAACTCGCATCGAGGCTATCAGCGCTCGGGTTGCCCGAGTCCGCTCGCTCTGTTGAAGGAAAAGTTCAAAGGGGACGGTTTCGCTTTTCGTTTTTCCTGCAAGCTGTGTATGCCTCTGGAGCGACATATCCCCATTCTTGGTTGCCGGTGATGTCATCGACCGCATCCTGGCAGGAACGCGCGACGTCGCTGCTTCATGCCGAACTAAGTGCGCAGCCGTGGTTGGACTGGCCCAAAGTTGCTCGACGTCTGGAAGAAATCGGTATCTGGATCGATGCATATGACCTTGAGACGCAGGTCGGAGAAGGTACGTTTTCCACTACGCTTTTCTTTCAGTGCGCTACTGTCTGCCGATTCGATGGAATTCAGCTTTATCTCGACAGTTCCTACGTGAATGCCATCGCACGTGACGGGGCGTCGGCAAGCTGAAGGACGATGATCGAGAATGTCTTGATGTTTCTCGCTGTTCCTCTACACTCGACATTGTGATGCCGCGTGCGGAACCGCACGCCAACTGGTCGGCTAAAAGTCGAATAAGTGTCGTCTGACCGGAGCTCCCCGGAACTCGCGCGCCAGGCTGCGTGCGTCCGGGCTACTGCTACCCGGGAAGTGGCCATGCCGAACGTTATCGCTCGATCCGCGAGCAACGGATATGAGGTTCGACTCGTTAATTGGCGCGTCATGTTGGTGTATCCCGAGAACACGCGTCATGTCCTTGGCATCGACGCGCGGGAAGGGACACCGCGTGTTAGCTCCGCAATCAAAGACTTCAACGCCAAGACTGGACGCGTGAAGACGTATTCACGCCGGGTGTACGTTCTCATGGGGTCAAGCCGACATGATGCAAAGGCCGAGCGCGTCTGGAACCAATGGTGCTCCGTCAACGACGTGTCCGGGTGCAAAGAGATAACCGACACTTTCTGTGGGTTTAGGCGCTATGACGACGCCTGAGGAGCGAACCCGGGCGATTCTTGGAGGGCGTGAGCTCTTGGCGACGTTGGCACATGGCCGCGGCTCTTATTCGCCGGATCTTGTCCGGACTTTGGCAATGACATTGCTGAGGCACTATCCGCTCGACGTTGATATTGACGTCTCGGCTGCCGCGTTACCTCATCTGTGGGCAAAACCGACGAAGGCTCGTCGCAGACCGGACCAATAGCTACGTCTGTTCCGTCGTCTTTGGAAGGACAGAAAGGCGACAACGGGAGCTCGGAGTCGCAACAACGAGCGTGAGCCGTGATGAAAGGTGCGGTATAAGGGCAGCCAAAAAGTGTGGCCCGGTCTTGCCGCGACGAAACGAGCGGGATAGTCCGGACGCGGGTCGCGTGCCGATCGCTCGGTGATGATTCGGCTAAGCTCTCTCTGCTCGTGGCTCGGCCCGTCGGTCCCTGCCGCGTGTTTTTTGCTGCATCTCGCCTGAATCGTCGGCAAGTTGTGGCGGGAAAGTTTACTCCGACTATCTGACAGCGGCGGTCGAAAGCGAACGGGGAGGAACGACAATGCCACGGCCTACACGCGCTAGAGAGGACGATGATTCCCTAACCAATGCTCGGTTGGATCATGCGTTGCGCCGAGCGGCTGTCGCCGCGGTCCTGTTTGATCCAATCGCGGCGTACACGCTTATGAAACTTCCGGACGCGGAAGTAGGACGGCGGTTGAAGATCCGCCTCGCGCGAACTATCGGTCGGTCCATAGTGCTCGGCCTGGACCTCCATGCCATACATGAGGAAGACGAGAAGCTGCGCGGACGTGGTATGCGAGGTCCGAAGCGACGCGAATCGCCGCGGCGCGCCCTTGTCGCCGCGGGCAAGTTGGTGCGCGCAGAAATTGTCTGCAATGCCTTGGGTATTACCGAGAAGAGACTGAGTAAAGATGTCGCCCGAGCTCGTATCTTCAACGTTGAGGTTCAAGGCACCCAGTACTACCCTGCGTTCGTACTCGCAGACGAGCTGGACCGCAAGGACGTAGCAAAGGTCACGAGGCGGCTCGATGGTTTAAGTGGCTGGAAAAAGTGGGAGTTCTTCACGGAGTCAAAGCGGTCGCTTGGAGAATTAACACCGCTTCAAGCACTTGTGCGAGGTGAAGTGAAGCGGGTGCTGATGGCGGCTGCAGCCGTCGTCGAACAGTCCCAGAACCTTGAGAGTCGCAATGTACCTGGTCCGCGGAAGGCGTGAAATCATGCGAGAGATTTGGGCCTTCGCTTTGGACATTCCGGTACTGGTTATAGCTCCGGCGATCAGTTTCGCGCTGTGCTTGCTAGTGTTCTGTTCTGTTGTTAACTGATCTATGTTCACGTAGCATGTTGACGTCAGCGAAACGGGAGACGTCAACATGGCAATGGGACGACCGAAGGCGGAACTGATGTTGAGCGAAGACGAGCGCTCGCAACTGATGTCGATAGCACGTTCTCGCTCGATTTCGGCTGCGCTGCTCATGCGGGCGCGGATCGTATTGTCGGCTGCTGAGGGCGAGCCCAACAGCGCGATCGCACAGCGCCTGCAACTCACGCGCGCCACGGTGGGCAAGTGGCGCCTGCGATTCCTGGAGCAACGCATCAACGGGCTCTATGACGAGGTACGTCCCGGCAAGCCGCGCACGATCGACGACGAGCGACTGGCGCAACTGATTCGGAAGACTCTGCACACCAAACCTGCGGATGGCTCCACGCACTGGAGCGTGCGCACGATCGCTGCCGAGACCGCTATCTCGCCAACGAGTGTGCATCGTTATTTCAAGCTGCTGGGTTTGCAACCGCATCGCAGCGAAAGCTTCAAGCTTTCGACGGATCAATTCTTCATCGAAAAACTGCGCGATGTAGTGGGCTTGTACCTGAGTCCGCCAGAAAATGCGCTGGTGCTGTGCGTGGACGAGAAGAGCCAGTGTCAGGCGCTCGAGCGTACGCAGCCCATGCTGCCGATGGGTTTTGTTGCCTTTCGCCGTAAAGGGGCCGGGTGTTTTCGGCGTAATGGCGCCAGCGAAAGGCGCCTGATTCGGGGCTCGAACGGGGATCAAGAATCCTTGTTTTTACCTCCTTTCGCAAGTGCTGATTTGTTGCTCTCGGGCATCGGGCGTGGAACACGGTAGCTCTCGCCGTCGAGCACGACGCGGTATGCCGCGTGTCGCAAGCGATCAAGCGTTGCAGCGCCGAGCATTTTGTTGGTCGCGAACGCGTCGCCCCATTCCGTAAAATCCAAATTACTCGTTAAGACAGTC
>NZ_JAQFVG010000040.1 GCF_029439455.1 Caballeronia sp. BR00000012568055 | reverse complement strand
CGAAGCGGAAGTGCCGTACGAGATGGTGCAGGAAATGGAGGACATCAACAGCGAGTTCGGGCAAACAGACGTGGTGCTGGTGCTCGGCGCGAACGATGTCGTGAATCCGGCCGCGAAAACCGATCCGAAATCGCCGATTGCCGGAATGCCGATTCTCGAAGCGTACAAGGCACGCACGATCATCGTGAACAAGCGATCAATGGCGGCGGGTTACGCCGGGCTTGATAATGAACTGTTCTACATGGACAAGACGATGATGGTGTTTGGGGATGCTAAGAAAGTGGTGGAAGACATGATGAAGGCCGCTTCCTGATCGTCGCATAATCATCTTTATCGAATGGAGACTCGACACATGCACGCATTAGTCATACACGCCCCGCACGATCTGCGTATCGAAGAAGTCGATACGCCCGTTCCCGAAGCCGATCAACTGCTCGTTCGGGTGCGCACGGGCGGCATCTGCGGATCGGATCTGCATTACTTCAATCATGGCGGCTTCGGTACAGTGCGGATCAAGGAGCCGATGGTGCTGGGCCATGAAGTGGCGGGCGTTGTCACGCAAACCGGCGCGAACGTGACCGGTATTGCAGCGGGTGCACGTATCGCGATCAGCCCGAGCCGTCCGTGCGGGCAGTGTGAATACTGCCAGCACGGTTTGCAGAATCATTGTCTCGACATGCGCTATTACGGCAGCGCCATGCGCACGCCCCACGTACAAGGCGCGTTTCGTCAGGAAGTCGTGATCGACCGCTCGCAAGCGCACGTAGTCGCCGATTCGCTCACCGATGCCGAAGCCGCAATGGCCGAGCCGCTTTCCGTCGCGCTGCATGCAGTACGTCGCGCCGGGCCGCTGCTCGGCAAGCGCGTGCTCGTGACCGGTTGCGGACCGATCGGCGCGCTGATCGTGACCGCAGCGCGGCGCGCGGGCGCAGCGCATATCGTTGCAACGGATGTCAGCGCACTGCCGCTGGAAAGCGCCCTTCGCGTCGGCGCGGACGAAGCATTCAATGTGATGGAATCGCCCGAAGCGTTGAAGCCGTTCGCCAAAGACAAGGGCACCTTCGACGTGCTGTTCGAAGCAAGCGGCAATGCAGCCGCGTTACGCGCCGCCTTCGATGTGTTGCGTCCGCGAGGCATCATCGTTCAGGTGGGACTCGGCGGCGACGCGCCTTTGCCGATGAACGCCATCGTCGCGAAAGAGTTCGATTTGCGCGGCGCGTTCCGCTTCCACGAAGAGTTCGCGATAGCGGTCGAGCTGCTCAACAAAGGCCTCGTCGATGTCAAACCGCTGATCTCGGACGTGTTCTCGTATCGCGACTACGAGCAGGCTTTCCTGCGCGCCGGGGATCGGTCGAAAGCCATGAAGGTGGTGATCGACTTTGCCTGAGGTCGCAACGACCACCATGACCGTGGCGGCGCTTGCGTCGCGACCAGGAGCCAGTCCGCCGCCACGGGTTACAACCGTTCTCAGTTAGCGTACGACGGCGGTTGATCGCCGTTTCGATAAATTGTCGGATTACTGAGAGCGGCACCTATCGCAATCTGGTGTTCTTCGGCGAAGCCGGTGTGGACCGTTCGCCCGGCGGCACGGGCACGTCGGCACGCATGGCGCAGCGTCGTTTTCGCGGTCAGCAGGCGGCTGGCGAGACCTTTCCGCACGAAAGCATCATCGGATCGGTATTCGAAGGCACGTTCCTGGAAACGAAGATGCTCGGCAATACCGAAGCCATCGTCCCAAGGATTCGCGGACGCGCGCACATCATCGCTCAATCGACCTTCCTGCTCGATCCGGATGATCCGTTCGTAGAGGGGTTCGGCGTCGGCTACGCCAGCGATGCGATAGCGCCGAAGTTCTGATCACGGCAGCTTTGCGGCATCGCATAGAGGGGCGCGGGTTTCGAGACCGCGCCCTTCGTCGTTTCTGCGGGTGCCTGAATCTCTCGCGTTGCCGCGCCAATTAAATATTGAAATATAGCCTGTAACGGGTAATATACTACTAAGCAAAGCAACCATTTCCGTAACCGTCGGGAGAAGCGAACGCTTCAATACCGGCTTTCGAGAAGACAGTCATGGCCCTTCCCACCGCCCTGCCCCGGCAAGCACTCGACTGGCTCGCCCGTAGCGAACGCCAGCCGTGCGTGGCCGTCGATTCCCACACCGGGGGCAACCCTACCCGCATCGTATTGTCCGGTATCGATCTGCCAGCCGATGTGACCACGGTCGATACCGCGCGCGCCTGGCTGCGCGATCACGCCGACTTCTGGCGCACGCGGCTGGTCCACGAGCCGCGTGGCGGCGGCCTGACCTGCGCGGTGTTACCCGTGGAAACGAAAGAGGACGGCTGCGATATCGGCGCTGTGATTCTCGAACCGGGTTCTTATCCGCCGATGTGCGGGCACTGCATGATCGGCTTTGCATCGGTGATCGTCGATATGGACCTGCTGCCGCATACGTGGAACGAGGATCGCACGCACGCGGCGTTTCGCATTCGCACGCCCGCGGGTCCGGTGGGCATTGAAGCGCGCAAGGAAGGTGGCAAGTTCACCACGGTCACCTTGACCAACGTCGAGTCGTTCACGGCGGGCCGGCGTGAGCATGTGGTCAACGGCGTGACGGCATCGGTCGAACTGCTGTACGGCGGCGATTACTACATCAGTGTCGATGCTGACAGCATCGGTCTGTCGCTCGACCGTTCGAATGCGACCGAGATCGTGCGCGTCGCGCGCGAGTTGCGTGCTTCGTACACCGAAGGCGGCGTGCGCGACACCCTGAGCGGCGACACGCTGGACGTCTATCAGGTGCTGTTCTATCAGCGCGATGCCGGATCGAATACGCGCGTGAAGATCGTCGTGGTCGCGCCGCCGGGTGTGATCGACCGGTCGCCGTGCGGCACCGGATCGAGTGCCGTGTTCGCCAAGTTCGTGACCGAAGGCATCATCAAAGCTGAAGACACGCTGACAACGCAGAGCATCATCGGCTCCACTTTTACCGTCACGGCGAAGCAGCTTCGCGACACGCCAGGACGTCTGTTCATCACGCCCGCTCTCACGGGACGTGCCTATATCAACGGTTTTCTGACCATTGCAGCCGATGCGGACGACGAACTCGCCGATGGCTTCGCACCGCTCTGATACTTCATTTTCAACGAGGAATAACTCATGGCACTGAAAGGCGTACTTTCCGCAATCGTGACTCCGTTCGACAGCAACGGTGAAATCGACGAATCCGCACTGCGTGCGTTGGTGGACCAGGGCATCGAAGATGGTGTCGATGGCTTCGTTCCCGCTGGCGGCACCGGCGAATTCTCGGTGCTCTCGCATCAGGAGCGCATCAAGCTGGTGAACGTCGTGGTCGAACAGACCGCAGGCCGCGCGACGGTGCTCGCGCATACGGGCGCGACGTCTTCGCGGGAAGCGATCGAGTTGTCGCGTCATGCAGAACGTGCTGGCGCGACTGGCATCATGCTCGCTACACCCTACTACGAGCGTATCGGCTACGAAGAAGCGTTTGCGTACTACGCCGCCGTCGCCGATGCCACCAACCTGCCGATCTGCGCCTACAACTTCCCGCCATCGACGGGTCTGCATCTGAATGTGGATTTTCTGGTGCGCCTCGCCACTGAAATTCCGCAGGTCAAGTATGTGAAGGATTCCTCAGCGGATATCGGCCAGATGAATACGCTGCTCTACGAGCACGCCGACAAGATTACCTTCTTCAACGGCGAAGACATCATCATGTTGCCCGCGCTGACGCTCGGCGCGCCGGGTATGGTGATGGGTATCGCCAACTTCGCGGCTCCGGCGCTCGCCACGCTGTTCAAGGCTAGCCAGACGAAGGACGACGCGACCATCGCTTCGGTGTGGCGTCAGATCAATCCGCTGATTCGCGTGCTGGGTCAGGCGTCGTATAACAGCGGTGTGAAGGCGGCGTGCGAATTGCTCGGCCTGCGCGTGGGTTCGGTGCGTGCGCCGATTCCGGCTTATACGCAGGCGCAGAATGAAACGCTGAAGAACGTGCTGTCGAAGATCGATCCGGCTTTGCTGACCAAGGCTGCTCGCTGAGCCAACGGTTCTATCGCTTATTTCAAGGGGTAAAGTGACGCGATTCGATCGCGCTGCTTTGCCCCTTTTGCGTTGTGCTTTCGTTGTGCTTTATATCGGAGCGCGCAAAAAAACAGAGCGCCTTGCGGCGCCCTGCCAAAGTCCCTTCCCGTGTCGAGAAGGGTCGCGTGAAACTCAGAACTTGTGGACGATGCCGACGCGCGCCGCAACCTGATGATTGCTGCTCGATGCGTTGCCCGTCACGCCATCGAGAATATCGGCCGGCTGGCCTGCGCCCGCAGCGATCTGATACGTCGCCATCGCGTAAACGAACGTGCGCTTGCTCAACGTATATTCGGCCGTCGAGGCAATCTGGTGGTACTTCGGTTTGGCATCCGAATAACCGATGCTGCCATCCGTGAACTGATAGCCCAGTCCGGCCGAAAACGCCGGCGTGAACTGATAACCGCCGAAGGCTTCGTAGGTGGCGAAGCGAACCGTCTGATTCGTGCCGTTCGCCTGGCGGAACAGCACGTTTGAGTAATCGAGGCCGAGCGTCGCGTTGCCGAGCTTGTACGTCGCGCCCGCACCGATGATCTGCTGGTTCGCAGGCTGTCCGACATAACTGAACGCGCCTGCCGCGCCCACTGCCGCGCCCGTTGTGTTCGGCACATACGCACCCGACAACAGCGTGCCCGGCTGCTTCACGTGCAGATACGCCGCGCCCACGTTCAGGTCGCCGAGGCTGTAACTTGCACCCGCGCTGTACAGGCCGATCTTGCTGGTGCCCGGCGCGTTCGAGTTGGTCATGCCGACCAGACCGCCGAACGTCAGACCGTGGATAGTCGGGCTGGTGTACTTCAGCGAATTATCGACGCGGAACGAATTCGCGCTGTTGTCGACGTCACCCGCGTGCCACGCGCCGCCCCACTGTCCATCCATAGTGACCGGCTGATAATAGTCCACTACCGATTCATACTGGCGGCCCGCAGTTACCGTACCGAGTTTGTCGCTCGACAAGCCCACATACGCCTGCCGTCCGAACTCCCGACCGCCCTGAGCAAGCCGGCCGGTGGTGACATTGAAGCCGTTCTCCAGTTTGAAGAGTGCCTTCAGACCGCCGCCCAGATCTTCGCTGCCCTGCAGACCCCAGCGGCTGCCGTAGATGCCGTCGTACGTGCCGTCTTCCATATGCCAGTATTGATGGCCGCCGCTGTTATTGGTGAAGTCGAGACCGACATCGATCACGCCGTACAGTGACACCGACGACTGCGCATAGGCACCTGCGCAGACACAACTGGCCACTGCCGCGACGATTGCTTTCTTATTGCATTTGAACATTATTTTCTCCCTGGGGAACTACCGTTGACGTGTGATCTCTTCGAATAAAATTCGTATGCCTAATCAATCTTACGGACGTGCGAAATCCTGACCGGTGCGACCTCGGCTTTCAAAGCCCGAAGTCTGCGCCAGTCACGAACACACCATTACCGAGGATGTGCCGGCGCGAAGTGCGCCGGCTACTGCAGATGCGAATGAAAACCCGCTCAGCCGTTCAGATCGAGCGAGATATAGATGGTCTTGAGCTGCGTGTACTGATCGAATGCCTCCACGCCCTTGTCGTAACCACCGAATCCCGACGTCTTGTAACCGCCGAACGGCGTGGTGATATCGCCCTCGCCATAACCGTTGACGGCCACCGTGCCCGCCTGAATCTGACGCGCTACGCGAATCGCCACGTTCACGTCATTGGTGAACAGCGTTGCCGCCAGCCCATACGACGAGTCATTGGCAATGCGTACCGCTTCTTCTTCCGTATCGAACGAAATGACGGCGACAACCGGGCCGAAGATCTCGTCCTGTGCAATCGCACTCGACGGATCGACATTGGCGATGATGGTCGGCTCGACGAACCAGCCGCCGGTCTCCTTCATCACCTGCGCGCCGCCCGACACCACGAATGCGCCGTCTTTCTTCGCCTGATCGATCGCCGACAACACGCGCGTGAGTGCACTCGCTTCGATCAGCGGGCCGAGCTTGCTGTCCGGGTCGGTCGGCTGGCCGACGGTCCATTGCTTCGCGGCCTTCGCGAGCAGTTCGATAAATTGGTCCTTGATGCTCGACTGCACCAGAATGCGCGAGCCGCAGGTGCAGTTCTGGCCCATGTTCCAGAATGCCGCGCCCGCCAGATTCTCGGCGATGGATTCGAGTTTATCGGCCGCATCCGCCATGACGATTTGCGGGCTCTTGCCGCCGCACTCGAGCACGACCTTCTT
>NZ_JAQFVG010000039.1 GCF_029439455.1 Caballeronia sp. BR00000012568055 | reverse complement strand
ACGCGCTGCTTCTGCTCGGCCAGCCACGCAAGCCTCGACTTGACGATCTCACGCGCCTCGACCTTCTGCGCGGGCGGCACGCTGTCCTCCAGATCGAGGATCAATGCATCCGCGCCGGAAGGGATGGACTTCTCGATCCAGCCCGGTTTATTGCCCGGCACAAACAGAAAAGAGCGTATGGGTTTCATCTGCATCGTCATGACTGTCTCGGCTATTAATGTGTTCATCTGTCTAACGTTAGGTTTTTACCTAACGATTGGTAGTTCGTTTCTTGCGTCAGTGAGATGCTGTCATTGGGGGTTTACACCTAAGCTCGCCGTCTCCCTCGACATTTAGTTCGCTAACCTTAAAAAATTTGGCTCATGGATAACACGCATGGAACAACATCCGGGCCGGTCTCAAACTACCGAACATTCATTAGGTAGATTGCCTGCGGTGTTGCAACATCGCGCAATCACGGCGACCAGCACGCAAATTCGATCACTTTGAAATGACCCAACTGGAGAGGAAATGAGAGACGCCATGAACGAGTTGCCGTCCGAGGGCACGGGCACGAGCGCGCCCGCGCGAACACGATCGTCCCGGGACCGAGTCGCGCACGACAGCGGGCGAGCCTGGTACATCCTGTCGATACTCACGCTCGCGTATTCGCTGGCTTACATCGATCGGCAACTGCTCAACCTGCTGGTCGAACCGATCAAACACTCACTTGTCATCTCCGATACGCAACTCAGCCTCGTGCAGGGATTCGCTTTCATCGCCGCGTACCTGGCGGCCTCGCCGCTGTTCGGTCGTCTGGTCGATGTGACCAACCGGCGCAACCTTCTGCTGGTCTCCATCTGCCTGTGGTGCGCTTTCACTGCGCTATGCGGCAAGGCCGACACGTATCAGGAACTCTTTCTTGCACGTCTGGGCGTCGGCGCCAGCGAGGCATGCGTATTTCCTCTCGCCCTCTCGATGATCGCCGACTGCTTCTCGGCCTCGCGTATCCCACGCGCAATGAGCATCTTCATTCTCGGCCCGATGCTTGGCGGTGGTCTCTCGCTGGTTGCAGGCGGCTTCGTCATCCAGTTCGCGCGCGCGTTCCATCAACATTTCTCGATCCTCGGGCAGTTCGAGACGTGGCAGCTCGCATTCGTGATCGTCGGGCTACCTGGAATCCTCTTTGCGATACTGGTATTGCTCACGGTTCGGGAGCCTGTACGCAGCAATGTGATGAGCGAGCGCGAGGACGATCGGGAGTATTCGACACGCGCATCTGCTGCCTATCTCTGGGAAAGACGCGGCTTCTATGCGCGGATACTACTCGGCGTCGGCATGCTTGCGATCGTCGTGCTCGGCATGCCCGCGTGGATGCCCACCTATCTGATGCGCACGCACGGATTGCCCGCCGCGCTGGTCGGTTTCCGGTTCGGCGCACTGGTGGTGAGCTTTGGCATTGCAGGCGCGCTGACCGGTCCGTGGATTGCACGTCAGCTAGAAAAACGCGGCTATGAAGATGCGCCGCTGCGGACCGCTGCCATCTCCATGATTCCCATGCTGCTCTGCTGCGCGAGCATTCCGTTCGCGCCCGGCGTGACCGGAGCACTCGCGGCGGCGGCCGGGACGGTGTTCTTTTTCAGCCTGCCTACCGGATGTATGGGCGCGGCCCTGCAACTCGTCGCGCCGAGCCGCATGCGCGGCACGGTTGGCGCGATCTATTCGTTCGTCGCCCAGTTGATCGGCTTTGGCGCCGGTCCCACGCTGATTGCGCTGCTGACGGATCGCGTGTTCCGCAATCCCACGATGGTCGGACATTCGATCGCCATCGTGTGCGCAATTGCATCGGCGCTTGCAGCGTGGCTGCTGCTGAGCGCGCTTCCGCACTATCGTCGCCTGCTGGCCGAGGAGCGATCGGCGCAGGCAGGCTAATACGGATATGGGGCGGCGCCTGGCGTTCAGGATGACGCGGCCAGCACCTTCTTGCGGCCGGTGCGCCGTGACTTCGCCGGCTGGACGCCTTCGAAGAACATCGTGAGGTATTGATCGGCTATTTTGTCGAGCGATCCCTTCTTCGGATCGAACCACGTCTGCACGGAATTGATGAAGCCGAGCACGGCGATACGGCACAGCGAGACATCGACATCCTCGCGCAAGAAACCTTCCTTGCGCAGATTGTCGAAGACCGTCGTCCAGACCCGCTGATGCCGCTCCCGCCGCTTGATCTGGCGCTCGCGCACTGCGTCGGGTAACTGGCTTAGCAGGCGGCCGTGCGCCAGCGCGTAGTCGCCGAACTTCAGCAGCGCGCTCATCTGTCCGACGAGTGCCGCCCTGAAGCGATCTTCAGCATTCGCGTTCGGAGGCAAGGCGTCGAAATGCCCGTTGATATGCTGAAAGATGCTGTCCGCGCCATGCTCCATCACCACGTCGACAAGCTCTTCCTTCGACGAAAAGTGATAGTAGATACTCGCGGCCTCGATATTCGCCTGCTCCGCAATCGACCGCATGGTCGTGGCCGAATACCCTTGCGTCGCAAACAAGCGCGCTGCCAGCCGAAGCAGAACCTCGCGGGTATCTGCGCTAGGATTTAAGTTTCGCTTTCGCACGTTTTTCTCTGCTCTTCGAGGTCTTGTTTCGCCGCCGGCCGGGCCTGTGCGGCATGAACTAATGTTTGTTTGAAAGATTAACGCATTTGTTACGCGCGGGCCAGTGCGTTCATTGTACGGAACCACTGACGGCGACGCGTTGACAAGCCCACTCGATTCAGCGAAGTTTTAGAACGCTCAACCGCAATCCGAGGATTCCTGATGAAAAGCGCCAGCGCCGCGTCCGTCACGCCGAAGCCCCTGCATACCTGGCCCGGTTCCGACGGTATCCCGCTAGCTGGCGATACGTGGGGCCATCCCGACGGAGCGCCGGTCGTGCTGTTGCACGGCGGCGGGCAGACGCGCCATGCATGGGGCGGTACAGGCGAACGACTCGGCCGCGCCGGCTACTTTGCCGTTGCCTACGACGCACGCGGCCACGGCGATTCCGGCTGGAGCGCCCACGGCGACTACAGCCTCGATGCGCTCGCCGCAGACCTCGACTGCGTACTCGCCGCGCTCGACATACGCCGTCCTGCGCTGATTGGCGCGTCAGTGGGCGGCGCGACCAGTCTCGTGGCGATCGCGGAAAAACAGGTGAACGCGAGTGCGCTGATTCTGGTCGATATCGTGCCGTATTCGGAACCCGCAGGCGTCGATCGGATTCGCGCCTTCATGACACAGCATCCGGATGGATTCGGCTCGCTGGATGAAGTCGCCGATGCAATCGCGGACTATCGGCCATCGCAAGCGCGGCGCCGCAATCTCGGCGGCCTGGCAAAAAATGTGCGCCTCGGCGACGATGGCCGATACCGTTGGCACTGGGACCCGAAGTTCCTCGCAAGACCGATGGAGCCTCACGCACGCCACGCGCGGCTCGCCGACTCCGCGCGACGCCTCGCACTGCCGACGCTGCTCGTACGGGGCGGCAGTTCCGACATCGTGAGCGAGGCCGGCGTGAAGGAATTTATCGAGCTATGCCCGCATGCGACGTACGTGAACATTGCGCAGGCGGGCCACATGGTGGCCGGGGACCGCAACGACCTGTTCGGCGATGCGGCCATCGACTTTCTCGCGCGGCAAGGCGGCGTCGCGGGAACCGCCGGATCGATGTGAGCGCGACGGACGCCGCGTTCAGATCGGCGGCGACACTGGAGACGCGGAAAAATGGTGCTGGCGAATCTTCCATTCTCCCCGGTGCCGCGCGATCAGGAGCGTGGTTCGCAGACGGGAACGCGACTCGCGGCCGTCGCTGAGCATGAACAGAAACTCGCCGAAACCTTGAGCGAGAAAACAATCATCCGCAAGCGTGATGAAGTGCTGTTCCACAAGCTCCAGCGTCGCTGATTCGATCACTCCTTCATACGAAGCGAAATAATCGTGAATAGCGCGCGCGCCGATGGAGTGTCCGGGCCTTCCGCCGAAGAACAGCGCATCCTCCATGTAGACCGAG
>NZ_JAQFVG010000038.1 GCF_029439455.1 Caballeronia sp. BR00000012568055 | reverse complement strand
AACGTGCAGATGAACGGCAGCACCGAAAGCGTCGCCGCACTCAACGATCTGCCCATCAAGGCGATCAAAGGCGGCGTGGTCTATCTGCGAGATGTCGCTCAGGTGCGCGACGGTTATGCGCCGCAAACCAATATCGTGCGCAGCGACGGCAAGCGCGCGGCTTTGCTGACGGTTGAAAAGACCGGCAGCACATCGACGCTCACCATCATTCAGCAAATCCGTTCGATGTTGCCGCAAATCTCTGCGGGTCTGCCGAAAGCGCTCAAGATCACGCCGCTGGCGGATCAATCGGTATACGTAAAGTCAGCAATCCTTGGCGTCGTACGCGAAGCGCTGATCGCCGCTTGCCTGACTGCGATGATGATCCTGCTCTTTTTAGGAAGCTGGCGCGCCACGCTCATTATCGCGGTCACCATTCCGCTGTCGGTCATCACGTCACTGATTGCGTTGTCGGCGTTGGGCGAGACCATCAACATCATGACGCTCGGCGGTCTTGCGCTCGCAGTCGGCATTCTGGTGGACGACGCGACCGTTGCAATCGAAAACATCACGCATCATCTGGAAAACGGCGCGCCGCTGACCGATGCCATTCTCAATGGCTCCGGCGAGATCGCCGTGCCGACCTTCGTGTCCACGCTTTCCATCTGCATCGTATTCGCGCCGATGTTCCTGCTTTCAGGCGTTGCGCGCTATCTGTTCGTGCCGATGGCCGAAGCCGTCGTGTTCGCGATGTGCGCATCCTACTTCTTCTCGCGCACGCTGATTCCCACGCTTGCGATGTATCTGCTCAAGGCGCGAAAAGGCGGCGAACCGACCGGACGCTTTGCGTTTCTGGTGCGCTGGCAAGCTGCATTCGAACATCGTTTCGAAGCATTGCGCACGCGTTATAAGGCCGTGCTCGAAAACGGCATCGGGCATCCGCGTACGGTGATCGCCATTTTCGTGGTGTTCTGCCTCGCTTCGATGACGCTCGTGCCGTTCACCGGCCGCGACTTCTTTCCGAGTATCGATACCGGCGAAATCAGGCTGCATATGCGTGCGCCAACGGGCACGCGTATCGAAGAAACCGCACGGCTGGTCGATGAAGTGGAAGCGAAAATCCGCACCGTGATACCGAAGTCCGAAGAAGCGTCCCTGCTCGATAACATCGGCGTGCCGGTCAGTGGCATCAACCTGACGTATTCCTCGTCGGCACCGATCGGCACCGAAGATGCGGACATCATGATTGCGCTGACGGCCAAACATGCGCCGACTGCATCGTACGTAACGAAGCTGCGCAACGTGCTCGCGACTTCGTTTCCCGGTACTACGTTCTCCTTTCTTCCTGCCGATATCACGAGTCAGATTCTCAACTTCGGTCAGCCCGCACCGATCGATATTCAAATCGTCGGCAGGGACCTCGCAAAAAATCGCGTGGTGGCAAATCAACTGCTCGCGAAACTGCGCAACGTGCACGGCCTCGTCGATGCCCATATTCAGCAGCCCGGCGACGAGCCTGCGATCAACATCGACGTAGACCGCACCAAAGCGATGCAAGCGGGCCTCACGCAAAAGGACGTCGCGCAAGACCTGCTGATTTCACTGTCGGGCAGTTCGCAAACCACGCCGAATTTCTGGCTCGATCCAAAGAACGGCGTGAGCTATCCGCTGATGACCGAAGTGCCGCAATACGATATTCATTCCTTGCAGACGCTGGCGAATGTGCCGCTCAACAAGAGCGATGCGTCGAGCGCGCCGCAGAGTTTGCTCGGATCACTTGGCACCATGCGGCGCGTGTCGCAGCAAGCGGTGGTATCGCATTACAACGTGCAGCCCGTGCTCGATATCTACGGCTCCGTGCAGGGCCGCGATCTCGGCGGCGTGGCAAGCGATGTAACGAAGCTCATCGATCAAAGCAAGGCGCAGTTGCCGCCGGGATCGTCCATCGTCATGCGCGGACAGGTGCAATCCATGACGCAATCGTTCAGTGGTCTTGGCTCGGGTCTCGTGTTTGCCATCGCGCTCGTTTATCTACTGATGGTAGTCAATTTTCAGTCGTGGATCGATCCGCTCATCATTATTTGCGGCTTACCCGCGTCGCTCGCGGGTATCGCGTGGATGCTGTTCGCGACAGGCACCACGTTGAGCGTGCCTGCGTTGACCGGAACCATTTTGTGTATCGGCATCGCGACGGCAAACAGCATTCTGGTGATCAACGCAGCGCGCGAGAAACTGCATGAAGGCGCGCAAGCGTGGCATGCGGCGCTCGAAGCAGGCTTTACGCGCTTTCGTCCCGTCATCATGACCGCGCTCGCCATGTTGATCGGCATGCTGCCCATGGCGCTCGGTCTTGGCGATGGCGGCGAACAGAACGCGCCGCTCGGGCGCGCGGTGATCGGTGGCCTTGCGCTCGGCACGGTATCCACGCTGCTGTTCGTTCCGGTGATGTTCGCGGTCGTTCATACATGGCTCGCGCGCCGCCGCACCACCCTCGATAAGCCTTAAAACAAGCCACTTCAATGAAAAAGCATCGCTTCGTACTCCCTTTGATTTTTTCAGGCGTGGCCGCCGCGCTGCTTGCGGCCGGCATACTGCCGCGTCTTCATGCGCAAAGCGCGCTGGCCGCGCAGACCGCGACGCAGCGCGTGCAGACCGTATCGGTGATTGCACCGAAGCCCGCGCCTGCCACACAAGAACTGCTGCTTCCGGGCGCAGTCACCGCTTTCGCCGATGCGGCGATCTACGCACGCACCAGCGGCTACGTGCAACACTGGTACACGGATATCGGCGCGCACGTGAAAAAAGGCCAGCTACTCGCCGATATTCAAACGCCCGAACTCGACGCGCAACTTCAACAGGCACACGCCGATGAAGCGACCGCGCAAGCCAATTTCAACTATGCGAACGCCACCGCGCAACGCTGGCAGGACATGCTGAAAACGCAATCGGTGTCGCAGCAGGACGCGGACACGAAGACCGGCGATATGCTCGCCAAACGTGCGATGCTGCAATCCGCGCAGGCGAACGTGCGGCGGCTTGGCGAACTCGTATCGTATGAGAAAGTTGTTGCACCGTTCGATGGTGTCGTTACCGCGCGCAACGTGGATGTCGGCGCGCTCGTGACTGCGGGCGGTGCGCCGGGATTGGCGGCATCGACGGGAGAGTTATTTCATGTCGCGCAGCGCGACACCTTGCGCGTGTTCGTCGATGTGCCGCAGAGCGACGCGCCTTACGTTACGTCGAATACGCATGCTTATCTCACTGTGCAGCAATATCCGGGCAGGCAGTTTTCTGCGCGCGTCGCGCGTACTTCGGGCGCGATGGACGCAGTCAGCCGCACCTTGCGCGTGGAAGTTGACGTCGATAATAAGGATGACTCGATATTACCCGGCGCGTATGCGCAAGTTCATCTTGCGCTTGAAAACGGCACGCCTGCACTCGATCTTCCTGTCAGCGCTTTGCTATTCCGTCCGAACGGCGTAACCGTCGCAACGGTGGACGCGTCGAACAAGACCGTGCTCAAGACGGTGAATATCGGACGGGACTTTGGCACGCATGTCGAAATCACCACGGGCCTGAGCGCGAACGAACGCGTCATCGACAATCCCGGCGATGCGTTGATGAGCGGCGAAACCGTGAAGGTCAGTCAAAGATGAAAGCCCTCGTTTTGCTGATATGCACAGCGCTTGCCGCATGTTCGACCATGCCCGCCTACCAGAAGCCCGATGTGGCCATTCCCGCGCATTATGCGTCCGCACCGGGATGGTCCGTCGCGCAGCCCGCCGATCAAACCGCGCGCGGTCCGTGGTGGACGCGCTTTCAGGACCCGCAACTCGATGCGATCGAAGCGCGCGTCGATGTATCGAATCAGAGCCTTAAAAAAGCGGTCTCGCAGTTGCAGCAGGCCCGCGCAATGGTCGATTATCAACGCGCCGGATTCTGGCCTACGGTGACGGCGGGTGCATCGCAGAGCCGTGCGCGTACATCGGCGAATGTGGAGGGCAAGTCGCTCGCGGGCAAGACCATCCCGGACTATTCGATGGGGGTGTCTGCATCGTGGGAACCGGACTTGTTCGGCCGCATTCACGATGCCACCGTCAACGCGCAAGCGAATGCCGAAGCCAGCGCCGCCGATGTCGAAGCGGTGCGCTTGTCCGTGACGAGTCAGATCGCCATCGACTATTTCAATCTGCGTTCGCTCGATACGCAAAAGAAGCTGCTCGATGATTCCGTCACCGCGTATGCCGCTGCATTGCGATTACTGAATCAGCAGCTCGCTAACGGAGCGATCGATGCGTCCGCCGTCGCGCAGGCGCAAGCGCAACTCGAAAGCACGCGCACGCAGGCCACGGAAACGGCATCGCAACGCGCGCAGCTCGAACATGCGATCGCCACGCTCACCGGCGAACCGGCATCGACATTTTCGATTCCGGTAGGTATGCAAAGCATAAATTTGCCTGCGATTCCCGCCGCGCTGCCATCGCAATTGCTCGAACGGCGTCCCGATATCGCGGCGGCGGAGCGTCGTGTATTTGCGGCAAATGCGCAGATTGGCGAAGCGCGCGCGGCCTATTTTCCGGACCTCGTATTGGGCGCGAGCGCGGGCCTCGAAAGCACGTTCTTCGCGCCGTGGCTGACTGCGCCGAGCCTGTTCTGGTCGCTCGGCCCGCAACTCGCTGCGACCTTGTTCGACGGCGGCCGTCATGATGCCGCGCTCGCGAATGCACACGCGCAATACGATGGATATGTGGCCGATTATCGGCAGACGGTGCTGGCTTCGTTTCAGCAAGTCGAGGACAATTTGACATCGTTGAATGCACTGGCCGATGAAGCGCAAAGCCAGCGGCGCGCATCCGATGCCGCCGCGCTCTCGCTCAAACTCACGACTAATCGCTATAACGCGGGCGCGGTCAGTTATCTTGATGTCGTAACCGCGCAGACCATCGCATTGAATAACGAACGAACCGCCGAACAAATCGATGCGAGGCGCGTGATCGCATCCGTTGGATTGATCGTGGCGCTCGGCGGAGACTGGCAAACGCGATGAACCAATTCGAATCCATGCGCATTTTCGCCAAAGTCGCGGAATGCCTGAATTTCAGCGATGCAGCGAGGCAACTCGGCATTTCCAACTCCGCCGTCACGCGCGGACTGAGCGCACTGGAGAAGCACCTCGATCTCAGGCTCATCAATCGCACCACGCGGCACGTTTCGCTGACGGCGGCAGGAGAACGCTACTTCGAAGCCTGCACCGATGTGATCGTTCAGATTCAGCGCATGGAAGAACGCGTGCGCGGCGAGTCGCAATCCGCTGCGGGCCGTTTAAAGATGGCGGTCTCGGCTTTATATGCCGCTACCGATTTACCCCGTCTTTTAGCGGAATTTCGTCAAACTCATCCGCTGATTTCATTCGACCTGACGATCTACGAAACACCCGCGCAAGTCGCGCCGGAAGACTTCGAAATCTGCGTGATGACCGAACGCAAGCTGCGCGATTCATCGCTAATATGCCGAAATCTCGGTCAAACTTGCGATATGGTCGTCGCCTCGCCTGATTATCTGGAACGACGCGGCGTGCCACGCATTCCGAACGAACTCGGCAACCACGATATTCTTCTGGATTCCGAATCACTTATGCGATATTGGACCTTCAGCGACAGCCACGGCGTGCATCGTGTGAGCCTGGTGCCTACGCTCAGTGCGCAAAACATCATGGCCGTGGCGCGTTCCACCGTTGCGGGCCTTGGCATTGCGCGTTTACCGCGCATGTTGATCGAAGCCGAACTGGCGGATGGCCGCCTGATTCCGCTGTTGCAATCGTTCGATCTGGAAGGCAAGGAACGAACGATTTCCCTGCTCTATGCAGGCCAGCGCTATGCCACGCAGACGGTCCGTTCCTTTATCGACTTCGCCATGCAACGCCGATAACTTTTTGCAAGCCTGCATAGTTGCCAGCGCGACACGTACCGCAGAAAAACAGTTTTGCAGCGAGCGCGGATTTTGTGCCCCTTACAGTCCGATGCCATGCAACGTCATGAAGCCTCGACGTCGCATGAACCACGACCATCAAACCCACGGGCATTCATCAATGAAAAAATCCCTGTTCGCCAGCGCTGCACTGAGTGCGCTCGCATTTCCACTCGCCTCTGTCGCGCAGACCTCGGTCACGTTGTATGGCGTGATCGATGAAGGTTTCAACTACACGAACAATGTCGGCGGACATGCCAACGAGCAATTAGCCAGCGGCTTCGCGCAAGGCAGCCGATGGGGCCTCAAAGGATCGGAAGATCTCGGCGGCGGCATGAAGGCCATTTTCCAGCTTGAAAATGGCTTCGATGTGAACAACGGCAAGCTCGGTCAATCGGGACGCATGTTCGGGCGGCAAGCGTATGTCGGCCTGAGCTCATCGACGCTCGGCACGATCACGCTTGGCCGCCAATATGACTCCGTGGTGGACTATCTTGCGCCGCTCACTGCGAACGGCAATTGGGCCGGTTATCTGCTTTCGCATCCGTTCGATAACGACAACACGGACAACTCTTTCCGCCTCAATAACGCAGTCAAATACACCAGCAACAACTACGGCGGCTTCAGTTTCGGCGGCTTGTACGGATTCAGCAATCAGGCGGGCGGCTTCTCGAACAATCGCGCGTACAGCGTGGGCGCGCAATACGTTGCAGGACCGCTTTCCGCTGCGGCCACATATATGCAGATCAACAATCCGGGCGCGAACGCAGGCGGCTCGCTCGCCACCGACGACACCGCGTTCTTCGCAGGCCGCGAGCGCGTGTGGGGCGCAGGCATCAATTACGCCATTGCCGATGCCGCGACGCTTGGCTTCGTCTACACGCATACCGATCTGAACGATGCAACCGGCTCCGTCTATGTTGGCAATTTCGCCAACACCGCAAGCTCGCTCAAGTTCGATAACTTCGAAGTGAACTTCAAATACCAGTTCACCAAAGCAATTTACGCAGGTGCTATGTATAACTACACAATCGGCAAGTTCAACAGCGCGGCAGGCAACTCGAAACCGAAGTGGCATCAGTTTGGCGTGATGGCCGACTATCAACTCTCGACGCGTACGGATGCCTACGTCCAGGCGATGTATCAGCACGTCGCCGGGGGTAATGCGTCGGCATCACCGCTGGATCAGGCCTATATCACCGGTGCGGATGCGCCTTCTTCTACGCACAATCAGTTCGTTGGTCGCGTCGCTCTGCGGCACTTGTTTTAAGCGATCGCGCCGCGCGTGAACTTACCAGCCGAGGTCCGGCAATCGCGCTTTGAACGCCGGTCCAAAGCTGCAGCTCTGCTCAAGCGCACCGTTGAAATCTCCCGCTTCCATTGATTCGACGATGGACAGCAGCGTGCCGAGATCGCCGCGCCGATCCACGATCGCATCCTTGATTGATGCATCGAGCGGCAACTGGCCGATCAGACTCGCTGCATCGGCGCCATTCGGCACATGCACCAGCGAGAGCAAACCCGTCAGCCACGCACTCTGACTGAATTCGCGGTCCTTGCCGCGCAGCACGATCGCGCCCTGCTCCATAAAGCCTGCGCGACGTTCCACCAGCGTCACGATAGGATCGCGGCCCGACGACCGATCCAGCGAATCGCCGTACATCAACAGACAGCACCAGCGAGCAAGCTGACTGCTGCCCA
>NZ_JAQFVG010000037.1:5787-11194 GCF_029439455.1 Caballeronia sp. BR00000012568055 | reverse complement strand
GAGGCCATCGTCGCGGAAATTCTCAGCACGATCACGGCTTGAACGCCTCCGAACTTTCCCTATGTCACGATCGTAACAAAAGCGGTATAAAATGAGATCAATCTATCAAAAACTGTTGTGCGTCGCACAAGACGGACACAGACGAACGAGCCGATCTCATGTTGGAAACCGCCTCGAAGTCCATCGTCGCGTGGCCCGGTAAGCCGCCGGTTCCCGCGCCCGCACGCAATCCCGGTGTGCCGTTCGATCTCGCCTGGCTCGACGGGCTGCGCGTGAATCTGGCCGCCGTATCGCGGCGCGCCGCAACGCTCGGCACGCGCCGCGCTGTCAAGAAAGATGCGCAGGCCGCGTGGCTGCTCAAAGCGATCACCTGCATCGACCTTACGACCTTGAGTGGCGATGACACGCATGCGCGCGTCGAACGCCTGTGCGCGAAAGCACGTCGTCCATTGCGGGATGATTTGCTCGATGCGCTCGGTATGCCGCCTGCGTCGATCAAAACTGGCGCCGTGTGCGTCTATCACCGCTATGTGAAGACGGCGGTGCATGCGCTCGAAGGCAGCGGCATTCCGGTCGCGGCGGTATCGACGGGCTTTCCTGCGGGTCTCAATCCACACGACCTCAAGTTGCGTGAGATAGAAACCTCGGTGAAAGACGGTGCATCCGAGATCGATATCGTCGTGACGCGCGAGCATGTGCTCACGGGCAATTGGCAAGCGCTTTACGATGAAATGCGCGATTTCCGCGCGGCTTGCGGCGATGCGCACGTCAAGGCGATTCTCGGCACCGGCGATATCCGCACGTTGTCGAACATCGCCAAGGCTTCGATGATCTGCATGATGGCCGGCGCGGATTTCATCAAGACATCGACCGGCAAGGAAAGCGTCAATGCCACGCTCGACGTGTCGCTCGTGATGGTGCGCATGATCCGCGAATATCTGGCGCGCACGGGCGTGATGATCGGCTTCAAGCCGGCGGGCGGTGTATCGACGGCGAAGACTGCGCTCGAATATCAGATTCTTATGAAGGAAGAGCTTGGCCGCGAGTGGCTCGAGCCGGATCTGTTCCGCATCGGCGCATCGAGTCTGCTTGCCGATATCGAGCGCCAGCTCGAGCATCATGTGAGCGGACGTTACTCCGCGTTCAACCGTCATCCGGTTGCCTGATTCACGCGAAACCCCTATAAAACAAGCCTCATGAGCGTAGCCGAATACTTCTCCTCGATGGAATACGGACCCGCACCGGAAGACGATCGCGCCGCGCGCGCATGGCTCGATCAGCACGAAGGTCGCCTCGGTCACTTCATCAACGGCGCATGGCAGCAACCTGCCGACGACGCGCAACGTTTCGAGTCGCGCGAACCGGCAACGGGCCGCGTGCTGGCATCGATCGCGCAAGGCACGAAAGCCGATATCGACGCCGCCGTGCAAGCCGCGCATGCAGCGCTCGAGTCGTGGCAAGCGATCGGCGGCGCGGGCCGTGCGCGTCATTTGTATGCGTTGTCGCGCATGGTGCAGCGTCACAGCCGTTTGTTTGCGGTGCTGGAGTCGCTCGACAACGGCAAGCCGATCCGCGAGTCGCGCGATATCGATATCCCCCTTGTTTCAAGGCACTTTCTGCATCACGCGGGATGGGCGCAGTTGCAAGACAAGGAACTCGCCGACTGGGCGCCGCTCGGTGTGATCGGGCAAATCGTGCCGTGGAATTTTCCGCTGTTGATGCTGGCGTGGAAGATTGCGCCCGCGCTTGCGCTGGGCAATACGGTGGTTTTGAAGCCTGCGGAGTACACGCCGCTGACGGCGCTACTGTTTGTGGAACTGGCGCATCGCGCGGGGCTTCCAAAAGGTGTGCTAAATGTCGTGACGGGTGATGGCAGCACGGGTGCTGCGCTTGTCGAACATGAGCGCGTGGCCAAAATTGCGTTCACGGGTTCGACCGAAGTGGGCCGTCAAATCCGCGCAATCACGGCAGGCTCGGGCAAGTCGCTCACGCTCGAACTGGGCGGCAAGTCGCCCTTTATCGTATTCGACGATGCCGATCTCGACAGCGCCGTAGAAGGCGTAGTCGATGCGATCTGGTTCAATCAGGGGCAGGTGTGTTGCGCAGGCTCGCGTTTGCTGGTGCAGGAAGGCATCGAAGCGCGTTTCGTCGATAAACTCAAGCGGCGCATGGAAACCTTGCGCGTGGGCACATCGCTCGACAAGGGCATCGACATGAGCGCGATTGTCGATACCGTGCAGCTTGAACGCATTCGCTCGCTGGTGGATCGCGGCGAAGATGAGGGATGCGAAATATTCCAGCCGTCGCGGTTGACTTTGCCCGAAGGCGGCGCGTTTTTCCCGCCCACGCTCGTGACCAAGGTGTCGCCTGCATCGACACTCGCGCAAGAGGAAATCTTCGGCCCGGTGCTGGTGACAATGAGCTTCCGCACGCCCGAAGAAGCCGTTGCGCTGGCCAACAATACGCGTTACGGACTGGCTGCAAGTGTATGGAGCGAGAACATCAGCCGCGCGCTGGATGTCGCGCCGCGCCTGCAATGCGGCGTGGTGTGGATCAACGCAACCAATCTATTCGATGCAGCGGTAGGCTTCGGCGGTTATCGTGAGTCGGGCTTTGGGCGTGAGGGCGGACGCGAAGGCGTTTATGAATATCTCAAGCCGCGCGCGTGGGCTAAATTGCCTAAACGTGGTGAAGCCAAAGCAGCCGCTGCAAAAGCGGATGCGCTAACCGATAACGTTAGTACGTTAGATCGGACGGCGAAGCTCTTTATCGGCGGTAAGCAGGCGCGTCCGGACAGCGGATATTCGCGGCTGGTTTATGCGCCGAATGGCGAGATTGTCGGAGAAGTCGGCGAGGGAAGCCGCAAGGATATTCGTAATGCCGTGGCCGCCGCGCGCAGCATGACGAAATGGTCTTCCGCCAGTGCGCATAACCGTGCGCAAGTGCTTTACTATCTGGCGGAAAATCTTAGCGCCCGTGCCGATGAATTCGCTAAGCAATTGGCCGTTCGTGCAGGCTATAACGAGCGCGATGCAAAACGCGAAGTGGAAGCATCGATTGCGCGATTCTTTACGTATGCCGCCTGGGCAGATAAATACGACGGTGCCGTGCATGCGCCGCCGCTGCATGGCGTGGCGCTTGCCATGCACGAACCGCTTGGCGTGATTGGCGTGGTGTGTCCGGATGAAGCGCCCTTGCTTGGCTTCGTTTCCTTGATTGCGCCTGCGCTTGCCTTGGGTAATCGTGTGATCGCGGTTCCCAGCGAAAGCTGTCCGCTAATGGCAACCGACTTCTATCAGGTCGCGGATACATCGGACGTGCCGGGCGGCGCGCTGAACATTGTGACCGGCGATGCGCGATCGCTCACGCAAACACTTGCCCAGCACGACGATGTCGATGCGCTCTGGTGTTTCCACGGCGCTGCTTTGTCAACGCTGGCTGAGCGCGAATCGGTGGGGAATCTCAAGCGCACCTTTGTCGATCAGGGCCGTGTATTCGACTGGCACGACACATCGAGTGAAGGCTTGCCGTTCTTGAGGCAAGCGGTACAAGTGAAGAATATCTGGGTGCCGTACGGAGATTAAAACGGCATCGCATTGACGCAAAGACGATTCAAAGGGCGCAGATTTCGAAACGAAACGCGCCCACGCATGGAGGAGACACTGTGCTGAAGAATATCAATCCGTTACTGAACGCCGAGATCCTGTATGCGCTCGCCGCGATGGGACATGGCGACGAAGTCGTGATCTGTGACGCCCATTTCCCCGCCGATTCCGTCGCGCGGCAAACCGTGCTGGGCCGTGTATTGCGGGTCGATGGCGCGAGCGCACCGCGTGTCGTGCGCGCCGTGCTCTCGGTCTTGCCACTCGATACTTTCGTCGATGATCCCGCTGGCCGGATGGAAGTGGTCGGAGACGCATCGACATTGCCGGCCGTGCAGCGCGAAGCACAACGCGAAGTGGACGATGCGGAAGGCCGTGATATGCCGTTCGCATCGATCGAACGGTTTGCATTTTATGAGCGCGCCAAGCGCGCCTATTGCGTGATTGCTACCGGCGAAGCACGCGGCTATGGCTGCTTTATCTTCAAGAAAGGCGTGCAGCTCGCAGCGGATGCACCGGAAGGAGGCACACGATGAAAAGCGTAGTCATCCTTGGTATTTATGTGACCGATCTTGCCTTTCGCGCGCAGCGTATGCCTTTGCTTGGTGAAACCGTTGCAGGCTCTGCATTCAAAATGGGACCGGGCGGCAAGGGCTCGAATCAAGCTGTTGCAGCGGCGCGCGCAGGGGCCGATGTGATCTTCTGCACGCGAATCGGCGCTGATGCGTTTGGTGAGATTGCGCAAGCGACGTGGGCTGCGGAAGGAATTACATCGCGCGCCACTGTCATGCAGGATACGGCCACCGGCGCGGCACATATTTACGTCGATGAAAACACGGGTGGCAATGCGATCATCGTTGCAGCGGGCGCGGCAGGCACGCTCGTTCCTGAGGACGTCGATAAGATCGAAGACGATATTGCCAGTGCGGCCGTGTTCGTCACGCAATTGGAGCAGCCCATTCCTGCTGCACGGCGTGGCCTTGAACTCGCTAAGAAACACGGCGTAATCACGGTATTCAATCCCGCACCCGCGATGCCGCTTACCGACGATATCTATCCGCTCTGCGATTACATCACGCCCAACGAAACTGAGGCGGCCACGCTCACGGGCATTTCGATCACTAACGTCGAAGATGCACGCCGCGCTGCTGACGTATTGCTTGAGAAGGGCGCGCGTGCGGTCATAGTTACTTTAGGCGAAGCGGGCGCTTTGCTGCATACATCGAATGAATCAACGTTGGTGCCTGCGTTCAATTGCGGCCGCGTGGTTGAAACAGCGGGTGCGGGCGATGGCTTTACAGGCGGCTTTGCGGCGGCGCTTGCCAGAGGCAACAGCCCGGCAGACGCCGTACGTTTCGGTTGCGCCTTGGCGAGCCTTTCGGTCACGCGTCCGGGCACCGCACCTTCAATGCTGCGTCTCGAAGAAATCAACGCCGTGCTCGAACAAAGGAGCGTTGTGCAATGAAGCGCTGGCTTGCGGATCGACAGTTTAATTTTCTGATCGGCGTGAACGTGCTCGTGATTGTCGTAGCAACGATGCTTTCGCGCGGCCAGTTTCTCGATATCGACAATCTTCAGTCGATGGGTGGCCAGTTGCCCGAACTCGGATTGCTTGCGCTCGGCATCATGTTGTCGATGGTCTCGGGTAATGGCGGCATCGATTTATCGGGCGTAGGGCTGGCCAACTTGTCGGGCATGGTCGCGGCCTTGCTCTTGCCACACATGGTCTCCGCCGATGATTCGCCCGCGCTTTATACGGGCGTATTCGTGTGCATCGTTGTGGTGATGGGCGCGATTGGCGGCTT
>NZ_JAQFVG010000037.1:0-5710 GCF_029439455.1 Caballeronia sp. BR00000012568055 | reverse complement strand
GAGCAACGGCGCATCTGTGCGGGTGGAATATGTGGACCCGCTTTCGAATATTGGTAACGGCACCTTTCTGCAAGTGCCAATTTCGCTTTGGATTTTCGTCGCCGCCGTGCTCTTGCTCGGTTGGATTCTTAAGCGCACGCCTTTCGGCTTGCGTCTTTATCTGATGGGCACCAATCCCAAGGCCGCTTTTTATGCGGGTATTCCGCGCGCGCGTATGTTGATCGTGACGTACGGTCTTTGCGGTGTGCTTGCGTCGCTCGCGGGTCTGATCAGCGCGACGCATACGTCCAGCGCGAAATGGGATTACGGCAATTCGTATTTGCTGATCGCCATTCTTATCGCGGTGATGGGCGGCGTGAATCCTGCGGGCGGTTATGGGCGCATCGTGTGTGTGTTTCTTGCCGCCACCGTGCTGCAATTTCTGTCGAGCCTGTTTAATCTGCTTGGCGTATCGCAATTCTTTGGCGATTGTGCGTGGGGATTCTTGCTTCTTTTGTCGCTTGCGTTTGCGGGCGGCGAGCGTGTGCGCGCAATTTTCGGTATTGGCGGAGCGGCGGCTAAAGCGTCACGGCCACCGGCTTCCACGGGACGTTGATCATTCGAGAATCATTCGAACCATAAAGGTTTTAAAGGAGACAGCACCATGAAACTGAATAAGATCGGCACCGCGTTGACGGCAATTGCGCTTGCCGCAGGCGCTATCGCTGCTGCGCAAGCGGCAACGAATGAAACCATCGTGACGGTCGTCAAGGTGACGGGCATCAACTGGTTTAATCGCATGGATGAAGGCGTAAAGGAGTTCGGCAAGGAAAATCCGAACATCAACGCTTATCAGACCGGGCCGGGCCGTGCGGATGCCGCGCAACAACTCAAGATCATCGAAGATCTGATCGCCAAGAAAGTCACTGCAATTGCAGTGGTTCCGTACGATCCGCCTACGCTCGAACCAGCGCTTAAAAAGGCGATGGATCGCGGCATCAAGGTGGTGACGCACGAAGCGGACAACGCCAAGAATACGCAAGTCGATATCGAAGCATTCGACAACACCGCTTACGGCGCGGGTCTTAACGAACGTCTTGCGAAGTGTATGGGGCAGCAAGGCAAATGGGCCGTGCTGGTCGGTTCGCTTGGCAGCCGTTCTCAAGTTCAGTGGGCCGATGGCGGTATCGGCAACGCCAAGGCCAAATATCCGAAGATGGATCTGGTCGAGCCTAAGCTCGAAACGAATAATGATGGCGAGCGCGCTTATCAGGTCGCTAAAGAAGTCTTGCGCAAGCACCCGGATTTGACGGGCTTTCAAGGCTCGTCTTCGCTGGATGTGATCGGCATTGGCCGCGCGGTGGAAGAAGCGGGCAAGGTTGGCAAGATTTGCGTCTATGGCACCGGCTTACCGACCGAAGCGGCGAAGTTCCTCGAAAGCGGTGCGATCAATGGCATCGCGTTTTGGGATCCCAAGCTCGCGGGTCTGGCGATGAATAAGGTCGCGCAAATGCTGGTGGAAGGCAAGGAAGTGCAGAACGGTGCGGACCTGGGTATCACTGGTTATAACAAGGTCACGGTAAGCAAGGGTCCGGGCAAGGGTGTGATCGTGCGCGGCACCGGCTGGGTGGATGTCGATAAGACGAACTACAAGCAATACAACTTCTGATGTATCAAAGGCGCGTGTCGTTTTCTTAGCGGCGCGCGCCTAAGCCTAAGAAATGCCATGACCAAAGAGACACCGCTACTCGAAGTCGTCGATATTCATAAGCGCTTTACCGGCGTCTATGCGCTGCGAGGCGTAAGCCTGGCGTTCGAGCGAGGACAGATTTACCACTTGCTCGGCGAAAACGGCTGCGGCAAGAGCACGCTTATCAAGATTATTTCAGGCGCTCAGCCGCCTGATGAAGGCGAACTCGTTATAGAAGGGGCGCGGCATAAAAAGCTCTCGCCGCTCGAATCGCTTTCAGCGGGTATCGAAACGGTGTATCAGGATCTTTCTCTGCTCCCTAACATGAGCGTGGCGGAGAACGTCGCCTTGACGAGCGAACTCGCCGAACATGCGGGCAAGCTCGCACGTACATTCGACCGCAAGGCGCTTGCTACAACGGCTGCACGTGCATTGGAAGCCGTTGGTCTGCCGGGCGATGCTGAATTTCAGAAGACGCTCATCGAACAATTGCCTTTGGCGACACGCCAGCTCGTAGCGATTGCGCGCGCCATTGCCAGCGAAGCGAAGTTCGTCATCATGGATGAGCCGACTACATCGCTTACGCAAAAGGAAGTCGATAATCTGATCGCCGTGCTGGCCCGCTTGCGTGCGGATGGCGTGGCCGTGCTGTTCGTCAGCCATAAACTCGACGAATGTTATGCAATCGGCGGTGAAGTCATTGTGCTGCGCGATGGCCAGAAAATGGCGCAAGGCCCGATCGAAAATTATACGAAGGCGCAGATCAGCGAATTGATGACGGGCAAGCATCTGTCGACGGAACGCTATCGTGCGGAGGGTGACGAGGGCGCTTCAGAAATCGTGCTCGACGTGCAAGGCCTTGGCCGTAAAGGTCAGTTTGCCGATGTATCGTTCAAGCTGCGCAAAGGTGAAATTCTCGGTGTAACCGGTCTGCTCGATTCGGGCCGTAACGAGCTTGCACGTGCCCTTGCCGGCGTAGCCCCGGCCGACGTCGGCACGGTGACGCTCGATGGCACGCGAATCCGTCTGCAATCTCCTTCGGATGCCAAAACACAGCGCATTGGCTATGTGCCGGAAGACCGCCTGAACGAAGGGCTTTTTCTCGATAAGCCGATTCGCGACAACGTGGTGACCGCGATGATTTCGAGTCTGCGCGACCGCTTTGGACAGATCGATCGCAAGCGTGCGCAAGCACTTGCCGAACGCACCGTCAAGGATTTGCAGATTGCTACGCCCGATGTAGACAAGCCGGTTCAATCGCTTTCGGGCGGCAATCAACAACGCGTTCTGATTGGACGCTGGCTCGCAATCGATCCGCGCGTGCTGATCCTGCATGGACCGACGGTCGGTGTGGACGTGGGATCGAAGGACATTATTTACCGCATCATGCAGCGCTTATCGAAAGAGGGCATCGGCATTATTTTGATCAGCGATGACCTGCCGGAACTGCTGCAAAACTGCGATCGCATTTTGATGATGAAGAAAGGCCGTGTGGCAAGCGAATATCGCGCAGACCGCCTGAACGAAGCCGATCTTTACCACGCACTACTTTCCGAGGCAGCATGAGTATGAGCGAATCCATTCGCCGCACGGGAAACGAGACGATGCCGCAGCAAGCGGCAAGCGTCGCGCCACGCGTACGCAAAGGCAATTTATATGCGCAATTGATGCGCAATCCTGAGTGGTTCACGGTCGGCTTGATCGTGGTGACATGTCTGGTGGTCGGCGGCATCAATCCGCGCTTTTTCCAGTTCGCCACGTTGTTCGACTTGCTGCATTCGGCGACGACGGTATCGCTGTTCGCACTTGGCACGCTGGTCGTGCTGGCGTCGGGCGGGATCGATGTATCGTTCACGGCCATCGCTGCATTGACGATGTATTCGCTCACCAAAGCCGTGTTTGCGTGGTGGCCCGATTGCCCATTCTTTCTTATTCTGATTGCAGGTGCGATCGGCGGCTTAATGCTTGGCGTGATTAACGGCATGCTCGTGCATCGGCTAAAAGCGCCTTCGCTGATCGTCACCATTGGTACGCAATATCTTTATCGTGGCCTGCTGCTGACGTTCGTGGGGACGCAGTTCTTTATGAACATCCCGCATAGCATGGATACGTTTGGTCGCTTGCCGCTGTTTTTCTATCACACGTCAGACGGGCTTAGGGCTGTGTTGCCGGTGTCGGTCCTTGCGCTCGTCATCGCGGCGGTCGTGACCTGGTGGCTGTTGAATCGGACCATGATGGGACGCGGCGTTTATGCAATGGGCGGCAGTCTCGCCATTGCTGAGCGGCTCGGCTATAACCTGCGCGCGATTCATCTTTTCGTATTTGGCTATACGGGCTTGCTTGCGGGCGTTGCGGGCATTCTGCACGTATCGACTAACCGACTGGCGAATCCGTTCGATCTCGTCGGCACCGAACTGGATGTGATCGCGGCTGTAATTCTTGGCGGCGCGCGCATTACGGGCGGCACGGGAAGCGTTGCAGGCACGTTGCTTGGCGTCGTGCTGGTGACGCTGATCAATAGCGTGCTGATTCTGATCGGTGTGCCTAGCACGTGGCAAAAGGTGATTATCGGCGCGTTTATTCTGGTGGCCGGAACCTTGTTTGCGCTTGGACGTCGTCAATAATTCTTTAAGGGCGCTGCGGATTTTCTTAAGCGGCGCCCTTAAGCCTTCAAGCCCGCGCGCGAGTCGCGCGTCCTTCTTCGGTAATCACCGAATCGAACTCGGAAAGCTGTGAAAAACGCACTGCTTTGACCTTGCCGAACTTGCTTGCATCGACGACTAAATGTCGTTCCACGGCGCTGGCCATGGCGGCCTGCTTGATCGCGACTTCATGAAAATTCCAGCAGGTCACGCCGCGCGCTTCATCCACACCGCCTGCTGACATAAACGCCTTGTTGATGCCCATGCGCCTAAGGGTTTCGACGCTTTCATCGCTAGCAAAGGATTCTGAGGACGGCACATAGACGCCGCCCAGCAAAATCATTCGCACGTTGGGCTTGCGCCTTAAAATCTCTGCGACGTTAAGGGAATAGCAGACCACGGTCAGGTGCATGTCGACCGGAATTTGCCGTGCAAGCGTGGTCAGTGTGGTGCCGCAGTCGATAAAAATTGTTTCGCTATCCACCAGCAATCGCGCCGCATGATTCGATGCGATCACCTTCGCCTGCGCGAAATGATCCTTCTCTTCTTCGATGGTATAGCCTGCGGCATTGGGCAAATCCGCCGCGCTGACGATGTAGCCGCCCAGGTACGTGAACTGTCCGGGGTTCGCCGCGATATCTCGACGCACCGTCATTTCAGAGACGCCGAGCAACGCCGCGGCATCGCGCAAACGCATTACGTTTTGTTTTTCCAGCGCGCTTGAAAGTGTGCGCAGGCGATCGTTCTTGGCCATGGTGCCGGGGCGCGCAGTGTTAGGTTTTAGTCGTGCGATGAGAGAATTATAACAATGCAAGACCGCCGCTTTGTGCGTTTGCTTGTAAAAGCACGGGTAAATACGGGTGAAACGCTTGCGATTCACCGAATGTTCATGATAGAAGCATGCTCCGACGCGCATCATGCGGCGCAAAGCAATATCGAAAGGAGCTGGCGTTGAGAAGGACACCCGAAAACAAGTTGAAGGTCGTGGCGGTTCGTGTCGAGCCTGCGATCGAGCAGAGATTGCGTTTGCTGGCGGAAATCACCGGACGCAAGCAGTCGTTTTTTTTGCAGCGAATGATCGAGGAAGGAATCGCCGGAATGGAAGAGACGTGGCTGCCGCCCGAGGTGCTGGCGCAAGTGCGTGAGGGTTCTTTGCCGGTGCTGCCGCCTAAAGAGGAATCGACGCCGGACTTGTTTAGCGAATAAAAAAAGAGGAAGCGGCGCTGCTTCCTCTTTGACGAATATGCTGCCCTGCTTATATCAATCGTAGAGCACTGCTGCGATCTTCGGATCGTTCATATTGCTCTTGTCGTACCAGTAAAAACCGGTATCGACTTTCTTGGGCAATTTTTCCCCGTGGAGCGCTTTGACCGCGGAATCGACCACGCATTTGCCAATG
>NZ_JAQFVG010000036.1:5755-22762 GCF_029439455.1 Caballeronia sp. BR00000012568055 | reverse complement strand
CTCGCCGTTGGGCGTCAGCACGGTCTTGGGACTGGTGCCATTGCGGTGGTTGCCAGCCTTGCCCTGCTCGGTCTCGCTTTCCAGATGGTGGCTGAGCTCGGCGGCAAGCATACGCTCGGCCAGGCGCTTCTTGAGCTGGCCGGCCAGCCCCGATTCGCCTAGTACCGACTCGGCATCCTTGCCCTGGACTTGCGCCAGCAATTGGTCAATCAGTTCATCGGAAAACAGCTTCGGTGCTTTCGGAGGTTTGAGCTTTTTTGTCACAGTTGCTTCGGTCATAAAACGGTATTTCCCTTATCGTCTCATGACCTCGGCACACGGAAAATCTGACAGGCTCACTGAACAACATCAGAAACAGCAGCAACCATCCTCGCCCAGGCAGACCGCTCCCCGACAACAACCGTCGGCACGGTCTCCCGCCTAGGCACAGCCCCAACCCTGACCGCATCCAAAACCTGCTTAACCCCAACCTCAACTGCCCGACGAGCATCGTCAGAAAACTTTTCCCGCGCCATCACAGCCTGAGCAGCATCGCTCTGACCACTCACCAACAGATAAAGCACAAGATTCCGCAGAACTTTAGCGTTATCGCGTGCAAGTTCAGAAGCCTTCATCAAGGGCACACGCGCTTCATCAACGCAACCAGCGCGCATCAACGCATCAGTAGGCTCAAGATCGGAGGCATGTCTGAACTGTACAGCGGCATCATCGAACTGACCGGCCTGGCCGGACAAAAGCCCCAACCCGCGATACCCACGCGCAGCGAGCGAACTCTTCAACAAGCCTTCATAAGCAGCACGCGCGGCATCGGCCTGATCGGTCTGACGCAAGGCGTCGGCACGGCGCAAAGTCGAATCGGGCGAACGTCCGAAGCGCTTCTCGTACGCATCGATATGTGCGAGCGACGCATAGTACATTCCTTCGGACTGCATCTTGTCGATCAACGCGAGATACATGCCCGGCGAATCCGGCAACGCGCTCTGCCGATTGCTGCGTTCGAGCGCCGCTTCATGTTCGGCCTGCATGCCAATTCCATAACCGCGCTCCGGCTTCGTTGCACAAGCACCCAGCATTGCGCACAGCATCAGCGCACACGTCACGCAGAGGGTCGATTTCATATTTCGTCTCGTCGTATAAGAGCCGGGGCTCACTTGTTGAGGCCAGCCAGAGAATGAATGATCGCGAGAAAACCGGGTCCCGCCGTCATGATGAGCAGCGCGGGCAAGAGCGTCAGCACCATCACGCCCGTCATTTTTACGGTCAACTTACCGATACGTTCGCGCAGCGAAACGCGGCGCACTTCGCGCAAGCGGTCGCCGAAGGTCTTCAACGGTTCCTGCACCGCGCCGCCGTGTTGTTCGATCTGCACCATCAAACGCAGCACGGCGGCGAGATCGTCGTTGTCGTAGGTGGTCGCCAGGCGCTTCATCGCTTGCTCGCGCGTGCGGCCGGTCGCATATTGGGCCTGCGCGATGTACAACTCCTGCACCAGCACCGGCAGCACCGTCGTAAACTCGCCGACGATCACATGCAGGCTTTGATCGAGCGATAAACCCACGCCCTGCAAGATGCGCAGCAGATCGACGAACATCGGCAGTTCGCTGCTTACGCTGCGTTGGCGTGCGGTCGCCTTATGCCGAACGATCCACTTCGGTCCCATGAAGCCCGCCACGAGCGCGCCGAACATCAGGAAAATAAAGCGCGTGCCGTGCGTGTTGCCGTGTGTGTTGTTATGTGCGGCGATCAAAACGAGGGACGGCAACAGCACCGCTCCCGCAATTCGCGCGGCGAGAAAGCGTGCACGTACGCTGATATCGGTAAAGCCCGCGCGATCCAGCAGACGCCGGTCTTCCTCCGCAACGATCATCTTGCCGATGCGCGTATCGAGCCACTTCGTATCGATCTTGAATGTAGAACGTTTCGGAGTGCTTTTCTCAGCAACCTGCGCGCCGCCGAGCGCGCGCTCCAGCACATTCGACGCACGGCGCGTGCGTCGCGCTTTACCGAGCGATGCCACGCCCAGCAGCACGCAACCAAGCGCAACGGCCAAAGAAGCAAGCGCAATGACGAACTGAAAAGGCATCAATCAGGCCCTCAAACGCGCAAGTCGATACAGCAGATACGCGCCTAGCATCTGCAAACCGAATGCGCCATACACGAGCTTTCGTCCGAGCGGATCGGTCAACATCGAATCGAAATAACGGGGGTTCATGACGATTACGCCCACACCGAGCACGACCGGCAACAGTCCGAGCACCCACGACGACAATCGCGTTTCCGTCGATAACGCCGTCAACTCGCGGTCCGCTTGTTCGAGATCGCGCATGAACGACGCCATGCGTTCGAGCATCACGTCCGAGCGTCCGCCGAATTTGATCGAGATGCGCAGCACCGGGCCGATCAGATCGAACTCGCGCACGCGATAGATACGCGCCACCGCAGACAGCGCCTGATCGATTTCCGCGCCGCTGCGCACGCGCGGCATGACTTCGTCGAGGCATTGGCGCAATGGCGTTTCTGCGCCCGCCACGGCAGTCTGAAACGCAGCCGGAATGCTATGGCCGATAGCGACCAGCCGCACGATGCCATCGAGAAAAGAAGGCAGTTGGTGCACGATTCGTTGATTGCGCTTCGCCGCGCGCCACGCGAGTGGCGCATAGAAGCACAGCGCGCTCAATACGATCGCGGCGAACGCCATCGGCACGGCGACGCGCGACGCGCCGATCAGCGCAACTACGCTCGTTATCACCGCCCACAAGATGAACGCGGAACGCGGATTGCGCACGTCGGCGCGACGCATCAGGCCGTCGAATTCTGCGAGCACACGCGAACCTGCGCGCGCTTTTGCCGCTTGCGTGGCACGTCGTTGACGTGCTCGTTCCACGCGCTTTTCCATCGGCTCGGCAACGGTGCGCGTGCCTGCCGCGTGCATCTGCCGATCGAAAAAACGCTGCGCATTCTGCGCATCACGACGACGCGCGCCACGGCTCCACAGCAACACCGCGCTCGCGGTGCACAGGACCGCGATCATCCAGACGAATGTGATTCCGCTAGACACCGAAGCCTCCGGCGAAATTGAAAAGCCGTTCTTGTTCAACCGCGTGTTCCGACGCGCGCGTCGAGCGGAACTTCGCGAGCTTGGGCGAATGCGGCTGCAAGCCGAGCGAGGACCAGTTATCGCTGTCTTCTTCGTAGCGATACAGCTCTTGTGTCGCGATGATATCGTCCGACAATCCCGTTACTTCGGTAACCGAAATAATACGTCTGCGTCCATTCGATAAACGCCCGATCTGCACCACGAAGTCGATCGCATTCGCAATCTGCCGGCGCAAACTCGACTCGGTCCCCTGAAAGCCCGCGAATCCCGCCAACATCTCCAGCCGATACAAACACTCGCGTGGCGAAGACGCGTGCACGGTGCCCATCGAACCGTCGTGGCCGGTATTCATGGCCTGAAGCATCTCGAGCACTTCGCCACCACGCACTTCACCCACGATAATGCGATCGGGCCGCATCCGCAGCGTGTTGCGCAGCAGATCGCGAATCGACACCACGCCTGCGCCATCGAAACCACCGGGACGGCTTTCGAGCCGCACCACATGCGGATGATTCAGCGACAACTCCGCCGTGTCTTCGATCGTCACCACGCGCTCATGCTTAGGAATATTGAATGCGAGCGCGTTGAGCAAGGACGTCTTGCCCGAACTCGTGCCACCGGAAACGAGAATATTGCAGCGCGATTCGACCGCTGCGTGAAGCAGCGCGGCGACATCGCGGTTAAGCGTGCCGTTCGCAATCAGGTCATCGGGACGCAAGGGATCGCGGCGGAACTTGCGGATCGACACGACAGGGCCATCGATCGACAAGGGTTCAATCACGACATTGAGACGTCCGCCATCGGGCAGACGTGCATCGACCATCGGATTCGATTCGTCCAGCCGCCGACCCATCGGCGCGAGAATACGCCGCACGATACGCAGCAAATGCGCGTTATCGGCGAATCGCACGGGGAGTTTTTCGAGCATGCCGTGGCGCGAAACGTAGACGTCGCTGAAGCCGTTGATCAGGATGTCTTCGACGGCGGCATCGGCGAGGAGGTCTTCTAGCGGACCGAAACCCGCGAGTTCCTTGGTTAATGCAGCGGACACCAGGCGCACTTCGCTTTCGTTTAGCGGCACGCGGCGCAGACGCACGAAGCTGTCCATTTCGGCATCGACGAACTGATGAATGGCCTGACGCGACCAGCGGCCAAACTCCGCGCCCAATTCTTCGATCCGCGTCAGCAAATGCTCGTGCGCGGCCGTCGAAACGTCCTGAAACTGCTGCGAATGCGCGAACGTGACGGCGTCTTGCTGGGCATCGTTGGCGAAGGCGATTTCCGTGTTCATCGCTTGAGGAATCTCGCGGAAAAACGGGCGATGTGATCGCGAATCGCATCGGTGGCCACGGGGAGGGTCTCGCCCGCGAGTTGCGCGGCGATCGCATCGACGGCGCGCACGTAGGGATCCTTCGGCATGATTTCACCGAGCAATTGGCCTTGATTGACCGCGCGCATCAGCATTTGCGCACGCGCGGGCAAGACGGCGGCCAGCGCGAGATCGAGACGCGTGGCGAGTGCTTCGGCGGCGAGATGGCCGCTCGGATCGTACTTGTTGACGATGAGTTCCGGCTTGCGATGCGGTATCGTCAATGATTCGTTATGCAAAGCGTCTAGCGATGCACACAAACTCGCCGCCGATACAGCCGATGCGACATTTGCATCGCAAACGAGCCATACGGTATCGGCTGCATCGATCACGTGACGCACGAATTCGAGGTTCGAAAAGCCGCCGAGATCGACGATCTGATAATCGAAAAACGCGCGCAGGCGGTCGAGCGTCTTCACCGCCGACGCGTACGAAATCGTGCGCATTTCAGCGAGATCGGCGGGGAGCGTCATCAACGCAAGACCGCTCGAATGACGTGCGAACGCCGTATGCACGAAGGTCTGATCGAAGCGTCGCAGATTGCGCACGGCATCGTGAAAATGGAGTTCGCTCGGGGTGTCGAGCAACAGCGTGCTGTCGGCGGCGGGCAGGCCGAGATCGAGCAGGGCTGCACCTTTATTCTGCTTGCCTAAGCGTTTTTGCAGGAGCGTGGCGAGATTCGCCACGAACGTGCTGACGCCCACGCCACCGCGTGCGCCGAACACCGCGACCAGCTTGCCACGTCGCGCAAGCGTATCGCTCGCGACGGGTTCGGCGAGCAAGCGGCTGACGCGTTCGAGCGCGCGCAACGCGGCCATATGCAGCACGTCGGGCGATGCGCCGCGCGGCTCGATATCGAGCAGATCGCGTGCGCCCGCTCGCATGGCGATCAATGCGGTATCGCTATTTGATTCGGATCCCAATGCAATAATCGGCAAGGCGGGATGTTCGCGGCGGATCGCTTCGGCAAGTGCGGAGGCATCGACGTTTCCGTCGAAGTCGAGGAACAAGAGCGAAGGCTTTGAAGCCGCGATTTCCTGGATCAGTGTCGTTTCATCGAGCGATGCTGGCGATATTTTTCCCGTCGCTGCCAGCGCGCTCGAAAGCTTCGCGATGCGCGACGGATGCACACTCGCGCACAGCAGGCGCACGCGTTCATCCGCATCCGATGCGGCGGTCTCGTGGTCGTGTTCGATCGTGCTCATTTGGAGAACCCCGGTGCGTCGTCGTTGCTTGCCGCGCCTGCGGCGAAGGAGCGCCATACAGGCGCGTCGCGCTGTTCGGATTGCTCGCCCGGCAGCGGCGGAACCGGCGCGCCCTTGGCGATCGGCGCGACCAGATGCGGCGTGACCAAAATCACCAGTTCACGATCCGTTTGCGAGTACTGCAAAGTTTTGAAGAACGTGCCGATGATCGGCAAATCCCCTAATAAAGGCACTTTATTGACGTTCGATGCCGTCTCGCGATCCACCAGCCCGCCGATCACGAAGCTCTCGCCATCGCCCAGTTCGACGGTGGTTTCGGCGCGGCGCGTGGTCAGCGCGGGCACCGAGACGCTGTCTATCGTGATGGCATGCGTGAAGTCGAGTTGGCTCGCTTCGGGCGCAACCTTCAGCGCAATGCGATGCGGCCCAAGCACGGTCGGCGTCAACGTCAGGCCTACGCCGTAGGGCTTGTACGTGATCGTTGTCGTGCCGAGCGATTGCGGCACGGGAATCGGAATCTCGCCGCCTGCCAAAAAGTTCGCGCTCTGTCCAGACAAGGCGACGAGCGTAGGCTGCGCGAGAATGCGCGCGAGATTATTGCTTTCCAGAAGGGACAAATTGCCGAACAGCCCGTGCGAACTCGAATTGAGCAGCAGATTGAAGGCCGCGCCAATAGGCGATGTGGCCGTGACCGCCAGCGCCTTGTCGGCTGCATTACGCGATACATTCGTCAACGTGCTCGGCGCAAACGTGCCGAACGCGAAGCCCGCGTTGTTCTGCGAGAAGAGATTGAAACCCGCTTCCTTTAGTACTGCTTTGCTGAACTCGACTACTTTTACATCGACCTGTACGACGCTTTTCGTATCGACAGTCGAAGTATCGACTACCGCACCGTCCTTGCCGGTCGATACCTTCGCCGCTGCGACCGCGCGTTCGTGCGATTCCATCGTTTTGGCCTTGCCTTCGACAAGCGCCGTGTTGCCGAGCACTTTGACCGTGGGCGTGGCGTCGTTCGTGAGCGCGGCGGTTGCAGCGGCGGCTACATCGACGTGCCATTTCAGCGGCGCGCGACTGGCGGCTTCCCAGATCATCACATCGGTGGAGCCGGGTGCTTTGCCGACCACCATCACGCCGTCGTTGCCCTTCATCACGAGCACGTCGGCGACATTCGGATCGCCCACGGCAACGCGCTTCAACGCGTGGCCTTGCAGCAGCGGTTTTTGCGCGCCGGTGATGAGTTTGATATCGCTTTCGGCTGCATGTGCTGGCGACGCGGCGCACACGGCGAATGCAATGGCGAGGGAAATAAAAGTGCGCATGGTCATATCACGGGTTCGAGACGCTCTCGCTGCGCGAGCCGCGAATCACTTCGATACCGCTCGCAGATTTGGAATTGGCGAGCGTGACAGGCAGCGGCGGCAGCATGGGCGTAGCGCGCGCGGTGCGAACGGGCGCGGCGGCGGTGTTCGCGCCATTCAGCGCGGACATGGTCACGCCTGCGACCGCGCGTGCGACTTTCGCGCTGTTTGCATCGACGGGATTGCGCAGGGCGAGCAGCAGGCGGCCACTGTTTTCAGCGAGCGAAAGCGCGTCGATATCTTCCACGGGCACGCTCAATACGGCCGTACGTGCTGCGCTCGCTTGTGATGGCGGCTTCGCGCTGTCCTGATTGGAAATCACGTTGTCGCCGAAGCCGAGTACGCGCACTTTCGACAGCAGCAAACGCGCATGGCTCGCGGGAATTTCACCGTCGAGCGCAGCATCGCGCTTGAGCACGAGAAATACGTCAACGGTATCGCCGGGCTTGACGAGATTGCTGACCGCATTGCTTTCATCGACACGAATCGATACCGCGCGTTCGCCCGGTTCGATCGCAGCGGATAAGCCCGTGCCGAGCACGCCCTCAGTCAGCGTCGCGCCCGCCGGAATATGCGCGGCCGGCGTCTTGCCGATCAATACGGATGCCGAAGTAAATCCGCCTGCCGGCATGGACGGCTGCATGGCGATGCTCAGGTCTTCCGCAACCAGCGTTTTTCCAGGCGCAAGTTCATGCGCCGCGACGATCACCGCAACCGATGCGTCTGCAGTCTGCGCGCGCGCCGCCGATGCCACGGGCGCGGGCGCGGCGCGCGTCAGCGTGAACGCGTAAAGACCGAGCAGGCCCGCGATGCCGAACAGCACGATCGCGAATATGCGTGAGGCTTGGGCCATGACGTGAAATCTCTCTTACAGCAAGGTGTTGGGGTTCAACTGCACGTTCGCATGCGCCGTGAGTTGCGAGGGTAGCGCAAGCGACAGCAGCGGCAACGTTGGCACCAGCGGGCTCGCCGCATAGTTGTACGAAACAACGACGGACACGCACTGCATGGTCGCGTCGTAGGTACAGGCAGCATGCGTCGCGGTGCACGCGGATGCACTGCCGAGCCAGTTCTTCAGGCCCGCCGTGGTCGTGCAGGTCGCGGCGGTGCGCAGATCGAGCGATTGCGCGACCGTCGTTGCGCCTTTCTGATAACGCAAGGCCGCGCGTGCGCCTTCTTCGGCTGTCAGCGTCAGCGTTTGCTGCGCGACGAAGATCAGGCTGTACGTGACGATCGCGTAGAAAATCAGAAAGAACAGCGGAAACACAAACGCGAATTCGAGTGCGGTCGCGCCTGCATCGGAACGCAGAAATAACGCGATAAAGCGGCGTGGGTGGATCGGACGGACTGAAATCATGACTCTTGCACTCGAATGCACAAAGCGGACGGCTGTGATCGTTTTAACGGGCGCGAAGGCCCGCTTCTTTACTGTTTCTTGACCTCGAAAAGAGCCGTAAAAGCCATCCAAATCAACCCTTTACGCTCAATTCAATTGCCACGAGAAAGTGGCGTTGACGCGCGGGCTGCGCGAACCGCTCTCGATCGGCGCATCGCCGATTGCGCGGGCCAGCGACAGGTCGATGTTGTAGTGCTTCGCATCCGACACGCGAAAGCCCACGCCCACCGACGACAACCGCCGCGGATTCGGCGTACCGCCATGCAGATAGACGCGCGCTGCATCGATCGATACATACGGCGTGAACGAAGTCAGATACGTCCATTCGACCGGTAGCGGACGGTTCACTTCGAACGACGCGCCCCAGCCCGAATCGCCCGATACTTCGCCCGGCTGATAACCCGCCGCGTAACGCCCCGAGCCGAACGCGATCTGCTCGGACGTAGGCAGCGTGTCCGGCGAATACTGGCCGGTCATCGAGACGACCGTGCCGATCTTGAACGGCCACGTGTTGGTCTGCGTGTAGGTCGCGCCGCTGCGGAAAAACGTCAGCGAAACCGGATTCGTCAGCGCCAGGCCAACGATATTCGTCTCCGCCGTTTTCGATGCGCCGAGCACGTTCATCGCCTTGGCCAGCGTGAGGTTGGCGCGTCGCGTCTGGTCAGGCTGCACGCCGGTGTAATCGAGCGATAGCTGCGCCACGCGAATCTGCGAACGCTGCGTGAGTTGCGGCTGCGTGTCGATGGCGGTGTTCTTCAAACGGTCTTCGTCGTGCGTGGCATAGACCGTCGCGGTCCCGATCAGGCTGCGCGTGTTGCTCAGCAGGAACGGATACAGCGCGGAAAACGCCAGCTTGTCGTTGGCGACCGTGCGTTCGATATACGACGGCAGGCCCGGATTGTCGACCGGATGCCCGTAGTAATGCGAAGCATCGACCTTGAGGGCGAAGCCGTCGGAGCCGATCGGGGCCATCGCGTTGATGCCGTAAAAGCTGCTGTCGTTGCGGCCCTTGGGCGCGAGCGCGGACGCGGTGATCGACTCGCCCAGACCGAGCATGCCGTTCTCCGTTGCGCTGAAAATGCCCTGCAAACCAGGGTGATTCACGTCGATACCGCTCGACACATTGAAGCGCTTGCGCGTGACGTTGAGCTCGAGCGTGGCCGCGCCGTCGGTACTTTGCGGTGGTGCGACGGTGGCATCGATCTTTGCGCCCGGAATCATGCCGAGCACGTTGACATAGCGCTCGAACGTGGCCTGACGCAATGGGCGATCCTTCGCAATCTGCTGCGCAATCGCGCGAATGCGCGTTTCCAGATTGCCCGCATCGCCCTTGATTTTGATATCGCGCACGTAGCCTTCGACCACGGTCACGCGCACGATGCCATCGGCGAAATCCTGCGCGGGCACGAAGGCGAACGAGAGCGCATAACCGTGTTCCTTATAAAGCGCCGTCACGCCATTGGCCGTCTCCACCAACTGGCCGATGGTGATGTCCTTGCCCACAAAAGGCGTGAAACGTTTGGCCACGTCCTCGAATTTGAGCGACTTTACGCCTTCGAGTTGAATCGTCTTCGGCGTGATATGGCGCGCGAGCAAGTCCTGCAATTGCTGCTGCGGCGCTTGCACCTGCACCTCGACGGCAGGCGGCTTTTGCGGCGTATTCACTTGCGGCAGCGATTCCAGCGGATTGCCGCCGATATTCGGACGCGCCGGTGCGGTCTGCGCGTGGCTATGCGCCGTGAACGCCGCCATCAGCGCGGCGGCCAGTGCGGTCTTTTTCCAGTGGCCCATTTCTCTCAGGTTCTTTCTTGGTTGGATGTGATGCGCGCAAGTGTGTGAACCGGATGCAGGCGCGTCTAACGCCCGCATCCGTTTCGCCTTATGGCCTATCGACGCAGCGTGCCGAGCGCGCCGCCGAGCGTGGTGCCTACGCCGCTCAGCAAGCCACCGACTAAGCCGCCGCTGGAACCCGTCGTGCCGCTGATGCCCGACGTCGTGTTGCTCGCCGTCGTCGTGGTCGTCGGGGCAGCGGCAGCCGGAGCCGCCGTGGTCTTCACGCCGCTCGACACGGGCGCGACCGCCGTCGTCACTGTCGATGTAACCGGCGCGAGCGCGGTGGTCACCGCAGTCGATCCTGTTACCGCGTTGACCGTGCTCGTCACCGCGCCAACCGCACCGGTCACGACGCCCGAAACGAGGCCCGCGACCGGCGTGGTGCCCGTTGCGGTGGTTGCGCCCGAAACCGCGCCGCCAGTCGCCGCAACCGTCGATGTAGCTGGTGTGCCGCCGACCAGTGCGCCCGTGGACGCGACCGTTGCGCCCACGCCCGACACCAGCGAGCCGACGCCCGCCGCTACTGCGTTGTTGCCGCTCGCCGCGGTCAGTTTCTGACCGCCCGACGTGAGGCTCGAACCGAGGTTCGTCAACAGACCCGCGACCGGCGCGCCGATGCCCGTCGCCGTGCCAACCGTTTGCGTTGCCGTGCCGACGAGCGAGGTGATCGGCGTGATGGCGTTGGTCACGTTCTGCGTCAACTGCTGCACGGGTGCGCTGGACAACGCGCTGGTCAGGGCGGTGCCGGTTTGCGTCACGCCCGCGCCCAGGCCGCTGACGATCGCGCCGACCGGCGAGGTGATCGCCGACAGCGGGGCGAGTGCGCCGGTGTTCAGGCTCGTGACCGCGCTCCCCGCGCTCGATACGGAATCGCCCAGTTTCTGGACGACGCCGCCGAGACTCGTCACCGTGGTACCCACGCCGTTGGTGTTCGCGCTGCTGCCCAGCTGACCGATGCCGTTGCCGATACCGTTACCGAGCGTGGAGACGGCAGCACCCAGGTTTTCGACCACGCCGTTCACGCTCTTCGTCGTGGTATCGGAGAGGCCGAGCGCGTTGGTGGTGCCGAGATTCGCGCCGATATCGGTTACGGTGTTGCCGACCGTCGTCACGAGATTCGACGACTTATCGACCACTTGCGCGAGCGGCAGACCGCTCGTATCGACATTGCCGCCGTTGTCGGTGACGTCGAGCTTGTTGCCGGTGCCGATGGGCACCTTGTTGCCGCCATTGCCACCATTGCCGCCACCGACGACTGTGCCGGTCCCCGCGTTGGTGCCGGTTCCCGTGTTGCCGTCGCCGGTGCTGGCCGTCACGGTGCTGCCGTTGTTGTCCATGCCCGACATATCGCGCGCACCGACTGCCGTGTGCGCGGTGTCATCGGCCGTGCCGCTGGTGTCCGACCCCGTAGTCGATGCCGAGTGATTGGCGGCGCCGGCCGACTTGCTGACCGACCCCGAACCGCCGCATGCGCTCAACGCGAGCACTGCGGCGATCGCAGCCGCCATACCGCTCAGGCGAATGGTTTCGCCGAATTTGATAGTTTTCATTGCTCTCAGAGATATCTGTTTTATTGTCGCGACTGCTTTTATTCAACGAATAACGAATAAATAACAGCCACCTGTTTGCTGCCACTGCTTGAGTCCACAATGCGTCCTTCGAAAACGCATTAATCCATCCGACACGCTTGATTAAATGCGTGACACAGCCGCGCGCTCGTTCATGGGATATCCATGAGACGAGCACGGCCAAATCCGCGACTTGTGATCGCGGCTAATCTTGGGTGTCGGTAGATCCGGGTATACCAGCCCGCTCAGCTGCCTTTGAGCTTGCTGGAGATAGTCTGAAAGGTGGTATTGAGCTGATCCGCCACGCCGCCGACTGCGGAAATGATCCCAAGCGCAAGCACGCCCGCAATCAGACCGTATTCGATGGCGGTGATACCGCGCGAATCGCGAAGATAACGTTTGACGAAGTTCTTCATGATGGTTGTTCCTCGGTTTCTGTCTTTACTATCGAATGTCCAGTGCGCCAATTGGCCCGCTTGCTACGGTGTTCGCCGCTCTCTCAGGACGGCGATCCGACAGGTTGTTCACTACGCATAGCGTGCTAGTGGACGCCCGGACTTGCTCTCTCAGGTACTTCTGCTGCTCTCGCCCATGAATGGGTTTCAAGAAGTACCACTTGTCTGGTCCGGTAATGTATTCCGGGTAAATTTCGGTAAGAGGTACTTCTTGCTTACGTTAACGTCCGGTATACCGGCAACCTGAGCCTCCTTGAGCATTTTTTAACAAGGGCATTACAGGTAAATCAGTAAAACCGACCGTATTACGATCGTTATCAAACTGATTTACGTCGTTTCAATTCATTTCAACGGCACAACGCCGTTAAAACATGAGTAGATAATTGGACGACGCACGATGAAATCGAAATCATTTATATTAATTACGGTATTTGAGATGTTTGTTTTTTACAGTGGACATGCATCGGCGCAGAGTATCGAAACGGGGAAGATCGGTTATTCCACGCAGGCGTGGCTCGCATTGCAGGCCAGCGGCGAGGCGGCGGCAGTCAGTCAGCCGATGCCCGGCGCGCAGGCCAGCGCCGCATACACGCGTTATCTAAAGTCATTCGACAAGCCGATTCCGGATACTTTCGAGTCATCGCTGAAGAACGCGGGATCGCAGGACAAGGCGGGCGGCGGTTGAGGTCGCGCGTTAGGCTATAGTCTCGTCGCTGTACGACACGCAACCCGACTGAAGCCAACGCAATGAAAAAGACCACCCTGACACTCGTTTCGATGATGCTCGCCGTATCGAGCGCGCTTGCACAGGCGAGCGTCGAATCGGGCGCGCATCAGTTCAAGGAAGATGTGAAGTCGGCGGGACACAAGACCGGCGCTGCGGTCAGCGATGCCGCGCATGCCGTAGGACACGGCGCGAAGGAAGCGGGTATTGCAGTCGGTCACGGCGCGCGCGATGCGGGCCACGCCGTGGCGGATGCCTCGAAAAAGGGCTATCACGCGACCAAGAACTTCGTGACGGGAAAGGACTGAGTCCTTTCCCTTTTCTACTCGCCGTCAATCACGGCTTCCACTGGTACATCAGAATCTTCGCGCGCGCGTCGTCTTCCACGAGAATGTCGTATTCGCCGTTGGAACGCAGCGTCGCGCTGATCCCCAATTCGACATCCACGTCACCGCTCGTATAACCGACGTTCGCGCCCGGCGTCATGGTGCCGACGCATGAACCGGTGCGCGCGTCGTACACGTTCACGCGCTGCGTGTACAACTCCGCGACGAACAGATAATTCCCCGCCTGCGCAATGCCGACCGGCGTCACGATCGGCTTGACGTTCACGTTCCACGGCAGCGCGATCGACCACGTCATCACAGGCGTGCCGCGGGTCCAGTTGTCGAAGCGCGCGAGTTGCGGACCGGCTTCCTTCCAGCGCGCGGCATCGTAGGGAATGGACTGCGTAAAACCCGAGATGTACATGGTGTCGGTTTCGGGCACATACAGCACGCGGCCGATACGGCTGAATTGCGCAGGCATCGCCCAGGATTTCGACGCGGCGTAGGAATAGATCGGATTCCCGAACGAATCGAAACTCTGAACTGGCATTTGACGGATACCGCTACACGGCGTGCCGAACCAGACCGCGCCGAGCGTATCGACCCAGATGAAACTATTGCCCACGCGCGCGCCCGTGGCCGGATTCGCGACGTATTCGGCGGCGTCGAAATGGCCGTTGCCGTTTGCATCGCGCCACATCCATTCGCCGTACGTCGGCTGATTCGGCGGGAACGTGCCCGCGATCGTGCCTTCCGCGAACATGCCGGACGGAATCGCGGTGTTGCCGTGCGCGGCATCGAAACGATGCACGTAAAGCTGATGCGAGTACGGATCGAGCGTGTAGAGATACGGCTTGTTGCCGTTCAGCCGACGCAGCATCGGTTCGCCGCGTACCGCGCGCCCGAGACGGATGGACGGATCGTCGGGATAGGCGAGGCGATCGACCGTGTAACCGGTGTAGGTCCATTGCTTGCCGGGCGTCTTCGACCAGTCCATCGTGAAAATTTTCGAACCGGTGTAGATGGTGTTTTGCGAGGCGGGATCGAAAGTCGCGCCATCGACGAAAGCGAGGCCGTCGAGTTCCCACGACAGCGAACGCGAGGTGCCCTTGAACGCCTGCAACACTGCGCCCGCGCCGACGGAAGCCGAATTCAGCCCGCGCGGTCCTTCGCCGTTCTGGCCGACGTACAGATTGCCGGCCTGATCGAATCCGATGCCCGTGATGAAATTGAAACGACCCGCGCCGATGGTCCCCGCCGCCGCGTGGCTCACGCCGTTCACCGTGCCGATCGGCGCGGCCGCCTGCCGCGTGCCCGACGCGGTCTTCGTATAGACCAGAATCTGCTGCGATACACCGATATCCGCCACGTATAGATCGCCAGTAGGCGAGAAGGCGAGATCGGCGGGCACTGCGCCCGCAGGCAAGGCGGGCAGGGCGGCGAGCAGCGTGCCGGTCGTCGAATAGTGCATGACGCTCGCCTGGCCCTGCAATGCGCCGGTGATGACCCATAGCGAGCCATCCGGATCGAGCGCGAGGCGTCCGGGCGCGGTGACGCTGAACGAACGCTTGCGGCGCATCGTATTGGCGTCGTAGACGACGATCTGATTGCCCGCGAGATCGGACACGAACAGTTCGCTCTCGTTGGCGGCGAGCCCGCGAATGCCGCCATCTTTCGATGTCGGCAAGGTCGCGACGATCAGAAAACTGTTCTTCGAAACATTCGCGCTATTGCCGACGCCGCCGGTAAAAGGCGCGCCCATCGAAAGATTCGACACCGCGCGCCGCGTGATGCCGTACCACGTATAGCCATTGGGCGGGAAATCCGCGCCGACCAGCGTGCCGCCCTGATTGCCGATCGACATGGCCGCATAAACATACGTGCTGTTGGCGGTCACGGCGTCGCCGCCCGATGCGCCCCAGCCGTGCGTATTGTTCGCCCACGCAACGCGATCGCCATTGCGATACGCGGCGATTTCCGCGCCGCTTTCATCCCAGATGGAGTTGGTATAGACCGTGCCGTCGCGCGCGACGTAGAGCGCCTGGATATCCTGCTGCATCCATTTGCCGTCCCCGTAACCGAAACTATTGCCGATCCATGAAGTGGTGTAATTGAGCGCCGACGTGGCGGCGTGCGTATTCGGTGCTGCGCTGAAGGCCGTCAGGCAGCACACCAAGAGTGCGGATAATTTCATCGCCCGAATCCTGTGCTTTTGGGGGCTGTTGTCGAAAAGAAGTCGCGCCCTTTTTGTTATGAAGAATAGGGTCGCTGAGTGCTTAACGGCGTGTGCACGCGATGCTTGAGTCTTGGATTCAAGGGCTGTTTTTACGAGCGATTTCTTGATGCACCGTTATTGCGCAATACGCGACGGCACAATTTGATTTGATTCGGATGCCTTAAGTAATTGCGTATGAATGAGCAGTTTGTGCATTGGCATTCGACTGACAATAGTGTCAAATGAGCGCGCCATGACCTGACTCGCGAACCCATTTCCGCGTCCAGGACGATTCGTCCTAAAGGCATGCCGGGCTTAAAATGTACGTATCACACGCGTTACGTACTAAAATTACGCTTTTCACGATGCAATACTTCATTATTCCGAGATAGATGGCACTCTGGGCGGCGCGGCGGCGCGGCGTCCGGGCGGCTATTGATCGGAAGGGATGCCATCCGGCCGTCCGTTTCACGTAGCCCATTCGTCAGGCGAATACATGGCTGACAACAGCGTTATTTCAAAAAAAGCCGCGCACGAGGAACAGGACTATGGCACTCGTCGTTTATGTTTTTGAGGAAAGCAAGGATGTTCCGACCCACGAACGCGAATTGTTCGACATCGATGCGGCCGGTTATATCGTCGATATGAGCGCGGTGTTTGTCGAACGCAGCAGTTGTACAGCGCAAATGGCGCAACGCGCGGCGTTTCAGCGTGCCTCACGCCGGCTGCAGCAAGGCGATACGCTCGTGACCACGCGTCTCGCCAGTCTGGGCAACAGCGTCGCCGATGTCATCGCCACGCTCGATATGCTGCGTCAGCGCCAGATCGCCACCATCTGTCTGGCTTATGGCCCGGAAGATCTGTGCGGCGAAGCGGGGCGTCCGTTCGTCAAGGCGCTCGAACTCGCCGACGACCTCGAACGCCCCACGCGACGCAGCCGCGCCCGCGAGGCCGCCTCGGCCGCGAAGGAACGCGGCATCGCGCAGGGACGCCCGAGTTCGCTGACGCCCGCTCAGCAGCATCAGGCGATCTCATCGCTGGGCGCGGGTGTGTCGGTGACGGAGATCGCGCGCGCACCCAATACGTCGCGCCAGACCATCATGCGTCTGCGCGATGCGCACGCCGCCGACCGAAGCGCCGCTGTGCGCGAATTACCGGACGCAAAGGAAGAAATGGGCGTGTCCATAGATTCCACACTTGCCACGGCGACGCCCGGCGATTCACACTAAGGTTTCCAAGCCGGACACAAACTGAACGCGCGAAGACGCAAGACTTCGCGCGTTGGCGTTCCGCTCATTCGAATTCAGTGCTATGCGTCCGGCGCGCTTTAACCGGACACATGACGCGCGGCCATGCGCTTCCACAAGGCTCCGAATCCGGACGTTGAATACACTAGAATCCTGAGCAATTGCCAGCGCTGAACATGGAGCATCGGGTCAAATGACCAACACAGGATCGAAG
>NZ_JAQFVG010000036.1:0-5735 GCF_029439455.1 Caballeronia sp. BR00000012568055 | reverse complement strand
CCCGCTGATTTCGAGCATTTGCCGTTTGCAGTAGTGGGGATGGGGGCATCGGCGGGCGGCATTCAGGCGCTCTTGAATTTCTTCGAGAACGCGCCGATCGACATGGATATGGCGTTCGTCGTGATCGTGCATCTGGCCGACGACCATATGAGCCACGCGGACGAAGTCTTGCAGCGCGTAACCGATATGCCGGTGCGTCAGGTCGCCGAAACCACCGCGCTCGAAAAGAATCACGTTTATATCAACGCGCCGGGCAAGCATCTGGAACTGTCGGATGGCTTGCTGCACGCTGTGGATCGCACCGATACGACCGGTTCGCCGACCACCATCGACCATTTCTTCGCAACGCTCGCGCACGCGCAGGGCACGCGTGCGATCGGCGTGGTGTTGTCGGGATCGGGTTCGGATGGCGCGGCGGGTCTGTCGCGTATCAAGGAAATGGGCGGCATTACCGTCGCGCAGAAACCGGAAGATGCCGACTTCGGTGAGATGCCGCAGCACGCCATTTCCACGCGTCAGGTGGACTTCGTTTTGCCGTCGGCGGAAATGCCGGACAAGCTGCTCGAACTGTGGAGCAACGCCAAGAAGATTCAGTTGCCGATAGAAGAAGTCGCCGAGGCTGCCGAGCGGGAGCCGTCGCACGCAGCGGGCGGCGCGGAACGCGCATTGGCCGATGTGCTGATGCAGCTGCGCGTACGCACCGGCCACGATTTCCGCCACTACAAACGCGCGACCATTTTGCGGCGCATCGAACGGCGCATGCAGGTGAACGGTCTGCGCGAGATCGGCGCGTACCGCGACTGGCTGCGTGCGAATCCGGACGAAACCACCGCGCTACTGGCCGATATGCTGATCGGCGTGACGCAGTTTTTCCGCGATCGTGAGGCCTTCGAAGCATTGAAGCGCGAAGTGGTGCCTCAGATGATGGAATCGTCCAAAGGCGAGTTCCAGATGCGCGTGTGGGTGCCCGGCTGTTCGACCGGCGAAGAAGCCTATTCGATCGCCATTCTGCTGGCGCAGGCGCGCGAGCAATCCGGCTACGAGGCGAGCTATCAAATCTTCGCCACCGATATCGACGAGCCGGCGATATCGCAGGCGCGCAGCGGTTCGTATCTCGGATCGATCATCGGCGATGTGCCGCCGGATGTGCTGCGCCGCTATTTCAAACACGAAGCCGGGCGTTATCAGATCGTCAAGCCCGTGCGCGAACGCATTCTGTTTGCCGCGCACAGTCTGCTGCGCGATCCGCCGTTCTCGCATCTCGATCTCATCTCGTGCCGCAATGTGCTGATCTATCTGGATCGTGCGGTGCAGCGGCAGGTGCTCGAACTGTTCCACTTCGCTTTGCGCGGCGGCGGTTATCTGTTTCTCGGCACGGCCGAATCCGCGGATACGGCCGACGATCTCTTCACCATCGTCGATAAAAAAAGCCGTATTTATCGCGCGCGCACGGTGTTGAATCGCGTCAAGCCGCCGGTGGCGTTTCCATCGCTCGGGCCGGTGGCGATCGGGCCGCGCGAAGAAGTGGTCACCGTCACAGCCCCGACGGGCAATCCCACGGTGCCGGATACGCCCGAGCGCCGCAGCTTCTCGTTCGCGTCGTTGCATCAGCGAGTGCTGGAGGAATATGCGCCGCCGAGCGTGGTGGTGGATCGCGATTCGAATATCGTGCATTTGTCGAGCAACGCGGGGCGCTTTCTGCGTCACGGCGGCGGCGAGTTGTCGTCGAACATCATGGCGCTGGTGCTGCCGGAATTGCGGCTCGACTTGCGCACCACGTTGTTCCGCGCGCATCAGACCGGCGGCAGCGTGGAGGCGCGCCGCGTCAAGCTGTTGCAGAACGGGCGCACGGTGTGGGTCAACATGACCGTGCGGCCCTTCCACGACAGTGGCGTGAACGCAGACTTCTTTCTCGTCCTGTTCGATGAAGTTCAGGAACATATGGCCGATGAAGGCCTGCCTGAAGACAAGGGACAAGACCCGCTTCTGATGCAGCTCGAACGCGAGCTTCAGCATACGCGCGAGCAACTGGCGACCACCATCGAACAGCATGAAACGACGGTGGAAGAACTGAAGGCGTCCAACGAAGAGTTGCAGGCGATCAACGAGGAACTGCGCTCGGCGACCGAGGAACTCGAAAGCAGCAAGGAAGAACTGCAATCGGTGAACGAGGAATTGACCACGGTCAATACCGAGCTTCAGGCGCGCGTGGAAGACACCGCGAAAGCCAATGACGACTTGCAGAACATCATTGCTTCGACGGAAATCGCCACTGTGTTCGTCGACAAGCAGATTCGCGTCAAGCGCTTCACCAACAGCGCGACGCGCGTGTTCAAGCTGATCGATTTGGATATCGGCCGCTCGCTGTTCGACATTACGCATTCGTTGCGCTACTCGTCGCTGGCGGACGATGTGAAGCAGGCGTTCGAGACGCTCAAGCTGATCGAACGCGAAGTGGAAAGCTCGGATGGCCACTGGTATCTGATGCGCCTGTTGCCGTATCGCACGGCGGATGATCGCATTGACGGCGCGGTGCTGACGCTGATCGATATTACGGCGCGGCATCAGGCGGAAGAATCGGCGCGGCGCGGCGAGGAACGTCTGCGGCTGGTGGCGCAATCGACCAACGATTACGCGATCATCGTGCAGGACCCGAACGGTCTGATCGTGACGTGGAACGCGGGCGCGGAACGCATTTTCGGCTATACGGAAAAGGAAGTGGTCGGGCGCGATATCGCCATGATTTTCGATCCCGCCGATCGCAAAGCGCGCGTGCCCGCGCACGAACGCGAGATTGCCGGGCGCGACGGCCGCGCCGACGACGAGCGCTGGTACGTCACGCGCGACGAGCGCCGCGTCTATTGCAGCGGCGTGGTGACGCCGATCTCGGACCCGTCGTTCAACGGCTTTGCGAAGATCGCCCGCGATCTCACCGACCGCAAAATGCGCGAGGACGCCAATCGCACGGCGCTGGAGCACGAGCACGCCGAACGCCGCCGCGAAGCGCTGTCGAATCAGTTGAAGGACGACTTCCTCGCGGTGCTGTCGCACGAACTCAAACATCCGCTCAATCTGATCGGCATGAAGGCGGAAATCCTGCCGCGCTTGCCGCAAACGCGCGGGATCGAAGCCGTGGCCGAAACCGCCGAAGCGATTCGCCGCGCGGTGCGCAGCCAGGCGCAGATCATCGACGATTTGCAGGATTTGTCGCGCGTGCGCACGGGCAAGCTGGCGCTGAATATCGTGCCGGTGGATATCGCGGCGCTGCTGCGGCGCATTGTCGAAGTGAGCGAAAGCGACGCCTTGCAACGCGGCATCACGCTGCACGCATTGCAAGCGGACGCGCCTGTGTTCGCTTTCGCCGATCCGGTGCGCTGCGAGCAAATCTTCTGGAATCTCGTCACCAATGCGCTCAAGTTCACCGGACGCGGCGGCACGGTCAGCGTGCGCCTGACGGTTGAAGGCGCGATGGTGCGCGTGGATGTGGCGGATACGGGGCAGGGCATCGAGGCGTCGCTGCTGCCGGGAATCTTCGATATGTATCGGCAGGGCGGGCGGTATCGGACATCGACGGGACTGGGCATTGGACTGGCGCTGGCGCGGCAGTTGACGGAGATGCACGGCGGCCGGATTGAAGCGCAATCGGAAGGACTGGGGCGCGGCACGACGCTTTCGGTGTGGTTGCCGGTGGCGGCGGACCGGAATGCTGTCCAGACGGAATCGCAGGCGCGGGCGCGGCCGGTGGCGGGCGCGCGCATTCTGCTGGTCGATCACGATACCGAAGCCATCGGCTCGTTTGCCGAATTGCTCGAACTGGAGCAGGCGGCCGTGCGCGTGGCGTCGAGTGCGGAACAGGCGCTGGCATTGCTCGATGAGGGCACGGTCGACGCGCTGATCGCGGACGTGCAGTTGCCCGGCATCGACGGATACGATTTGATCCGGCGCGTGCGGGGCGACCTGACGCATGCAGGCGTGAAAGCGCTGGCGGTGACGGCGCTCGGACGCGAGGAAGACAAACGCCGCGCGCGCGAAGCGGGTTACGATGCGCATCTGAGCAAGCCGGTGGATTTTCCCGAGTTGCTTCATACGCTCGATATGTTGCTCAGCACGGCGCCCGCGAAATAAAGGGCGCTGTCGGTCTGGTATTTGCTGCGGTCGTGGGTTGCGTGCTTTGCTGCTGAGTTGGCTGCATCGTGCGACAGGGAGATGCCATGGGACAGCGGGATATCGTCGTGATCGCCGCGTCGCGCGGGGGATTTCAGGTGCTGAAAAACCTCGTCGGCGAATTGCCGGGCGATTTGCCGGCTGCGGTGTTCGTCGTGCTGCATATCGGAACGCACGGCAGCGCGCTGCCCGATCTCATGGCGGGATGGGGTCCGCTCAAGGCGCGCTATGCGAAACACGGCGATGAAGTCCGGCGCGGCACGATTCTGGTCGCGCCGCCCGACCGCCATCTGGTGTTATCGCACGGCTGCGCGTGGCTCAACACGGGGCCGAAGGAACACTTCGCGCGTCCCGCCGCCGATCCGCTGTTTCGCAGCGCCGCCGAGCACTATGGCCGGCGCGTGGTCGGCGTGGTGCTGAGCGGCGATCTCGACGATGGCGCGGCGGGCCTCGCGGCCATCCGCGCGCGGGGCGGATTCGGCATCGTGCAGCATCCGGACGATTGCGAATCATCGGCTATGCCGTGCAACGCGCTTGACCTCGCCGGGGCGGACGCGGTGTGCCCGAGCGCAGAATTGGCGCGCTGCATTCGAAACGCCTTGCAGAGCGCATCGGACGATACGGCGGGCGCTGGATCGCCGCTCACTTTTCACCCATGACAAGGCGGGTGTGATATCGATCATGCGTGCAGTCGGTGCGAGTAATCTTTGCAAAGCAGGAGGCCTTCGATGAATCCCGACGATCAACGCTCTGCCCTCGACAAAGCCGACCACAACATCGAACTGGCAAGACGGCGTATCGCCCGGCAACGCGCCGTGGTGAAGCAACTCGAAGCGCTGCGCGGCGATGTGTCCACGGCGCTCACGCTGTTGCGCACACTCGAAGACACGCTCACCGCGATGGAATCGCATCGCGTGCTCATCATGGCGCGAATCTTGAATCTGAATCAGGGCTGAGGCCTGGGGCTTAGTTTGAGAGCGTGATTCTTTACGCCGGATTTTTGTCCATCGAGAATGAAATCGCCTGCTGCATATCACTGCATGCAGCGCGTCATTGGGAGGCAGTCATGATGCTGTATTACCGGGGCGTCGCGATCCATCCATCGGTCGGCAGGAATGGACATCTGTTTGTGTCACACGTCGCCATACTCGAAGAAGACGGCGAAGAAACTTCGCTCGGCGGGCTGGGGTACTTTTCCAATCGCGAGTCGGCGTTTCAGTTTGCAGTGCGATGTGGCACGGCGTTTATTGATCGGGAGCCGCTGCCGAGGCCGCCGTGTTTTTTGAAGTTTGAGGCGGTGGAGGTGGTTGGGTGAGGTTTTTTTGCTGCTGCTTTTGTCTTGCTGGTTATGCAGTAGCCGCCTCCCCGGCGGGGGGGTAACTTTCTTTGCTGCTGCAAAGAAAGTCACCAAAGAAAGCAGCTTTTTCAACCAGGCACTGCACGTTGAAAGGGCAAGTGGATTAATGCTCTTTCTAGGTAACAATAGCGTGCCGCCACGGAGGCCTGCCCGGCCTGTCAGCGAATAGGTACGGTCTGGTTTAAGCACCTCTGTTTCCTTAGCGGAGCGGCCC
>NZ_JAQFVG010000035.1 GCF_029439455.1 Caballeronia sp. BR00000012568055 | reverse complement strand
CGACATGATGGCGGACTCGCTGAAAGGCCGGACGCGGCTGATCCGGTTGTGGCTGGCACAGGACCGGGCTTGTCCAGTTTGCTGTCAGATGATTACGAAATCCAGTGGGTGGCGTCTGTTCCACGAGATTCGTAAAATCGACGGTGGCACGGATGTGGTCGGTAACCTGAAGATGCTACATCCAGACTGCCATCGGAACGCGCGTGCTCTCAGACACTCAGTTGTGGAACCGGCTTATTCCTTATAGGCTTTGAAAGGCTTGAGCGGAGTGCGGGGAAACTTGCACGCTCCGTTCTTAGGGGGCGGCGGCGCAGCAATGCGCCGCTGCTACCCGGCGACGCCGTCAACGAGTCGTGAGGTCACGGGCGCTTGTTGTCGATCGTCGATCTACTCAGAAAAGTTGCCCGCCGAGCGGCTTCAGATTGGTGAGCTTGACAGCAGTCAGGCGCTCCGAGCCATCAGGGTGAATCGATCTGATCATCACGCGTTGGCCTCGTGCTTCACCCAGGACCTCGACGATGCGATCGCCATAGCGTGCGATGGTGCCGCGCGGCGGCTTTCGCCTCATGGTGTTGGATTTGGCAGGAGAGGGCATAGAAAAAATGGCTGCTGCGACGTAGGCATTATGCCAAGCCCTCTATCGGAGCCAAGCGTTTGCCACTTTGCTCAGCGCACAGCGGATTCAGCTGAAAAGGCGTAGTCTGAAACCACCGGCAATGTCCTTCGGCGCATTGAACCGCTCATCCCTCGTGATGCCGCTGGCAAGCTCAGCCCATTGCTCGGTCGCAATGCTTCCTGACACACCACCATGCCTAACAAACACAAGCACCCGAAAAGCGCCCGTCGTGCGCCGCTCACTCGGACGCAGTTGTCGCCCATCGCGCCGAGCACCGCACGCAAGGAAGTGCGCTGCCACTTTCAGCGGTCACCCACAGTGAAGAAAAAACTGAGTCGTAACGGTTAGCTTCTACAAAGCCGTTCGATAACGTCAGTGATGTCAGCAAGCAGGACCGGTTTGTGGAGCACTATGGCTTGGGGCGGCAGGCGGCTTTGAAAATCTGCGTCGGCCAACATCCCGGTTGTGAATACGACTGGCACGCGCGGGTACATTTCTTCAATTACTCGGGCCAATAGAGCGCCATCCATGCCGTGCATGCCCAAGTCGGCGATCACAATGTCCGGAATCGTAACTTCGAACACGCTTAAGGCTTCTACGCCACTCCTCGCGAGCGAAACGTGATACCCCGCTGCGGCGAGAAGTTCGCTAAGAGAGATGCGAAGCTCCTGGTCTTCGTCAACGAGCAGGATGCGCGCAAGGCCGGAGGACAGAACGAATTCGTCGGTCGAGTGGACACGGGTATCGTTGTCGGTAGACTCGGTGGTGGCGAGCTCAACAATGCGAAGGCACACGACAACCGCCGTACCGTTACCCAGACTGGTCTCCACTCGCGCAACGCCACCGGCGGCAAGTGCGAAGCCGCAGACCTGAGCGAGCCCGAGTCCCGTGCCTTTGCCTTCGGCTTTGGTCGTGAAAAACGGCTCGAATGCGCGCTCCGCGATTTCTGGGGGCATGCCTGGGCCGTCATCGATCACGGACAGCTCGACGTATTCGCCTGCGGCAAGCCCCGTGTCAGCCGAAAATTCCCGCTGTATGACCCGACGCGTACGCACGGTAATCGTGCCGGTGCCATCAAGCGCGTCGCGCGCATTGATGACAAGGTTGAGCACCGCTGCTTCCAACTGGGCCGGGTTGCACTTCACAAGACATTCGTACGTGCCAAGCTCGAATTCGATGCGGATACCGGTCCCGAGTGTGCGACCCAGCAATTCACGCATGGCGGCCACATGCTTGGAAACACAGAGCTCTTCCGTTCCGGTTGACTGGTCTCGCGAGAATGAGAGGATCTGCGCAATTAAATCAGCTCCCTTTCGTACGGCGTCCAGGCCCGTCTGCGTCCAACGCACGACCTGGTCGGGTTCAGTGGACTTACGCTTCGCAAGTTGAAGGCTCGTACTGATCGTCTGCAGCAGATTGTTGAAGTCATGCGCTACGCCGCCGGTGAGCTGCCCGACAGACGACACGCGCTGTTGCCTTCTCAACGCGACGTTGCTGCTGTCGTCATCAGCCAGTGCGCGGCTGATTTTTTCTTGTATCGCCTGACTTCGCGTTTCGCTCTTTAATTCAGATTCGCGCGAGTGAAGCAGGCGCGCGGTCTGCCTGGCGAGCGTCTTGAGTGCCTCCAACTGGCGAGATGAGAGTGTTCGAGGCGTGCGATCAATGACGCACACTGTCCCAAGCGCCTGTCCGTCATCCGACACAATGGGTGCGCCAGCGTAGAACCGAATATGGGGAGCGCCCGTGACCAGCGGGTTGTCGCAGAAGCGCTCGTCGGCCGCCGCGTCATTGACAACCAGTACTTCGGAAGGTCTCAGGATGGAATGCGCACAGAAGGCCTGATCACGATGAGTCTCTTGGACGTCCAGCCCGATGCATGCCTTGAACCATTGCCGCTCGGCGTCAATCAGCGACACGAGTGCGATGGGCACATCGCAGATCGTCGAGGCGAGTTGGACGACGTCGTCGTAGGAAGACTCCGGTAGCGTGTCAAGGATGCCGAGATGCTGAAGTGCCGCTAATCGCGCGGATTCGTCTTGGGGTAGTGGCGCCGGTCGATGAGCCATGGGGATGGACGATGCACGGTCGGATGGTTGCTCGATTATATCCACTCAACTATTGACCGGGAGAGGTTGATGCCGAGGTGGCGCAGGGTTCTGTAGGAATTGGATGTCTGTGACCCACTTAGAGCCCGTTTCGAAGGTAGTGCCAGACAGGGTGTGTCAGGTTTAATCCTCGCATACACGTGCCTTTGCAGCCATGGTCGCGGCAGACGACGGATTCCCCCGCCGTTGAACCATGCGCAAAAGTGACTTTTCTTCCTCTGTGGTATCCAAAAGGCCTCTTCAGGCGATGCCTTCCTTCTCGATCTGCCTGGCGAGGTCGGCCAATTGATGCGAAATCTGGACTGGAGGCAGAGTCCGTTCGGTCCGGTCGCCGGTTGGTCGCCCGCACTGCGCTCCGCAGTCGGCATCTGCCTGAATTCGCGGTTTCCAATGGTGTTGTATTGGGGCGAAACCCGTGCGCTGATCTATAACGACGCGTGGGCGCCGGTCCTCGGGGGCAAGCACCCTTGGGGACTTGGACGGGCGGGAACGGCGATATGGGCCGAAATCTGGGACATCATTGGTCCGATGTTTGACCAAGTGATGAATGCTGGCCAGGCGGTGTGGTCGGACGATCAGTTATTGCCCTTGCATCGCTTTGGGTAACCGAAGAATGCTATTTCTATTACAGCTAAAGCCCCGTGCGCGGAGAGTCTGGCGTAGTAGAGGGTATTTTTTCTGCTGTCACGGAGACGACCTACCGCGTGCTCGCGGAACGGCGCGAGCGTTTGTCGCGAGAGATCTCCGAGGCGACAGTTATTGCGCGATCGGCCGAGGAAGCCTGCAATGCAGCCCTGCGCTGCCTCGACCATCTTCCTGAGGAAGCGCCGTTCAGTCTGGCCTATCTGTACGACGCGGACGATACCACCTTGCGGCGCGTAGTTCGCGAGCACGTAGCCGACTTGAGCGATCCGGCCGTCGATCCGCAATTTGCACTGGACGTTATCGCTGAAGGCGCCACGCCGCCGTGGGAGTTGGATCAGAGCGAGCCTAGCAAGATTGACATCGATGCATCGCTCGCGCAGCGCTTGCCGCATGCGCCCTGGCCGGAACCGCTAGTCGAAGCAGTCGTGCTTCCCATTCCCAGTTTGCCCGGCAGCCGTCCCTACGGTCATCTCGTGCTGGGCGTGTCAGCGCGTCGTCGATTTGACGCTGCTTATCAGTCGCTCTACGTGCGTATCGCAGGCCACATTTCGACTGCTATCCGTAACGCCCGGGCATATGAGGCAGAACGACGGAGTGCCGAACAACTTGCCGCACTCGACGAAGCCAAAACAGTTTTTTTCTCCAACGCAAGCCATGAGTTTCGTACGCCGCTCACCCTGATGCTATCGCCCGTTCAGGCGATGGTCGAGCGCGCTGCAGGGGCGAGCACGGTCGAGGTATCCAGCGCTGAGCTCGCGCTGGTGGAACGCAATGGACAGCGGTTGCTGCGCCTTGTCAACAGCCTGCTCGACTTCTCACGTATCGAGGCCGGCCGTGCTGCTATCGCCTGGCAGCCTGCGGATCTCGCTGCGCTAACGAGGGACCTCGCCAGCGCGTTTCGTTCGACCATGGAACTGGCCGGGCTTGCCTATACAGTCGAGGCCGAGACCCTGCCGCACCCTGTGTGGATCGATGCAGAGATGTGGGAAAAAATCGTTCTCAACCTCGTGTCGAACGCGTTCAAATACACGCTCGCGGGGGGTGTCTCCGTGAAATTGAGCGATCTCGGAGATTGTGCTGAACTGGCCGTGTCGGACACGGGCGTGGGCATTCCAACATCCGACCTTCCACTCATATTCGACCGTTTTCATCGTGTCGAGGGGCAAAGCGGGCGCACGTTCGAGGGCACCGGTATTTGACTGTCGCTGGTCAAGGAGCTGACAGGACTGCAGCGCGGATCGGTGACGGTGGAGAGCGAGGTGGGAAACGGAACAGTCTTTCGCGTGCGGATACCTTATGGACGTCCGCCCGATCTGGATGTTCAAGCCCATCGGGTGCCTTTGCAGTCTACGGCGACACGAGCGGACACTTTCGTCGCCGAGGCGCAACGATGGTTGCCCGACGAAATTCGCAAGCATGATCTGAACGAATCGGGCGGACTTGAGGCGGCAATCTCGGCTTACGTGGCGGGGACCATGCTTCTCGCGGATGACAATTCTGATATGCGCGACTGCGTCCGACGGCTCCTTGAAGAACACGGCCTAACCGTGATCCCGGTTGCAGACGGCGAAGAAGCGTTGGTCACGCTGTCAGAGAAATCGGTTGATCTGCTGCCTACGGATGTGATGATGCCCCGTCTCAATGGCTTCGAACTGGTTGCGGACCTGCGTGCCGATCCGAGGTTAGTGACGCAGCCGATCATCATGCTCTCCGCACAAGCGGGTGCACGCATCGATACCGCTTATTCAGCGGTGGAGCGTGGCGGTCGCCTTGCCTCGCAGCTTCTTTCGTTCGCACGTCGACATCCAATTGCACCGGTGGTCGTGAATCTGGGCAAGCTGATCAAGAGCTTTGATGAACTGCTGCGCCACGCAATGGGCGAAACAACCGAGGTCGTCCTATTCCACGCGTCCGATCTTTGGAATACGCGCATTGATCGTGCGCACATGGAAAATGCGTTGCTGAACCTCGCAATTAACGCCCGAGACGCAATGACATCCGCCGGAACGCTGACCATCACGGTCGAAAACGCGACGATCGAAAACGCACAACCACAACTCGATGGTCCAGGAAATGGCCAATACGTGCGGCTTTCGGTCAGCGATACGGGGTCAGGCATGCCCCCTCACGTGAAAGCGCGCGTGTTCGAACCCTTCTACTCGACCAAGCCAGAAGGTAAGGGTACGGGGCTGGGGATGAGCATGGTGTACGGGTATGTTCGCCAGGCCGGAGGCTTCATCTCGATTGATAGCGAGATTGGACAGGGCTCTACGATCACGATTTGGTTACCGGCTGTGTTCGACGAAGAATCGCCGCTGGTCCGAGACTTGGAAGAATCACCAACCGGAAATGGCGAGCGCGTCCTTGTCGTCGAAGACGATGCGTCTGTTCGACGGACCGTTACCGACATGCTCAGGACAATCGGGTATGAGACGATTGAAGCGGAGCATGCCGATGCCGCCGCGCAGCTGCTACGCGCGGGTGTAATCATCGACTTGTTATTCACCGATGTCGTTATGCCTGGCAAGATGACGAGCTCTGAATTGGCAGCACTTGCGCGTAGAACCCATCCGCACGTAGGCATTCTTTTCACATCCGGCTATGCCGAAAATCGCATCGCGCATGGTGGCTTGCTGGACGCTGGCGTGCAGCTTTTGAGCAAGCCATACGCAAGCTCGACGCTTGCGCGAAGGCTCAGGCAGGTGTTCTCGTCGGCACAGTCGAATATGAGTTTGACGACATCCGTCGTGAAAGATGCCTTGGAGCAAACAAGAAGTCCTGCGCGAATTCTGTTTGTCGAGGACGACGACAACCTTCGAGACGCGACGATCGCGCTCCTTTCCACATTACCTGTGCAGGTGACCGCATGCCCGGACGCGGAGGCGGCCGCTCAAGCGTTCGATACGCCTGAAGCGTTCGACATGCTCGTTACTGATGTCTCGCTCTCGAAGATGAGCGGCATCGAGTTGGCTCGGGCACTGCGCAACGTACGTGCAGATCTACCCGTAATCTTCATCACTGGACATGAACTCAATGAGATGGGTGATGGTATGCACAACGCCCAAATTATTCGCAAACCTTTCGATATCAGCTTGCTTGAGCAGGCGATCAATCGTTTTGTTGGGGCGACCGGGTAATACGTGTATCAATGGAATTCGAGAAGGCATGGATCGACGTGTGGGATGTCCGGCGGTGTCTGGCCCAAAAATGGAAGCGCGAAATTGGTGACAGGCTTGGATCCCTAGGATACCGGTTAGACGGCGCGTCTCGTCTCTCGCGAGTTGTTCTGTTGTCAGTTGGCCCTTATAGCCGGCCGAAGCAAAATATCGATCGACCGGACCCGTCGCAACACTGTTGGCGAGAATCGCTTTGACGGTTGGAAATCCAACCCACACTTCATGCCGCGCGAAGAGGCGGCCAGTGCACGCAGCGAGAACCGGCGCGTTTCGCCTTATAGCACGCCCACGCGTCCGATCTGAGAGCTGACCATCATGGGCAAATGCAATCGTGAGCGCACAGTACCGGTGAGCGCCGCGTCGCTCGTCGCGCTGCGCGCGCATGGGCTGACCGATCGCGAATTTGGCGCTGAGCGCGGTGAGCTGGCACTGAGCAGACCTTTGCTGTCACCGGTGACGATTCCCTGGACGCCAGCCTCGCGGGAGCGACATCACGGTGGACATCACGGGTCACATCACGGCGTGCAGACGCACCTAAGCGAAGCGCACGATGGAGAACAAGCGAGCAACGTGAAACCGACGAGCGCTCTTGACGAAGCCGGTTACACGGCCGACGGTCTAAATCGCCTGATCGCTCGCAAGCTCACACTTTTGGTCGAAACCATGGACGACCTGGACCTCGAGGAGCGCATGCGCGTGGGGCAGTTCAATGCCCACGTCTTTCGGCATACCTTCGGCACGCAGTCCGTGGCTGACGACGTGCCAATGACGTGGTCCAGAAGGTCTTGGGTCATGCGTCGCTGCGAACCACGACTGTGTATGTCCAGGCCGAGGAGCAACGGGTCATCGAAAAAGTCGCGCGCTATTACGCCAACGCGACAATTGAGGCGCAAGCTAAGTGAACGGCTGCGAAGTAAAATTAGGAAAAACAAGGAACGAGCTAACCCTTTGGGCAGGTGAGGGCCGGACACTCAATAAATGGCAAGCGCATCGGGCATCAGTTCCCGGTTCTCGAGCTGACGCGAAGATCGTGGGCGCAGTGCCGAACGAGAGCAATGAAACGTAAAAGCTTGGCTGCAAAAGCGCCGTGTACGCTGGCTTCAACCAGCAAAGAACCCTCCAGGGAATCAGACTGCACTGATTTGCGGCGCTCGCGTGTTGACCTGATCGCGCTTTGGATCGAATGTGAACACGCCGCACGCTCGATAGGCGATCACGACGCCCAGATATGGGAGTTTG
>NZ_JAQFVG010000034.1:8160-9652 GCF_029439455.1 Caballeronia sp. BR00000012568055 | reverse complement strand
GATCTCGTCGCCACCAGCGACGCCGTGTTCAACAATCTGCGCGGTGATTTGCCCGTAAAACTTGGTCTGACGTACGACCAATTGAAAGACGTGAATCCCGCCATTGTGTGTGCGCACTTGTCTGCGTATGGACGTACGGGAAGCCGCGCCGCATGGCCCGGTTACGACTATCTGATGCAGGCCGAGGCGGGCTATCTCTCGGTCACTGGCGAGCCCGACAGCCCGCCCGCGCGCTTCGGCCTCTCGATCATCGATCTGATGACGGGCACAACGGCCGCGATGGCGCTGCTGGCCGGTTTGGTCGAGGCACGCACCACGGGCGTGGGCCGCGATCTGGACACGAGTCTGTTCGATGTCGCGCTGCATAACCTCGCCTATGTCGGCACGTGGTATTTGAACGGCGGCACGGTGACGGGGCGCGACAAGCGTTCGGCGCATCCGTCGCTTACGCCGAGTCAGTTGTACAAGACGCAGGATGGCTGGATTTTCCTGATGTGCAACAAGGAAAAGTTCTGGGGCGTGCTGGCTGAAATTCTCGATCGTCCATCCTGGATTACGGATGAACGCTTCAGCAATTTCAAGGCGCGTTTGAAGCATCGCGATCTCGTGCAGCAGGAATTGGATGCGGCCTTATCGCGCGCGACGACGGCGGAATGGCTCGAGCGTCTGGGTGGCCGCGTGCCCGCTGCGCCCGTGTACGACATCAAGCAAGCACTCGATAATCCGTTCGTCGCTGAACGCGAAGGCATCACGGAAGCGGAGCATCCGCGTTTCGGGAAGGTGCGTAACGTCGCCGCGCCGGTGCGCGTGAACGAAGCCTTGCCCGCGCGATCCGCGCCCGAACTCGGGCAGGACAACGCGAGACTGTTCGCCGAACTCGGTTACGATGCTGATCGGATCGCCGAACTGCGCGCGAGCGGTGCTGTGCAATGAACCTCACTGCATCGCACGATGAAGCGCGTGAGGCGAGTCCTTCCGTCAACTCTTCATCGTGCGTGCAAAAGATGGTCAACGTGCTCGGTCAGCAACAACCGCGCTATCTGCAATTGGCGCAGACGCTCATCAATGAGATTCAGAGCGGGCGTTTTCCGGTCGGCTCTACTATTCCCACCGAGTTCGAATTGTGCGAGCAGTTCGGCGCGAGTCGTTCGACCGTGCGTGAAGCGGTCAAGCAGCTCGTGCAACTCGGCATGGTGGTGCGGCAGGCGGGCATTGGCACGACGGTCAAGTCGGTGAGTTCCGAGGGCAGCTATCGGCAGGTGATGCAGCAGTTGAGCGATCTGCATCGCTATACGGCGGATACGGTGCTCGAACTGCTGAATAAAGATACCGTCGAATTGAGCGATCCCAAACTCTGCGAGATGCTGCAAGCGAAGCCCGGTGAAACGTGGCTGCATCTCGAAGGCATTCGCCGTTCGCCCGAGAATGTCGATCCCATCTGTCATACCGAAGTGTTCATTCAGCCCGCGTTCCGCTCGCTGACCGGTTTCGA
>NZ_JAQFVG010000034.1:0-8140 GCF_029439455.1 Caballeronia sp. BR00000012568055 | reverse complement strand
GAAGATGCGCCGCATACGCCGATCTATGCGCTGATCGAACGGCAATTCGGCGAGCAGATCGCGCAGGTGCAGCAGGAAATTCGCGCTGTCGCTTTGCCGCCGCATATCGCGAAGATTATCGATGCGAAGCCGCGCACGCCTGCATTGTGGCTTGCGCGCCGCTATTTCAACAAACGCGGGGAGATCGTCGAAGCGGCGATCAGCATTCATCCCGCTGACCGCTTCAGCTATTCCGAAACCTTCCAGCGAGGATGGACGGGAGCGTAGCGTTTATAAGGAATCCGCATGATCGAGCGCAGTTATCTGTTCGTTCCGGGCGATCGTCCCGAACGTTTCGCCAAGGCGCTTGCGACGAATGCGCATCAGGTCGTGATCGATCTGGAAGATGCCGTGGGTATTGATGCGAAAGTGGATGCGCGGGCGGGGCTTTCCCGCTGGCTTTTGCAGGAGAACGCGCCTGAACGTGTAGTAGTCCGCGTGAACGCATTTGGCACGCCCTGGCATGAAGAAGATGTAGCGATGCTGCGAGCAGCAGGCGTGCGTCGCGTGATGTTGCCGAAGTCGGAAGACACCGTGCATATCGCCGATGTGATCGCGCGATGTGGTCAGGATATCGAACTGATTACGCTGATCGAAAGCGTGGCGGGCGTGGTGCGTATGCGTGATGTGGCGCAGTGCAAGGGTGTCTCGCGGCTTGCGTTCGGCTCGTTCGATTTCAGTGTCGATGCGGGTATCGACGGAACAACACGCGAACTGGATTATGTGCGCTCGCAATTCGTGATCGAATCGCGCTATGCGGGACTGCCGCCACCGATCGACGGCGTGACGCTTTCCACCAGCGATGCGGAGATCATCGCCGCCGATGTGCTCGATGCGCGTCGCTTCGGCTTCGGCGGCAAGCTGTGCATCCATCCGAAACAGGTCGATGCCGTCAACGCCGGTTTCGCCCCGAGCGATGCGGAACGCGGGTGGGCCACGCGCGTGCTGGCCGCATTGGAAACGAACCCGCGCGGCGCAATTTCCGTGGATGGGAAGCTGGTCGATAAACCGATCGTCGATCGCGCCAAAAGAATTCTGGCTGCTTAAGCTTAAATGGGAGACGTCATTGAAGATTCTTGTACCTGTTAAACGCGTAGTCGATTACAACGTAAAGGTGCGCGTGAAGTCGGATAACACGGGCGTGGATATCGCCAACGTGAAGATGTCGATGAATCCGTTCGATGAGATTGCGGTTGAGGAAGCAGTGCGTCTGAAGGAAGCGGGTATTGCTACGGAAGTGATCGCGGTGTCGTGCGGTGTGACGCAATGTCAGGAGACGTTGCGTACTGCGCTGGCAATTGGTGCGGATCGTGCGGTTTTAGTAGAGTCGTCCGAGGACTTGCAGCCTTTGGCCGTCGCTAAGCTGCTTAAGGCTATAGTCGATCAGGAGAAGCCGGAGCTGATTATCTTAGGCAAGCAAGCTATCGACGATGACTCGAATCAAACGGGACAAATGCTTGCTGCCTTAGCGGGTTTGCCGCAAGCGACGTTTGCATCGAAAGTCGTGATTGCCGACGGTAAAGCCACCGTGTCGCGCGAAGTGGATGGCGGCGCGGAAACGCTTTCTTTGAGCTTGCCTGCAGTCGTGACCACTGATCTGCGCTTGAATGAGCCGCGTTATGTGACGCTGCCTAACATCATGAAGGCAAAGAAAAAGCCTTTGACGACGGTTAAGCCTGCTGATTTGGGCGTTGACGTTACGCCGCGTTTGAAGACGCTCAAAGTCGTCGAGCCGCCTAAGCGTAGCGCCGGTATCACCGTGCCCGATGTGAAAACGCTGGTCGAGAAACTAAAGAACGAAGCGAAGGTGATTTGAACATGACGATTCTGGTAATGGCAGAACACGATAACGCGTCGATCAAAGCGGCGACGTTGAATACGGTTGCTGCGGCGGCTAAAGTCGGTGGCGATATTCATGTGTTAGTCGCCGGTTCGAATGCACAAAGCGCTGCGGATGCGGCCGCGAAAATCGAAGGCGTGACTAAAGTTTTGTTAGCCGATGCGCCTCAACTCGCCGAAGGCTTAGCGGAAAATGTCGAAGCGACGGTGCTGAATATCGCTAAGGATTATTCGCATATCTTTTTTCCCGCGACGGCTTATGGCAAGAACGTTGCGCCGCGAATCGCCGCGCATCTCGACGTCGCGCAAATTAGCGATATCACGGCTGTAGTTAGCGCCGACACATTCGAGCGCCCGATCTATGCAGGCAATGCGATAGCAACCGTGCAGTCCGGCGATCCGATCAAAGTCGTCACTGTGCGCGCGACGGGTTTTGATCCGGTTGCTTCGGAAGGCGGGAGCGCATCAATAGAGACAATCGACGCCGCGGCAGATACAGGTCTAACGCAATTCATCAGCCGCGAAGTAACCAAGCTGGATCGCCCTGAACTGACGAGCGCAAAGATCATCGTCTCAGGCGGACGTGGCCTGGGAAGCGGTGAGAACTACACGCAAACGCTCGAACCGCTAGCGGACAGGCTCAATGCAGCGCTCGGCGCATCGCGCGCGGCAGTCGATGCGGGCTACGTGCCGAACGATTACCAAGTCGGTCAGACGGGCAAGATCGTCGCGCCACAACTCTACGTTGCAGTCGGCATTTCAGGCGCAATTCAGCATCTCGCCGGGATGAAAGACAGCAAGATCATCGTCGCAATTAATAAAGACCCCGAAGCACCGATCTTCAGCGTCGCTGATTACGGTTTAGTCGGCGACCTGTTCACGGTCGTGCCGGAACTCGCAGGCGCGCTGTGACGATGGATCGCGTGCCGCTGCATAAGCGGCAGATTACGCTGCAAGGATATCGACGCGCAGATGGCCTTTACGATATCGAAGGTCATCTGCGCGATACGAAGTCCTACGATCGCTCGTCTCACGGCGTCAATGTGAAAGCGGGCGATCCCGTGCACGAGATGATTCTGCGTATCACCATCGGCACCGATTTCGTGATTCGCGATGCACATGCGGAATCAGTCGTGATCCCCTACAGCGGCTATTGCGATGCTGTCACGCCGAAGTATGAAAGCTTAAAGGGCATGAAACTCGGCGCAGGTTTCATGCGTGAGATCCGTGAGCGCTTTGGCAAGACGCAAGGGTGTACGCATCTGACCGAACTCATCGGTGCGGTCGCAACGGCGGCGTTTCAAACCATGAGTGAAGAGATCAATTCGAGCGGAGATAAGCAGCCATTTCAGCTCGATGGATGTCATGCGCTAAGGACGGATGGTGAGATGGTGAGGCAGTTTCATCCGAAATGGTATCGGAATGGACATGCAGAGTAAAAGGCCCGCTTCAGTTCACAGCGGGCTTTTTAATTAGCGTCTCTAAGATAAATAAAATATCTGCTTTAAGGCATTAAATTAATTCCACTATTTGTCTAACGTTTACCCCATCTTGGCTTAAATAGGATGCACTCCTACCATGCAAGCCAATGCCACTGTCTCAAAAATAATATCGAACTCTTAGACAGCCCTTCAAATTGAAAGCGGCCTAGAAGTTTGACCGATCCACTAGTCGCGATCGATGGAAGCGTTCGTTTCCAAAAAGAATAATTAGTTGTCCAGATTCAAAGATAAAAATATTGCATTCACACCGAACCCCCGCACGGAGACCATCGTGGATTTGACGAAAGTAGCTGGTGTAATCATCGCGCCTTCTATTGGAATTGCGCGGCTCGGCAATAGTCCGGACGAGTTTTATATCGGCCCGGAATCGGTGCGGCTCGATCCGAATCCCGCTGGCGGTTTTAAGGATAAAGATGGCCGCGTCAAGCGTCAGGGTGCGCGTTTCCGCGTTTATGGCGTCGATAAAAACGGCGCGGTGCTCGGCGAACTGACTGCCGATGACGCGCAGATCGACTGGACCGTGCATCTGGCCAATACCAAAGCGTCGTGGTTCGAGTTCCACGGGCGCATGAACGCGAAAGACATTCCGCGCAACAAGAACGTGGCGGATCGCAAGTCGCTCAATATCGATCCCGGTCCGCGCAGCACCTCGGGCCGCCAGAAAAGCGGCGCGCCGTATCGATTCGACAATGGGCAGTTCCAGGGCGCAAACGTTCAACTGGGCGAACTGCGCACCGATGAAGATGGCCGTCTGATCGTGCTTGGCGGCTTCGGTCACTCGGCTAGCGTGCCGGCGGGCACGCTCATCACCAACTACGCGAATAACGATAACTGGCACGACGATACCTCCGATGGTCCCGTCAACGCCGTGGTGCGCCTGGGCGACGGCCGCGAGTTCACCGCTGCACCGTCGCGCGTGCTGTGCGTGCCGCCGAAGTACACGCCCGAGATGGAGAACCTCGTTTCGCTCTACGACGTGATGGAGTACGCGTGGTACGGCGCGGATGCCGTGCCTGCGGAGATTTCCTTTACGCGCGATGTGTATCCGATTTTGCGGCGTATCGTCGATTACGCGTGGGTCAACGCGCTTGCCTTTCGTGGTCACGGTCCTGGAAAACCGGGCGATTTTTTCGATCTGAAGAAGTTCACCGCGCTATGCAGCAATGCGCCCGAATTCAAGAATGCGCGCAACACGGTTTTCAAAATAATCCGTGATCCTAACTTCGAGTACGGCAGCAAGGAAGCCACGGCGCAAGCCAACTATGGCTTTATGCCGACGCTCGCGGGCGACAACAACGGTCCCGCCGATGGCGATTCCACGCAATGGCAGCGCATTCGTCCATCGCAATACGAGATTCTGAAGCGCTGGGCAAAGGGCGAGTTCAAGGCCGACTGGCCAGATGTCGATCCGCGTATCGGGCCTGCGCCGCGTCTCGTGAGCGATCTGCCCGTGGAGGAACAACCCGCGTATCTGACGCGTGCGGCCTTGCTGCCGTGCGTGGGCGCGGCATTCTATCCCGGAATCGAAATGACCTATGTTTCCGAGGATAAATCGCTTTATAGCGAGCCTTTCCGCTTGCGTGCGGATATTCCGCCGGGTGGCATCGTCCAGTATATGGCGTGTCCGTGGCAGGCCGACTTCTACGAGTGCAACACGGCATGGTGGCCGATCGCGCGTCCCGACGACGTGGTGAACGAAGCCGAATATGAGAGCGCGCTTGCGGAGATTCGTGCGTTACCGAAGGGCGCGCAGACCTCAGGCAGCGTCGGCGAAAAGCTCGCGGACAGGCTGGCCAAACGCGTGGCGTGGGATCGCGGTCTGGTCGAATATCCCGCGCATTGCGACCCGAATCACCCCGGCGATACGGCGATGGTCGAGCTGTGGAGCCAACTCGGTTTTATCGTATCGAAGCGTGCACCGAACGGCGAGCGCGTGTTCGTCGAAACGGAGCGCGATCCGTATCTCGGCATGGATGTGCGGCAGGCGTATGCGTATCTGTCGAACATCGACGATCATCCGGAGTTCTTACCAAATGCCAAACGCATGGCGCAGCGCTTTCTCGCGCAGGCCTGGGCCATGCAGGCCGAAGACGATTTTCCCGATACCGACCGTTTTTTCCGCTATACCGAAGAGGCTTTCGACGCGCGGCTCGATCAGATCTACAACGAACTCGTCGAAGCGAACACGAACTACGATCCCGCCACCGACGAAGTCTTCAGCACGCGTGAAGCGGTGTTGTATCGCATCTTGCAGATGGCGCCGTTCAATCAGAACGATGGCGCATGGCTGCATTCGATCGCCGCGCCCGGTCCTATCGATGAAGTCGGTGCGCTGCTGTTCGGCGTCTGGAAAGACGAAGTGGGCGATGGCAACGTCGGCATGAGTCATTGCAATCTTTATACGGATTTGCTGCGGCAATCAGGCATTTATCTGCCCGATCCGCGTTCGACGTCCTACGCCGACGACACGCGTTTCCTCGATTCAGCCTTTACCGTGAGCGTGATGGAACTCGCGCTCGCGCAGTTCCCGCAATCGTTTTACCCGGAATTGCTCGGCTTTACGCTACAGCTCGAATGGACGGTCGTGAGTCTCAAGCCGATCATTCAATTGTTGGAGTACTACGGATTCGATCCGCATTTCTACAAGCTGCATGTGGGTATCGATAACGCGGCGTCCGGGCACGGCGCGATGGCCAAGCAAGCCGTCAAGCTTTATCTCGATGGAATCAGCCGCAGCGGTGGCGAAGAAGCGATGCAGGAAGCATGGCGGCGTATCTGGAACGGCTGGATTGCGTTCGGCAATATCGGTACGCTGGGATCGGATATGCAGGCGCAATTGGCCAAGCCTGAATCGATCGGGCAGAAGATCGCGGACATTATCACGCTCAAGAAGCCTTATGCATCGCTCAATCACGATGACAAGCGACTCGGCTGCAACAAGGTGAACGACTGGTTCGAAGATCCGCCGGGATTTATGAAAGCGCTGGTCGAAGGCGGCTTCTTTGTGAAAGGCTCGCCCGAACAAAGCAGCTTCTTCAGGCTGACCGGCTTCAATGGTCCGATGTTCAAAGTCTTTACGGATAACGAACTATCACTTTGGCAGGAATGGGCGGTCGCGGGCTGTCCGCAACCTGGCGATGCGAAACCGCAGCCGCCCGTGCATCCGGCCGTGCTGATGGCGGAGACGATCGAAACCTTGCAGTTGCGGCAGGTCGGCGCGCCGGGTCACGCAGGGCATTCGCTGAAAGGCACGACGCCAGACAATAAAACGGTTGATTGGACCGTGGCGAAGTGGTTCGAGCTGATCGCCGAAAGCACGCGTGACGAGCGGCCCGCGAGTATCCGCGCATTCATGCAGGCGCTGTCGAGTGCGGAGAACGGCTGGATCACCAAGGGCGATGCAGATGCGAGCCCGTTCGTCACGCAACTGTTGTCGTCGGCGAGTCCGATGGGCGTGGTCTTCAACGAGATCGCGGCGAATAGCGGCGGGCTGACGCATCGGCAGATTGCTATCGACTGGATCAAAAAGGGTTGTCCGATGCCCGATCTGAACGAAGCAATCGGCGTGCGCCATACGCTTGCACGCGCTCCCGCGCCGCGCAACGTGTTCCCGCGCCGGCGCATTCGCGGACAAGGCGCGGCGCACTGATGGCGAGCGATCTCATCGGCTTCGATGCGGTGGTAGCCGGCCGTGGACCGGCCGGCTACGCCAGCGCCATCGCGTTGCGTCAGCAGGGGTATCGCGTGATGATGATTGGGCGTACTGATCTTTCATCTGCGCGATGGGGTGAGACGGTGCCGGGTACTACGGCGATCGTGTTGTCGAAGCTGGGTGTTGGCGAGGCGTTGAGCGCGGAGGGGCACGGCGCGTGTGTGACGCATCGATCATGTTGGGGTGAAGTGCGGCTCAGAGAGCGCACCGCGATGCAGAACCCGCACGGGGGCGGGCATCTGATCGCGCATGAGCGGCTGATCGATGCGTTGCATGCGCGCCTGCTTGATCTCGATACGTGCGTGCTCGACGGGCAAGTGCTCGACGTAATGCGTGATGACGATGGGTATCGGTTGCGTATCGAGTGTCAGGGCGAAGAAACGTTCGTGCGTGCTCGCGCTTTGATCGATGCAACGGGGCGCGGTGCACGCATCGCACAACGGCTCGGCGCGCGGCGCGAATCCGCGTGCAGGCTGATTTCGCTCGGCGCGATTTTCAAGGTGCCTGCGGATGTGCCGATGCGTATCGAAACCATCGTCGAATCGCGTCCGGGTGGCTGGTTGTATGCCGCGCCGCTGTCGCCTTCGAAAGCGGTCGTGTGGTGGATCACGGATACGCTGCCATCGAGTTTCACGCGTATGCAGCGCACTGATCTGCTGATGCAGGAAGCCGATGACTCGCTGCATATCGGTACGTGGCTGGCGTTGCATCGGCTGTCGATCGAAGGCGAAAGCGTCGTGCGCGATGCCTCTGTGGGCGCGCTCGATCACAAGGTAGGCGACCGCTGGCTCGCGGTTGGCGATGCAGCGGCCAGTCTCGATCCGCTGTCGTCATCGGGCATTACGTCGGCGCTGATGGGCGGACTGCATGCCGCGAACGCCCTGAGCAATACGTTCGATGGCGATGAGCAGGCTTTGACGCGCTATGCGGCTGCTATCGACGAGGTATTCGCCACGCATTTGCAGAAGCGGCGGCAGTATTACGCGATGGAGCGGAGGTGGGAGACGGGGTTTTGGCAGGGCATGCAGCGCTTTACTCAGATGTCTTT
>NZ_JAQFVG010000033.1:6271-9649 GCF_029439455.1 Caballeronia sp. BR00000012568055 | reverse complement strand
TAAAACGCGGCGGCAAATGACTTTTGCTGCGCGCAACGATGATCCCAATTCATAACTAAGCATGATCACGCATGACGAGACCTCATCCGTCCACGCAAAAAATCTCGTTTGTTCGGGGGTTTTGGCGACTCTAAGATAGGTCATCCCTTGGAGAAAGACAGCATGAATCAAAAGCAGGACAAACAAGCTCTGCGCGTGGGTATTGCGGGACTTGGCACCGTGGGCAAGACCATCGCAAGCGCGATCGATGCGGGTATCGACGGTCTCGAACTCGCAGCCGTCAGCGTGCGCGATGCAGCGAAAGCCAGCGCGTGGATGAACGAACTGAGCAAGCCCGTGCATATCGTATCGTTCGATGAGATGCCGCAATTCGCCGATGTCGTCGTGGAATGCGCGCCCTCGCATCTGCTGCCGAAGATCGCCGAACCGATGTTGCGTGCGGGTAAAACCGTGGTGCCGTTGTCAGTCGGCGCGTTGCTCGATCATATGGACCTGATCGATATTGCACGCGAAAACGGCGGGCAGATCAGCGTGCCGACCGGCGCACTGCTCGGTCTCGATGCGGTGACCGCTGCTGCGCGCGGCAATATCAAATCCGCGCGCATGATTACGCGCAAACCTGTCACGGGTCTGCTCGGCGCGCCATTTCTGGAAGAGAACGGCATCCGCATCGAAGATATCAAAGCGCCGATGCGCATTTTCTGCGGCACGCCGCGCGATGCCGCGAAAGGCTTTCCGGCGAACCTGAACGTAGCGGTGGCGCTGTCGCTTGCGGGCATTGGGCCGGATGCGACCACGCTCGAAATCTGGGCCGATCCCGCACTCACGCGCAACACGCACACCATTGCCATCGACTCGGATTCGGCCAGCTTCACCATGACGATCGAAAATATTCCAAGCGCCAACCCGAAGACCGGATTGATCACCGCGCTGAGCGTAATCGCGCTGCTCGAAAAAATGCGCGCGCCGCTGCGCGTAGGCACCTGACACATTCAAGGACTCGACGATGACTTCCCGCTTTTTCCAACCGCGCCGTCTTGCGCACGCCAATGTGTTCGTCAGCGACTACAAGCGCGCAAGCGACTATTACCGCGATGTTTTCGGCTTCGAAGAGGTCTATAACCAGCCGGATAACAAGGCGAGCTTTATCAGCAACGGCAATACGTACCACGACTTCGCATTGGTCGATATCAACAGCCGCTATGCGAAGCCGGGCCAGCGGCCGGGTCTCAATCACATCGCGTTCGAAGTGGAAAGCGAGGCCGCATTGGTCGATGGTTATCGCGCGGCGGTGGCGGCGGGCGTGGTGTATCGGTCCACTGAAGATCATGATGTCGCGCATTCGCTCTATCAGAAAGACCCCGATGGCAACGAAGTGGAAATCTATGCCGACGTGGTGCATGACTGGCGTTCGGCGCGTCATGGATCATTCAGCAAGAAAAAGCCGAAGTGGGTGCCGGGCGAAACCAATGAGCCGCTCACCGAACCGCTTCATCCCGTCAATCCGGAAATCCGCGTGATCGAACCCTCGCTCGTGCATGGACGCCGTGTTGCGCATGTGGCGATGGTCGCGCAGGATTACGAAGCAATGTTCGATTTCTACACGAACGTCGTTGGCTTGAACGCGATTGTCGGTGGACGCGATCAGGCGTTTGCGCTGCTTGCGGGCACGCATAGCATGGGCGATTTCGTGCTGTATCGCAATGACGTGGAAACGCATATGCCGATGCATCATATCGGCGTGGAAGTGGGTTCGGAAGCGGATCTGGATGCGGCGCTGGAAGGGATCGAACGGTCAGGCGGAAAGCTGATTGCCGCGCACGATCATGCGGCGCGCCGCGTCGTCTTCGTCCACGATCCCGACGGTCTGCCGATTCAGCTTTTCGTGAATCGCGAATGGACGCTTGAGAATATCCGCAGTATCGACGCGAAGCTCGCGCCGTATCTTATTTAAAGGCCTCAAATCAAAGACCGGCTTCGCTGAAGGAGCCGGTCTCCTCGAGCGAGGCGTGTTCCTCGTCACGCTGCGCGAATAGCCAATCGCGAAACGCTTTCACGGTGGCCGAATCGGCCTGATGATCGCGGCAAAGCATGTGATAAGCACCCGCGCTTTCATGCTCCAGATCGAGCGGCACGATCAGTCTTCCCGCCTGAATATCGGGCGCAGCGAGCATGCGCGGCACCAGCGCCACGCCACGGCCGCTCAACGCGGCATCCAGCACCATAAAGAAGTGACCGTAAGCCTGATTATGCGCGGCGATGTCGTAATCGACGCCGCTTGCGCGGAACCAATCGGGCCATGCGTGCACGCGCGTCGCCATATGCAGCAGCGGAAGTTGCAATAGTTCGCGCGCCTCGTGCACTTGCGCGACGTCCTTCATCAACTCGGGGCTGCATACGGGAATCAGCACGTCGGGCATCAGCTTGTAGGCGCGCACGTTGCTCCAGTCCTCCGCCATTTGCAGGCTGATGCGCGGACGCGTGGCGGCATCGGGATCGGGATCGCTGTCGGGAATCACGCCCACGCGAATGGCGATATCGATATCCTCGCGCCAGAAGTTGACCGGACGTATCGACGTGATAAGCCGCACTTCGATATCCGGATGCTCCATGGCGAAGTGCGGCAGGCGCGGAATGAGCCAGCGCATTGCGAACGTGGGCAGCACGTTGACGTTGAGAATACGATGCCGGTCGCGATTGACGAGCCTTAAAGTAGCCTGTTCGATGCGGTCGAACGCATCGCGCACCACGGGCAGATATTCGCGCCCGTGCTCCGTGAGTTCGATGGTGCGCGTCAGCCGCCTGAACAGCGGCACGCCAAACGATTCCTCTAACAGCTTGATCTGCCGGCTGATGGCGCCTTGCGTGACGAAAAGTTCTTCGGCGGCGCGGCTGAAGTTCAGATGCCGCGCCGCCGCTTCGAAGGCGCGCAGGGCGTTCATGCTGGGCAATCGGCGGGACATGGCTTCCCCAATTTCAAATGCTTATCTACGATGAGAAGCCATTATTCCGCGCCAAAAAACATTTCAATAAAGCTGTGTCTCGATGACCACAGGCTCACTCTTTCGCAAGCGGTTCTTTTGCCGTCTCTCTGCTTGCGATCATCGCAACCAACGCCACCAGCGATGCCCCGACCAGATACCACGCAGGCGCGAGCTTGTTTCCTGTCGCTCCGATCAGCCACGTCGCGACCAGCGGCGCGGTGCCGCCGAACAGCGCATTGGCTGCATTGAAGCAGAACGCGAAGCCGCTGTAACGCACGCGCGTCGGGAAGATTTCGGAGAGGAAGCAGGGCAAGGTGCCATCGTTCATCGTCAGCAGCGCGCCGAATGCGACCTGGATGACGACGATCATCGCGAAGCTGGCGCCCGCCAGTCC
>NZ_JAQFVG010000033.1:0-6251 GCF_029439455.1 Caballeronia sp. BR00000012568055 | reverse complement strand
GCCGATCAGCATCGACTTTCGCCCCACGCGATCCGACAGCGCGCCCATCACGAAGATCAGGCCGATATAGGCCGCAAGCGATATCGTCGCCGCAATGAACGATGCGGTTTCGCTCATGCCCATCTCAGTGGAAAGATACGTCGGCATATAGCTCAGCACGAGATAGAACGCAACCGCATTCAGGCACGTCGCGCCGAACGCAATCAGCATCTTCATGCGATGCTTCGCCATCAACTCCGCAAACGGCGCGCGCGTATCGTGCTGGCTCTGCTCCATCGCCTTGAAATGCGGCGTGTCTTCGAGCTTGACGCGGATGTATCGACCGATCAGTCCGAAGGGCGCGGCGAGCAGGAACGGCAAGCGCCAGCCGAAGGAATGCAACTGCTCGCTCGTCATGACGCCATGCATCACCGCGATCAGCAGCGAGCCGAACAAGAGGCCCGCCGCCGTGCTCGCGGGCACGATGCTCGTATAGATGCCGCGCTTGTTATCCGGCGCATATTCCGCGAGAAAAGCCGCCGCGCCCGCGTATTCGCCTGATGCGGAGAAGCCCTGCACCACGCGCACCAGCAACAACAGCACCGGTGCGAGGACACCGACCTGCGCGTAAGTGGGCAGCAACGCGATCAGAAACGTCGACAAGGACATGATAAGGATGGACAGGGACAAAGACGTGCGCCTCCCGATCCGATCGCCTACGTGGCCCCATACGATGCCGCCCAGTGGCCGCACGATAAACGAGATCGCGAACACGCCGTACGCGGCGAGCAGGCCGGTCGCGCCATCGGACTTCGGGAAGAACACGACGGCGATAATCGTCGCCAGATAGCCGTACGACGCGTAATCGAACCATTCCACGAAGTTGCCGATAAAGCTCGCGCATGCGGCACGCTTCAGCAATTTCGGATCGGCAAGAGCGGGTTCTGCGCTGAGTGAAGCTGAACTGCTGAGCGTGTTCATTTACGTTCTCCCGACAGGTTGCGAAGGGGCTTGCATGCGATCAACGCCAGCTCGCCTATCTTGACGCTCTGTTTCATCTCGTGTCCTCTCCCTTGAAGTGACTACGTCAGATGCCCTTGTAGACCGGTAATCGCCGGCATAGCTTCGCGACTTGTTCGCGTACGCTTGCTTCGGTATGCGAATCACCCAGATGGTCCAGCACGTCACATACGAGCGATGCGGTGAGCTTCGCATCGTCTGTATCGAAGCCGCGCGTGGTGATCGCCGGTGTGCCGATACGTATGCCGCTGGTCACGAACGGCGATTGCGGATCGTTCGGCACAGCGTTTTTGTTCACGGTGATATGTGCGCGTCCGAGCGCGGCATCGGCGTCTTTGCCGGTGATGCCTTTATTCACGAGATCGACGAGAAAAAGATGATCGTCGGTGCCGCCCGAGACGATTGCATAACCGCGTTCGATGAAGACGCTCGCCATTGCACGCGCGTTTGCGATGACTTGCTTTTGATACGCGACGAATTCATCGCCGAGTGCTTCGCGCAAAGCCACCGCTTTTGCAGCGATCACGTGCATAAGCGGGCCGCCTTGCGTGCCGGGAAATACCATCGAATTAAGCTTTTTTTGGATATCGGCATTCGCCCGCGCGAGAATCAAACCACCGCGCGGGCCGCGCAAGGTCTTGTGCGTGGTCGTGGTGACCACATCCGCAAACGGCACGGGATTCGGATAAAGACGCGCTGCGACGAGTCCCGCGACGTGCGCCATATCCACGAACAGATACGCGTCCACGCTATCCGCAATCTCACGAAAGCGCTTGAAATCCAGCACGCGCGAGTAAGCGGAGAAGCCTGCGACGATCATCTTCGGCCGATGCTCCGACGCCATGCGCTGCACTTCGTCGTAGTCGATCAAACCGGTTTCTGCGTTCACACCGTATTGCACCGCGTTGAACACTTTGCCCGAGAACGATACTTTCGCGCCATGCGTCAGATGCCCGCCGTGCGCGAGGCTCATGCCAAGTATCGTGTCGCCGGGCGTGAGCAGCGCAAGATAAACCGCGGCATTCGCCTGCGATCCGCTGTGCGGCTGAACGTTGGCATATGCTGCATCGAACAATTGTTTGGCACGTTCGATGGCGAGCGTTTCGATCACATCGACATGTTCGCAGCCGCCGTAATAGCGCTTGCCCGGATAACCTTCCGCATACTTGTTGGTCAGCACCGAACCCTGCGCCTCCAGCACGCGCGGACTTGCATAGTTCTCCGATGCAATCAGTTCGATATGGTCTTCCTGACGTTGCCGCTCACCTTTCATCGCCGCCGAGAGTTCGGGGTCGAATCCGGCGATCGTCTGTTCCTTCGAATACATGGATGCCTCGTCTTGAGCGTCCGCGACCCGCAAAACAAGCCGCGGACTTCGTGTATGAATGGAAGCTCAGCCCGCGATGATGTTTTTCTCCGGCCCGTACGGGAAACCGGTGATATTCGTCGCGCCCTTCTCACCGACGACGAGAATGTCGTGCTCGCGATAGCCGCCTGCACCGGGCAAGCCTTGCGGCAACATGATCATCGGTTCCATCGACACGACCATGTTCGGTTCGAGCACGGTGTCGATGTCTTCGCGCAGTTCGAGTCCGGCTTCGCGCCCGTAATAGTGCGAGAGCACGCCGAAGGAATGGCCGTAACCGAAGGTGCGGTATTGCAGCACGTTGTATTCGGCGTAGATCTTGTTCAGTTCGTTTGCGATATCGCCGCAACTTGCGCCCGGTTTGATGAGCTTCAAACCCGCTTCGTGCACTTCGACATTGATCTTCCACAGACGCAGATGTGCATCGGAGCAGTGATCGAAAAACATCGTGCGTTCGAGCGCGGTGTAATAGCCCGCGATCATCGAGAAGCAATTGAGGCTCAGAATGTCGCCCTTCTGCACGCGGCGCGTGGTGACCGGATTGTGCGCGCCGTCCGTGTTGATACCGGACTGGAACCACGTCCACGTGTCCATTAGTTCGGAGTTCGGAAATCGCTTCGCTATCTCACGCACCATGGCTTGTGTCGATGCAAGCGCGACTTCGTGCTCGGGCACGCCTTCGTGCACCGCTGCCGCGAGCGCTGCGCCGCCAACATCGCACACGTTCGCGCCGTGCTTGATAACGTCGATTTCTTCCGCCGATTTGATCATGCGCATACGCATGGTCTGCGCGCTGATATCGACGAATTCGACGGATGGCAAGGCGGCTTTCAGCTTCGCCAGCGTTTCGACGGGCAACTGATCGAACTCCAGACCAACGCGGCCTTTATTATCGATTTCGCCCTGCACCGCGCGGAAAAAGTTGTCGCGCTGCCAGTCGGTATAGACGATGTTGTAATCGCCCACGGTGCGACGCCACGGCTGACCGCCGTCGATATTCGCGGAGATCGACACGACCTTTTTCGGCGTCACCACAAGCCCGTATTTACGGCCGAACGAGCAATACAAAAAGTCCGCGTAGTAGTTGATGTTGTGATACGACGTGAACAACACGGCATCGATATTCTCGCGGGCCATCAGATCGCGCAGCTTGCCTTGACGGTTCGCGTATTCCGCATCGGAGAACGTATGTTTGGCCTTTTCGCCGTTCTCGATCTTGATAAGGTTCTCCATTTTCATTCGCTCGTCTCCTTCGTAAAAAGTCAGTCGGTGTGAGCGAATGTTAGGAGTCTCCTGCTTTGGAACATTTCCCGAATCGACGTTGAACTCTCTGTTTTCGACATCGAGGGTTAACCACGAACTTCGCACGAAGCTCGCACAAAAACCGTGCAAAGCACGCTCGTACGGCTTATTTAAAGGGCTTTTTGATAGCGACGGCGATCGGCCATCGGAGAAATATCGAAGTGCGCTTTGTAGCGCGTGGAGAAATGCGTAAGCGATGTAAAACCTGTACGCGCGCACACTTCTTCGAGCGGACGCGCCGTGCGATACAGCAGTTGCCGCGCGCGCAAGAGCCTTATTTCAAGGTACGCCTGCGCGGGCGTCTTGCCTAAACGCTCGCTGAACCATCGCTCGAGTTGCCGTTGCGACACCTGCACGAACGATGCGATTTCAGCCACGCTCAGTGTTTCTTCCACATTGCTTTCCATCACCTGCAATGCTTCGTCCAGCTTAGCGTGTTCGCGGCCAATGTATTGCCTGAGCGATGTAACCTGCCGCTCTTCATGTCCACGTCGTTCTGCAAGCAGCAGTTCGAGCACGCGCGCAGAAAGCGTCGGACTGCCGGGCGGCATGCTGAGCAAATGCACCATCAGATCGAGCGGCGCGACGCCGCCGCTGCATGTATAGCGATCGCGATCGACTTCATAAAGACGATTGGACACCGTGAGCTTCGGGAACTGGCCGAGCAGCACGTCCTGATCTTCCCAGTGAATGGTGCAGCGATAACCGTTGAGCAGACCCGCGCGCGCGAGAAAGTAGCTGCCCGTATCGAGGCCGCCCAACGCGGTGCCGTTACGCGCCTGCAAGCGGAGCCAGTCCATGATCGCGCCAATGCCCTTGCGCGGAATCGGATTGGGACCGACGACGAACACGGCGTCGAACGTACCGGCTTGCGATATGGCGATGTCGGGCATCACGCGAATGCCGTCGCTGGATCGCACGATATCGCCGTTGGTGCCGATCAACTGATACTCGTACACGTCACGCTGAACCACCATATTCGCGATGCGCAACGGATCGACCGCCGTGCCGAGCGCGATCAGCGAGAAGTTGTCGAGCAGCAGAAAGCCGATGCGCGTGACGCGCAGATCGTGCAACGCGGGATCGTGAGTAAGTGGCATGACGCGATCATAGCTTGCCTCGATCACGCCGCGCTACGCTTGTCTCCCGCCATCGGCGCGCTGTATCTCGCCAGCGAGGCGCGCAAACGCGGCACCGCGAAATCGATAAAACGCCTTAATTTAAGCGGCATCAGATTGCGCGAGACATGCACGAGATGAATCGGCACTGCCTCGCATTCATACTCGGTCATGATGATGCGCAACGTGCCCGCGTCCACTGCATCCGCGATGTGATAGTGCAGCAGTTGCGTGATGCCGACACCGCGAATCGCGGCATGCGCGGCGGCATCGGGCGCGGAGACCTGCAAGCGCGGATTCACTGCGATGGTGGTGAAATCGCCTGTTTCAGGCAGACGAAAGCGCCAGCCGGGCGAGAGCATCGGTCCGTTGAAGACAATGGTCGGTAAATCCACGAGTGCGTCAGGATGCGTGGGCGTTGGATGGCGCTCGAGAAACTCAGGACTCCCCCACATCACGATACGCATGGAACCAACGCGCGTGGCGATCATGCCGCTGTCCGGCAAATGACCAATGCGTACGGCAAGATCCACATGCGCATCGACGAGATTCACATTACGGTCCGACTGCATCAGCTTGATATTGATGTCCGGAAATTCCGCGAGAAAGTCGATGATTTCCGGCATCACATGCGTGCGTCCCAGCGTAACCGGCGACGTGATCACGAGATCGCCGCGCGGCGTGGTGAACTCGCCCGTCGCCTCGCGTTCCTGCTCTTTCACCAGCGCAAGAATCTGCCGCGCCGCCGATACATACGCCAGCCCCGCATCGGTCAGCGTGAGTTTGCGCGTGGTGCGCGTCAGCAGCCGCGTGCCGAGTTGCGCTTCCAGTTCGCCGACTCGGCGCGTCAGCGTCGGCACCGGAATCTGAAGATCGCGTGCGGCGGCGGAAAGGCTGCCTTTTTCCACGGCCGTCAGCAGCATCGTCATGGCTTCGAGGCGGTCCACGGCGTTTGGTCCTACGCACCCGGCGCGAAGTCGAACTCCAGACGAATGCCGCCAGGCTCGAAGATCATCGCGTGCTTTTTCGGGCCTTTGCCTAGCAATTCGGGCGCGAATTCCACTTTCGCGCCGGGCCACCTGGAGATGCGATCGGTGATCTCGTTCAGCGCGTCTTCACTCTCCACGCGCAACGCGAGATGATGCAGACCGACATTCGATCGCCGGTCGAAATCGACGGGATTGTCTTCGTTCTTGCGCTGCCAGAGCGTCACCAGCAAATGCCCGTCGGACACGAAAACAGCTGGATAATCCGGCTTTTCTCCAACCTGCTTCCAGCCTAAACATTCGACGAAAAAGTCCTTCGTCTGCGTGAGATCACGCACCGTGAGTCCGACGTGATCGATACCGCGCGTAAGTGAGGCGACCGTCATGGGACTGACTCCTTGCGATGTGTTGGTGCGCTCATCGTAGAGCAAATCCGGCCGGATCGCCCGATTAACGGAATCAGAAGCGCGGTCATCAACT
>NZ_JAQFVG010000032.1 GCF_029439455.1 Caballeronia sp. BR00000012568055 | reverse complement strand
CTCTTATACAAGAGTTTTCAATCACGTTTTTTTAATCACGCGGAGACACGCCATGCAGCACGTTTATATTGAACCGGTGCCGAAGGGCCGTTGGGGTCCCATCGATGGTTACACGCTCGAATTCACCGACGGCACGCTGATCACGCATCAGATTTATCAGTCAGAAAAGCTCGCGGCCAGTGAGATTCGGCTGCGCGGTTATACGCCGATGGTCGCGAAGGTGCGCATCACGGACAAGACCGAGCCGGCGCATTGGGAAGCGGCTGTTTGATGTCGTTGCGCGCATTCGGCACGAAGATGTAGCCGCTGGCTGCATCGCCGAATGCGCGTGTTTCGCCCGCTATCAGGCATTGCGCTGCGAGCGCGCATAAAGCGGCATCGATTTCATCGATCGACTTTAGTTTCGATGTATCGATTCCCTCGTCTTCAAGCAGCTTTCGCCGCTGCAAATTCTTCTTTTTTGCCGATGCCTCGTCCTTCAGATACGCACAGGTGATCGCGTGCGGGAAGGTCTCGAAGCTCACCGCCGCGCCGGAAAATAAGGCTTCTTTGAGTATCGGATGCGTTCGGGCAAACGCGGCATAAATGCGCGCGCCGTTGAACATCCATTCATAGAAACCGCTCGTGCTGGCACGCGCTTTCGCTTCCGTCGGCGTGGAAAAGCACGAGATGCGTTCGCGTGCCATCGCTTTTTCTGCCGCACGGCCCTCGTTTTCTATGGCCCATTGCGACGGCGCACCGATACCGATCGCGCGGACGTCGAAGCTCAGACACCGCGCGTGGATGTGCGATGCATCGGTGCTCGAAAAAACATCGCTGATTTCGCGGCCTCGCAGAATCACGAGGTGAAAGCCTTTTTTCGTGCCGCCTACGTCGATACCGGCAACCGCTGTGGTCATATTCATACGCGCCAGCTTACCGTCGTGGCGCATTTCCTGCTGCCCTTCCGATACCGCTCTTACGCGCAGGTATCCGCCATGAAATCCCTGCTGTTGTGCACCACGTTAGCGCTCGCGTTACCGCTCTGCGCCGCCGCCGCATCGGTCGATGACTACGCCTGGCACAAGCGCCTGCTGATTGTCTTCGCGAGCCAGTCTTCATTGCCCGAACTGGCAAAACAACGCGCGTTGATCGCCGACGCCAAAGCTGGCTTCTCCGAACGCGACATGCTTTCCATCGAAGTGATCGGCAATCAAGTGCAAGGCACCACCGATTCCGCCGATGCGCTGCGCCAGCGCTATCACGTCGCGCCCGATACGTTTCGCGTCTTGCTGATCGGCAAGGATGGCGGCGTGAAGATCGATTCGCACGAACCGGTGGAAATGCAACGCGTTTTCGGCACAATCGACACCATGCCGATGCGCCGCGAAGAAGCGCAGCGCAACAAGCCGAAGTCGTAAAATCAGGCCTCTACACATCATAACCTGTTAATCGCAAATACAGCTTGAAACCTGTTAAACTGATTTACAGCATATGATCTGTAGGAGCCTTCCGTGCAGTATCCCGTCAAGACACTCAGCCAGTTGCGGCCCATTCTGCAGGGCTTTCGCAAATCCGCCGGACTCACGCAAGCCATGATGGCCGAACAACTCGGCGTCACGCAGCAGACTTACGCGCAACTCGAAGCCAATCCCGCCGCCGCGAGTCTCGACCGACTTTTCAAGGTGCTGCGGGTGCTGAACGTCGAACTATCGTTAAGCACATCCGATGAAAAAGCCGGTAAAACCGCCGCGAAAACCAAAAAGCGCGAGGACTGGTAAGCATGCCGCGCCGCGCCACAGCCAACCGTCTCGACATATGGATGAACGGCCTGCCCGTCGGTCACTGGGAAACCGGTTCGAGCGGCGAGCGCCTGACCTATCGCGAGGACTGGATTGCCGATCCGCAAGGCCGGCCGCTGTCCTTATCGCTGCCGTTCACGCCGGGCAATCAGCCGTATCGCGGGCCGCTCGTCACCGATTTCTTCGATAACCTCCTGCCCGACAGCGAACCGATTCGCCGTCGTATCGCCGCGCGATACCAGACGCGCAGCACCGCGCCGTTCGCCTTGCTTGCGCAACTGGGCCGCGATTGCGTCGGCGCGATTCAGCTATTGCCCGCAGGCGAAACGCCCGTCGATCTCGCCAGCATCAAAGGCCGCGTGCTGAATGAAGCGCAGATTGCGCGGCTTTTGCGCGACACCACGGCATCGCCCACGCTGGGACGACACGATCACGATCTCGCCGACGATCTGCGTCTCTCGATCGCCGGTGCGCAGGAAAAAACCGCGTTGTTGAAACGCGGGCGTTCGTGGCTGCTTCCCGAAGGCAGCACGCCGACCACGCATATCTTCAAGTTACCGCTCGGCCTGGTCGGCAATATGCGCGCGGATATGCGCACATCGGTCGAGAATGAATGGCTGTGTTCGAAGATCGTCGCGGCTTTCGGACTGGCTATCGCGCAGTGTGAAATGAAACGCTTCGAAGAGCAGAAGGTTTTGATCGTCGAGCGTTTCGACAGGCGCATGTCGAGCGATAAATCGTGGATTCTGCGGCTGCCGCAGGAAGATATGTGTCAGGCCACCGGCACGTCGGCGCTGCGCAAGTATGAATCGGATGGCGGGCCGGGTATCGAACGGATTATGCCGTTGCTTGCGGGTTCTACGCGTGCAATGGAAGACCGTCGTGACTTCTTTATGACGCAGATCATCTTCTGGCTGCTCGCCGCAACCGACGGTCACGCCAAGAATTTCAGCATCGCGCATCTGCCCGGCAATCGTTACCAATCGACACCGCTCTACGATGTGCTTTCGGCGCATCCGATCATCGGGCGCGGACGCAATCAACTCGCCTCGCAGCGCGCACGTCTGGCAATGGCCGTACGCGGACGTAACGCCCACTATTTGATCAGCGAGATTCAGCGGCGGCACTGGATTGCGCAAGGCCGGCGCGTAGGCCTGCCCGAGTCCGAAGTCGAAGCCCTGCTCGATGCAATCGGCACCCGCACGCAAGGCGTAATCGATGAAGTTTCGACGCTTCTACCCGCTGATTTCCCCATCGACGTAGCCGATGCAATCTTCGACGGCATGCAGCGCTTTTCAAAAAAGCTCCTTTCGTAGCATTTATTTTCGGAACCCGTATTTTTGAAGCGTGTCGCATGAGTGAGCCTGTTTCATCTACACATTGCGCACCTTGCGTACGAACCGAAAGGAGTCTGCATGTCACGCTTGACGATCGCCTTCGCTTTTCTTTTCACCTTCCTGACCGGCTGCGGCGCGCTTCGCACGCATGAGGCGCGCGACCCGCAAGGCGCGCTGGTCGGGTCGAATGTATTGGATCTGATTCAGTCCGTGGGCATTCCCGACAAGACCATGAAACTCGTCGATACCAACAGCCCGAACGACCGCATGGAAGCGCAATGGAATTTTTCCAACGCGGATTCCGCACTCGATATGAACGCGCTCGTGCTCGATGTAAAGGTAGGCGGCGCAGGCAAATGCAGCATGACGGCAACGGTGGATCGCTGGGGCGGCAAGGTGACGGCGGTGAATTTCCCGCAGGCGCATAGCGACAGCATCGGCTCGGATTACGGTGCGTGCGAGCCGCTGGTCGAAGAAGCGCTCACGCACAATACGCACACGCCGATCGATCCGACCTGGGACGCGTTTGCGCTCGTGGGCGCAGCGAAATAACTTACAACACGACTTGCACACCAAGTTCGACCACGTCTTCGCTTTTCAGGCCATAGTATTCCGCGCTGGATGCCGAATGGAACGCCATCTCACCAAATAACCATTCGCGCCAGCGCGACATCTGTCCATGCGAGCAGCCGGGCGTGACTTCATCGCGCGGCAGAAAGAACGTGGTGTGCTTCGGATCGAATCGCCAGTCGCCGAGTTGTCCTTCTAGCGAAGCCAACAGCTTCGGCAGATTGGGCCGTTCGACAAAGCCGTGACGCGAAATCACCTCGAAGCATCCATCGCCGAGATCGCGCACTTCAATACGCGTCTGCTCGTTGACACGCGGTGCGGACTCCGAACGATTCGCGAAGATTATCACCGTGCCATGCAGCACGCGATTGTGATGCACATTGCTTTCCAGCGCGGAAGGCGTCGCGCCCTGCGTGCTGCCGGGATAAACCGCCGTGCCCGGCACACGTGCGGGCGGCTCGCGACTGCCGAGCACATCGCGCAGAAAGGCGTCGAGCGGCGGCGCTTGTGTGGCGCGTTGTTTGGCCAGCATCCGGCCGCGATGCCACGTCGCCATCAACACGAAAAGGACGATGCCCATCGCCACCGGGAACCATCCGCCCTGCGGAATCTTGTGCGCGTTGGCGATCACCAGCAACATATCGATGATGAACAACGGCAGGCTGATCGATATCACTGCGATCCACGGCCAATGCCACACGCGGCGCGTAAAGCCGATCATCAGAACCGTGGTGACGAGCATCGTCAATCCGACGGCGATACCGTATGCCGAAGTCAATCGATCCGAACTGCGAAAGCTCAGAACCAGAAACATCACCGCAGCGAACAGCAGCGCATCGACCGCCGGCACGAAGACCTGCCCGCGATGCGCACGCGATGTTTCGATCACGCGCAGACGCGGCAGAAAGCCGAGTTCGATCGCCTGACTGGTCATCGAGAACGCGCCCGAAATTACGGCCTGCGAAGCAATCACCGTCGCGCACAAGGCGATCACGACCGTGGGAATCAGCGCCCACGAAGGCGCGGCGTAAAAGAATGGCTGCTGCTCCGAACCGCGTTGATAAAGCATCGTCGCGGCTTGGCCGAAGTAGCCCACGATGATTGATGGAAACACGATAAAGAACCACGCAAGCCGGATCGCGCGCCGCCCGAAATGGCCGATATCCGCATACAAGGCTTCCGCGCCCGTCAGCGCGAGAATCACCGCGCCAAGAATGGTGAACGCCATGCCCGGATGCGTGTGCACGAGCGCCCACGCCCACTGCGGCGACAAGGCCCGCAACACATCCGGATGCTGCGCAATGCGGTACACGCCGACCGCCGCGAGATACACGAACCACAGCGACATGACCGGCCCGAACCACTTGCCGACCGCCGCCGTGCCGCGTCGTTGAAACAGAAACAGCGCGATCAGAATCGCCGCTGCGAGCGGCACGATGTAGGGATCGAAACGCGGACTGACCTGACGCAAGCCTTCCACGGCGGAAAGCACGGAAACGGCGGGCGTAATCATCGAGTCGCCGTAGAACATGGCCGCGCCGAAGAGACCGGCCATCAGCAGCAGATGCGGAACGTGTCGGCCGTCCTGTTCGTAACCGGAGCGCACCAGCGCCGTCAGCGCGATAATGCCGCCCTCGCCTTCGTTATCCGCGCGCATCACGTAGGACACGTACTTGCCCATCACGACGATCACCACAGCCCACACGATCATCGACAAGATGCCGAGCACGACCGGCGCATTCACGACGCCCGCTTCGCTTACGCCTTGCCGCAACGCGTAGATCGGACTGGTGCCGATATCGCCGAACACGACGCCCAACGCGCCGAGCATCAATCCCGGCAACGTTTTATTCGAGGCAGCCGCGTGCGTCTGCGTGCCCGCAGCGAGCGTGCGCATGCGCTTCGATGAGGTCGTCATGCGCTGCGGGTCGCAAGTTCCATTCCGCAAAATAAGGGCGTCACGGAATGCGCCTTGCTACCTCGTTTGATCCGGCATTACCCAAACGTCGATAAAACTACCCGCGCCTGATAAGGGAAATTCGATGCAAGCAACCATCATCGCCCATGAAACGCCCGGCGAAACCGCCTCCGAGGAAATCCATCGTTTCCGCTTTCAACTCGACGACGACGAATCGGGCCGCGTCACCGATTCCATTTCGCTGCGCACGGCGCGCGTGATCGTTGAAAATCTGGAAGATGGCAATGCGTTTATTCAAATGCTGCGCGTGATAGTTTCAGCGGAGCCGCTTCAATACGACTCGCTCGTGGGCAGTTCATATATCGACAAGCGCTGAGGCTTACGGAGCAGACAGGCTCTGCTCGAGCGACTCTTCCAGTTCGTCGCGCTTATTGGCGATCAACACCTTCGCCCAATTGACACCGGCGCGCTCGGCGGTCGCGCGCGTATGCGTCTGAACGCCCGTGGGATATTCAACCGTCGGCACCGAAGCAAACCGGCGATAGTCATTGCGGCGCGAGATTTTGGCCCATGCCGTCCATCGATCAGCGCTGATCTGTTCCGGATAGCACTCGATGAAATACTCCCCGACTAGATACATGGCGATCCCCGCATGGAGATGGACACATGCTTTGTCCAGCAATTGACGAACCTGAAAAGGGATGAGTTTCGGACGGGTTCGCGTTCAAATTACAACTCGGGCCGCGCGAGATCGCCGAATACGACTTCATTGCCGCGTTGCTGCGCGGCTTCTACCGCTTCTGCTTTCGTCGCATAAGGGCCAATATTGTCTGCGCCATCGAATGGAAACAGCAGTTTGCCATCGGTCTTTCGGACTACTTTCAGCGTGCCGAAAAATCCGCTGCCACTCGTGCCGCGATACGACGCGTAAATTTGAAAAT
>NZ_JAQFVG010000031.1 GCF_029439455.1 Caballeronia sp. BR00000012568055 | reverse complement strand
CCGGTGATCATGACTGTCTCCTTAGCAAGCGCTTGTGTGCGTTTGTATAAGGATATGCCAGTCTAGGGTGATGTGTCGCTTGTTGTTTTAAGTCAAGCCGGTGCATGGTTTGGGATGCACCGGCTTAGCCAGATCAGCTCTTGGCCTTAGGCATTTGCGACACCAGCGACAAGCCGATATCCATGCCTTCCACCTGGAAGTGCGGCACGATAAAGAGCTTGATGCGGAAGAAACCAGGATTATCTTCGATATCCTCGACCATCACCTTCGCTTCACGAAGCGGGTGCGATGCCTGCAATTCATCGCCCGGATCCTTCATCTCGGTGACGAGACTCTTGATCCAGTTGTTCAGTTCGAGTTCGAGCAGACGGCGGTCCTTGGTCGTGCCGATATTCTCGCGCTGAATCAGCTTAAGGTAATGCGCAATGCGCGAAAGCAGGAAGATATACGGCAGACGTGCATTGATGCGGCTGTTTGCCGTCGCTTCCTTGGTCTCGTACAGCGCCGGCTTTTGCGTCGAATTGGCCGAGAAGAAGCAGGCAAAGTCGTGGTTCTTGTAGAACGACAGGGGAATGAAACCCAGATTGGCGAATTCGAACTCGCGCGTTTCCGGAATCAGCACTTCGGTCGGAATCTTGGGCTGCACACCCGTGCCGAGATCGTACAAATGCACCGGCAGATCTTCGACCTTGCCGCCCGCTTGCGGACCACGAATCTGCACACACCAGCCGTTATTCACGAAGCTGCGCGTCATGTTTGCAGCAAATGCAAACGAGGCATTCACCCACAGATAGCGATCATGATCCGGGCCCTTGACCTGCTCTTCGTAATTGAACGCGCGCACAGGCGTCGTATCCTTTCCGTAAGGCAGACGGCCAAGCACACGCGGCATCACCAGACCGACGTAGCGGGCGTCATCCGTGTCACGGAAGCTCTTCCACTTGATATATTCAGCGCGGTCGAAGTAATTGCCGATGTCCTGAATGGCAGCGACTTCTTCCATCGACTTCTTGCCGAAGAACTGTGCGCCGACCGAACCGATGAACGGCATATGCGCGGCCGCTGCAACCTTCGAGATATTGCGCAACAGCGCCACGTCTTGCGGAGAATTCGCGAATTCGAAGTCGCTGACCATTGCGCTGATCGGCTGACCGCCCGGTGTATCGTACTCCTCGATATACGTAAGCCGGTACAGACCGCTTTGGATCAATTCAGGCGAGTCTTCGAAGTCACGTGTCAGCGCGTCCTTCGATACATCGAGCACTTCGATACGCGCGTTCTTGCGGAAATCCGTGCGGCTCACCAGCATCTTGAGACCGCGCCAGCGGCCTTCGAGCGCCTGGAATTCGGGGTTGTGCATCACCGAATCGAGCTGCCTGCTGATCTGGCGATCCAGTTGTCCGATAAAGAAATCGAGCAGCGACTTGTCCAGCCGATCCACCGGCTTGCTGCTTTGCGCGACCAGATCGAGAAATGCGCCCATGCCACGCGCCAGACGCTCGTCGGCGGAAGCTTCGGATAGCATATCATTATCGCGGAATGCTTCGAGCGGACGCGCTTGCGCAACCGGACTCAGATTGATCTTGTTGCACAGCGATGCATACACGCTGTCGCCATATGCGTCTTGAGGCGCATCGAGCACAATGGTGTCGGCACCTGCGCTTTGACGGGCGGGATTCTTACTCATTATTGGTTTTGTCCTTAGTGCGGATCAGAGTTCCGGATGCGTCTTACGCATTGCCTTCGGTTTGCGTTGCAGCAGTCGCAATCTGCGCGAGTTCGCCACGTAGCTTGTCCGACAGTTCCTTGTTCTTCAAAATCTTTTCGAATTCGCGGCGGAACGTGCCGTTGTCAAGCAGATTCGACTTGAGGTCACGCAGCAGATTGCGCACAGCGAGCAACGCCTGCAGTTCCGGAATCTGACGTGCGACGTGCTCCGGCTCGAAGTCTTTCATCGAACGGAAAGACAGATTTACCGGCAGATCGGAACCGTCGGCGGCAAGCGTGTTCTCCGCTGCAAACTTCAGGTCCGGGGCATAGTCGGCAAGCACAGCGTCGAAATTGTTTTTGTCGATATTGACCTTCTTGCGCTCCGACACGGGCGCTTGCTCGCGGCCTGCGCTGAAGTCGCCTGCCACGAGCAACTTGAGCGGCAATTCGACCTTCTTCTGTGCGCCGCCGGTGTGCAGGTCCAGAGTAATAGACACTCTGCTCTTGGGAATTTCTCGCTGGAAGCTATCCATCAACACTCCTTATAAATTAAAAAAGAATTCGGTGTTCTATGTTCTTTCATTTTCCGGGGCAGTATTAGAACAGGTTTTGCGTTGCACTGCCAATTTTCCAAATCGCGCTTAATCTTTAAGCATTTTTGTTAATTTGATTGACCGCCACACAACAGCATTGCCGTAGAAACACTCTCATTCAAGATAATCTACAACCCTAAATGACATCACTCAATCAAGAATAGCTCTAGAATTTGATTCTTTTCAATATGATTAGTAAATTGCTGCACGAATGACACCCGAGCGGTTAGAATTCGCCGCCTCACTCAACCAACCATACTCGCGGCGCAATAAGACATGCGGATCGATAAACCGCTTTGGCACGAAGGACTCATCCTTACGCAACAGCACTTCCAGCAACAAGAGCGCTGGAACGACTTCGCATTGCGCCAGTTGGCCAACGCTACGCTCGCTGAACCGTGGGGCACGTTGGGCGTGGATATCGACGAAGATGCACTTGCTTCCGGACGTTTCAAACTTACTCGCCTCAAGCTGCGATTTCCCGACGGCACACCAATCGACACAGCGGTGGCGCATACGTTGCCACCCGCACGCGACCTCACTCAAGGCGTTTCGCCCGATCTGCAAAGTGTGACCGTGCTTGCCGCGCTTGCCCTTCCGGACGCTAATGGAAGCAACTGCCGCACGGACGAAACAACGCTTAGCCGGCCGCGTCGTTATTATCGAGAATTCGTTAAAGTTGTCGATATGAATGGCACCGACGAAGTCGAAATTGCGGCGGAGCGACATGCTTTGCGTTTGCTGTTCGACTTCGAATCGCATGCGGACGATACGGTTTGTCCGATAGCCCGCCTAACGCGATCGACCAGCAGCCAGTTTCAACTGGATACGCGCTTTGTACCCCCTTGCCTGACCTTAAACGCTCACGCGCTTCATATCGAACGCATCAATCGTATTGCGGACATTTTGCTTGCCAAGAGTCTGGCGCTTAGCGCGCGGCGCAGCGAACGGATCGAGCAAGTCGCGGAATACGGCATAGCGGATGTGCAACTCTTCTGGCTGCTGCATTGCATTCATGCCGCATGGCCGAAATTGCGCTTTCTCGCTTCACACCCGACTCAACCTACCGAGCGGCTTTACGGTGTACTTAGCGAACTCGTTAGTGCGCTATTGACCTTCTCTACCGGTTCGCAGCTTAGTGATATTCCGCTTTACGATCACACGCGCGCCGACGAGGTCTTTGCTCAGCTTGAGGCGTCGATGCGTCAATTGCTCGATGCCATCATTCCTTCGCGCGTGGTCTCGATCGGACTGGCTCGCGACAATGCCACCTTATGGTCCGGCCAGATCAAGGACGATCGCATCGCAACGGATAACGCCGACTGGTATATCTCGGTCAATTCGTCCTTGCCGGCATTCGAACTGATCGAGCGTTTTCCTCGCCTGTGCAAGATCGGTGCGCCGGACGACGTCGCACATATCGTCAATTCGGCGCTCGCGGGCATTGCACTCAAACCGGTGCAGCGCGTGCCGTCTGCCATTCCCGTTCGACTCGATAACCAATATTTCGCGCTCGATGCCACAAGCCAGGCCCATGTGCGAATGATGAACGCGCGCGCTTGCCAGGTTTATTTGCCAGCATCGATTCCCGATGCAACGCTCGAACTTTATGCTGTGCTCAAAGCATGACGATATCCACACTTCTTAAAGAAAATATCTCACCGCCAAGGAGCGGGCCGGCTCTTTCGCAAGCGGCGGGCGGCGGCATACGTGAATTGCTGCGCGACTCGGCATTGCTTGTTACGAATCTAGCGAGCGGAGGCAAGGCGGAAGATTTCGCTATGCTTAGAAACCGCTGCAAGCAGATCGTGCAGGAATTCACGCTCACACTCGATCAACGCGGCTTTACACGCGACGTTAGAGACGACGCGATCGTCGCACAATGCGCCCTGCTCGATGAAACCGCGCTTCGTCACCTGGACGAAACGAAGAAGGCGCTATGGATCGCAGAACCGCTTCAGGTCGAGCGGCTAAACCACCACAACGCAGGCGAATATGTATTCGAGCGCTTGGAAGCACGCATGCGCGAACCATCGCCGAATATCGGTTTGCTCGAATGCTATGCCGCCGTGCTCGGTCTAGGGTTCAAGGGCCGCTATGCTCTCGAAAGCGATGCCAGCCGCGATGCCTTGCTTAGTCGCCTGAACACGCTCCTTGAACGCCTGCGCCCCGCGCAATCGGAGACGTTCCTCGTCGAACGCGACGGTCAGCGCCTTGGTGATTGGTTTCATCGTCTTTCGCCTTGGGCTATCGCGGGAATCGCAACGCTCATTGCCCTCGCCGCATGGTTCTCGTGGCACCTGGCACTCGACGCTCAGCTTGCCTCGATGCCAACGGCAGCGGTTAAAAAGTGAACTCGGTTCAAAGGCTCGGATACCCCGCACGCTCGATCGTGACCCTTGCGGCCGCGCTCGCGCTCGCAGTGCACTGGTTCGTGCAGCCGCTTGGGAAAGAATGGGTGTGGTCTTGCACCATCGTCATTCTGCTACTAGCCGTGCTGCTGGTCGCTTATAGAACGCGCCAGTTGTCGCGTGCGCGTCAGCAAAGCGCGCATGTGCTCAAGGCGCTGAGCGCAGCGACTGCGGACATCCCCGTGAGTCTGCGCACGCGCATGCCCCTCGTGATCGTAACGGGCGATGCGCTCAACGCGCTGTTCGATCGTCATCAGGATGAGAAGCGGCTCGTCTATGTCGGCGACGGCGCGATCTGGTTGCGTGCGGATCGCGTGCGGGAACTGCCGCAACTCGCACTTGCCATGCGGCAATGGCGTGATGGTCAGGCACCCGACGGCGTTGTACTGAGCGTAGCGCCTGCCCTTTATGACGATGAAGACGCGCTTGCGCAATCATTGCGCATATCGCGCCAGTCACTCGCGGACGCATCGCGTATGGTCGGCATGCGGATGCCTGCTTATGTCGCGGTGTATCAACGTCTGACACGTGGAAAAAACGCTTCGTTGCAGTGGTACGGCGTTTCGACATCGACCCCGCTCGTCGATGCACAGCGCTTCGAAACCATGTTGTGCAACGCTGAAAGCGATCCCGCCGCTGCACCGCTCGCAGCCAGTCTTGCCGCCATCGTCGGATGGACGCAACGCGTTATATTCGGCATCCTTACCGATCCACGGCAACCTGCCGCGCCGTGGGCGCTGCACGGTGCCGGATGGATCGATTGCGGTCCAGCCAGCAATGCAGAAAAACCCTGGGAGCAGGATCTGCGCCGGAAGACGCATGTCATGCCCGCCGATGTCGCCGCTTCTCCGGCACCGTGGCCGCTTCCGCAGCCTCTGATCGAAGCGATGCCGCGTCGCCTGCGCGTTTCGCCGCGGATCGCCGCACTCGGTCATGCAATCGCAATCATTGCGTTGGCTGCCGCGGCCGCGTTTCTCGGCGCCGGACGTCATAACGCCGAATTGCTCACGCGCATCGACGCAGATATCACGCGCTACCGTGATATTTCCGCCGATCACGATGCAGCGCGTCGCGAAGCATTGAAAGCGCTCGTCGCCGATCGCGATGAACTGGATCGCTATGCCCGCACAAGCGTACCGTTGCGGCTGTCGTTCGGCTTGTATCACGGTGCCAGTGTCGCTCCTGCTTTGAACACGGCAATCGCCTCGTATCAACCGCCACCGCCGCCGCCCGAAGTCGTGACACTGGACAGCATGTCCTTGTTCGATAGCGGAAAGACTCAACTCAAACCCGGCTCGAATCGCACGCTGGTCAAGGCTTTGGAGATGATCAAGGCACACCCCGGCAAGCGTATTCTCGTAGCGGGTTACACGGACAACGCAGGCAATGCCGCGAGCAACCTGAAACTCTCTGTTGCACGAGCGGCTGCCTTGCGCGACTGGCTGATCGACGCATCGGGTATTGCGGCTACACAGTTCGCCATTCAGGGCTACGGCGACACGCGCCCGATCGCCCCGAACGACACGGCCGAGGGTCGCGCAAAGAATCGTCGCGTCGAGATCACACTCGTACCCGACTCCACAACGTAAAGCCGATGTAGTAACCCGGAGCTTTGGTTCCGGGACTTTGAAGACTCGAAAACATCGTTTTTCGAGAATGTTTGGTAGTACGAATAGGAGTAGATTATGGCAATTCCGGCCTATATGTGGGTCAAGGATGACGGCGGCGCCGACATCAAAGGTTCTGTTACCGTCCAGGAGCGCGAAGGCAGCGTCGAACTGGTCGCGTTCGATCATGGCATCCACATCCCGACCGACGGCAACACGGGCAAGCTGACCGGCACGCGCGTTCACGCGCCGATCAAGCTCACCAAGGAAACCGATTCCTCGACGCCGTATCTGTATAAAGCGGTGACGAGCGGTCAAACGCTGAAGTCCGTCGAAATCAAGTGGTACAAGATCGACGATGCGGGCAAGGAGAAGGAATACTTCAACACCAAGCTCGACAACGTGAAGGTCGTTGCGGTTCGTCCGAAGATGCTCGACATCAAAATTCCGGAGTACGAAAAGCACAACCATCTCGAAGAAATCGAACTGCGCTACGAGAAGATCACGTGGTCGTATAAGGACGGCAACATTATCCACAGCGATACGTGGAACGAGCGCGCATAACTTGCACGCTTGAGTTGCATTCGGGCTGGATCAACTGATCCGGCCCGTTCGCCGGTTCACTCAACATGAACCGGCGTTTTTCGAATCTTTGAAATTTCCGTTATGACTTCGCGCGACACCACCCATTTGCTTCGACGACTCAACCCGCATTGCGCACGCACGCTGGAAGCGGCCGCAAGCCTCTGTCAGACACGGCTTGCCGATGAAATCACCGTCGAGCATTGGCTGCTGAAATTGCTCGAAGCGGACGACGGAGATATTCCTGCGATTCTCCGTCACTACGAGATCGATATCGATGCGATCTGGAATGCGCTGCTCGCCGCCATCGATCGCTTACCACGCAATCTGCGTGGCATGCCAGCCTTGTCGATCCAATTGGCCAGCGTATTGCAGGATGCGTGGAATATTGCGTCACGCGAGGATATCGAAGGAACGATTCGTTCTGCAAATCTTTTGCAAGCAATCATCCATGCGCCGCATGTCATGCGCACTCAGGATGCGTGGCCGTTGCTTTCACTATCGACGGCGCAGATCGAGCGATTGCTACCGCGTCTGGGGCAGCGTTCATGTGAGAACGAAGCGAACGTGGAAGAACCAGAAGCAACATCGGCAGATCCAGTGCCTGAAAAGAGCACGCCGCAACGTTCTGTCGATAGCGATGCCCTCTCCCGCTTCGCGATCGACTTGACGGAGAAAGCGCGTCGCGGTGACATCGATCCCGTTTTCGGTCGTGATCGCGAGATCCAGCAAATGATCGACGTGCTCGTGCGTCGTCGCAAGAACAACCCGATTCTCGTAGGCGAGCCGGGCGTCGGTAAGACCGCGCTCGTGGAAGGGCTTGCCTTGCGCGTTGTCGATGGCAGCGTGCCTGCCTTGCTGCGTGATGTATGCATTCTCACGCTCGACCTCGGCTTGCTTCAGGCAGGTGCAGGCGTAAAAGGCGAGTTCGAACAACGCCTGAAAAATGTCATCGATGAAGTGAAGGCATCGGCAACGCCCGTGTTGTTGTTTATCGACGAAGCACACACATTGATTGGCGCGGGTAATTCCGCTGGAGGTTCCGACGCCGCGAATTTGCTGAAGCCCGCTCTCGCGCGCGGTGAATTGCGCACCATCGCGGCCACGACGTGGTCCGAGTACAAAGAATATTTCGAGCGCGATGCAGCACTCGAGCGACGCTTCCAGTTGGTCAAGGTCGAAGAACCCGATGACGACACCGCTTGTCTCATGCTGCGCGGCCTCGCCACGCGCTACGCGACGCACCACCACGTTCATATACGTGACGAGGCATTGGTTGCCGCCGTCAAGCTGTCACGACGCTATATTCCCGCGCGCCAATTGCCCGATAAGGCAGTCGATCTGATCGACACCGCAGCGGCGCGCGTAAGTATGGGACTCGACACGGCGCCCGCAGAACTTCAACGTGCCAAAGCATGCGTAGCCGCGTTGGAACTCGAGCGCGACACACTCGATGCAGACGAGCGTGCGGGTATCGACGATGTCGCAACGCGGCGCGAAGCGTTGGACGCGTCCATCGAGCAGGCAAAACATGAAGTCGATGAGATGACATCGCGCTATGAGCGGGAATTGTCGCTTGTGCAAACGCTGCTGCAACAACGCAGTGACGGTCACGCAAAGCCCGACGCAGAGGCGATTTCCCGCGCAAAACATGCTTTGGCTGAAGCCCAGGGCAAGACGCCGCTGATCTTCGCCGACGTCGATGCGCAGGCTATCGCGCGAGTCGTCGCGGAATGGACCGGCGTTCCGGTCGGCAATCTCGTCGAAGATGAGTTGGTGGGTCTGTTGACGCTTGAACAGCAACTCGCCAAACGCGTGGTCGCACAAGAAGACGCACTCGGCATGCTCGCGCAAAGCCTTCGCACCGCTAAAGCAGGCCTTAAAAGCGAGCGCGCTCCTTTGGGCGTATTTCTGCTTGCAGGCACATCGGGTGTCGGTAAGACGGAAACGGCGCTTGCTTTGGCCGATACCTTGTTCGGTGGCGAAAGCGCGCTTACGACAATCAATATGTCGGAGTACCAAGAATCGCATACCGTGTCGCAATTGAAGGGTTCGCCACCGGGTTATGTCGGCTATGGACGCGGCGGCGTGCTGACGGAAGCCGTGCGTCAGCGGCCCTATAGCGTGGTATTGCTCGACGAAGTCGAAAAAGCGCATCGCGACGTGCTCGACATCTTCTACCAGGTATTTGATCGCGGCACCATGCGCGATGGCGAAGGTCGCGAGATCGATTTCCGAAATTGCGTCATTCTGATGACATCGAATCTCGGCAGCGCTCAGATCGACGAAGCGACGACTGATAATCCCGACATCGCTCAGGCCGCTTTGTTGGACGTCATTCACGATCCCCTCGTCAAGCACTTTCAACCTGCTCTGCTTGCGCGCTTTCAAACGCTTGTTTATCGGCCTTTGAATGCCGATGCGATCGCTGCGATCGTAAGACTCAAGCTCGATAAAATCGGCGCGCGGCTTAAGCGTCAACACAATGTCGAACTCGTTTGCGATGAATCGCTGATAGCCTCACTGGCACAACATTGTCTCGCCCGCGAATCCGGCGCACGCACCGTCGATGCGTTTCTCGATCAACGCATCCTTCCCACTGTTTCACGCGAATTGCTGACGCGTATGGCAACCGGCATCGTGCCCGCAGAAATTCGTCTTGCGAGTTCGGAAGAAGGCAATCTCGCGATCGAATTCATCGATCATGATGCCAATGTCAACGCCTGAAGCGAGCCGACATGCCAGCGGGTCCATCGCTTTATGACATGTTGCTTGGTCAGATCGACGGCGAAGCAATCGATCAATTCGACGACCGCACACTCGAAGCCTTGAGTGTGCAGCAGAACGTGCGGCGCATTCTGAACACGCGTGCCGGCGCATTGAAGCATTTGTCGGATTATGGCTTGCCGGATTTGACTAACGTGTATAAGGAATTGCCGGGATCGTCGCACGCGCTTAAGCAACAAATGGAAACGACCTTGCTCAAATATGAGCCTCGTATTCGAGCAATCGATATCGCCATTCTGGATTGCGATGATCCCGGCTTGCAAGTCAGCTTCGAAATGACGTGTCACCTTAAGAAAGCGGGTCTTGTGCGCTTCGGCACGTATTTCGTGCCGCCGGGTGTGTTCAGGCTCGAACGGCGCGTACGCGATGGCCGCTAATCGCCTCTAGTGGCTCGCCCCTAGATACGCGGCCTTGACCGAAGGATCATTGCGCAATTGCTCCGCAGGACCATGCGTTGCAACGCGGCCGTTTTCGAGCACATAGCCATAATCCGCGACATTCAACGCAGCCGCCGCGAATTGCTCGACGAGCAACATCGTCACACCGTCTTTTTTAAGGCGCTCGATGATCCGAAATACTTCGTCAACGAGAATGGGCGCAAGACCCATCGACGGTTCATCGAGTAAGACGAGGTCGGGGTTCAGCATAATTGCGCGCGCCATCGCAAGCATTTGCTGTTCGCCGCCCGATAAGGTTCCCGCAAGCTGATTGCGACGTTCTTTAAGGCGCGGAAAGAGTTCGATCGCGCGTTCCAGGTCCGCTGCAACATCGCCTTTGGGACGCGCCCACGTCAAACGAGGAAACGCGCCCAGCAAAAGATTGTCCGTTACCGACATCGTCGCAAAGACACGTCGGCCTTCGGGCGAATGCGCAAGGCCCAGGCGCGCGATCTTGTACGAATCAAGAGAATCGATACGTCTGGCGTCACTGCCTACGCCCATAGTAATTTCGCCAGACGTCGCCTTGATCATGCCGGAAATAGCGCGCATGGTCGTGGTCTTGCCCGCGCCATTCGAACCGATCAGCGTGACCACTTTCGCTTTAGGCACGCTAAGCGAAATGCCATGCAAGACTTTCACCTTGCCATAGCCCGCATGCAGGTTCTCGATCGTCAGCATATGCGTTTCCCCGTTAAGCTGCTGCTTGCGCAGCTTGTCCGCCCAGATACGCTTCGATTACTTTTTCGTTGGCCTGAATTTCGGCGGGCTTGCCTTCGGCAATTTTCTGCCCGAAATCCAGCACCGAAACGGTGTCGCATACACTCATCACCACATCCATGTGATGTTCAATCAGGACTACAGTTATTCCATGATTCCGCACTTTGCGTATGATCGCGACGAGTTCGCGTATGTCGGGCGCGGTAAGGCCCGCAGCGGGTTCATCGAGCAGTAGCAGTTGGGGATCGAGGGCAAGCGCGCGAGCTATTTCAAGCAAGCGTTGCTTGCCATAGGGTAAATTCCGCGCTTCCTCACTTGCGACATTCTCAAGCCCTACGAATCGCAGCATATTGAACGCACGCTCGCGCGCTGCTTGTTCTTCACGTCGATATCGACCGCTCATAACGCCGACATCCGCAAAGTTGGATTTGAAAGTGTGATGCAGGCCCACGAGCACGTTCTCAAGTGCGGTCATTTCGCCGAACAACTGCACGTTCTGAAATGTGCGTGCAATGCCCGATAGCGCGATCTTCGCTGACGTGCGTCCCGCAAGCGATTCGCCTTGATATTCGATCGCGCCCGCAGTCGGAACATAGATGCCGGTCAGGACATTCATCATCGTGCTTTTGCCGGAACCGTTAGGCCCGATCAAGCCGTGAATCGTGCCGCGTTTGACGGTCATGTTCACGTCGTTGAGCGCTTTAAGGCCACTGAACTGCATCAGTACATTGCGTACATTGAGAATTGTGTCCGCGCCTTCTATGGCGACAGCGGCAATGGCGTCGTCCTGACGCGATTCTTTGGCGAGTTCTTCCGTATCGACTTTTGTGACGCGCACGCGGCCCATGTTCAGCGTTTTGCGCACGAAGCCGACGATACCGTCCTGCAAGTAATACACGACGAGCAGGATCATCAGGCCGAAGATCGTCAAGCGCCAATCCGTGAGTGCTTCAATCCAGAAAGAAAAAATCGCCAGCCCCGCTGTTCCGATAATTGGCACTGCGACGCGTTGGATTGTCGTGGTTTTGCGTGCAAGCGCGAGCACCGCGCCCACAATCACCAATACGGCCAATGCGGTCGCCACGACTCTGAAGTTGGAAATATCGTCTAGCAGCTTTGGCAATAATACGATCACCGTCGAACCGATGATCGCGCCCGTGCGAGTCTTGCGGCCACCCATGATGATCGCAAGCAGGAACAAAATGGTCAGTTCGAAATTATACGTATTCGGCGAAATATATTGTTCGGAATACGAATAAAGACATCCTGCCAATCCTGCAAATCCCGCACTGATAACGAACGCGTACACCTTATGCCGATACACCGACACGCCCATGCAATCCGATGCGATCGGGCTGTCGCGCAAGGCTTCAAATGCGCGTCCAAGATGAGATTTCAATACGCGATGCACCACGATCAGCGAGACGACAAGCATAGCCGCAACGAGCCAGTAATACTGCGTCTCGTCCAGACGATGCCCCGCGAACATTGGCTTAGGAATTTTCAATCCCATCGGGCCGTTGGTCAAAAAATCCATTTCGTTGATCAGAATCTGGATGATCGTGCCAAACGCGAGCGTCACCATCGCGAGATAAGGACCGGATACGCGCAAAGCGGGTAAGGCAAGGATGGCGCCAAAGCCTGCGGTAATCAGGATCGCTAAAGGCGCGGTCACATAGAACGGCATGCCTAATTTGATAAACAGCACGCCGGCGGTGTACGCGCCGACGCCGAATAATCCCGCGTGTCCTAGCGACACCTGTCCCGTATAACCGACCACGATATCCAGCCCGAAGAGCAGAATCGCGTAAATCATGATAGTTTCGACGAGGTGTATGTAATACGCATTGCCCGATGCAATCGGAAATATGGCAAGCGCAACAAGGCCCACCAAAGCCGCGATCCAGTTCTTTGCTTTCATGATGGCTGCCTCAGACTTTCTTGATCGCTGTCTTGCCGAACAGTCCGGCGGGTTTCACCGCAAGCACGATCAGCAGCAGCACGAGTCCGGGCACGTCTTTATAGCCCGTCGAAATATAGAAGCCGGTTGTCGTTTCGGCGATGCCTAGAATCATTCCGCCGACGACAATGCCCATGCCGCTAGACAAGCCGCCGATGATCGCTACTGCAAAGGCTTTGAGTCCGAGTACCGCACCCATCGTCGCGCCGGTTAATGTCAGCGGCGCAATCAAAACCCCTGCAAATGCAGCCGTCAGCGATGAAAGCGCGTAAGAGAACGTGATGACAAGGCCCGTGTTGATGCCCATAAGCGCAGCGGCATCGCGATCGTTAGCAGTGGCGACCACGGCCTTGCCGAAGATCGTCTTGCGGTTGAAAAATTCCACGGCCAGCATCATCACCAACGCGCCGCCGACGACCAGTAACTCCATCGGCAAGACATTCGCGCCTAGCACCTTGAGCGGTGCTTCAGGCAACGGCGACGGAAAGCGCAGATCATCGCGACCCCATACATTTTCCGCGACATTCTTGAAGATAATGCCGAGCGCGATGGTGGACATGATCCAGCCAAACTCCGACTTAATCTTGATTGCCGGTCTCACGCCAATACGCTCGACAAACGAGCCTTGCACCAGCCCGAACAAACACACCAGCGGAATCATCAGCCAATAATTCACGCCCGCCGATACCAGCGTCAAGCCGACCAGCGCGCCG
>NZ_JAQFVG010000030.1:8738-26825 GCF_029439455.1 Caballeronia sp. BR00000012568055 | reverse complement strand
CTTTGATTACTTTCTTTGCAGCAGCAAAGAAAGTGATCCCCCCGCCGGGGAGGCGGCTACTGAACATAAACGCAAGACAAAGCCAGCAGCAAGAACAGGGAAAAAACCCAAACATGGCAAACGCACTCCCCGAAAAGCTGCTCCCGGGCGCGCCCTACCCGCTCGGAGCCAACTGGGACGGCTTAGGCGTCAACTTCGCGGTCTTCTCATCAAACGCGCACCGCATCGAAGTATGCCTATTCGACAGCACAGGCAGAAAAGAGCTCATGCGCTTCGACCTGCCCGAATGCACGGACGAAATATGGCACGGCTACCTCCCGGGAGCCCATCCGGGCACAGTCTACGGCTTCCGCGCCCACGGCCCGTATCAACCGCAGCACGGCCATCGCTTCAACCCGCACAAACTCCTGCTCGATCCCTACGCCAAGAAACTCGTAGGCCCATGGCGCTGGTCCGATGCCCTCTTCGGCTATCGAGTCCACTCGAACCGACTCGACATGTCGATGGACCGCCGCGACTCCGCTCCCGCGATGCCCAAGTGCATCGTCACCGACGACGCCTTCGACTGGTCGCGCGATGTACGTCCCGACGTGCCGTGGGGCGAAACCATCATCTACGAAACGCACGTACGCGGTGCATCGATGATGCGCAACGACATTCGCCAGCACGAACGCGGTTCGTTCGCCGCGCTATCGTCGCCGTGGTTTATCGAACATTTGCAAAAGCTCGGCATCACCGCCGTCGAATTTTTGCCGGTGCATGCGTTCCTCAACGATCGCTTTCTCGTCGAACGCGGTCTGCGCAATTACTGGGGCTACAACACCGCTGCGTTCTTCGCGCCCGAACCGTCGTATTTGTCCACGCATCGGCTGAACGAAATGCGTATCGCCGTGAGGCAACTGCATGCGGCAGGCATCGAAGTGATATTGGACGTGGTCTACAACCACACGTGCGAAGGCAACGAGCAAGGCCCGACGGTGTCATGGCGCGGCCTGGACAACGCGAGCTATTACCGCCTGATTCCCGGCGACGAACGCCATTACATCAACGAAACCGGCTGCGGCAACACGGTCAATCTCTCGCACCCGCGCGTGCTGCAAATGGTGATGGACTCGCTGCGCTATTGGTGCACGGCTTTCAATATCGACGGCTTTCGTTTCGATCTCGGCGTCACGCTGGGCCGCGAAGGTCACGGCTTCGATCCCGGTTCCGGTTTCTTCGATGCCATTCGCCAGGACCCGATTCTCTCCACGCGCAAGCTGATTTCCGAGCCGTGGGATATCGGTCCGGACGGCTATCAGGTCGGCAATCATCCGCCGGGTTTCGCGGAGTGGAACGACAAATATCGCGATGGCGTGCGGCGGTTCTGGCGCGGCGATTCCGGCATGCGGCCCGATCTCGCCGCGCGGCTGACCGGATCGGCGGAATTGTTCAATCGGCGCTTTAGAAAACCGTGGGCATCGGTCAACTTCGTCGCTTCGCACGACGGCTTCACACTCGCCGATACCACCGCCTACTCGCACAAGCACAACGAGATCAATCAGGAAGGCAATAACGACGGCCACAACGAGAATTGCAGCGCGAATTGGGGCACCGAAGGTCCGACCGACGATCCCGCCATGCGCGATCTTCGCGCCCGCGTCGCCCGTTCGATGATCGCGACCACGCTGCTTTCGCTCGGCACGCCGATGATGCTCGGCGGCGATGAATTCGGCCGCACGCAAAACGGCAACAACAACGCGTATTGCCAAGACAACGAGGTTTCGTGGATCGACTGGACGGCGGCGGATTCGCCACAAGGCAAATCCATGACGGAGTTCGTGTCGCGCGTTATTGCGTTGCGCAAAAAATACCCGGTGCTGCGCGAAACGCGCTTCCTGTATGGCGATCGCGAAGTGCTTCCCGGCCTCTACGACGTAAGCTGGTTCGATGAACGCGGCAACGCGCTCGGCATCGAAGCATGGCAGGATCCGGAAGGACGCGCGCTGACGCTGCGCCGCGCGGGGCCGGGCATCGACGGGGAAATCGACGTGTTGTTGCTGATGTTCAACGCCTCGCCCCACGCGCTCGCTTTTACGCCGCCCGCGCCGCACTTGGAATGGAATGTGCTCGTGGATAGCGCGGAGCCGGATGCAGTGCAGCGTCCGCTGATCGGCAGCGAGCTGGAAGTTGCCGCGCACAGCATCGTCGTGTTGCTGGCGCAGCCAACGGGCGATGCCGATTGGCAGACCGCGTGGCTCGCGGGTCCGCATCAGGGCGCGCGTCTTCTGACCGCGCTGCCGCCCGATCCCGGAACGATGGTGTCGCATCGTCCGCCCGAAATCGATCCGACCTAGCACGCGAACTATCTCGTCGCTTCATATCGTTAAGCTGTTCATCAGGCACCCATCATGTCCGAACGTCCGATCGACCCGCATAAGCATCAACACGCATGTAGCCTTCCTTTCGGCGCGCAGCTTTCCGGCGCGAAGTGCGAAAACCCGCGCACGCGATTCCGCTTCTGGGCGCCATCGCGCGAGCAGGTGCAAGTGGAATTGCAGAGCGCGCAAGACGCCGCTCCGACGCTTATCGATATGCAGCCCACCGGCGATGGCTGGTTCGAAGCCGAAGCCGAGGCGAACGCGGGCGCGCTGTATCGGTATCGGCTGGATGCGGAGCTTGCGGTGCCCGATCCGGCGTCGCGTTTTCAGCCGCAAGATGTGCACGGCCCGAGCGAAGTGATCGATCCGCGCGCGTTCGAATGGCAGCACACGGATTGGCACGGCCGTCCGTGGGAAGAGACCGTGCTCTACGAACTGCATGTCGGCGCGATGGGCGGTTATGCGGGCGTCACCGCGCGTTTGCCGGAACTCGCGCAACTCGGCGTGACGGCCATCGAATTGATGCCATTGAATGACTTTTCCGGCACGCGCAATTGGGGCTATGACGGCGTGCTGCCCTACGCGCCAGATTCATCGTATGGCCGTCCTGACGAACTGAAGAAGCTGATCGATACCGCGCACGGTCTCGGCCTGATGGTGTTTCTCGATGTGGTCTACAACCACTTCGGCCCCGACGGCAACTATCTGAGCGCGTATGCGAAGACGTTTTTCCGCGAAGGCGTGGATACGCCGTGGGGACCGGCGATCGATTTCGAACGTCCGCAAGTGCGCGATCTGTTCTTCGATAACGCGCTTTACTGGCTCAATGAATATCGCTTCGACGGGCTGCGTCTGGACGCGGTTCACGCCATCAACGACGACGAATGGCTGCGTGAATTGGCGCAGCGAATTCGTTCATCGGTGGAGACGGGACGGCATGTGCATCTGGTGCTGGAAAACGAGCACAACACGGCCAATCTGCTCGAAACCCATTTCGATGCCCAATGGAACGACGACGCGCACAACACGCTTCACGTGCTGCTGACGGGCGAAGACGAGAGCTATTACAGCGCGTATATCGACAAGCCGATCGAGAAGCTCGCGCGCGTGCTGTCGGAAGGCTTCGTCTATCAAGGCGATCCTTCTCCGATTCACGACGGCAAGCCGCGCGGCGAAAAGAGCGCGCATTTGCCGCCGACGCGCTTCGTCATGTTCCTGCAAAACCACGATCAGGTCGGCAATCGCGCAATGGGTGATCGTCTGCGTTCATTGACGAGCGATACCGCCCTGCGCGCCGCGACCGCGCTCTTGCTGCTGTCGCCGCAGATTCCGCTGCTGTTCATGGAAGAACAATACGGTTCGAAGCAACCGTTCCTGTTCTTCACCGACTACCACGACAAACTCGCCGATGCCGTGCGCGAAGGCCGTCGCCGCGAATTCGCGAAGTTCTCCGCGTTCACCGATGAAAAACGCCGCGCGCAGATTCCCGATCCGAACGATGCGACGACGTTTGCCATGTCGTCGCCGAAAGCATCGGACGATGCGGACCGCAGCGATTGGCTGAACTTCTATCGCACGGCGTTGGCATTGCGCGCGAAGTTTATTGCGCCGCGTTTGAAGGATTCGAAGTCGCTCGGCGCAAAGGTAATCGGCGAGAAGGCGCTGGTCGCGCAGTGGAAGCTCGGCGATGGCGAGACGCTTTCCATCGCATTGAACTTGGGCGATGCGCCCGTCGCGCTCAAGGAAACGCCGCAAGGCAAGGTAATTTTGGCCACGCCCTCAAATGCTAAGGATGGCGAACTTGATGCGCATACGTGCATCGTTTGGATTACTGGACAAAACTCGTGAACGCCGCCACCGATACGACTTCACCGATGACGCCGATCGAAGCGCTCGCCGAACGCGCGGGCTTCGAAGTGGAGTGGAAAGACGCGCACAAGCAAATGCGCCGCGTGCCGGAATCGACGTTGCGCACGCTGCTCGAAAAGCTCGGTTTGCCGTGCGCGAACGCCACGCAGATCAAGCAAAGCATGACCGCCATCGATGCCGAAATGACCGGCCGCAAGCTGCCGCCGCTGATTACGGCGGAGGTGGATCGCGGGATTGCGCTGCCGGTGTCGGCGGCGAAGTCGGGCGCGCGGTATCGGATCGAGATGGAAGGCGGCGAGATTATCGACGGGCGTTTTACATCGCCCAAAGGTGAAGCGCCGCTGCTTTCGCCGATTTCGGAGCCGGGTTATCACACGCTCGTGATCAACGACCATCGCACGACGCTGGCGGTGGCGCCCGCGCGCTGCTACACCATCGTCGATGCGTGGCAAGCGCTAAGCGACGATTCAGGCGACGCGCCGCCATTGTGGGGCGTCGCCGCGCAAGTCTACGGCTTGCGTCGTGATGGCGATGGCGGTATCGGCGATTTCACGGCGCTGGCATCGCTCGCGACGCAGACGGCCAGGCGCAACGGCCACGCGCTCGCCATCAGTCCGATGCACGCCATGTTCAGCGCCGAGCCGCACAAGTTCAGCCCGTATTCACCGTCGTCGCGCTTGTTTCTGAATATCGCGCATATCGATCCGGCTGCGGTGCTCGGCGTTGATGCTGCGCGTGCCGCAATCGAAAAAGCCGGTGTTGCAGATGAATTGAAAGCGCTCGAAGCACTCGATCTGATCGACTGGCCGCGCGCGATGAAAGCGCGTATGGCAATCCTGCGTGCGCTGTTCGAAACGTTCTCGCAGCAGAAGGATTCATCGCTCCATCAGGACTTTGCGGCCTTTGTCGATGACGGCGGACGGCCGCTCGAAGATCACGCGCGCTTCGAAGCCTTGCAAGCGGATCAATTGGCGAAACATGGCGAAGGCCACTGGCGCAACTGGACCGACGAACTACGCGATCCGCGCAGCGATGCCGTCGCCGCTTTCGCCGAAGCGAATCGCCATGAAGTGGATTTTTTCCTGTTCACGCAATGGCTCGCCGCCAAAGGTCTGCTGCACGCCCAGCACGCCGCCCGCGATGCCGGCATGGCCGTCGGCCTCGTCGCCGATTTGGCCGTGGGATGCGACAGCGCGGGCAGTCACGCCTGGTCGTATCGCGATGAAATGATGACGGGCGTTTCCGTCGGTGCGCCGCCCGATCTTTTCAATCAGGCCGGGCAATCGTGGGGACTCACGACCTTCTCGCCCCGCGCGATGCGCACGCAAGGCTTTTCCGCGTTTATCGATATGTTGCGCTGTGCGTTCAAATGCGCGGGCGGTATCCGCATCGACCATATTCTGGGCTTGCGCCGCCTGTGGCTGGTGCCGGAGGGCGAAAGCGCGAAAGACGGCGCGTATTTGCGCTATCCGCTCGAAGACCTGCTTCGTCTGATTGCGCTGGAATCGTGGCGGTATAAGGCGATCGTGGTCGGCGAAGGCCTGGGCACCGTGCCACCGGGGTTTACCGAAAGGCTTCAGGAGCACGGCTTGCTAGGTATTCGAGTGCTGTGGTTCGAACGTGCTGAAGAAGGCGACGGCTTCAAGCCGCCGCGCGAGTGGGACAGCGGCGTGACCGCAACGACGACGACGCACGACCTGCCGACCGTCACGGGATGGTGGCGCGGCGAGGACATCGTGTTGCGCTCGAAGATCGGTCAGACGATGGCCCGCGACGACGGACGCGATGCAGTCGAAGTGGCGCTGGAAGAACGGGGCGAGGACCGTGCCCATTTGTGGCGCGCGTTTCAGGATGCGGAAATCGCACCTGAAGATATCGATGTACCCGATATCGATCACGCGCCCGTAGATGAAGCACTGGCTTTCGTCGCCGCGACGCCCGCGCCGCTCGTCACGTATCCGCTCGAAGATCTGCTTGCCTTGCTGGAGCAGCCGAACCTTCCCGGTTCGATCGACGAGCACCCGAACTGGCGGCGACGCATGACGAAACCCGTCGACGAGCTATTTCTCGACGACGCCTTTTGCGAGCGCCTGCTTGCCGTAGATACGGCGCGCAAGCGTTCATTGCAACCCTAGACCGACCATGACCGTACCGCGCTCCACGCTCAGGCTTCAACTGCACAAGGACTTCACCTTCGACGACGCCGCCGCGCAAGTGGACTATTTCGCCTCGCTCGGCGTGAGTCACGCGTATGCGTCGCCGATCACGACCGCGACTTCCGGCTCCACGCACGGTTACGACACCGTCGATTATTCGAAGGTGAATCTGGAGCTGGGCGGCGAAGACGGCTTGAGGCGATTCGTCGAAAAACTGCGTGCGCATGACATGGGGCTGATCGTCGATGTCGTGCCGAATCATATGGGCGTCGGCGGCTCGGAAAACGCGTGGTGGCAGGACATTCTCGAATGGGGCCGTCACGCTCAGCATGCGCGTTTTTTCGATGTGGACTGGCATTCGCCCGATCCCGCTTTGCGCGGCAAAGTACTCGCGCCGTTTCTCGGCGCGGCATATGGCGAAGAATTGCAGGGCGGCAAGATTAAGCTCGCGTATCGCGCGGAGGAAGGGCGATTCGTCATCGAGTATTACTCAAATGTGTTTCCCGTTTGTCCGGTCGATTACCCGTCCGTGCTTCAGGAAGCGCCCGAACTCGCGCAGCGTTTCGCGGGCCTTTCGACGCAACCCGCCGATCAGCCGCGCGCCGCCGATGCGCGCACGGCGCTCGTGACTATCGCGCAGACCGAAGGCGGCAAGGCCGCGATCGAAGCGGTACTCGCGGCGCATTCGGCGGAAACGCCTGCCGGGCGCGAGCGTTTGCATCGGCTATTGGAGCGGCAGCATTACCGGCTGGCGTGGTGGCGCACCGCAGCGGACGAAGTGAACTGGCGGCGTTTCTTCGATGTGAGCACGCTGGGCGGCGTGCGTGTCGAGCGACCGGAAGTGTTCGAGGCATCGCATGCGCTGATTTTCAGGCTCTTTACCGAAGGGCTGATCGACGGCGTGCGGATCGATCACGTCGATGGTCTTGCGGAGCCGCGCGAATATTGCCAGCGTCTGCGCACGCGTCTCGAAGAGCTGTCCGTTCAGCGGCCCGAAGCATTGCGGCATGGCAATGGCCGCACGTATTTTGTCGTCGAAAAGATTCTGGCGCGCGGAGAACCCTTGCGTCGCGACTGGCAAGTGGACGGCACCACCGGCTACGACTTCATGAACGATGTCGGCGCGCTGCTGCACGACCCGGCGGGCGCGGAACCGCTTGCCGCGCTGTGGGCCGACATCACCGGCAGAAGCGCCACTTTCGCCGATGAAGTGTTGATCGCGCGGCGCAAGATTCTCGCGGAAAATCTCTCGGCGGAACTGGATCGCGTGACGCGCGCGCTGCATCGTCTTGCACGCGATGCGCAGACTACGCGCGATTTCACCTTCACGTCCATTCGACGCGTGACGGCGGAACTCGTGGTGCATTTCCCGGTGTATCGAATTTATCCGGTGAGCGGCGTGCGCAGTGCGGAAGACGATCGATACTTCTCGCAAGCGCTTGATGCCGCGCGCGCGACGCTTTCGAGCGCAGATCATGTCGTGCTGGATCAGGTCGCGCAATGGCTCGGCGGGAAGTTGCCAGATGAAGCGCCTGTCGTTGAACGGAACGAGCGCGAACGTCCGCGTGAACGTGCATCGGAGCGCAATCGGGAGCGTGATCGCAATCAGGCGCAGGCGGCGGGCGGTGGTCAGAATCCGCAGCCATCGAGCGGATCGCAGCGGCGGGCGGCGCAGACGTTGTTCTCGCAATTGACATCGCCGGTGGCGGCGAAGGCGGTCGAGGATACGGCGTGTTATCGCTATGGACGCCTTATTTCGCGTAACGAAGTCGGCGCGGACCCGGGCGAGTTTTCCTTATCCGTCGATGACTTTCACGCGGGCAATCGCGAACGCTTCAACGCCTTCCCGCACGCGATGCTTTGCACGGCGACGCACGATCACAAGCGCGGTGAAGACGTGCGTGCGCGCATTGCCGCATTGAGCGAGATTCCCGATGAATGGGCGACAACGCTCAAGCAATGGTCCACGCTGAACACGCCCTTGCGACGCGACCTTGGTGACGATTGGGCACCCGGCGCTGCTGCCGAAGCGATGCTGTATCAAACGCTGGTCGGCTGCTGGCCCCTCACGCTCGATCCCGATGATGAAGATGGTGTTCACGAACTTGCCGAACGCGTCGCGCAATGGCAGTTGAAGGCGTTGCGTGAAGCGAAGTTACGCACGAGTTGGTTCGCGCCGGACGACGTGTATGAGAACGCGTGCAAGGACTTTTTGTTCGATATCGTCGCGCCGCAGCGGCGTAATGGCTTTCTGAGCGAGTTATCGGCGTTTGTAAAGCGCATCGGCCCGCTCGGTGCGATGAATAGCTTCCAGCAGACGTTGTTGCGTCTGACTTCGCCGGGTGTGCCGGATCTTTATCAGGGCACGGAGTTGTGGGACTTCTCTCTCGTCGATCCGGATAATCGACGGCCTGTGGATTACGCGCTTCGGCGGGAGTGGCTTGCTGAACTCGGTGAGCAGGGACCGCCTTCGGAGCAATTGTCGAATTGGCGCGATGGGCGGGTGAAGCTGGCACTTGTGCATCGTTCACTTGCTTTGCGCAAGCATTGCGAGTCTTTGTTTGCTCAAGGTGATTATGTGCCGCTGACGGTGCAGGGCGAACAGGCTGAGCATGTGATTGCGTTTGCACGGCATGCTGGGAGTGCGTTTGCTATTGTGATCGCGACGCGGCTTGCCGGGCCTTTGCTTGGTGTTGGCGATGTGCCGTTGGTTGAGCCTGCTTTGTGGGGCGATACGTTTATTACTCTGCCGGAGGCTTTGCATTCTCGGGCGCTGTTTGATTGGCTTAGCCCTAATGCGCCTAAGGCTGATGGTGAGCGGCTCTTTATTCGCGATGCGTTGGGGACTTTGCCTGTGGCGCTTTTGGTTGAGGAGGGGGTGCCGCGGGTTTAGCTTCGTTTTTGTGCTGCTGCTCTTGTCTTGCGTTTTCGTCCAGTAGCCGCCTCCCCGGCGGGGGGGGGGTAACTTTCTTTGCTGCTGCAAAGAAAGTCACCAAAGAAAGCAGCTTTTTCAACCGGACACTGCCTCTTGAAACGGCAAGTGGATTAATGGCTCGCTAGGTAACAATAGCCCGCCGCCACGGAGGCCTGCCCGGCCTGTCAAGCGCTCGGTACGCGCCATTTGAGTTTCACTTTTCCCTTAACAAAGCGGTACGCGCTCATCCGCGCGGCGTGTCCGGCGCTCACGCGCCATCGCCGTTGGGGTTTGCTAGGGAAACACAGAGAATGCGTAGTATCACGAACTTTCACGCGTCACCGCTTAAACGCTATTCGGCACTACCGTTACTTTGAGGCGAGAGGAAATAGAAGCGCTAAACAACGTAGGGCCGAATAGCGTTTGTGCGTTGCCATTTGCTTTGTCGTTGTCTTGGTTCTCTGCCGGGTTCCTTCGATGAGCGCCCGGCGGCGCGCAGGGCGCGCACGCTGGAAGCATGAGCGCGAACCGCTCTGCTAAGAAAATAGAGATTCTTGAAAAGACCGTACCTATTCCCTGACAGGCCGGGCAGGCCTCCGTGATGGCAAGCTATTGTCACCTAAAGAGACCATTAATCCACTTGCCGTCTCAAGTGGCACTGTCTGGTTGAAAAAGCTGCTTTCTTTGGTGACTTTCTTTGCAGCAGCAAAGAAAGTTACCCCCCGCCGGGGAGGCGGCTACTGAACCAAACCGCAAAACAACGCCAAGCAGCAAGACAAAAATTCAATCAGCCTCTTCAAGCGCCTCCTCCCGAGGATAAACCCGCACAAGCACAATTCGAGGCCCCTTCATCTTCTTAACAACAATATCAAACCGATCAAACGCAACGCGTTGCCCCTCGGCGGGCAAATCCCCAAGCGCATTGATAACAAGCCCGCCAACCGACTCAGCCCGCCCTTCATCAATATCAATCCCAAGCGCACGCTCAAGCGATACAACAGGCAAACTGCCCTTACCCATCAACGTCCCATCATCCATCCGCGACCAGTCAGCATCACCCTGACGAAACTCGTCATGAATCTGCCCAACAAGCGCACCAAGCAAATTATCGAGCGTGATAAAGCCAATCGGCTTGGAACCCTTGCGCCCGACGATAGCGAAATGCGGCGCACCCTTACGAAACCGCCTGAACAACTCCAAAGCAGAAAGATTCGGCGCAACGTACTGCACAGGCCGCACATGACGCGAAAGTTTGTCGATCTTCTCGGCGTCTTTGGAAAGACTGAAGCTGAAACCACGCCCGCTGCCCTCGCCCGCCAGCAACAAATCCTTCAAATGAATCATCCCGAGCAGCCGTTCGCCCGATCCATCGGCATATAACGGATAACGCGAAAAGCGATGCCGCGTAATCACAGCAACGTTATCGCGCATCGGCAAATCATTTCGGAGACCGATCATTTCGCCGGCAGGACGCATCAGGTCCGACACCGTCATGCGGCTGAAATCGAGCGAATGCGCAATGGTCTTCCACTCGTCTTCGTTATACGCCGAGCCGCCGCCGATGCCCCGGCCACGCATGATGAGCTTGAGTTCGTCAGTCGAGTAATGCGCATCGTGCCCATGCTCACCCGACATGCCGAAAAGACGCAGCACGAAATTCGCGCTGGTATTGAGCACCCAGATAAACGGGTACATAAGCCAATAGAAACCGTACAGCGGCGTGGCGAGCCAGAGACCGACCTGCTCCGAACGACGGATGGCCCACGACTTGGGCGCAAGCTCGCCAACCACGATATGCAGAAACGAAATCACCGAAAACGCAAAGAACAGCGAGATCGATTCGATCAGCTTTTCCGATTCGATGCTCAGCAGCTCGAACAACGGATGCAGCAGCGTTGCAAACGCGGGCTCGCCAATCCAGCCGAGCCCGAGCGACGCCAGCGTGATACCCAACTGACACGCGGAGAGGTAGGCATCGAGTTGCCCGTGCACTTTCGCGAGCAAGCGGCCCGGCAGGCCGTTTTTGCGCGCGATGGCTTGCACGCGCGTCGCCCTCAGTTTGACGAGACCGAACTCCGCCGCAACGAAAAAACCATTCAAGGCGACGAGCAACAATGCGCCGATCAGCGCGACGACCTGAGCCAAAGCAACTCTCTTCGTAAAAAGGAAAGCGTCAGTATAGGGGCGACAGGCAATCGAAAGCGAAAACGCGTGGCGCTACATTCCTGCGACAGGTGCGCGCACCGACAACGCGACTTCCGCGCCATCGCTAATGTCGGATTGTTCGAACACGCCGCCATGCGCTTCCGCAACGCGCTTGCACAGCGCCAAACCCCACGCGATGCGCCCGGTTTCGCGCGGTTCCAGCGCCTGCCTGCGCGCAAACGCTTCGAGCACGTGCGGCGAATTCGCGTCGTTCAGCGCTTGCGCCGATGCCGTGAATCGCACGTCCGTGCGCCACATGCTGCCTTCGATCACGCTCGACACGCGAACCGTCGCGCCGCTCGCGCTGGCTTCGGCGGCGAACGCCTGCATTAGCCACAGCGCCTGCAACAGGCGCTCGGCATCGCCCTCGGCTTGCTCTTCGGCGAGCGGTGTTTCGAGCGCGATGGTCACGCCGCGCGCCTTTGCCACGGCATCGCGGGCGAGCGCGGCGCTGCGTTCGAGCAGCGGACGGATTGCGACGGGCGCGACCGCCAGCGCGATGGCCTTGGTTTCGGCGCGCGTCGTATCGACTGATTGTTCGATGAGCTTGACCTGCTGTTCGACGCCCGAACGAATACCCGTCAGTGCGCGTTGTGCAGCGGGATCGTTTGCATCGACCTTGCGTTCCAACACGTAGCCCCAGCTATGAATGGCGTTGAGCGGCCCGCGCAGATCGTGCGAGACGATCGACAACACGTGATCGCGCATGAACAGCGCCGTCTCCGCACGCAGATGCGCGATGCGCGAGGCGTGATCGGTATCGATTGCCTGCGCGCCCGGCGATACGATCAATGTGACCGATTCTGCGCACGGCAACGCGAGCACGGAAAAATTACGCGAAGCATCGTCCTGACCGATAACAACGTGCGCGCGGCGCGTGCCGTTGCCCGCAAGCGCGGCGTCGGCGGCTTCGCCAAGCGCGGCGGCGGGCGGTGCAGGCAACGGCGTTTCGGTCAGCGCGCGACCGTTGAATGCGGCGGGAGTGGAATCGAAGAGATGGGCGAAGACGGCATCGGCCGAGAGGCAGCGTTGAGCGGCATCGAGCACCAGTACGCCGTCGTTTCCTGCGACGGCCGAGTCAGTGGACTCTCCGCTCGAAGGCTCGACCGTACTGGAAAAAGACGTGGTCACGGTTTTGGATCCTTGCTTGTATCGGAGTTGCGGTTGATGTCGCGGCGTAACGAAAAGAGACTCGCTACGGATTACGTCGAAACGTCGAAAGCAAAAATGGAGCAAGCGTCGTGCAGGGCATTATAGGTGACCGACTCGCTCTAATGCGGCTTCGGCGCTTGCCGCCTGAGCAATCGTCATGCACACATGAATTCGATATCTCAAGAACTTTCACGCACGAATGGAGACAAACGGGCGAACGCTCAGGCATCAGACTTTTTGCATCGGATTCTTTTAAGCGTGAATCGGTATTGATTTCGGGTCGGCTTAGAGGCTTTGCGGTAAATGTTTTAGCCCAAGTTAGCTTTAGCTAAGAATTTGCATAGCTAAAGAGCCAGCTAAGAATTGTCAAGCGCCCTCATTTTCTTAGCGCCGATTGTCACGTAATTGGCAAGCGCCACGCCTAAGAATAAAGGTCATGCACGGCGAAATTTTTATTCCGTGCGCAGCCGAACATTCCCGCTATTTGTCTGCCTATAGGATTTGACGCTCGGGATTCGATACTGTAAGAATCTGACGCCTGAATTTAAAGCACGGACGACCCATGGCCGTGGGATCGATCCATCAAACATTCATACGAGCCTTATGACGACACGCGTCCAACGCGACACGCCCAAGACTTTGCTATCGGTGATCATTCCGGCGTACAACGTCGAACACTATATCGCCGCGTCGCTCGAATCCGCGCTCTCGCAGCCGCGCTCCGAAGATATCGAATTGATCGTCATCGACGACGGCTCGACGGATCAGACGCTCGAGCGCATTCGCGAAGTTCAGCGCTCGGCGGGCGGCGGCAATATTCACGTCATACACCAGGAAAACCGCGGTGTATCGGCGGCGCGCAATCGCGCCATTGCAGAAGCGAAATCGCCTTATATCGGCTTTCTCGATTCCGACGATGTATGGTCCGCCGACTTCACCGAGAAGATCATGCCGCTGGTGGATCGCCAAGCGGCGGACATCATCGAATTCAATGTCGGCATCATCAATCTCGATGGCAAGGTGATCGATAACGTCACGCTGATCGAAGAGAACACCACGGGTCCGCGCCCCTGCGACTTACCCGCTCTGCTCGATTTCGCCGATGTTTATCAGGTCTTTCCGGCCGCGCGCGTGTATCGCCGTGAATTGTGGAACGGTATCGAGTTTCCGGCGGGCCGCGTGTATGAAGATGCCGCCGCTATTCCGCTGGTCTATTCGCGCGCACGCACGCTGCATCGCCTCGCCGATGAACTTTATTTTTATCGACGCCGTGCAGGTAGTATCACGACCAGAGCCACGCCGTTCACGGTGACGAGTCTCACGACCTGCGCCGAAGAAACACTCGCGCGATGCAATGGCGGCGCGCACGACGCCTTTTGGCTTGCGATGTTCCACAAGGTCTTCGCGTATGCATGCTTTCAGGCCGCGCGCGTGGATGGCCGCGTATTCGACGAATCGGTGCGCGCGATCGAACGCACTGCATCGCGCTATCAGAACTTTGCCGCGAATCGTACGGATACGCCTAAAGAATTGCGCTTTCACAAGCGCATGGTGATGGATCGCCGTTGGTTCCAGGTGAAGCGCGTGATCAAGCGCATGTTGGGCCGTGAGTTGCGCGCGCCCGCACCGGCGCGTACGAATGGCGCGCAAATGCGGCGTCATTCGTCTGCAGGGAATCATCATTAGAACGCGTCGATAAGCAAACGTGAGGCGTACCGCATGCAGATTTACCCGATCAGGCCGGGCTTTAGCGTAGGCGAATCTTTCGATCTCGCCGTGCAGCCGGGTACGCGCTTTTCGCTTGCGATCTACGCGCAACGTCATGATGAAAACCTGATCAGTGCTGCGGGCGTCGCCTTGCATCCGGGCGGCGCGGTATCGGCGGAATTGCGGAACGGCAAGTACGTTTTCACCGCACCCGGACGCGTCGCGCCCGCGCGTCACGATGCGGACTGGAATTGGCCGACTGTCACGATCAAGCCGAATACGCCATCGCTCGATTCGGGCGCTTACGTGGTCATTGCGTATGAAGTCGGCGCGAATGGCGAACCGCTCACGGAGCTCGGCAAACGCGCGGCCGCGCACAAGCCGATCTTCGCCGGGCCGCCCGATAGCGACAGCATGGCGCTCGTGATCGCGCGGCCGCGCAAGCCGTCAGCGGCGATTGCGTATATCGTGCCGGTCAACACGTATCACGCGTATAACTCGACGGGCGGCGGCTGCTATTACGGCGATCCGATTCATCGCACGCAACCGCGCACGCAAGTCACCTTGCGTCGTCCGGGCGGCGGTTTGGGCGCGCAACTCGGCGAACCCGCCGATCCATACGATCCTTGCTCACCGCGTCAGCAATTCACGCACTGGGACGCCAAATTCATTCGATGGCTGCATGCGGAAGGCATCGCATGTGACTTCTACACCGACCTCGATCTGCATCACGGCACGGAGCTTAAGCTCGAAGACTATCGCTGCATGCTGAGCGTCGGGCATCACGAATACTGGTCGCAGGAAATGCGCGATTACGTCTCGCGCTTCATCGCGCAAGGCGGAAATCTTGCGATTTTCAGCGGCAATACGTGTTATCGCCCGATCGATTACGCCGACGATTACACATCGATGATTCGGCTTGCAGAACAATGGCCCGATCACGATGAATCGAATCTAATCGGTCTGAGTTATGGCTACGGCGGCGGCAAGTATGGCGTATGGAAGCGCTTGCGCGGCGGATGGATCAGACGCGATCGCGAAGCGATTGGCTTTACCGTGCGTCAGGCCGAACATTGGGTTTTCTCCGGCACGAGTCTGCGCGATGGACAAACCTTCGGCGCGAAAGATCGTCTGGTCGGTTATGAGGTCGATGGCGTGCCGCCCGTATCGAATGGCTTCGTGACGCTTGCGGATACCGTGCGCCTCGAAGGATGGGATATCGGCGGCGCGGGCGCGATGGGCGTGTATCAGCCGCACGCGGATGGCGGCCTCGTCTTCAATGGCGGCACCACGGATTGGGCGCGCGTATTGATCGATCCGAACGCGCAAAGCCGCGTGGTCGTCGATCAGATCACACGCAACGTGGTGCGCAGATTTATTGGCTTGCCACCGCATTGCATTGCGCGTGAAGACACGGTGTTGATCGAAGCCATGACGCCGCCTATCGAACCCGACGAAGCCTTGCCGGACAGCGCAGCGGTGTAGCCCAGGCGAAGCACGTCTCTTCATACCAGCACATCAAGACGTTTTCAATCGATTCGTCAAGTGTCGATGCATTCGCTGCGTGTGCAAACCCACTGAACAATTGTTTTATTTAGTGTTAAATACCGATTGCGAAGCTGCTTGCGCCATTCACCGGACACGCTCATCATCGGTCCGGCATCGGCGTGGTTCGATTCATTCCTGCGTATCCGCACGCCAGGCCAAGGCTTGGGTACGTCAACCTCATTGGCCTCACGCCGCCACCACGGCGAACCGCACCCAGGCGTGTTCACCTGCATCGGGTGTATCACGCGAATGCCCCGCCTTCCACGGCGACTTATATGGGCAACACGCGGGAGGCCGCACCTTGCGTCATCAAGATCAACGCAGTGCTCAAGCCGGGGAATAAACCGCTCGATGGCTTCATTCAAGAAGAACTTCACGATTCTGATGACGTTGCAGGTCTCCACGTATCTCGCGCCGCTGCTGACGCTGCCGTGGCTCGCACGTGTGCTCGGACCGAGCGAATATGGACGCCTTTCCTTCGCTCTTGCTTTCACGGCTTATTTCATCACGCTGACAAACTTTAGTTTCTCTCTCACCGCCACACCCAAGATTTCAATCAACCGGGAAAATCGTGCACTCCGTTCGCAGGTTTTCTGGGAAACCATTTCGGCGCAAACACTGCTTTCGATCGCCGGCTTCGTGGTGTTGCTGGCGCTCACGTATATCGTTCCGTACCTTGGTGAAAATCGTGAGCTGCTGCTGACGGGCTTCGGTATGGCAGTCGGTTCCATGCTGATTCCCACTTGGTACTTTCAGGGCGTGGAAGATCTTGGTCCGATCAGCGGCTTCGTCTTCGTTGGACGCGCGCTGAGCATTCCTGCGATGTATCTCTTCGTGCGTCATCGCGAAGATGTGTATATCGCCATGATGATCAACACGCTGGTGCCGCTGTGCTCGGGCATCGCAATCTGCACGTACCTGTATTTCCGGCGCGAACTGGATTTCGTGCGCGTGCCGTTCAAGACCATCATCGAACGGCTCAAGGAAGGCTGGAGCGTGTTCATGGCGACCTCGCTCGTCGATATCTATGCGTCGAGCAATATCGTGCTGCTGACGTTTATCGCGGGCAATGTGGCGGGCGGTTACTTCGCAGCGGGCGACAAACTCATTCGCGCCGCGCTGAATATGCTTCAGCCGCTGAAGACTGCTGCCTATCCGCGCGTGAGCTTCCTGATGCATCACGCCCGTGACGATGCCTTCGCTTTCCTGCGCAAGATGTTCGTGCTGCAAGGAAGCATCGTGTCGCTTATCTCGATCTGCATTTTCTTCGGCGCGCCGCTGGCCGTGAAGATCCTGTACGGCCCGCAATTCGCACCCACGGTAGACGTACTGCGATGGATGGCCTTCGTGCCGTTGATGTCCGGCCTGTCGGATTTGTTCGGCGTTCAAACCATGCTTCCGCTTGGAATGAAATCGCACTTCAGCCGTGTACTGATCGGCTCTGCCGTATTGAACTTCAGCCTGCTTGCCGTGCTGGCTCATTTCTTTGGTGAGCAAGGGGCAGCCGCGACCGTGCTGATCGTAGAAACTTCCATTGCTGCCGCCATGTTTTGCACACTGCATATGCAGGGCGTACCGCTTCTCCGGCGTCCCATCGCTACTGACGCAACCACTTCGGACCCAGGCCCGAATCGTGCGTGAGCACTTGCTGTAATCATCCACGATGTCACGCTTCGGGCGCTCTAAAGTCCTTAGCGTGCGCGCGGAAAATGCCCCAAAGGTGACCTATGGTTTCTTTAGCCCACGCTAAGAAATTCATTGTGCGCGCCTCAAGACTTTCCTTTGGAAATTGCTAAGCGCCTTTAGTCAGAGGCTTAGCGTGTATGCACTGCACGTTGCTTTGCGCGCTACACCTAAAGTTGCATCGACGTATGTGTCTCAACGCACGGAACTAATCGCTTTGAGCGGATATCGTCTTGGTATGAACCCTGTCTTATGAATACGCAGTGCCGTCAGTCAACAGCGGGATGCGAGCCCCGCCTGTGCCGAACCAGCAGAGAAGTTGCTTCACACGCACGTGTAAGTCTCGGCCTTGATCGCCGGCGTTTTAGGTTTTGCTTGCCATAAATAAATTGATTAAACACGTTATTTACGTCTCGCAACAACTTAGCCAATTAATCGGCAAGCCTTTAAAGCTTCAATTGCGCGACGCAGAAATTTCTTCGGATTTGCTTGG
>NZ_JAQFVG010000030.1:0-8699 GCF_029439455.1 Caballeronia sp. BR00000012568055 | reverse complement strand
GCCTTAAGAATCGATTTCACTAAGCCGCGCCAAAGCGGCACTGGGCCGAATGGCATGCGTTACGACAGGGCGCTGGTCTCAGCGTCGTCTTTGGCATTTCCGTACGCATGGAACTTACACACCAGCTTCCATCTCGGTCGCGCTTAACGGACTTTATTCGCAAGTGTCATATCTTTTACAAATAAATCATGGACCGCTTACCTTTCCTAATGCATTCGCCGCGGGACATACGGCGAATAGCGAAAACGAAGAGCGTTCAATATGAAAGAGATTGTCCATATCACTGAGGCTTTTGGCGGCGGTGTGCTGTCCATGCTGACTCAGTTGTCCAACCGTGCCGCAGCCGCCGGGGTCGGCGTCACGATCCTTCATTCGATCCGGCAGGAAACGCCTGACAATTTTTCGCGGCTCTTTCATCCGTCCGTCAAGCTGACCTACGTGAACATGACGCGCGAAGTCAGCGTGAAAGACGATGTATCGAGCCTCTGGGCGCTGGTGCGCAAGCTGCGCGAATGCGATCCGTCGGTGGTGCATCTGCATTCGTCGAAGGCGGGCGTGCTGGGTCGCGCCGCTGCGCGAATCGCGGCGCCGCGTGCGCGCGTGTTCTATTCACCGCATGGACTCGCGTTCCTTCGGCGCGATGTATCGGCGGCCAAGCAGTTTGCTTATCTGAGCTTCGAGCGCATTGCGGCGCGCATGGGCGGCACTATCGTCGCGTGCTCGACCAGCGAGCTTCAGGAGATCGAAACGAAGATGCACGCGCGCAAGACGCGGCTGATCGAAAACGGCGTGAACGTGAAGGAGATTCCGCCGCGCACGGAGAGTCATCCGGGCAAGGTGGTGATCGGGATGAGCGGTCGTGCTTCGTATCAGAAGAATCACGAGGCGTTTCTGGTGCTGGCCGAACGGCTGACGAATGCATCGACGAAATTCGTCTGGATTGGCGGCGAGAGCGATGAAGTGCCCGACGAGTTGCCGAGCGGCATGGTCTCATCGAGCGGATGGGTGCCGCGCGAACGCGCGCTCGAACTCACGGCGGAACTGGATATCTACGTGCAGACCTCGCGCTGGGAAGGCATGCCGGTCGCGCTGATCGAAGCGCAAGTGGCCGGCATTCCCGCCGTGGTCACCGATGTAGTCGGTAATCGCGATGTCGTGCTGCACGGCGTGACGGGTTTCGTCGCATCGAACGATGCAGAGATGCAGCACTACATTGCGAAGTTGCGCGATGACCCGCAGCTTCGCGCGCGCATGGGCACGGCAGCGCGCAAATCCGCCAGCGCACGTTTTTCGATGGACGCGATCTTCCGGCAATGGCTCACGGTCTATGAACTCGGCGCGGACCGCGCTGTACGCGAACCGGCCGAAGAGAACGAACTCGCTGAATTCGAAACCACTTCCGAATCGCAGTACTGACCACGAATCTATGGATACTTCGATCGCACCGAACAAACTCGTCTACAACGGCCGCTTCACGAGCCAGAAGACTACCGGCGTGCAGCGCGTGGCGCGCGAGCTGGTGGCCGCGCTCGTGCAATTGCCGCAAGGTTCGCATGTGACGCTCGCCGTGCCGCCGCAGGAAGGTCTGGACCCGGTTCAGGGCGTGGATACCGTGAAGCTCGGTTTCGGCAAAGGCGTGCTGTGGGAACAACTGGTGTTGCCGCTGTTTGCAGGCCGTTCACGCATCGTCAATCTGAGCAATTCCGGCTCGATCTTTCGCGGCAATCAGATCATCTATATGCACGACGCGGCGACCTTCGACACGCCCGCGCATTTCTCGTGGAAATTCCGCACATGGTATCGCGTGATGTTCTGGATTCTTGCGCGCACGTCGAGTTGTGTGCTGACGAATTCGACGTTCTCGCGCGCTCGTCTCGCGCACCACATCGGGATCGATGCAAAGCGGATCGGCGTGGTGCCGCTGGCGGCTGATCATCTGGATCACATCGTGCCGGATACTTCGGTGATCGATGAATTGAAGCTCACGCCGAGGCGCTACGTGCTCGCGGTCAGCAGCATGAATCCGACCAAGAACTTCAAGCGTCTGGTCGAAGCATTCATGCGTCTGAACGATCCATCCATCGAACTCGTGATCGTTGGTATGAAGAACGCCGCGATCTTCGGGCGCGCGCATGATTTGTCGAGCGCGCCGAATATCAAGCAGGCGGGCTATGTCAGCGATGAAAAGCTCAAGGCGCTGTATCAGAACGCCGCATGCTTTCTCTATCCTTCGATCTACGAAGGATTTGGCATTCCGCCGCTGGAAGCCATGCGTAACGGCTGTCCGACGCTGGTCGGGCGTGCAGGCGCGTTGCCGGAAACCTGCGGCGACGCATCGGTTTATTGCGATCCGTTTTCTGTGGACGACATCGCCGCCAAATTGCGCGAAATACTCGATTCATCCGAGTTGAGCGAAGACTTGCGGCGTCGTGGCGTGCAGCACGCGCAGAATTATCGCTGGACCGAAAGCGCGCGCCTGCTGATGCAGTTCATCGATAAAACGCGGTGACGGGGGAATGCCTGTGAAGTTAGGAATCTATTGCGACTCGGGTATCAACGGCGGTCACGAGGAAATGCTCAAGCGTTTCATGCGCGCGCTCGTCTCGAACGGCAGCCTCGAAACGCTGCATGTATTCGTGCCGACGGCAAATGTGGAACTGCATGCTCATGTGAGTGAGTTGGCGCGGACGTATCCGAAGCTGAAGGTGGTCAGTCTGACTTATACGGCGGAATCGCTGCGCGGCAATATGCTGGCGATCATGCGCGCGGCGCGCAGAACCGCCGACATCTTGCGCGAATTGCAGATCTCGAAGTTGCTGCTCGCGCAAGGCACCATCGTTTCGGGACTCGCGGGTTTGTTCGCTGCGCGTTTTGCGCGTGTGCCCGCAGTGAGTTATCTCCCGCTCGTCGATGATGCACCGGCCCGCGCGGGCGCAGGCGAACGCGTCAAATGGATGGTAAAGCGCGCGCTGTATCGCATGCCGCACGAATTCGTCACGCTCAACGATTATCTGCGCGGCAAGCTCGAACGGCTCGCGCCGCGTGCCCGCACCATGACGCTCGAAAACTATGTGGACGATCGCTTCAGCCGCAGCGATCTGAGCAAGAAAGCCGCGCGCGCCGCGCTCGGTTTGCCGGATGACGGTACGCGTATCGTCACGCATATCGGGCGCATTATGCTGCAACAGAAGCGCCAGGATTTCGTGCTGGAAGCCATTCAGCGCAATCCCGCAGCATTCGAGAACACGCTGGTGCTGATCGTCGGCGACGGGCCGGATGCGCCGCGTTTGCGCGCGTGTATCGAATCGAGTCCGGTGCTGGCGCCACGCGTGAAAATGATCGGGCCGAAGGCGGACGTGCTGCCCTATATCGTCGCAAGCGATGCGCTCGTGCTGCCCTCGCGCTATGAAGGCGTGCCGCTGGTGATGATCGAATCGGTGCTGGCGGAGCGGCCTATCGTGGTGTCGCGCGTGTCGGGACTGGATGCGTACTTGCCCGACGCTCTGCTCTTCCCCGCCGACGATCACGACGCATTCGTCGAACGTTTGCGCAACGCGCAGGACTTTCCGATTGGACCGCTGACGGCATCGTTCAGAAGACGCTTTTCGCGTGACGTATTCGATGCGCAAGCCCAGCGCGTCTTGCTGCTGGAAAGTGTATCGGATACCGAATCATTGCCGCGCGCCCGCGAAGCCGCGTGATATCCCTGAATCGAATGAGGACTGAATGTTGAAACGGACCCTGCTCGTCGCGGCATCGCTTGCCGGAGTGCTGTTATGCGGCTCCGTGGTGCTGTTCGCGCGCAACGGTCCGTCTTCTTCGTCGTCTCCTTCTACGCAGACGCAGCAGCCGATCATGAAGCAGCCCTCGTTCGCCACGCCGACCATTCCCTGCGGCAATAGTCCGAAAAGCGTGTTTTACGGCGTTGCGGGGCATATCGAGCATCGCGGCGCGTATCGCATGAGCGATTACGCGCTGCAGATTCAGCAATTGCGCGATCTCGGCGTGACCATGTACGCGCAGGATGTATCGAGTGAAGAAACGGCGCATCAGGTGGCCGCGTTCGCGAAGCAGGCGCAGAAGGCGTGCATCGGCGTGCTGGCGCTCGTCACGCCGTTCGAGCAGGAAAAGCGGCGCGACGAGCAGGACACGTATGAACATGGCTACGCGCTCGGCAAGATCGCGGGGCGCACGCTGAAGGGGCTGGTGACGTACTACCAGGTCGGCAACGAGTACGACAACTGGACCATTCTCGGCGATGACCGCAGCGGCATGAGTCCATCGGATTACGACAATGCGCGGTTCCAAAAGGCGCGCGGTTCTATCCTCGGTCTGATCAAAGGCATCCGCGAAACCAATCCTGACGCAAAGATCCTGCTGACGTCCTTTAGCTGGCTGCATTTCGGTTTCGTGGACATGCTGTTCGCGGGCACGCAGCCCGATGGCAGCAAGGGGCATCCCATTCCGCACTGGGATATCACCGCGTGGCACTGGTATTCGAACATGGGTTCGATCCTCGCGGCGGGCGATAAGAAGATCAACGTGCTGGAGCGTTTGCGCGACAGTTACGGCAAGCCGATCTGGATCACGGAATACGGCGTGCGGCCCACGCATGCGGACCCCGGCGCGTATCTCGTCAGCAAGGACGCGTTGGAAGGATTCGTCACGACGGCGAAAACGTACGGCGTGCAGAACGTCACGCTCTACGAGCTATACGACGACGAAAAATACGGTGGCGATGGAAATTACGGCGTGATTCACGACGACGGCAAGACGCGCAAGCCGCGTTTCGATGTCGTGCGCGATTTCATCAAGGCGAACCCAATGCCCTGACATGATCACTGAGATGATGATGGACAACGCGAGCAAAACCCGTGATTATCGCTGGAAAAAGGCCCTGCGCAAGCCGTGTGCCTGCCTTTGCGCGGGTTCTTACGTACGTTACTTAACAGACGCACTCACCTTACAGCCGGAAGATGAACCCAACGCTGATTTTTATAGACGTATCGTAGAGTCTTTGGCTGAAGCTTCACGCGATACGTCGGGCGCTTTATCGAAAGCATGGCACGCCAGACCGATCGAGAACGGTTCGTGCTACACAAGCCCGTTTCAGGCTTCAGCTTGCAAGAACAGGTTGCAAGAAAATAAGTATCGAGCAACACGCGTCCCGCAATACCCAGGTCTTACCGGCCGCTCGCCGGATCACTACATTTCGATGCCGCGCGCATGGCCATGAAAGGCGGCGCAGGCACACTGCTTTTGACGCGGAAGCAACGCTTAAACCATTGAACTGAGGATGCCGCCTTTGAACACGCTCTATGCCACCTCCGGATCTTCGCGCTCGGGCAGGGACGACGGTGAATTCACCGCGAGCGACATGCTCAAGCTGCTTCGCGATCATATCGGCATGCTGCTCATTTTCATGGGCGCAGCAGCCGCACTCGCCTGCTCTTACGCGTTCCTTGCCACGCCCATCTATTCCGCCGACGTCGTCGTGCGTGTCGATCCGCCGGACCCGAACGCGCTCGGCATCACGCCGGTCAATCAGATGCAGGCGCAGCAGCCGCAGCAAACCGCCACGCAACTCGCGCCCGCCGAAATCTCGGTGATGAAAAGCCGCTCGGTGATCGAGCCGGTGGTGAAGCAATTCCATTTCGATATCAAGGTGAAGCCGCATGCGTTCCCGCTGCTCGGCTCGATCTCGAACATGTTCGCGAAAAAGGGGCATCTCGCACCGGCGTGGTTCGGTCTCGACTCGTACGCATGGGGCGGTGAAGATTTGCAGATCGGCCGGCTCGACGTGCCGCCGGAACTCGAGAATGAAAAGCTCGACCTCGTGGTGCTCGAAGGCAATCAATACGAACTGCGCGACGGCGATCAAACGCTCTTGCGCGGCACGGTCGGTCGTCCGGCAACGGCGAATGGCGTGTCGATGCTGGTCAATCACATCGTTGGCCGTCCGGGCGTGCACTTTGCCGTGACGCGCTTCAACATGATCAACGCCATCGACACGACGATGAAGTCGATCAAGGTGGCCGAATCGACGAAAGATACCGGCGTGGTGCAAATCACGTTCATGTCCGACGATCCGGAGACCACCGCCGACGTCGCCAATGCACTTGGCGCGGCGTATTTGAACGCATCGGTGGCGAGCCGTCAGGCCAACGATACGAAGACGCTCGAATTCATTCGCGGTGAGTTGCCGCGTCTCGAAGGCGACCTCAAGCAGGCCGAATCGCGTTTGAGCGCGTTCCGTTCGCAGTCGCAATCGGTGCAGCCGGTCAATGAAGCGCAGGCATATTTGCAGGGCAGCATCGTATCGGCGCAGCAGTTGGCGACGCTCAAGCTGCAACGCACGCAAGCTCTGCAGAAGTTCCAGCCGAGCAGCCCGCAAGTGCAGAACCTGGATCAGCAGATCGCGGAACTGGAAAAGTCGAACGCGCAGATTCAGTCGCGCTTCGACGCGATGCCCGCGTCCGAACGCCAGAACGCCACGCTCACGCGCGATGCGCGCGTGGCCGAAACCATCTACATGGGCATGGTCAACAAGGCGGAAGAATTGTCGGTGCGCCGTGCGAGCACGAGCGGTGGTGCGCATATCGTCGATAACGCGCTGCGTCCGCGCGATCCGACCAAGCCGAACAAGATGCTCGTGATCGTCGCGGGCACGGGTCTGGGCTTTTTCGTCGGCACGTTCTTCATCTTCCTGCGCCGTCACGCGATGATCGGTGTCACCGACCCGATGTTCGTCGAGCGTCGTCTGTCGGTGCCGGTGCTGGGCGAAGTGTTGTTCAGCCGTCAGCAGCAAATGCTCGATCATGAGATTGCGGTATCGCCGGTGGCATCGCTCGGTTATGGCGCGCAGCAGAGGCCGCGCGCGGAGCCGAAGGCGCTGTCGTACGATCCGCAACAGCAGCACGATGGCATGACCATGCCGCACGTGCCGGAAGACGCCCGCGTGCTCGCATCGCGCTATCCGAACGATCCGGCCGTCGAAGCGTTGCGTGCGGTGCGTACGGAGTTGTATCGCGATCTGGTGAATGCGCCGAACAATATCGTCATGCTGACGGGTCCGATTCCTTCGGCAGGCAAGAGCTTCGTCGCGGCGAACCTGGCCGTACTGCTCGCGGAAGTCGGCCTGCGCGTGCTGCTGATCGATGCCGATATGCGTCGCGGCCACATTGCATCGTTCTTCAAGCAATCGAATCCGGGCGGACTCGCGGACGTGCTGAAGGGCGATATGCCGATCGAAGAATCGCTGCGTTATGTCGGCGTGGAAGGTTTGTCGTTCATGTCGTGCGGCGGCTATCCGGAGAAGCCTTCCGAATTGCTGATGAAGCCCGGCTTCCGCGACATGCTCGCCCGCATGAGCGATCAGTTCGACCTCGTTCTCGTCGATACCCCGCCGTTCCTCGCGGTAACGGACGCCGCCATCGTCGCCAGCGATGCAGGCTCGACCGTGCTGGTGCTGCGTTCGGGCATTCAGACGGAAGAGGAAATCGAAGAGACGGTGAAGAAGGTGCAGCGCGCGGGCGGCCGTCTGGTCGGTTCGGTGTTCAACGCCATTCCGAAGCGTCGCAGCAACAAGCGCAGCTACGGTTATGCAGCGGCTTACACGAGCACGTTCAAGTCGGCGAATTGAAACGTTGATACGCGCTGAAGCGTTTTGAACGAGCGAACGGATGAAAGAAAAAGCGACTCTGATCGACAATTACTACCGCATCTGGGCTTTCACGATGCTGGTAACGTCGTTTCTGATCTTCCCGTCCATTCAGGGCACGACGATCGGTTACGGCATGTGCTTTCTGTCCGTGCCGCTCGTGCTGCTGTTCGGCGGCCGTCAGCGCAAGAGCTGGATGCATTTTCTCGGCATTGCGCTGGTGATCTGGGTTCTGATGTTCTGCACCTCGCAAGTCGCCGATATTCTCGCGCCCTACGACGCCGACTTCAGCAAAGTCACAATGGTCGATGACACCGACCTGTTCACCTTCATCATGCGCCGTAGCATGTTCACGCAGTCGCTCTACGTGACGGCGGTGCTGCTTTACGCGGCCTACATCTACCACTATTACAAGCCGCGCTGGGATCAGTGGCTGCTCGCGGCCGTGACGGTGTTTGCGATATACGGCATGTATGAAGTGGTGTTCTACATCATCACAGGCCGCGCGGGCGACTTCATTTCCAATCGATCCTTCGGCGATCAGTTCGGAAAAGGTGTGGTGCGTTCCGACGGCACGGTGAACGGCAGTTCGTTCCAGCAGATCAGCATCGGCGGATTGAACATTCAGCGCCTGAAAGCACTGACCGGCGAACCGTCGATGTACGCCATGTCGATCTTCCCGTTCTGGATCTACTTCAACGCGACATCGCGGTTGCGGTGGCCGGTGTGGATCATCGGCGCATCGCTATTGATGAGCACGTCGTCTACCGTGCTGATCGGTTATGCAGCTTACTCGATCATCCGCATCCGCAAGCTCGGTATCAATCCGATCAAGGCGCTGATCGTGCTCGCGGTGCTATGCGTGATCGCGTTCCTCGCGCAGGACTATATCGCCGATCTGTGGAAGCAGATGGTGATGGACAAGCTCGAAGGGAAGAACGAATCCGGTTCGGATCGGATGGCCTCGGTCATCGCATCGCTCGATTTATGGATGCATGGCTCGGCGATGAACAAGCTGTTCGGCATCGGTTTCGGATAC
>NZ_JAQFVG010000029.1 GCF_029439455.1 Caballeronia sp. BR00000012568055 | reverse complement strand
CTCGTGCCTTATATTAACTTCGCGGATACCATTACATGTCACGGCAACAAATACGTTGTAGGGGAAGGAGAGGGGGCCGGGCACTATCAAAGCGGATGGGCAGCGGCACAGCAATATGCGAGAAATCCGGACAATCAGCACGTTAAGACAATTGATTATCGAAGTTGCCATAGCGCCACGGGGGGAAAGAATGGGCGAGACTCGAACGCCCAGATGATGGCCGATGCAACCGGGGCCCAAGTCACGGGTTACCAAGGTATCTATTCTGCGAATCCGGCCACTTGCAGCGCAAGCATGGTGTTTTCTCCACAAGGTGCTACGGACGCCGCCGCGAGCGCCCGACGTAACGTGCAGGGTTATCTGGACATACTTCCTATGCTTCCAGGAAGAACGATCTGAAAATGGGCGTGTTCGTCAGATAGAGATCCTGCCTGCGTTAGTGGCTTCGCGTATCGGAATATCCATTGGGATCGCCTACGTCGTAACGCTGGTTGTAGGGCGGCGTCCCGCGAACGCGTCCGCCAAACTCGCGAGCACGATATTGCCCATGTCCGTGCGCGTCTGCACCGTCGCGCTGCCGCGATGCGGCTGCAGCACTACGCGTTCGTCGATAAGCCCAGAAGGCACGTTGGGTTCATCGGCGAAAACGTCCAGCCCCGCGCCCGCGATGCGCCCGGCTTCCAGCGCTTCGGCCAGGTCGCGCTCGTTCACCAGCCTGCCGCGCGCCACGTTGATGAGATAACCCTGCGGCCCGAGCGCATTCAACACGGAGGCATCGATAATGCCCTCCGCATCGTCCGCCGATGCCGCGAGCACGAGCGCATCGCTGTCGCGCGCGAGGGCGTGCAGATCGGCGATGAAGGTGTAGGGCACGTCGGGAATCGCGCGCAGATCGGTATAGCTGATCGGGCAGCCGAACGCCGCCGCACGCGTTGCAATCGCACGCCCCACACGTCCCATTCCGACGATACCCACGCGCATGCCGCTGAAGCGTCGCGCGAGCGGCAGCGCGCTTTTGCCCCACTTGCCATCGCGCACATAGCGGTCGCTCTGGCAGATGCCGCGACACGCGGCGAGCAGCAGCGCAAGCGCGAGATCAGCCACGTCGTCCGTGAGCACGCCCGGCGTGGTCGATACATGGATGCCGCGCGCGCGGGCCTGCTCCAAATCCACCGCATCGGTGCCGATGCCGTTCACCGCGATCACTTCCAGTGCCGGCAGCCTGCGCATCAGCGCGCCATCGATACCCGATGCGCCGCCGGTGACCACGCCGCGAATCCTGCTGCCGGTTTCATCGATAAAACCGCTTTTGTCGGCCTGCTCGTAGTAGTTGTGCACGGTGTACGCGTCGCGCAGCGCCTGGTCGATGGCGGGCAGCATGGGATTGATCAGCAAAACGTCTGGCTTCATTGCGCGTTAACCCGAGTTGTTCGTTAGGGATGATTGCGCAATCATACATCAACTAATGATTGCGCAATCATCATCGATTCAACGCGACGAAAAACCATCCACAGGAGCAGACATGAAGGACACAGCGGTGGCATCCCCAGGGCTCTCGCCCACGGCCGATGCGAGCGCCGACCGGTCGAAAGTCGCCGTCAAGCCGATCATTCAGGTAGTGGCCGGCAACGCGCTGGAGATCTACGATTTCATGATCTACGGCTACTACGCGCGCTACATCGCGCAGACGTACTTCCCGAGCGACAACGAATACGTCTCGCTGATGATGTCGCTGATGACCTTCGCGTTCGGCTTTCTCGCGCGGCCCGTCGGCGCGATCGTACTCGGCGCTTACACCGATCGGCACGGGCGGCGCGCGGGGCTGATCATGGCGTTATCGCTGATGTCGCTGGGGATTATCTCGGTGGCGTGTACGCCGTCGTACGCGAGCATCGGCATGGCCGCGCCGATCATCGTGTTGCTCGGGCGCTTGTTGCAGGGCTTTTCGGCGGGCGCGGAGCTGGGCGGCGTGGTCGTGTATCTCGCGGAAATCGCGCCGCCGAAACAGCGCGCGTTTTACACGTGCTGGCAGGCCGGCAGTCAGCAGATTTCGGTGATGGTGGCATCGCTCGTGGGTCTCGCCTTGCTGTTCTGGCTCGCGCCCGAAGACCTGCATGCGTGGGGCTGGCGCATTCCGCTGCTGCTCGGTTGTCTCGTGATTCCGGTGATGTTCTGGCTGCGTTCGAGCCTGGCTGAAACCGAAGTGTTCGCGAAGAAAAAGCGCGCGCCGACAGTGTCCGAAATCTGCACGAGTCTGGTCAAAGACTGGCGGTTGATCATGCTCTGCATGGGCATGGTGTCGATGGCGACGGTGACCTCGCAGACCATCACGACTTACGCGCCGACCTTCATCAAGAGCCTGAATCTGGGCGCGCCTGCGGGCTTCGTGATTCTGTTCTTTGGCGGCTTGTCTGTGCTCATTTGGCTGCCGATCATGGCGAAGGTCGCGGACCGCGTGAATCGCCGCTCGATGCTGATTACCGTGACTTTGCTCGCTGCCGTGACGGCGTATCCGCTGATGGCGTGGCTCGCTGCGGAACCGAGCGTGTTCAAGTTCGCGGTCGCCGAGTTGTGGTTCTCGTTTATCTATGGCGCGTACAGCGCCGTGCAGGTCGCGACGATGGTGGAACTCGTGCCGCCGAGCGCGCGTACTTCCGGCTATGCGTTCGCACAGGCTGTTGCGGCCGCGGTATTGGGCGGATTTACACCGGCCATTCTCACGTGGCTGACGCACACCTTCCACAGCAGCGCGATGGTCGGCGTGTGGCTCGCGATCAATGCGGCGATCAGTTTCTTTGCGGCGCTGGCGTTGAATCAGAAGAAGACGGCGGAAAGGCAGACGGCAGAGTTGCACTGAAGGGCGTTAAGCAAGCGCGCGGTTGGCGGCAGCCGCGCGTGATCTTAGCCAATTGATGCTCGCAAATAGCAGCACTGCAAAGACGATCAGCATAGTCGCCACCGCGAGAATCGAAGGATCGATCGAATCGCGGATACCGCTCCACATCTGGCGCGGCACGGTCTTCTGATCCGGCCCGCCGATAAAAAGAATCACGATGACTTCATCGAACGATGTGGCGAACGCGAACACGCTGCCCGTCGCCACGGCGGGCGTGATGAGCGGCAAGGTCACACGCCGGAACGCGATCCACGGCGGCGCGCCCAAACCCGACGCGGCGCGCAACAAGCTCTGATCGAACGATAACAACGAAGCCGTCACCGTAATAACCACAAACGGCGTGCCCAGCGCCGCATGCGCAAGCACCACGCCCGGATACGAATTCACCAACCCGAGCGGCGCGAAAATCAGATAAAAGCCTGCGGCTACGACGACAATCGGCACGATCATCGGCGAGATGATGATGGGCATGATGAGCGAGCGCAGCGGAAACTGCGTGCGCGAAAGACCCAACGCGGCAAGCGTGCCGAGACACGTCGCAATCAGCGTCGATGCCACGCCAATGCCGATGCTATTCATCAACGCGCGCTGCCAGTCCGGACTCGTCAGCGCTTGCTCATACCATCGCAAAGAAAAACCTTGCAGCGGATAAGAAAAGTAGGAACCCGAATTAAACGATAATGGAATGATCGCAAGAATCGGCGCGATCAGAAAGAACAGTACGATTGCCGTATGCACACGCACGCCGCGCGCCGCGATGCGTTCGGTCAGTACCGTATTGCGTTTGTCCTGCATAGTCGATTTCCTCATTGCGCACGCATCAGCCAAACCGCAACCGGTCGATACCAACAATACGGTTGAACAGGAAATAGAAGATCGCCGTGAAAATCACCAGATACGCTGATAGCGCGCCCGCGAGTCCCCAGTTCAATTGCGTGTTGGTTTGAATCGCGATGAGCTGGCTGATCATTTCGTCGCCTGCACCGCCTAACAACGCAGGCGTGATGTAGTAACCGAGCGCGAGCACAAACACCAGAAAGCAGCCCGCACCGACACCGGGAAAAGTCTGCGGCATATACACGCGAACGAACGCGGTAAAAGGATGCGCACCCAGCGACTTCGCCGCACGCACATACACGGGCGAGACGCTTTTCATGACCGAATAAATGGCGAGGATCATATACGGCAGCAGCACATGCGTCATGCCAATCAACACGCCCGCGCGATTGAAAATAAGCGGGACAGGATGCGTTGCGAGGCCGAGTCCCATCAACAGACTATTGATCACGCCGCCCGGTTGCAGCAGCACATACCATGCAGTTGTCCGAACGAGTAGCGAAGTCCAGAACGGCACGATCACAAACAGCATCAGGCGATTACTGCTTTTATCGGGCAGATTTGCAAGCAGCCACGCAACGGGATATCCAAGTACGAGACACAGCACGGTAACCGCCGCGCTGATCGAAATGGTGCGCCCGAATGCTTCACGATAGACCGATGCGTTCGCCGGCATCGATGCCACGTTGCCTTGCGGCGTGACTTGCGCATCGACGGCGGCGAGCAGATAGTCCGGCGTCGGCGATTCAGCGGCGCGTTTGAGCACGCGCCATGTTTCAGGATCGTTCCAGCGCGCATCCATCTCGATTAGCGCGGGCTTCCATGCGGGCGGCGCGTCGTCGTGAATATTGCGGGCGGTTCGCATCAGCAAACTGCGAAACTCGGGCAGCGCGAAGTTGAGCCTTCGCGCGACCGTGCCGAGTTGTCCGCTTTGCTGTGCATCTTTCAGGCCGGATGCGAGCAGCGCGAACGTGTGTTCATCGGGCACGCCCTGACCGTCCCACGCGTTCAATGCGCGTGACAACGCGGGCATGCTGTCGGGTACTTCGTGGTTCTGCACGCTGCGCGCAAGCAACAGCGCGATCGGTGCGATGAACGTCGAAAGCAGGAACAAGATCAGCGGCAAGGCGAGCAATAACGCCCGCATCGACGCGCGCCGTTGCGCCTTGTGATAAGACGCGCGGCCGTCGCTTCTCGTGGGGGAACCGGCAGTCGCGGCGTGAATCGATGCGGGCATGTTTTCGGCCTCGTTTAATGCGCTTATTGCGCTTATTGAGTCAGCCAGACTTGAAAGCGCTTGTTGATCGCATCCGAGTTGTCGGCCCAGAAGTTCGCGTTGATCTGCACGGCACGCTTAAAGTTATCCGGCGCGGTCGGCATATCGGCGAGGCGTTGTTTATCGACAAGTGCGACGGCATCTTTGCGCGGCGGCGCGTACGCAATGTACTTTGACAAATCCGCCGATGCTTTCGGTTGGGCCTGCGAAACGATGAACTTCGCCGCCGTATCCGCGTGCTTCGCGCCAGTCGGAATGGCCCACCATTCGAAGTCGTAGACCTGCGCATCCCACACGGCCTTGAAGGGCTTGTTGTCCTTCTTCGCGGCATCGTCGATACGGCCGTTATAGGCCTGCACCATCACCACCGCGCCGTCCGCGAGCAACTGCGGCGCCTGCGCACCCGACTCCCACCACACGATATTCT
>NZ_JAQFVG010000028.1 GCF_029439455.1 Caballeronia sp. BR00000012568055 | reverse complement strand
CGAACTGAACCCCGATATGGGACCGGACGGCGAGCGTATCGTCGATTATCTGGGGCGTAAATATGGGCGTACGCCTGCGCAGATTCAGGAAGCGCAGGCCATGCTGCATGAGCGTGGCGCGAGCGAGGGCTTCGAGTTTGGGCATCGCGAGTATGTGTGGAATACGTTCGATGCGCATCGCTTGCTGCATTGGGCGCGGATCGAAGGGAAGCAATTGCCGTTGAAGCTTGCGTTGCTGCGGGCGTATCACGGTCAAGGCAAAAATCCCGCTGATTTTCAGGTGCTTTTAGAAGCTGCACGAAGCGTGGGACTGGATGAAGCGAAAGCGCGCGACGTGCTCGAAAGCGGCGAGTATGCCGATGACGTGCGCGCCGAAGAACGCGAATTTCAGCAACTTGGCATTCAATCGGTGCCTGCGTTTATCTTCGATCGCAAATATCTGGTGAGTGGCGGCCAGCCTTCTGAAGCGTTCGAAGAAGCCATTCGGAAGATGATCGATGAGGCTTAAATCGCTGGTCTTCGCGACGGGTCTGTTCGTGCTGGCGAGCGGCGCGCGGGCGCAGGATGCGTCGCTGATCGAAGCGCTGGCGCCGGAAGGCGTGTTGCGGGCATCGATCAATCTGGGTAATCCGGTTCTGGCGAGTATCGATCCGCAAAGTGGTCAGCCTGTGGGCGTATCCGTCGATCTGGCGACGGAGCTTGCCAGGCGTCTGCATGTGCCCTTGCAGTTGATGCCGGTGCGCTCGGCGGGCGCATCGGTCGATAACGTCGCGGCGGATCGCGCGGATATCGGCTTCTTCGCCGTCGGTCCGAAGCGCGGGCAGCAGATTGCTTTTACATCGCCGTATGTGTTGATCGAAGGCTATTACCTCGTGCGCAATGATTCGCCGATTACGACAAACGCGCAGGTGGATCGCGCGGGCGTGACGGTCGCGGTCGGCGAGGGTAGCGCCTACGATTTGTTTTTGACGCGGGAGTTGAAGCAGGCGAGCATCGTGCGCGTGCAGGGATCGCCTGCTGTGGTGCAGACGTTTCTCGACCGACGGCTCGATGTTGCTGCGGGCGTCAAACAGCAGCTCGAAAGCGATGCGGCGAAAACCGGCGGATTGCGTTTGCTCGATGAGCGCTTCATGGTCATTCGGCAAGCGATGGGCGTGCCGAAATCGCGCGGTGCGGAAGCGGCGGAGTATGTCGCGCAGTTTGTAAGGGAAATGGCGGATTCGGGGTTTGTGGAGGCGGCGTTGAAGCGGCATCGGATTGAGGGTGTGGAGGTGGCGAAGGCGGGGGATTAGACCCGGCACGCGTTCTGCTCCTGGCTTGCTCAGCCATACGATCCAACCGTGAGCCTTATATGAACAAAAACAAGAAATCGCAGCAACGCTTCCCCTCAGCCCAAGACCGCCAACCCATCCTCACCGAACAACGTCGCCTTAAAATGGCCCGTTCCCCGCACGCCTACGTGCGCGGCAACACCGAGCGCTTCTACGAATGGGTGATCGAATCGAACGGCGATGCCTTGCCACACGGTCCCGCCATCTGGATTTGCGGCGACTGCCACACCGGCAATCTCGGTCCCGTCGCCAACGCGAAAGGTAAAGTCGAAATCCAGATCCGCGATCTCGATCAGACCGTGATCGGCAATCCGACGCACGATCTGGTGCGCCTCGGACTTTCGCTCGCCACGGCCGCGCGCGGATCGTCGCTGTCGGGGTTGAATGTGGTGCGCATGATCGAAGCGCTCGCAGCGGGTTATCAATCGGCGTTCACGCGCAACGCGCGGCTCACGAAACGCCCCGCGCCCGTCCACGTGACAATGAAAGAAGCCGTGCGCCGCTCGTGGCAGCAACTCGCGCTGGAACGCATCGAAGACCTCAAGCTGACGATTCCCTTAGGCAAGCGCTTCTGGCCGCTCACCAAACAAGAGCGCTCTGGAATCGAAGCCTTGTTCCGCGATGAAAACATCGCCACGTTGCCCACATCGCTCAAAGGGCGCAACGACTCGGGCCATGTCGAAGTGCTCGACGCAGCGTATTGGGTCAAAGGGTGCAGCTCGCTCGGACGTCTGCGTTTCGCAGTGTTGCTCGATGTCGATGGCGGTGTCGTCGAAGGAGACGATCTGTGTCTCATGGATATCAAGGAAGGCGTCAAAGCCGCCGCGCCCCGCTATGAAGATGTCGCGATGCCGCGTGACAACGCGCAGCGCGTAGTCGAAGGCGCGCGGCATCTCTCACCGTTTCTCGGCGAACGCATGCGCGCCGCGCGTCTGCTCGACCGCGCTGTCGTGATCCGCGAGTTGTTGCCGCAAGATCTGAAGCTCGAAATCGATCAGCTCGATAAGGACGATTCGATGCACGTCGCGCACTATCTCGCCGCTGTCGTCGGCAAGGCGCACGCGCGTCAGATGGATGCGTCCACGCGCAAAAGCTGGCTTGCCGAACTGCGTCGCAATCGCTCGAAGACGATCGATGCGCCGTCGTGGTTGTGGAACAGCATCGTGCAACTGGTGAGCAGTCACGAAGCGGGCTATCTGGAGCATTGCCGTCGATACGCCACCGGTACATAACGCACAGATTCAGCGATCGAACTCCTTGGTCTGCTCGGCTTCTTCGAACATCTTGCCGAAGCCGGTCGGCACGAGCACGCGCGCGCGATTCTGCGGATCGTAGTTCTCGGTCAGCACGAACGCTTCGGAGATGATGCGCTGCACGTCTTGCCGGAGCATCGTCACATCGAAGGGAAGGTAGGCTGCGAACGGATCCCAGTCGAAGCAGCCTACGACGGTCGATTTCAACACGTCGGATGGCAGCGTCGCCGTGAAGCGCACCATGCCTTCGAACGCGGTGATCGAATTCATCAGTAATCCTGCGGGTAGGCGACTGGCTTTCGCATATCGACCGGCAAGCGCTTCGGCGGCTGCGGCGGCGTTGTAACCGCAGCAGTCCATCGCATCCGCCGATGGCGTCAGGCCGCGCGCATCGGATGCATCGCGAAAACCTGCCATGCGCATTCCGGTGGCGTATTCGCCCGCCACGCCGCCGAGCAATACGAGTTCGTCCGGCGATCCACCACGCGCCAGCAGTTTGTCGATCAACACATCCGTAATCGCCCGCGCGCCCGCGCGATGATCCGATAACACCGACGGCGCGCCATCGCCCGGAAGATCGAGATTGATGGACGGCACGCCCGCCGCCGCGCATAGCGCATTCAAGGGCGTCGGATTGCGCACGCCCGCGATAAACAGCAACTCCACGCGCTGCGATAACAAAGTCTCCGTCACGCTCACTTCGACATCCGGATCGCGCTGCGTGCCGACCACAATCGGACACAGCCCACGACTGCGCGCCTGATCTTCGAAAGTCTGCGCGAGGCCCGCAAAAAAGCGGTTCCGATAATGCGGCAGCACCATGCCCGCCAGTCCCGAACGAGACAGCCGCAGCCCGCGCGCCTTCATGTTGACGTTGTAGCCAAGCGCGCGCGCCTGTTCGAGGATGCGATTGGCCGTTTCCTCCTTGATCCGATACCGCGCCCACGTGCCGTTGAGCACCATGCTGACGGTCGCCGTCGATGATCCGGTCGCCTTGGCGACGTCGTAGATCGTGGACTTGCGTCCCGTGCTTTTGCTTGCCATCCGGCTGGCTCCAATTTAGGGCCTGTTCACATATAAACGACCACGCGTTGCCCAATGGGCAACCCTTCGGGAACACCCGAAATCGGGCGCATAGCGGCGTCGATCGTCGCTTGTTTGGGCTAACCAAACGGCGCTCCTCACTCCTTGCTCTGCGCCCGATTTCAGGCGTTCGCGTGGCCGTTTATATGTGAACAGGCCCTAGGGTTTTCACGAGTCGAAACATTTGCTGAATAGATTCAGCATACAGGCTCCCGAGGTGCTAAATGGATTTAGCAACTTTAGCAGCCAAAAAAGACGCGCGCTCGGGTTTTCGACACGACATCGACCGAGATTCAAAACCTGAGCCCGGCGCGAGGCCGGCCGCTCGACGGAGGAGACAATGATCAAGAACATCATCCGCGCGTTGAGCGCCGGAGCAGTCGCGCTTGCTTTGACCATTCCCGTGGCGTTTGCATCGCCCGACAAGCCGGTGATCGGCGTGGTCGTGAAGATCGGCGGGATTCCGTGGTTCAACGCGATGGACGCGGGCATCAAGAAGCGCGCCGATCAGCTTGGCGTGAAGGCGTTCATGATCGGACCGACCAGCGCCGATCCCGCGCTTCAGGTGCGCGCGATCGAAGATCTGATCGCGCAGAAGGTCGATGTGATCGGCGTGGTTCCCAACGATGCGCAAGTGCTCGAACCCGTGCTGCAACGCGCGCGGGCGGCGGGCATCAAGGTCATCACGCATGAATCGCCCAAACAGCAGAACGCGGACTGGGATTTCGAACTGGCGTCGGTCAAGGGTTTCGGCGAGGCGTACGGCAAGCGGCTGGGCGAAGCGCTGGGCGGCAAGGGCGAATACGCGGTGTTCGTCGGCTCGCTGACGGTGCCGCTGCATAACGCCTGGGCCGATGCGGCCATCGCGTATATCAAGGCGAATTATCCGGGCATGACTCTGGTCGGCGACCGCTACGGCGTAGCCGAAGATGTCGATGCCTCGCGCAAGACCGCGCTCGATCTGATGCGCGCGCATCCGAATCTGAAGGGCATTCTCGCGTTCGGCAGTCAGGGGCCGATCGGTGCGGCGCGCGCGGTGCAGGAACAGCAGGCGAAGGGCAAGGTCGTCGTGCTCGGGCCGTTCTCGCCCGGACAAGGCCGTCGTCTGGTGCATGACGGCGTGCTCACCGGCGGCTACATGTGGAACCCGGAAGTGGCGGGCGAAGTGTTCGTGGCCATCGGCACGATGCTCGCCAAGGGTCAGCCGATCAAGGACGGCACCAATATTCCGGGTCTGGGCGTGGTGCATCCGGACGGGCATAACCTGATCGTCAACAATCTCGTCGATCTGAACGAGAAGACCGTGGACGATCTCGCCAAGACGGGTCTTTGAGCGCATGGTCCACGCCGTTTCCACTGATAGTCCTGCACGCGTCGATCAAGAGACCGGCGTCGCGTCGAATGAGCCGCTGCTGAAGCTCGAAGAGATTTCGAAAGTCTTCGGCGGCGTGCGCGCGCTGCGTTCGGTGAAGTTCGATGTGATGCCGGGCGAAGTGCTCTGTCTTGCAGGCGAAAACGGCTGCGGCAAGAGCACGCTGATCAAGATCATCAGCGGCGTGTATCAGCCGGAACCGGGCGCTGTCATGTTGATGGATGGCGAATCGATCGAAGGCATCGATCCGGCGCGGGCGCGCTCGCTCGGCATTCAGGTGATCTGGCAGGACCTGGCGCTGTTTCCCGAGATGACCGTGGCGGAAAACATCGCGTTCGAGCAAAACCTCGGCGGCCGTCCGCGCTTCGTCGATTACGGCAAGATGAAGGCGGCGGCGCGGCGCATTCTGGAGCGGTTGGGTGTATCGATCGATCTGAACCGGTCGGTGCGCTCGCTGTCCATCGCACAACGGCAAATCGTGGCGATTGCGCGCGCGCTGGTGCGCGATGCGCGTCTCGTCTTCATGGATGAACCGACTGCATCGCTCAGTCACGCGGAAACGCAGGCACTCCTGACGATCGTGCGGCGCTTGTCAGCGGATGGTATTGCCGTGGTGTTCGTGAGTCACCGGCTTGCCGAAGTGCTCGATGTCTGTACGCGCGTCACGGTGTTCAGAGATGGTCAGTACGTCGGAACATTTCCGACTTCGGGCATGACCCAGACGCGTCTCACCGAGCTTATGACAGGCCGCACGTTCGACTATCAGGTGCGTTCCACTGATCTCTCGAAAGCGCCGGTCGTGCTGGACGTGCAGGGTCTTTCGCGCGGACGCGAGTATCGCGATATCTCGTTCACCATCCGACGCGGCGAGATTCTCGGCATGACGGGACGGCTCGGCGCGGGCCGCACGGAAGTGGCGCTGTCGCTGTTCGGCATGACGAAGCCCGCAGCCGGTTCGATTCATATGGAAGGGCGCGCGCTGTCGCTGCGCTCCAATCGCGATGCGATTCGCGCGGGGATTGCGTATGTATCGGAAGATCGCTTGCAGCTTGGACTCGTGCAGCCGCAATCCATCGGCGATAACACCGTTGCGGCCGTGCTCGATCATTTGCTCGACGGAACGCATCTGATCGCCGCGAAAAAGCGCGCTACGTTGATCGATGACTGGATTCAAAAGCTCGTCGTGAAGATCGGCAAACCGGACGATGCAGTGTCCACGCTTTCCGGCGGCAATCAGCAACGTATCGTCCTTGCCAAATGGCTCGCGACGCAACCGAAGCTCTTGATACTCGATTCCCCGACGGTCGGCGTCGATGTCGGCGCGCGCGCGGGCATTTTCGCGATCGTCCACAAGCTCGCGGCAGAAGGCATGGCGATCCTGCTGATCTCCGATGAAATCCCCGAGGTCTACTTCAACGCCGACCGCATTCTGCATATGCGCGAAGGGCGCATCGTGAAGGAATACGTGCCGGGCGACACCACCATGGAAAACATCGAGCGAGACGTTCATGCCTGATTTGCTGCGCTCCTTCTTTGGCAAGCTCGGCATCGGCTCGATCGAAGCCTTGCTGATGCTCGTGATCGCCGTGATGGTGATCGGTCTTGGCCTGACGACGACCACGTTTCTGACGCTGCCGAATCTGTTCGATCTCGTCAATCAAAGCGCTGTGAACATCATTTTTGCGGCGGGTTTGCTGGTGGTGCTGATCGCGGGCGGGATCGATATTTCGTTCGCGGTGGGCGCGTCGGTGGCGCAGTATCTGACTGCGTTGACGGTGATGCGGCTCGGCGGCGGCAACTGGGCACTCGGCTTTATCGTCGCGGCGTGCTTCGGCTTTTTGCTCGGCGCGATCAACGCGACGATCATCTATCGCTTTCGGATCGTGTCGATCGTGGTCACGATCGCTACGTTCAATGTTTTCTTCGGAGGACTGATGTTCCTCACCGGCGGTGTCTCGATCTACGATCTGCCGGACTGGTGGGTGGATCGCGTGAATATCGTGCATCTGACCACGCCGAGCGGCGCGGCGAATCTTGCGTTGCCCGTAGCGGTGATGATCGTGATGGTTACGCTGACGTGGTTCCTCTTGCGGCGCACGACCATCGGCCGGCAACTCTACGCAATGGGCGATAACCCCGAAGCCGCGCGTCGCGTCGGCGTGAATATCGGCGCGATGCACTACGTGGCGTTCGGTTGGCTTGGCATGATGGCGGGTATCGCCGGACTGATGCAGGCGCATTACGTGCAGGAAGTCGTGCCGAATGCGTTCTATGGCCGCGAACTCGATGTGCTCGCAGCGGTGGTGCTCGGCGGCGCGCGTCTGGGCGGCGGACGCGGCACTATTCTCGGCGCGATTCTCGGCATTCTGCTGACCGCCATTACCGCGAACGGATTGAATTTGCTCGGCATCTCGCCGTATGCGTTCAAGATGATTATCGGCGCGATCATTCTGATCGCCATTACGTTGTCGAGCGGTGGCTTTGCGAAACTTGTCGGCACGCGATTCGGTTCTTCTGATGCAAAGGTATCCTGATGAAATCAACTTCATCATCATTTGTCGCTGCAGATGTCGCCGGATTGCTCGGCTTTCTGGCGATCGTGATTATCGGCATGAGCTTCGCGTCGGATCGGTTTTTATCGACGAGTACATTTGTTTCAGTGGCGTTCCAGTTGCCCGAACTCGGCTTCTTCACGCTCGCCATGCTGATGCCGCTGATCTCCGGCGGCTTCAATCTCGCGGTCACGTTCACGGCCAACATTTCCGGCCTGGCGATGGCCTATGTGCTGCACACGCATGGCGGCGCGGATGCAGGCGCGGGCGCAATCGTGCTCGGCATTGCGGCGGCGCTCGCAACGGGCGCAGCGTCCGGCTGGGTGATGGGCGCGGTGATCGCGCGCACCGGTGCAAGTCCGATTCTCGTCTCCCTCTCGATGATGATCTTCCTGCGCGGCCTCGGCGAATTTCTCACGCACGGCGGCGATATTTCCGGCTTTCCACCGCTGGTGCGCGAAATGGGCAACGGCGTGTTCTTAGGCGTGCCGATACCGCTGCTGATCTTTCTCGCGTGCGCGTTGCTGTGGCATATCGTCATGACGCGTTCGCGGCTCGGCTTCGCGACACGCATGATCGGCTCGAATCTCGAAGCAACGCGTTATTCCGGCATCGCGACCACGCGTGCGGTTACGCGCATCTACATGCTGTCGGGCCTGATGTGCGGCATCGCGGGCGTGGTGATGGCGGCGCAATTCAACTCCGTGCGCGTGGGCCACGGCGAAGCATTTCTGCTGATTTCCGTGCTGGCGTGTTTTCTTGGCCGTGTCGATCCGTTCGGTGGATTCGGCCGCGTGGTGCCGGTCGTGATCGCGCTGGTGATCCTTCAGGTGATCGCGTCGGGCCTCAACTTACTCGGCGCAAATCAGCATCTCGCCACCGCGTTATGGGGCGTTTTCCTGCTTGTCGTGATGTTCATCCGCTGGGCATGGGCACACGGTCTTTCTCAAACACTGGTCCGCAGGCGCGTGACCGCATCGCAAGGAGTCGCACAATGAACAAGCTTGGCGTACACGCTCTGGTATGGGCCGGTGACCTGACGCCCGAATCGACGCGCCATGTCCTGAGCCAGACCAAGGCGGCGGGATACGACCTGGCCGAACTGTCGCTGCATGGTCCGAAAGTGATGGACCTGGCGCTGACGCGGGATTTATTGCAGGAATACGAACTATCGCTCGGCTGCTCACGTGGTCTGACTTTCGATGCCGACGTTTCCAGCGATGACGCTGCGACCGTGGCACGCGGCATCGCCTTGCTTGAGGAAGGCATCACCGTTACGTCGGAGTTGGGCGGCAATTATTTCGGCGGCATTCTCTATGGCGCGATGGGCAAGTACAACGCGCCAGTGACGAAGCAAGGCCGCCGCAATGCGATCGATGCGATCAAGCGTATCGCGGATTTCGCGTTGAAGAAGAACGTGACGCTTGGGCTGGAAGTGGTGAATCGGTACGAGAGTAATCTGATAAACACGGCATCGCAGGCGCTTGCGGTGATCGACGAAGTCAATGCGCCGAACGTCGTCGTTCACCTCGATACGTATCACATGAATATCGAGGAATCCGACTTTATGCAGCCC
>NZ_JAQFVG010000027.1 GCF_029439455.1 Caballeronia sp. BR00000012568055 | reverse complement strand
CTTCCTTAGACTGACTTCCGTGTTGGCTCCTATTGTTTGTGCATAGTCGAGCGGAGGCGGTGGTGAGCTACAAGACGATCCTTGTCCATCTTGATGCGAGCGAACGAGCACCTTATCGACTCGAGGTTGCACTTTTGCTTGCCAAGCGGTTCAAGGCGCACCTTAACGCCATCTATGCGCTTTACAAGCCAGAACCCGTCTTGCTTCCGGCCTTCCCGGAAACCGCCGTTTTCTTCGAGAGCGGTCGAACCCTTCACATCGAATGCAGGCACTCGCTCAAGCGGCTGTTTCATGCGGGATTGGCTCGCCTGAGCCTGTCTGGCGACTGGATTGAGGATTCTGGCCACGCAAGACATACCGTACCGATGCACGGGCGACTTGCGGACCTTGTGGTTGCCGGACAATACGATTCGAATGACCCGGAATCCTTCATCAGCAAAAATTTCGCCGAAACGCTCGTTGTCAACACGGGCCGCCCGATTCTGTTTCTGCCTTACTCGGGCGTGTTTCAGGATGTTGGCCGCCATGTACTGATCGGATGGAACGCCAGTCAATACGCGACGCGCTCAATCCACGATGCAATGCCGTTTCTCCGCCACGCCAGGCAAGTCGAAATTGCATGTGTCCGTGGTCGTGGAGATCCTACGCCAGAGATTCACGGCCCAGGTACGGACATTGGTACGACGCTGGCACGCAACGAAGTCCGCGCGACCCTGCGCGATATCGTGGAGCACGTCGATCGGCCGATTTGCGACGTTCTGCTCTCGGAGGCGCAACGCATCGGCGCAGATCTGATTGCAATGGGCGGCTACGGCCATACGCGTTGGCGAGATGTTGTTCTGGGCGGCGTCACGCGCGACATGCTGCGCGCAATGCCTCTCCCCGTCTTGATGTCACATTAAACTCAATCTCTGCGCTTACCACCATGTACTCTCGGATCCTCGCACCCATTGACGGTAGTGTCACGTCATCGCACGCCTTTGCCGAAGCGCTCAAGCTCGCGCGCGCCCACGGCGCTACGCTGCAGCCGCTCTTTATCGTCGATCTTCAGCCCGTCGCGTATGACGCTGCCGCGATGTTCTATCCAGACATGCGTGCTGCGCTACTTGAGGAAGGACAGAGACTGACCAGAGAAGCGACCGAACGCATGGCGCAGGACGGCGTCGATGGCGCGCCGCGTATCGCCGAGGTCGAATTGACTGGCGATGATATCGCGCAGCGCATTTTGAGCTGCGCCGACGACTTCAACGCCGATGTCATCGTCATGGGCACGCACGGTCGCCGGGGCTGGCGTCGCGCGGTGCTGGGCAGCGTCGCGGAGCACGTGGTGCGATCGGCGCGTTGCCCGGTGTTGCTTGTGCCAGGACGAGAAGCCGAGCAGCAGGCGAGAGAGAGCGAGGAAAATATGTGACTGGCACACGCTGCAAAGAGCGCGGCGGCGTGAACCATGACAGGATCGGAGAACCGCGTGCGCGCTCTGGCGTAAGCTAATAATTAGCTCGCTCCTCCGTTTTTCCTCAGCGAGCATCGCCGGGCATTGGCAGGTATGGTCAGGTGTCGGCGTGGGACGCCTTTTCGGAAATGCGCCTATGAAAAAGAATGCAGGGCGAACCCAGGCGCTCGGGCAGAGGTCTGCTGCGCCCGCAGGCTTGTCGAGGCGAACCTATATGCAAGGAGCCTTGTCAGGCGTGATCGTCCTCGCGCTTTGGTGGCTCGGCATTCAACAGCTGCGTCTTCTGTGTTCGGTAAGTGCCGTCTTACAAGGATGGTTGTGGGTGGCAGCGGTTGGACACGCATCCGTATTTGCAGCGCTTGTTTCGCTGGCCAGGCACCGTCAAATCCTTCTCGCCGAGGCCGGCACATCGTTGAGTCATGCACGCCTGGGCAGCATCATCCGCACCACGACGGAAGCGATCCTCACCATCGATACGGCGCAACGCATCGTGCTTTTCAATCCGATGGCCGAGCACGTATTCCGCTGCCCGGCAGATGACGCCATCGGCTCGCCGCTGACGCGTTTCATTCCGGAGCGCTATCGTGCGGAGCACGCGCGTCAGGTCGCTCGATTCGGACGTAACAGCGTGACAGACCGCCCGATGGGCGCGCGCCGCGTACTGTTCGGTCTGCGCGCCGATGGTGAAGAATTTCCCATTGAAGCTTCGATTTCTCAGACGGAAGACAACGAATCCAAGTTGTTCACCGTGGTGTTGCGTGACATCACCGAACGTGTCGAGGCTGAAGCGCTGCTCCAGCAATCTCGCGAGGAACTGCGCGCTTTGTCGGCCAATCTGCAGCACGTGCGCGAGATCGAGAAAGGGCGAGTCGCTCGAGCGTTGCACGACGATATCGGTCAGACGCTTAGCGCGCTCAAAATGGACGTGTCGGCGTTGGATGCACAGCTTGCCGCCCACCCTGCGTACAATGCGGACATCGGGGCGCAACTCACGCGAATGCTCAGTTTGGTTGACCGCAATATTGCATCGCTCAGGCGCATTGCGGCGTATCAGCGCCCCGTCATGCTCGATGATCTGGGTCTGGCCGCCGCCATCGACTGGCTCGTTGATGACTTCACGCGACGCCATCGAATCGAAGTCAGTCAAACCGTCGATACCGGCGATCTCATCTTCAATGCCGACGCGGCCACTGCGGTTTTCCGTATCATTGAAGAAGCGTTCACGAATATCGTACGTCATGCAAGCGCATCAACGGTCGATCTGTCGCTTCACGCCGATGACAGTAAGTGCACCCTGCGTGTGGGCGACAATGGCGTCGGCGCGGCTTCGCTGCCTGCGCCGATCGGCAAAGCTTTTGGGCTGCTTGGCGTGCGCGAGCGCGCCCACGCTTTAGGCGGCCGTGTATCGATCGATTCAAGGCCGGAGACAGGGTTTGTCCTCACGGTGGTACTGCCTCGGGAATCCGTGCGCGAAAAGGATGCGCGACCATGATCACTAAAGTGCTGATTGCGGATGATCACACCCTTGTGCGAGCTGGGTTGCGCCATCTGCTTGATCATGAGAGTGGCTTCGAAGTTGTCGGTGAGGGAAATGACGCCGCGAGTACGCTTGCACTCGTCAGACAGACGGCTGCACACGTCCTTGTGCTGGACCTTTCCATGCCGGGACGAAGCGGCCTCGAATTGCTCAAGCAAATCAAAGACGAAAAGCCCGCGCTGCGCATTCTCGTCCTCACCATGCACGCCGAGCAGCAATACGCCGCGCGCGCGTTCAAAGCCGGAGCTTCTGGCTACCTCACGAAAGAAAGCGCAAGTTCAGAACTGGTATCGGCCATCAACAAGGTTGCCTCAGGCGGCGCGTATGTCAGTCTCTCGATGGCCGAACGCTTTGCACAAAGCCTTGGGGAGCCTGCGGATATCATGCCGCACCAACGCCTGTCAGACCGTGAGTTCGATGTCTTCAAACGGCTGTGCGCGGGAGAGTCGATCAACCATATCAGCGAGGCCCTGTGCGTGAGCGCGAAGACGATCAGCACGTACAAGGCCAGGATTCTCGAGAAAATGCAGATGCCGCATGAGGCGGCGCTTGTTCGCTATGCGGTCCGTCACCGACTCTTCGATGATGCCAACGAGAACGATTAGCTGTTCGCCCTGTCAGGATTTCCCTACACGGCCCGTCCAAAACCCTACAGCAGTTTCCGTCAGCGCCGATTTTTTTCGGCCTGCTCACGAACAATAATTCGACACATAGAAACTTCACGCGCGATGAGGCCCTGCGCTCAACGACGCAGAGACGCCGATCATGCGAACCCCACGTTCGACCGGAGGCACGTCATGTTTCCAGCAAGCGACGCCAGCGTTAAAACACGTCTTGATCAAGCCCCTCCATCGCGCCGTTCCTTCCAGGTGGCGGCGCTCGCCAACGCGGACGGAAGACACAAAGGCGTACGCTGCTCAACCTGTTCCATGCAACGCGTTTGCATGCCAAGCGGTCTTTCACCAGACGATTACGAACGGCTCGACGCCCTGATCTGTTCGACCCGCACGGTTCACCGCGGCGACCCGCTCTATCGCTGCGGCGATGCGTTTCAAAGCGTCTACGCCGTTCGCAGCGGGTGTTTCAAAACCGTCGTGATGCATCGCGATGGCATTGAACAAGTCACCGGTTTTTATCTCGCGGGCGATGCCCTCGGGCTGGACGGTATCAGCTCCGATCATCACAACTGCGATGCCATCGCCCTTGAGGACAGCGTGGTGTGCATCATCCCGTTTGATCTGCTTGAACTGCTTTGCCGCGAGGTGAAGACCATTCAGCATCATATTCACCGGCTCATGGGCGGCGAAATCGTTCGTGAATCCAATCTGATGATGCTGCTTGGGACGATGTCGGCGGAGCAACGCGTTGCCGCCTTCTTGTTGAATCTCTCGACGAGAATGCAGGCACGCGGCTATTCGCCCGCTCAGTTTGTACTGAGAATGACCCGCGAGGAGATCGGAAGCTTTCTCGGACTCAAGCTCGAAACCGTCAGCCGGATGTTTTCGAAGCTTCAAAAGGCAGGCGTGCTGGATGCCCGCGGAAAGGAAGTGCGCATTCTCGATCAGGCGGGACTCGAAAGCGTGTAGCGGTACGGCGTGCATCAGTGATCTGCCCGTAATGACCCGCTTGCGGCGAACTGGTTGTGCTGGCCTACTTGCAGGACTGCGGCGCCGGTGACGTGCCCGTCTCGCAGATCGGCAAGCGCGCGGTTGGCCTCGGCCAGCGGATAAACCTGTGTTCGTATCTTGAAGAGCACGTCGCTCGCATGCTGCATGAACGCCATACCGTCGCTTCGCGTGAGATTGGCGACCGAGACGATCCGTCTTTCCCCCCACAGCAACGCATACGGAAACGACGGAATATCGCTCATATGGATGCCACCGCAGACGACCACGCCTCCCTTGCATACCGAGCGCAATGCCATCGGCACAAGCTCGCCCACGGGAGCGAAGATAAGCGCGGCATCGAGCTCGTCGGGTGCGCGCTCTTCGCTGCTTCCGGCCCACTCGGCACCGAGGCACAGCGCCAACTGTTGCGCGGGTATATCACCGGGACGCGTGAACGCGAAAACCGTGCGCCTCTGACGCCGCGCCAGTTGCATCACGATATGCGCCGCTGCGCCAAAACCATAGATGCCCAGCCGCTTTGCCCGCCCTGCCATGCACAGCGCCCGGTAGCCAATGAGTCCCGCGCATAGCAACGGCGCTGCATCGGTGTCCGTATAACCGTACGGAATATGCAGGCAGAAATGCGAGTCCGCCACTATGCGCTCGGCATACCCGCCGTTGAGTGTGTATCCCGTGAAGGCCGGTGCATCGCAAAGATTTTCTTGCTCACGAAGACAATACTGACAGTTGCCGCACGCGCGCCCCATCCAGGGAACGCCGACCCGATCACCGACAGAAAAATAGCCTTCGACGCCTGGCCCTACAGCGGCGACGCGGCCGACGACCTCGTGTCCGGGTATGAGCGGTAGCCTGGGATGCGCCAGTTCGCCATCCACGATATGCAGGTCTGTTCGACAAACGCCGCATGCCGCGATGTTGATCAGCAATTGGCCAGGACCGGCGACAGGATCGTCAACCTCTGCTTCGCGCAACGTGGGGCTGTGTCCATCGTAGAGCATGGCGCGCATCATCTGGCTCCGCGACTGTCGGTTGCGTGGTTGTCTGCATGAGTGTCTGCATGAAGCAGGCGGCGGCCAGCGCCTTCGTCGGATCGCTTCGTCCGATCTTCCCAAGGCTGAACGCGCTTTCCGCCTCGGCATTCACTGAACCGAAAGTACCCGCTACGCAGAACGACCGGCTTGCGCCCGACGCTGCGCAGCAGTTGCTCAGCCGCGCCTTCTATCAGACCACGGCTCTTGTCGAAAGCATTTATTAGATCTTTTTCCCTACTTGATGCCGCGCCGAAATGGTCTTTGAGGGCCTCAGCCGATATGGTGCACGGAATGCACTCGTCATCCGCAGACGCCCAAAACATCAAGCCAGGTTTGTTTCCCAGGTAGACAGGTGCCCGGTTGTGGAAAGTGATGTTCATGGCCAGTTCTCCCGTTGGAAACAGAACGTGTCCCGAGTGTTCAGGAGAAGCCCCGATTGAGCCTTGATGCAAGTCAACGGCGTTGCACGCCGAGCGCCGCATCATGGGGCTATCCCATCCGGTTGCCTGCCATGCTTACCTTTTCCTTCCCGCCCCTTTCCTCGGTCTCGCCTCGCTCATCCGGTGCGCCTCGCACGAGTCGTCTCGTACGTGCGGCGCTTGCGATCGCGCTCCTGCTATGCGGTGCAAAAGCGCTGGCGCAGTCCGAGCCGAGCGCGTTGATCGATCAACAGCACTGCATGTTCTGTCATACCAACGATGCCCCGTTTCTCGCGCCTTCGTTTCAACAAATTGCCAACCGGTATCGCGACAATCCCAATGCGTCGGTGATGCTCGAGCACAAGTTGCGAGCAGGCGGTCAGGCGCATTGGGGCGACATGGCCATGCCGATGCCGGCCGAGCGCGGCGGAGCACTTTCACCAGAAGACGCCCATACGCTCATCGCCTGGGTTTTGCGGCATTGACGAATACGAAGGACGAACACAGAGGAGTCACCATGCGGATTACGCTCAAACTCGACGCATTCAGCGACGCCAAAACGTCGGACTATGCGGTCATTTGGTTAGATCAGGAGTCCGGTCGGTGGTCACGAGAAAGCCATGACGGCATTGAACTTCCGTCGTGGGGCATATGGAAACCCACGGAGAACGGCACGCTCCTACTCCCACCGGATGCCGGGACTTTATTGTTCTTGCTGCGCGGCCTCAGACTTGGCGCTTCGCCGGGCTTCGCAGATCGGCGCGATTCACAAGCGGAACAGAATGGACGAGTGGTGTGCCTGCGCGCTGATATGCGCAACAGGAGCCGCTTGATGAGCATGGGCCACTGGCATGTTCAATGCGTGGATCGAGACTCGATCGTTGCCGAGCACGAGATTTTTTCGGACGAGCCCGGCGCGCCTCAGGATCGCAATGGCAATCGCCGACATATCGGCACGTCCGCACCGTAAGTCGGGCTTGAGTGAGCTATCAGATGGACGGCTCGCGGCGGCGCTTGAGCAATCGCATGGCGTTGTCGAACGCCTCGTGAATCGCGACGCTCACGTCTGAGTTGGATCCGCGCTGAACGGGAATCAAATCGAAATTCTTTGTGACCAGATCGAGTCGGGCGTCGTACAACTGGACGCCGGATGTATCGCGGTACGCTTCAATCGTGAGGTGACTATTCACGATGTCGCTTGCCGCGCTTTCCAGCCGGACCAACTCGACGCCGGCCAAGCGCTCGACTTTGTCGGAGCCGGTGAAGCCCTGATAGGCAATCTGCATTCCGAGCCCCATAACCGTTCACCCCGCTGAATCCCTCTTGCGACAGAAGGCCTGCCGTCCGCGCTGCTGTACGCTTTTTCCGCCGCGCCAAACCATGCTCGTTCGATCCGTCAACCGCCGCTTGACTCACATCAAGCAAAACGCAGTCAGGCCGGATCGTTCGTCGATCCGGTCCGTGGCGTCAGGACGAACTCGCCGTACTGACGTTCAAGCGTCTCGATTTCGCGTGCACAACGTGCGTACTGCCACCCAGGCCCACCGTCCATCGCATACATTCCGCGGCATAGCGCCTTGATGCGAATGCGGGCGTGATGCTCATTGGTTGGTGACGGCGTGCGACTCGCCCACAGATAGACGACGCCCGACTCAAGTGGAGGTTTCGTTTCGACATGATTTTCATCGGCGAATCCGATGCGGGTTGCCGAATGAGTCGAGACATACGCCACGGTACGCGCCCATAAGCTGGCGCACGCCTGCTCGTCTTCACATTCGATCGATGCCACCTCACGCGCCTGCATCAGTTCGCCTTCGGTTCGCGTGAACCGATCCCAGCGTGCTTCCGTGGAACAGCCTGAAAGTCCCAGCAGAACAAGCCATACGCTCACCGAGCGAATCCGCATATCGGCCTCGACTATGATTCGACGTCCAGGCGCTGGTCCCCGCCGGGTGTCACCTGGCGATTGATCAGTACGCTGACCTTTTGAAGCTCATCGCGCATGGCGAGCACCTCGCCTTCCAGCCGCTTGATGTCGCGATGCATGTCACGCCTGAGCTGTTTTTCTTCCTCGCCGATGAACAGCGCCGCGATGCTCGCAAACGTCAAGGAGAGCATGCCGTAGCCGAGCAGAACGACAAAGACCGCGAAAACGCGCGAGGCGGGCGTAGTCGGCGCGATGTCACCGTAGCCAACCGTCGCACTACTTTCGAAGGCGAGCCACAAACCGTCGGCATATGTCGAAACACGAGGCTCCAACCAATAGAATCCCGCGCCCGAAAGCGCCAATAGGCCAGCGCCGATCGCCAGCAGGATCAAAAGGCGGTGCGGCACGAAGAGCGCGCGCAACGTCAGTACGATCCGCAGTGCGAGCGCGACCATAAACGCCAGCCGCAACGTCCACTCGACCGCCGACCAGGGAAGATTGCCGCCTACAACGCTTAGAAATGCGCCCATCACCAGCACGATATCCAACGCGTTTCTGCGCAAGAAGCGAGACGGCCGACGGCTCTCCATGAGCATTCGGCCGACAATGCCCATTCCAACGATGCCAACAATCAGATAGAGGCAGCGCGCAAGCTTGAACGCGAGCGCCGGACCCAGCAGTTCCAGATAAAAAGCGGGAATCAAAAGGAGCAAGGTCGCAAACAGTGGCCAACGCAGGACATGCCACGTCCGAATTGCGTCAGGCGCATCGTGTGACTCAACGCCGTACGACCCAAGCGTGCGAAGCCAGTGTTTCATATCGATTTCTAGACTCGTGGTGTGATGCCGAGGTCCTCGCCATCCTGTCATATAGAGGCGGCTAAGCTTTGACGTGGGTCACGTTTCATGTGGGCTTTTGGCTCTTGTTTTTCCCGCCGCCTTTTGATTGACATGCCTCAAAAGCAATTCCAATCGACGCGCGTAGAGTCGGCTGCCTGACAAGTCGAGCGACTGACCGCGATGAACGCAGAAATGATGAGCAATGTCACCCTGGACGACATCACACCTGGACTGTCTGCGTCTCTGACGCGAAAGGTCACCCGAGAGAACCTGAACCTCTTCGCAGCGGTGGCGGGAGAGATGACACCCCCTGTCCTGGAGGCCGATCTCGAACGCCATGTAACGCGCGGTGACATCGTCACGCACTCGATGTGGACGAGTGCACTGGTGTCCTCGGTGCTCGCCACACGCCTCCCCGGTGCAGGTGCGATACAGCTTCGACAAACCCAAAAATTCTGCCGTCCCGTGCATCCGGGCGACGTGATTACGGCGACGGTCTGCGTGCGCGCGAAACTGCCTGCAAGGCGCACGGTCACGTTCGAGACTCGCTGTACCGATCAAAAGGGCGATATCGTCATGCTCGGCTCGGCCACCGTCATCGCGCCGGACAAAAGCATGACGTGGCCCGTCGCGCCGGAGCCTGATATCTTTGTACGGCCGCACGATCGATATGCTCGCTTTGTACGAGAAGCTCGGATGCGTGCTCCCATGCGTACTGCCGTCGTTCACCCCTGCTCACCCGAGTCGCTTGCCGCTGCCATCGAGGCGCGCGACGAAGGACTCATCGATCCACTATTGATCGGCCCTGTCCACAAAATCCAGGCCGCGGCGCAGGCGGCGATGATCGACCTGACGGGCGTGACCATCGAAGCAGTCGAACACAGTCACGCGGCCGCTGCGCGCGCCGTCGAAATGGGAGCCACCGGGCACGTAGGCGCGCTCATGAAAGGAAGCCTGCACACCGAGGAACTCCTGTCAGCGGTGCTCGCCGAAGGGTCGGGCTTGCGAACAGACCGGCGAATGAGCCACGTCTATGCGATGGACGTGCCAACTTACTCAAAGGCGCTGATCGTGACCGACGCAGCGGTGAATATCGCACCCGATCTGGAGCATAAGCGAGACATCTGCCAAAACGCGGTCGATCTCCTGCATCTGCTTGGCGTCGAACGCCCTTTGGTCGCCGTATTGGCGGCCGTGGAAACCGTCAATCCGAAAATGGCCGCCACTATCGATGCCGCCTCCCTCACGGCGATGGCAATGCGCGGCCAGATCACTGGCGCCACGGTCGATGGTCCGCTCGCTTTCGACAACGCGATCAGCGCTGCGGCCGCATCGACCAAAGGCATCGTCTCACCGGTTGCAGGCGATGCGGACATCTTGCTCGCGCCCGATCTCGAGGCCGCGAACATCTTGGCCAAGCAGATGATGTTCTTCGGTGCTGCCGATGCAGCGGGACTCGTGCTTGGCGCTCGAATTCCTGTGGTCATCACCAGTCGTGCAGACAGTGTGCGGGTACGAATCGCGTCGGTCGCACTCGCCAAACTGGTCACTGAACACGCAGCCCGACGGCCGCGCTGACCCCGCACGCGGCTTCATGGACGCGTCGAAAGCCGGGTCAGCAGCACGGGACACGTCGAGCGCCTGGCGAACGACTCCGCCACGCTACCCTTTGCCAGGCGCATCCAACCGCCACGCCCGTGCGTTCCCATGACAGCGAGATCGGCAGGCATGCTGGCGGCATGACGCAGCAGACAATCCACCACGGAGTCGACAGTGCTGAGTGTCTCTTCCAGTCGAATCTCGCACTTGAGACCGGCTTGTCGGACGCGCAACTGCGCGGCATCGAGCAGCTCCTGCGCCTGACGCCGCGTGGTCTCTCGATACGCCACCGGATACGACGATAGTGCGCGTCCATCTGCAACGAAAAGCAAACGGATAGTCGTCTTCGCTGCATCACCCATGCGGAGCGCCTCGTCAAGGACACGCTGCGAGGACTCGCTGTCGTTCATCGCGACCATGATGTTTCCGTACATCTGACCTTCTCCTTAAAGCATTCGATAACCGAATTCAAACCTTCCCGGATCAGGCCATCCATTCGTACTCGCGTGTACGGTCAAGATGGCGTTCAATGCGCGTGGCAAAGAGTCCGATGATTCGTTGTTCTTCCTGTGCCCGAAGATTGCCGGGCAGCGCACAGCGCGCGACCGGCGTCTTGCCCGCGAGTTTTTCCAGGTCCTTGAAGGCAGTCGCTTCGCCTCGCCTGTGCTCGGTGCAAAAAAACGCCACCCGTCGTAGTTCGCGACGATTCCGGCAGAGCCATGAACGAACTGGCGTGCTCATCGTCCCGGCCCATACCGGTGTGCCGATTACCACCACGTCATACTGCGCCGGGTCATATCGCATGGGCTTGATCAGCCCCTTTCGTGATAGCAGCGCATCGACAATCGATCGGACATACCCGAGGACTCCCGAGCGATCGACAGGCTCGATAATCTCTTCGAAGTCGGCGTGCAAGCATTTGGCGAGTGCGACGGCGACGGCGCGCGTCGTGCCGGTGCGTGAGTAACAGACTACGAGAATTCCAGGCATTTTCGCGCCCCGTTTGTGTTCCGATGAAAACAAGTTATGCGAAGCGACTTCGAACCGCCGCTCTGCGATCCCCTTCTCAGCTCATTGAGATGAGCACCTTCAAAGCGCCGCTTTTCGCCGCGTTTTCGAAAGTGTCGTAGGCGTCGAGGACGTGATCCAGGGTGAATCGATGCGTGATCAACCGTTTGGGATCGAGCCGACCCGCGCGCACCGTTCTGAGCAGCATCGGCGTGCTCACCGTATCAACGAGACGTGTGGTGATGGTGATGTTGCCGTCCCAAAGCGTTTCCAGATGCAGGTCGGCTTTGACACCATGAACGCCTACATTGGCGATCACGCCGCCCGCCGCGATCATCGACTCGCACATTTCAAACGTCGCCGGTACGCCAACCGCCTCCACCGCACAATCGACGCCCGCGCCTTCGGTAAGTCGCATCACTTCCGCAACAGGCTCGGTCCTTCCAATGTCAATGCATGCACTCGCGCCGAACGTGCGCGCGATCTCAAGACGCTGTTCGTCACGATCGATCATGATTATCTGCGCCGGTGAATAGAACTGGGCGGTGAGCAGCGCCGCCAGACCGATCGGACCCGCTCCGACGATCGCCACTGTCCCGCCCGGCTGAACGCGGCCGTTGAGGACCCCGCATTCGAAGCCCGTGGGCAGAATGTCCGACAGCATGACGAGCGCTTCCTCTTCAACGCCAGCAGGAATCGGATACAGACTCGTGTCCGCGTGCGGGGTGCGCACATACTCGGCTTGCGTTCCGTCGATCCGATTACCCAAGATCCAGCCACCTGTCGTGCAGTGCGAGTACATACCGCGCCGACACGCTTCGCATTTCCCGCATGAAGAAATACAGGAAATCAGCACATGATCGCCGGGCTTGAACGCCGACACGGCCGCACCCACGACTTCGACGATGCCGACACCTTCGTGGCCCAAAATCCGGCCCGGCTCGCAACTCGGCACGTCGCCCTTGAGGATATGCAAGTCGGTGCCGCAGATGGTGGTGCGTGTCACCCGCACGATCGCGTCAGTCGCAGCGAGGAGCTTCGGAACGGGCCGTTCATCGAGCGACTTTTTACCCGGTCCGTGATAGACGAGTGCTTTCATATTCCGACTCCCTGAGGCGAGAAGGCTTTCTCGAACGGACCCAATCTAAGCCTCAGGCAGTTTGCGCAATTGACCTGAGTCAACCGGAATGCGCAATCCCAAATCGGCCTCTTGCCATTGACCTGAGTCAATCGTCGTGACGGCATCGCTCTTTAGACTGAGCACGGTTGAGGCCATCACGTCCTCGCATCCCGATCCGCTCGTTTCGACTCAAGGAGTCATGCAATGAGTTACAAGACCATTCTCGTGCACCTCGATACCAGCGTGCGCGCTCACCCCAGACTGGAAACCGCGCTGCTCGTGGCCAAACGCTTCGACGCCTATGTCACCGGACTGTTTTCGGTTTTCGAACCCAGTCCGCGCGCCTTCACCGTGATGGCGGGAACGGCCAGTTACTACGAGCAGCACCTGGCCATGCGGCGCGAGCAGCGCGGCTCGATCGAGCGACTCTTTCATGCGGAACTCAAACGCGCCAATGTTCCCGGCGAATGGATCGAGACAAACGATTCCGCGACCCAATCAGTTCCGCATTTCGCCCGGTGCGCCGATCTCGTCATCGCAAGTCAGGATGACCCGACCGATCCCGAGTCGTATGTCGGTGAGCATTTCCCGGAGACGCTTGTCCTGTCGTCGGGGCGACCGATTCTCCTTTTGCCCTACACCGGCTTCTTCTCGTCGATCGGCAAGCATCCGATGATCGCATGGGACGGCAGCCGCGAAGCAACGCGTGCGGTACACGACGCCCTTCCTCTGCTCAAGTCCGCCGAGCGCGTCACCATCGTGTGCGTCGATCCGAATCGAGGTGAAGCAGGCGCTGGTATTCCGGGGGCCGAGCTCGCCACCTGCATCGCTCGCCACGGCGTGAAGGCGGAAGTTTCGTCAAGCACGGGAACCAGCGAAGCATCGGCTGGCGAAGTCCTGCTTTCGCGTGCTGCCGACCTGAATGCGGACCTCGTCGTCATGGGTGGTTACGGCCACGCTCGCTGGCAAGAGATGGTCCTTGGCGGCGCGACACGAACATTTCTTTCGTCGATGACCGTGCCGGTTTTGATGTCACATTGAGGGGCCGATCGTGACGACAACCCTTTCGCCGTATAGCCGCATCCTCGTGCCGATGGACGGCAGCGCAATCGCCAGTCGCGCGCTCGACGAGGCACTGACGCTGGCACGCGGGTCGAACGCACTCATTCAGGTGCTTTTCGTGATTGACGCGCCGCCCGTTTCGGCCCGCGCGGGTCCGTATTGCTATCAGGATTTCCACGACGCTTGCCAGAGGGAAGGCGAAGCCATCTGCGCCGAAGCCGAGCTGCGAATGGAGCAAGCCGACGTCCGCGGCAATACCCGAATCGTCGAGGTATCGCTCGGTGACGACGATCTTGCGCATCGCATTCTCTCGAGCGCTGAAGAATTCCTGGCCGATCTGGTCGTGATGGGTACGCACGGTCGGCGTGGTTGGCGGCGTCTCATGCTAGGCAGCGTCGCAGAACGTTTCCTGCGACTGTCCAGATGCGCCGTACTGCTCGTGCCGGCGCGCAACGAAATGCGAAGCACAGTCAAGCCAAGCCAATCAGCAGGAAGCGGCGCGGATGATTTCCCGTTCACACGTGAGGCGACATCATGAAATGGAAAACCCTTCTCGTCCATCTCGACGACAGTGCTCACTGCGCCAATCGGTTGCACCTGGTGCTCGATGTCGCGAGCCGCTTCGATGCTCATGTGATTGGCCTCTATGCCGTCCGTCAAGACCTTTTGCATCGTTTGATGCCGCCTTCTGACGACGGCGCGCGCAGACGCTTTGAATCGCATCGTCAAGAGGCAAGGGAAACGGCACAGGCAGCATTTGAATCCGCTGCACGGCTGGCGGGTGTCGTATCGGAATGGCGAGCGCCAGGTGGCGATGCGACCGAAGCGCTCGTGCAGCATGGTCGTCACGCTGACGTGCTGGTACTCGGGCATGACAACTCCGATGAACAGAGCGAACACGTTTCCCGACGCATGATCGAAGATGTCGTGATCGGCGTGGGCCGCCCCGTATTGGTGATGCCGCGCGCGGGCATCGTCAAGATACTGGGCGACAATGTCGTGCTTGCGTGGGACGACAGCCGAGAGGCAGCACGGGCCGTGGCCGACGCGCTGCCAATCTTGCGCAGCGCCCGCTTCGTTGAAGTCATGACCATTGAACGACATCGCGATGAAGATACGCCTGCGGGCATCGACATCTCCGCCTATCTCGATCGGCAAGGTGTGCGCGCGAGTTTCTCGTCAACGCCACGCTTGTCCGGCCTCAATACGGGAATGACGCTGATCAACCGGGCAAGCAGCGTACACGCCAATCTGATCGTTGCGGGCGCCTACGCACACGCGCGTGGACTGGAACGCGTGCTGGGCGGTGTGACGCGTTCGCTGTTGGAAGGCTCAATTCTTCCCGTCTTGTTCTCGCACTGAATTCTCGCACTGCTGTCAAATCAAGCGCGCGCCCGGAGAGATGCCGGAGCGCGCGTCTTCTCGCGTCGAGATCAATCGACGTTTCGCCATATCGTGTATTGAATCAATGCCACGATCACGCCGATCACGATCACCGCAGCGATCAACAACCAAACGAAAGTTTTCATCACATCAACACGCAATCAATTTTGCGAACTCCAAAGTCCTTTCGCCGCTGCGCGCCGAAGCGGCGCGCAGCGTGCTCAGATCAAATCCCCCAGGCGATGAGACGATGGCGTTTCGACGGGCGCGGCGGGCCAGTCCACCGGTGCGCCTTTATTGACGAGACCGACCGGCAGTACGGCACGCGCGTGAGTCTCGTTGATGATCTCGGCAGCGGACAGATAGAACGCGAGGAGCGCCGTGACCAGTCCCGCGTAGCCTCCCGCGCGATGTAACCAGATCATGCCGGTCAGGTCGCTCGCGGCGAGCAAAAAGAACGTGATCCAGAGCGCGAGAAAGATCAGTTGCAGGGCGCGGGGCGAACGGAAGGTTGCGATCCACATGTAGAACGTGAATAC
>NZ_JAQFVG010000026.1 GCF_029439455.1 Caballeronia sp. BR00000012568055 | reverse complement strand
GGCCGATTGGCTTCAGATAAGTCGATGTCGCTTGCATGGTTCACTCCTTCACATGACATGGAGTGAATTGCAAAGGCTGTGCCATCGGCTGCGAGCGCTTGCTGCAAGAGCTTTCAGCGTCTTGAGCGCAACGAGGTGTCAACGAACCGGACGCATGCTGTCCGGTTTCCCGTCAGTTGCCCGTGCCCGACAAGCCGAGATTCGCCATCCGCGTATACAGCGACTGTCGGCTGATGCCGAGCCTGCGCGCCGCCTCCGCGCGATTGCCATTGCTCAACGCGAGCGCTCGCTCGATCAGCGCGCGTTCGAGCTGCGCGAGGGCATCGTTGAGCGGCAGTTCGGCGAGATGCGCGGGAATGGCATCGCTGGAAGGCGCGGCGGTATCGAAAAGAAAGGCGAAGTCTTCGCGTGTGAGCAGCGCGCCCGGCGCGAGCGCACATGCGCGTTCGATCGCGTTGGCCAGTTCGCGCACATTGCCGGGCCACGCGAAGGTGGCGAGCAGACGTTGTGCATCGGCGGAAAGGTGTTTGCGCGGCGCGTCCGGCGACGCAAGAAAGTGTTCGGCGAGCGGCAGGATATCCGCCACGCGCTCGCGCAGCGGCGGCATATGCAACGGAATCACATTCAGGCGATACAGCAAATCCTGCCGGAACGTGCCCGCCGCGACCATCGCCGGGAGATCGCGATGCGTGGCCGCGACCACGCGCACGTCAACATCGATCGGACGATTGGTGCCGAGCGGCGTAACCTGGCGTTCCTGTAGCACGCGCAGCAGTTTGGCCTGCATGGGCAGCGGCATATCGCCGACTTCATCGAGAAAGAGCGTGCCGCCGTGCGCCGCCTCGAAGCGCCCGCGCCGCTCGTTCTGCGCGCCGGTGAATGCGCCCTTGCCGTGGCCGAACAGTTCGCTTTCGAGCAAGTCTTCGGGAATCGCCGCGCAGTTCACCGCGACGAACGGCCCGTCCGCCCGCGCCGACGCGCGATGCAGCACGCGCGCCGCCACTTCCTTGCCGGTGCCCGTTTCACCGCTGATCAGCACCGTCGAACTGGTTCCCGCCGCGCGCCCGAGACGCTTCTGCACATCGCGCATGGCTTCGCTGATGCCGAGCAGTTGCGGCTCGCGCGAGGCGGTTTCATCGGCGAAAGCGGGGGCTTTTTCGGCATGCGCGGAAGAATGCGTCGCCAGCACGCGTTCGAGCAGCGTCGCGATTTCGTCGCGTCCGACCGGCTTGGTCAGATGCTCGAACGCGCCCAGCCGCATCGCGCCGATGGTGTTGTCGCTGGTGGCGTGCGCGGTGAGCATCACGACCGGCACGTTCTGAAGCTCGGGCTTCACACGCAGCGATTCGAGCACCGCCAGACCGTCCGCGCCCGGCAGACGAAAGTCGAGAAAGATGCACGCGGGCGGGTTTGCATCGCTCAGCAGGTCGAGCGCGGCTTCGCCCGAACGCGCTTCGAGCGTTGCGTGCCCGAGGTCTTGCACGGTTTCGACGAGGCCTTCGCGAAAGGCGTCGTCATCGTCGATGATCAGTATGGTCGCCACGGCAAGTCGATCACGAAGCGGGTTTGAGAAGGATCGTCGGCGAGGCACACGCGCCCGCCGTGCGCCGATGCGATCTCGCGCACGACCGCGAGACCGAGGCCGGAGCCATCGGGACGGCCCGTCACGAATGGCTCGAAGATACGCTCTCGTTCATCCGCGCGCACGCCGGGGCCATCGTCGATCACTTCAATAATCAGCCGATGCTCCGACTCACGCGCGCGCACCGTCACGTGGCCACCCGGCGGCGCATGCCGCAGCGCATTGACGATCAGATTATCGAGCGCGCGCGCCAGTTGCGCGGGATCGAAGACGGGCCGCGTTTCGCTCGGCCTGGCTTCGGCCGTCAGCACGACGTGACGGCTTTCCGCAGCCGGTTCGTGCGTCTGAACCATGCCGTTCAGCCACGCGGACAGATCGACTTCGCGCGTGTACAGCGTGACCGGCTGCGTCAGCGCCAGCAAACTCGTCACCTGCGATTCGATCCGCCCGACCTGCTCGATGATCGTCTTCAGCGCGGCTTCGCGGCGTGTGGCATCGCCGGCGAGGGCGTTTTCGGCTTTCAGACGCATCGCGCCGGCGGGATTGCGGATTTCGTGCGCGATCTGCGCGGCCATCTTGCCCAGCATGCTGAATCGCTCGGCCTGTGCGAGCTTCGTGGACAGCGCCCCCGCTTCGCGTCGCAGCAGCTCGGCACGGTCGATATAACGATTGAAGGCATCGACAATCGGATCGAGATCACGCTCGCCCATGCGTTCCAAACGCTTACCTCGTTCGATACCCCCATCCGGCGCGAGCGCCCGTTCGAGCCGCGTCAGATTGCGCTTCCAGCGACGCAGCGCCAGTGCGAGAAACAGCGCCAGCACCACGATCAGCGCAAGGACGCTGGCAAGAATGGTGACGGCGCGTTCACCGTACGGCCCGAGCGGCGGCCGCGCGCGCGTGAGCATCCAGGCGAGTAGATCGGCGTGGCGCGGCACCGGACACGCCACCGCGACCACCGCGTCCGCACCGTTCGATACGACATCGGCCTGCAACTGTCCCGACGCGGCGACTTCTTTAAGCGTGCGCAGAATCAGCGGCGTCTCGGCCTCGGGGATATCGCGTTTGACGCCGCTGCCTTCGTAGGTAGGGAAGGCATACGCGACGAAACCGGCGGGCGCGGGCGTCCAGAAGCCGCCTTCGATGCCTTCGGTGCGGATCAGCACGAGGTCGAGCACCGCGTGCATCAGATCGACGTTGGTTTCCGAGGAACGCTGCATCGACAAATCGTAACGCGATGCCACCGCCGTGCAGGCTGCGGCGGCTTGCTGCCGGGCGAGCGTCACCCGTTCGCTGAGCGCGGACGAGAGCATCAGCCACACCGCCGCCGTCAGAAGACCGCACAGGATGGCGACGAGAATCCAGAGCGCGAAAAGCTGGGTTGAGAACGAGGGTCTCGGCATATTGGTTCCGTCTGCCTGCAGGTTGGCGTGTGCAGAAGCAAGACGCTCGCCAGCCCTTTTCAGACGTTTTACCGGAATGCGCGCGCCCGGTCACGCATGCTGATGCGATTGCGCGCGGCGCTCGTTCGCCGACCAACCGCGCATCTCACGCAACCTTCACGTCCATCGCAATCTTCCCGCCTTGTGCCAGACAAAGCGCGTCCGTGAGATCGCAGGTTTCGGTGGTATCGACCACCACGAAGCTCTGCAACTGCGCACGGGCGTCGATCTCGAAGTATCGCGTGCCGGCGATGGGCGTTTTCGCATCGTTGGCTTCGATCGCGGCGATCTCGCTTGCGAGCGGATGGACCTGTCGCTTGAGGATGGCGCCGAGGCGCGCATCCACCATCACGCGATCCATGCTCCACGACGCGCGGTTCGACAGCGCGTTTTCCCCGGCGAGCACGCTATCGGCGACGACTTCGAGACCCATCGCCCGGAGCCTGGCGAGATCGGAGCGAAGACTTTCCGTGTTGACGCGTGCGGTGCCGCGTTCGAGCCGTAATTCGATGCGGCTCGCGTCCACGCCCGTCTCGCGCAGCGCCAGCTTCAGCGTTTCAGCGAAGTCGCTGGTCAGCAGTTGCTTCGGATAGACGGGCACGCACACGGTAATGTCAGGCATGCGCGCGGCGAGCAGGCAGGCCTCGCGCAAAATCCAGTCTCCGAGCGGAACCACGAGACCGCTTTGCTCAGCCACACGAAGATAGGATTCCGTATCAAGTCTTCCAAGCGTGGGATGATTCCACCACGGCCGGACTTCGACGGCGATCGCGTTGCTGGCTGAAACGCGCACGCTGCAAGCAAGATCGAACTGGCGCGCCTTGATCGCGATCAGCATATCGTGCGCGAGATGACGTTCGGTCTCGGCGGACGTTTCGGCATCTTCCGCATCGAAGGTGAACGTGCCACGCTGATTCCCCTTCGAACGATACAGCGCGACATCGGCGAAGCGGAAAAGCTCGTCTTCTTCCAGCGTGTCCTGCGGCGTCAGCGCAATACCGATCGACAAGCCGACTTCGAGCCAGCGCTCGCCATGCGCGATCGGCTGCGACACGGCTTCGATCAGGCGTTCCGCAAGCTCGACGACCTGCGGCCGCGAAAGATTCGACGCCGCGACCACGAACTCGTCACCGCCGATCCGCGCAACGAGCTGGCCTTCCGTCAGTTCACCCGTCAGCCGCGCGGCGACCGTGCGCAACACGAGATCGCCGATATCGTGGCCGAAGGTATCGTTGATCGGCTTGAAGTGATCGAGATCGAGATAGAACAGCGCGAGTTCGCTGTCCGTCGCCGACAGCGCCTGACGCATGAATTTGCGCAGGCCGAGGCGGTTCGGCAGACCCGTCGCAGGATCGTGCTGGACTTCTTTCTGGGCGCGCGAAAGATCGGCGGCGAGCGAGACATCGGCGGTGATATCGGCGGCGATCTTGACGATCTTGAAGGGCTTGCCGTTCAGATCGTAGATCGGGTTGTACGACGCCTGAATCCAGACCTCCGACCCGTTCGCGGCGATCCGCTTGAACTTCGACGACAGGAACTTGCCCTTGCGAAGATCGCTCCAGAAGCGCGCGTATTCGGCATGCGCGGCGGTGTCGCGATCCACGAACATGCGATGATGCCGCCCGATCACTTCCGGCAGCGTGTAGCCCATCAGCGCGAGGAAGTTGTCGTTCGCTTCGAGCACGTTGCCGTCCATATCGAACGAGACAACGCTCTGCGATTTGTTGATCGCGGCGATCTGTCCTTCGTAATCGCCTTGACGCAGCTTCTGCTCGGTCACATCGACGGCGTTCTTGACGACCTTGAAGGTGCGCCCGTTCATATCGAGGATCGGATTGTAGGAAGCCTGCAGCCAGATCTCCCGGCCATCGCGGCCCACGCGCTTGAATTCACCTGCCTGATACTGACCGGTGGCGAGCGCTTGCCAGAACTTTCCGTAGGCTTCGCTATCGCGTTCTTCTGATGAGACGAACATCGAATGATGGCGGCCGATAACTTGCGACAAACGATAGCCCGTCAGATCGAGGAAGTTGTCGTTGGCGTCGAGAATCGTGCCATCGACATTGAAGGCGACCACGCTCTGCGATTTGTGGATCGCTGCGATCTGGCCTTGATGGTCCGCCTGACGCAGCTTTTCGCGCGTGACCACGGTCGCATATTTGACGATCTTGAACGGCCGGCCGTCCTGATCGAGCACCGGGCTGTAGATGGCTTGCAGCCAGATATCGCGCTTGTCGCGGCCAATGCGCCGAAACTCGCCGCTGCGGTGACGTCCGGCGGCCAGATCGCTCCAGAATATTTCGTAATCCAAACTGTGCGCGTAGGCGGGATCGACGAACATGCGATGATGGCGGCCTTCGAGTTCTTCCATCGTGTAGCCGACTGCTTCGAGGAAGTTGCGGTTGGCGTCGAGAATGGTGCCGTCGGGCGCGAAGGTCACGATGCACTGCGACTTGTCGATCGCCGCAATCTGACCTTCGAAATCGGCGTTCTGCATCTTCTCCGACGTGACATCGACGGCGTATTTGACGATCTTGAACGGACGTCCGTCGAGATCGAGAATGGGGTTGTAGGTCGCGCGCAGCCACACGGCGCGCCCGTCCTTGCGGAATCGCCGATATTCGCCCGACGCGTGCGAACCTTCGCGCAAGCTCGCCCAGAACGCGGCGTAGGATGGATCGGCTGCTTCGTCGTCGGCGACGAACAGGCGGTGATGCTTGCCGACGACTTCATCGAGCGCGTAGCCGGTCGCGTCCAGAAACATCTCGTTGGCGTGCAGAATCGTGCCGTCCATCGCGAAATGTATTACGGCCTGCGAAGTATTGATCGCGGCGATCTGGCCGGCGTCATCGACAGCCGACATCATGCGGCCGGTGACATCGCGCACCAGCATGACGATCTCGCTGACCGAGCCGTCTGCGCCCGCGACCGGTATGCACGACACTTCGGTCCAGAACGACGTGCCATCGCGCTTGAGTTGCTGCATCTCACCGAAGAAGGCTTTGGCGGATTCGAAGACCGTATCGATCTCGTCCAGCGCATTTGCGCCGTTTGTCAGCGGTCTGAAGATGCTGCGATTGCGTCCGACCAGTTCCCAGCCCTTGTAGTCGAACAACTCCAGAAAGCGCTCGTTCACACGAAGGATGCTGCCGTCCGGCGCAAAGGCGATCCGCCCAAGGCTTCTCTCCACCGCTTCTACATCGGCTGGAGTGAAGGACGATTTGATCGGATTGTTAAGCATTTTCACCCGCCAGTAAGAGTTTCGGCGATTGCGCTGATGACGGGTGAATACGAAGTCAGCTTATGGATCACATGCCATGATCGCTTAACCT
>NZ_JAQFVG010000025.1 GCF_029439455.1 Caballeronia sp. BR00000012568055 | reverse complement strand
GACGTCAGAAGGAATCGCGTTCCCATTGCTCGCTCGGACCGGACGACGCGGGCGCATCGAGATCGTTCATATAGGCTTCGGGATCGAAGCGCATGCCCGTCACGGCGTCACGGTCCGGCGAGCGGCCGAGCCAGCCTGACCAGCCCACTTGCTGCGGACCACTAATCTTCATGGGTGGCGCGTCTTCCGTGCGGATTCGCACGTCCAGTTCCCAATTGAACTCCTGATCCACGAAACTGCGCACCCAGCCGACGAGATGCGGCAAGTCCTCCCCTTGCGGCGTAAAACGCAGATAGTCGTCAAGGCTCACCGGACCGATCACGATTCGAAAGCGGTACTGACAATCTGGCACGCGCTCACCGAGAATCGCGCCTTCGCTCATGGTCGATGCCTCGCCGGGCAACCCCAGCCGTGCGCGATCCGCATCCGCGATATCGATCCAATGAAACACGTGCTCTTCGATCGACACCGGCACGCCGAAATAATGCGCGAGGGTCATGCGCAAGCCGTCGGGATCGCGCGTTTCGCGCACCAAATGCGCCGATGCCGACAGTCGCGCATGCGCGGGCACTTCACGCTCGCGGGCCTCCGCTGCATCGATGCCCGCCAGACAGCCGACATGGAACGAAAACGGCTCGTTTTGAGCGCCCGCGCGATCCAGCCCCGCCGCCGACTGCGCATTCGCCCAGGCGCGATAGAACAGCGTCAGATAACGGTGATGAAAGACATCGAGGAAATCGACCAGCGTGCTGTCATTGCGGCTTTCCTCCCGCTCTCGCGCAATCTCGGTGACATGGATCGGCAGCGAACCGTTCGGGCCGAGCATGCCGAGGCCAAGCAAGCGGATGCGCAAGCGTCCTTCGGCTTCCTCAGCGCTCGCCACTTCACTCGGTGCAAAAATCAGCGAGGGCTTCTGGCCGATCCGAAACGGTTCCGCCGATGGACGCATCGCCGTGCCCACCGGATCGAGTTCCGGCCGTGCGCCGATCCGACGCATCAGCGAGAGAAAGCCGTATCGCCAGGGCTCGGCGCGCAGGTGTTCGAGCATGTCGGATGAAAGACCCGTTCCCGCTTCACTCGATGCGCTGTTGGATCGCGTCATTGCCCGGCTCCGCGCACGCCCGTCCGCAGGGGCCAGCGTATCAGGCAGCCGCGCTGCATCGAATGAAGTTCGGTGCGCGTGAACGTGTTGATGTTCGCGTGGCGCATCAGGAATTGTTCAAGCACGAAGCCGAACAAGTATGGACTCACGCCGGAGAAGCCGTCTTCATCCACCGTCAGGCGGCACTCGATGCCTTGCGCAAACACCAGCGGCCCGTTATGGCGCATTGCGTGCGAGGCGAACCGCGTTTGCATGCCGACGAGACTTTGAATCTGCCGCTGCTGCACGAGGTCGTCGGCGTCCGCGAACAGGCGCAGCAAATCGCGTAGCGCGAGCCCGCCTTGCCGATGCTCCACGTTCTCAAGCGACAGCTGGTTGAAATTGATCTGCCGCACGAGCCGCCAGGCCGCTTCGCGCCCGGCAAAAGGCATGCGCGGCGCGCTTGGCGGCAGCGCCAGCCCGATACTTTCCAGCGGCGCATCTTCATCACCAACGAGATCATCCACGCCATCGCGCGGCACGAGCAGCGGCAAATCACGATTCGTCACCCACGCATCGGCGGAAATAAACTGCAGATCTTCGCGATACGGCGCGGCCTGCTGATCCACAAGCGATACGAATACTTCGGTTCCGCTATAACCCGTGCGCGCGCCATAACGCCGAACGGCATCTGATGCCGCTCTTGGTTCGCGTCGCAGCGAGAAGTATCGACCGAGATTACCGGCATCACGATTCAACGTCTCATACATCGGCCGGAAAGTCTGCGTTGGCCCGCCGCCGCGCATGTGACCATGCACCGTATTTACTGCGTACACCTCATGATCGAGCGGCGCGCCGCGTCGTGGCGTCAGATGAAACTCCGTCGCCGCCTCCGACAGTTCGACGCGATCCGTGCGCTGACGAAACAGATTGACGATTGGCGCGCAATGCAGCGCGAAACGCGAAGCATCGACGAGTCTGGCAAGCGGGCCTGGTGATCGCTTGAGCAGAACGATCAGTTCGACTTCTTTTTCTTGCACCTGCGCGAAGGCCGACGCGAGGCCTTTGAGCGCGAAGGAATGGAAGCGGCCCGGACAAGCGAAGTATTCCTGCAGCAGGTGATATCCGTGAAACTGCGACCACAAGAGCGGCAGCAAGCTCTGATCTGCCTGAAAGCCATCGTGCGCCACGGCCTCAGGACCGCCGGCACAAACGACCTTGCCGGAGCTGCCCGCATCGCCCGGTTTCCGCACGAGCAAGGCGACGGCGCTAGTATGCAGGAGTTCGAACAATTGCGATGCGAGCGGCGCGGCGCTTGGAAGAAAGAACGGCAACTGGTCGATGTTGCGCATCTCGTCGAAGCGTGCATTTCCAAGCGCGCGCAAGCGAAGGCGGAGCGCGCCGCCTACCGAAGCATTCGCGGGAACATAGCGACTCAGATCGGCAAGGTCGTGTGGCACGTGAGTGAGCGTCGCGCCGGAGAGTTCGATAGGAAACAGCACGACGTCCTGCCCCGTGCGAAACTCGCAGGCCGTGCGCAAACCGTGTGGGATGCGGCCCGTAAGACGCGCGCCGCGCGGGATACGAAACCCCTCGACGAGCCGAGGATCGGACATATCCGGAAAGAAACGCGCAACAGCGATGGACGGCACGGGCGCGGTGTAGTTCGGATAGCTCACTTCCAGCAATCGCGCCGCGAAACGCGGGAATTCCGCGTCGAGCTTCGAACGATGACGCGCCGCCAGCAACGAGAACGAATCAACGATTCGCTCGACATACGGATCGATGGCTTCGCCTGCCCGCACGTGCAACCGGTCCCCGATACCGGGATGCGCGCGCGCAAACTCGCCGCCCAGTTCATGCAGCGCGACGAGTTCTTGATTGTAGTAATCGAGCAGCCTGGAATCCACAGCAAACTTCCCCTTAGTGCGCACGCAGCGCTATGCAATCAAGCGGATCAGGCTTGCGCGCGACACGACTCAAATTGGACTGTCGATCGACAATGTGTGGTGCTCACGCCTCGCCAGTTCCGGCGGCGGCGATCCGTTGGATCCGCGAAACGCGGCCGCGGCATGGTGCTCAGGCGGCGCGAACAACTCGAGAATCTCAGGCATGTCATCGTCCGATTCCATCGGCTCTGCATCGAACAGAAGGCCGAACGCCTGATCGACGGTATGGATCTCCTGAAGCAAAGCTGATACCGGCGCGTGCTCCGGCACAGGTCCGCCCGCTTGATCGGCCACTTCAGGTGTCACCGGCTCCCAGACGCTTTCCGACTCGACCCAGTCGCGGCGAGTCGCTGTCAGCGGCGAGGAAAGCGCCTCGCAATATTGCCCGTACAGCGCGTTCATGACGGGATCGCGCTCGGGCTCGTCGTGTCCGCGTAGCGTTGGCACATCGCGCTCTTCCGCCTCCCAGTGCGCTGAACCGCCGAGCAGATCGAAAATCGGATTGCCTGCCGCATAGGATGACTGAGCGTCGCCCAGATCCGCCTCGGGCATGTCCGGAACGCTCGCACGGCCCGCAGGCGCGCCGTATCTGGACAGCTCTTCCGTCGCGAACGGACTGAAGGAACGCACGCGTACCGTTGTCGTTATCTCAATTTCATTGGTATTCCAAATCATTTTCTTTTCATTTCTGAAAGCCGCGCATTTAACCACGACATCTGCATGCTGTCCATGATTTGGTTCATATTGATTTTTTCCCGTCAAACAAGATATTCACGAGACGCTGTCCGTTGGCAGCCGATTGCTCAGATAGTTAGCCAATCAGTAATATTCTTTCAAACATGCGGTTTTGCGGCTCACATACCGCGCAAACTTGCGATAGCATTTCAGAATATCGACGCCTGATCGCGCGGAAGTAAGAGCATTAAATTACTATTTTCTGCGAGGCACTGTTCGGCTACCTAAATATCCCACTACCGGACAGAATCGAGTTCGCCACCGCGTTTCATGCGTTTTGGTGCGATCCGGCATAGATCGTGACTTCCTCGATCGAAATATCAAGCGCAAGTGCCACGCGCTGTCAACCGGAGCGAATTCCACAGCGATCTCCCGCAGCAAGTCGAATCACCGGCACGCGTCATATCGGCGCATCGGGTCAGCGGAGTCGGCGGGGTCCGCGCGCGCCACCCTCCGACACGACTTCCAATCCCTTATTCAATGCGCTCGCTTTCCATAGTCATCGCGCCAGCCTGCTTGTCCGGACTTGCTTGGCGCGGGGTTCATGGCGCGCGAGCAGTTTCAACTTCGTTCCGGCGAGCGAAGCGTTATCCAGCCCGCTTTACGCCAGACATCGTGGTATCGCCCGGTGCCGAAGCTTGATCTGAAGATCGGTCTCGATGCGAACGCCGTCGTAATCACCGACAAAACCACTGAACAGACACAGTAACGGATCTATCGAATGACTTGGTACAACAAGGTCGTCTGGAGCGAAGGACTGTTCCTCCGCCCTCAGCTCTTTCAGCAGCAGGAGCGCTACGTTGAGCAGTTCGCGCACAAGCGCGCGGCATCGCTGTCACCGTTCTTTTTCGGTTTCAGTCACTTTGCCATCGACAAGGAAGCGCTCGCACTCGGCAAGGTGATCATCAAGTCATCCGAAGGAATATTCTCCGATGGCACGCCGTTCAATGCGCCCGGCGACGCGCCATTGCCCGCGCCGCTGACTATCCGTCCCGAGCATCTCGAACAGACCATCTATCTGGCCACACCAGTGCGCCTACCCAACAGCGAGGAAACCACCTTCGATTCCAGCACGAATTCGCTGGCGCGCTACGCGGTGTTCGACGCCGAATTACGCGATACAAACTCGATCGGCCAAGGGTACAAGCCGGTACAGCTTTCCGGTCTGCGCCTGCGCCTTCTGCCCGGCAAGGAACTCACCGACGGATGGATCGGATTGCCGCTCACGCGTGTTCGGACCATCCGCGCTGACGGCAGCATCGAACTCGACGAGACGCTTATTCCGACGGTATCAGGCTACGGCGCGAGCAAGCTGCTCGAATCGTGGCTCGGCCAGATTCACGAACTCACGCGCCTGCGCGCCGATGGACTCGCGAAACGCCTGACCGGCAGCGACGGCCGCGCAGGGTCGGTCGCGGAAGTGTCGGACTATCTGCTGTTGCAAACGCTCAATCGCTACGAGCCGCTGCTTCAGCATCTGCGCCGCGTGCCGTCCACATCGCCCGCCGACCTGTACGCGCTGTTCGCCACCATGGCGGGAGAACTTTCGACCTACGTGCGCCCGAGCACGCGCCGGCCGCTCGATAGCCATCCCGCTTATTAGCATGACAGTCCGTATCTCTGTCTCAAGCCGCTGGTCGAAGACGCGCAGTGGCTGCTCAACGCCGTACTCGTGCGCAGCGCGCAGCCGATCCCGCTCGAAGAAACGCACTACGGCATGCGCAATGCGGTGGTTGATCCGGCAGAGTTGCGCGGCTTCTCGGCTATCGTGCTGGCCGTGTCCGCCGCGATCCCCGCTGATGCGCTCGTTGCGCAATTCGCGACGCAGGCCAAGATCGGACCATCCGATCGTCTGCCCGACCTGGTTCGCTCGCATCTTCCCGGCATCGTGCTGCAAGCCATGCCCGTGCCTCCGCGCCAGATTCCCTTCAACGCCGGCTATGTGTATTACGAGCTGTCGCGCAACGGGCCGCTTTGGGAAACGATCTCGCAGCACGGCGGCATCGCGTTGCACGTAGCGGGCGATTTCCCGCAGCTCAGGCTCGAACTGTGGGGCGTGCGTGGCTGATCCAACTCTCCGTGCATTCGGCGCGCAGGGCTTCGCGCCCACGCCAGCGCAAGACGCGGGCGTGACGCCGCACGCCGGTATTCCGCCGGCCGAACCCTACGCCGCGCGTTTGCAGGCCGTCCAGCAATCGCATAATCCGCTGCTCGAAGCGGCACGGCCTTTGTTGCGCGCACTCGCGGACATGCCCGCCGATCTCGAATTACCCGCCATCGATCAGTTACACCTTTTGCTCAAACAAGAAGTGCGCGTCTTTCAGCGTCTGTGCGAGCAAGCCAACGTGCGCCGCGATCATATGATCGGCGCACGATACTGCCTGTGTACCGCGCTCGACGATGCCGCGACGCAAACCCGCTGGGGCAAGCGAGAGATCGGCGTGCGCTGGATCGCCACCGGCCTCGCAACAGAGTTCCACGAGGACCGGCATGGAGGCGACAAGGTGTTTCTGCTCACTGCCCGTTTGATGCAGAACGCCGGTGAGCATATTGATCTTCTCGAGATCGTCTATCGCATATTGAGTCTCGGCTTTCTCGGGCGATATCGTCACGAAGTGGACGGCGCGCGCAAGCACGACGCGGTGCGCAAGAGCATCTTCAAGGAACTGCAGGCACAGCGCGCGGGCACGGGCATCGCGCTGTCGCCACACGGACACTCGACTGCGCGCGGTCATCGTCTGTCGCTTCGGGACTTTCCGGTCTGGATGTCGTTCGCGGTCGCAGGCGTGATCGTGACCGGCTTGTTCTGCTGGTACAAATACCACCTGCTCACGCGCGGCGACGCGCTCGAACAGCGCATCATCGAGATCGGTCGGCTCACTCCGCCGCCAGCGCGCCTGCTGCGTCTCAAGCAACTGCTGCGCGATGAAATCGCCGCAGGCACCGTCAGCGTCGACGAAGACGATCGGCACAGCGCCGTGACGTTTCGCGGCGACGCAATGTTCGCTTCGGGCGGCGTGGCGGTCAAAGCGTCGATGAATCCGCTGATCGACAAGATCGCCAACGAGATCAACAAGGTGCCGGGCCGCGTCGTCGTCACCGGTTACACGGACAGCACGCCGATCCGCACATCCGAGTTCGCCTCGAATGTCGAACTCTCGCAGAAGCGGGCAATGCACGTTGCGCAGAGGTTGCAGCAAGCAGGCGTCGCGCCCTCGCGTCTCGAAGCAATCGGCCGGGGCGATGCCGAGCCGCTTGGCGACAACGCCACTGCGGCGGGTCGCGCGCTGAATCGCCGAGTGGCCATCACCGTCACGCCGTAACAGCTTTATACAGGCAAAGCCGAAAATGAAAAAAAAATGGTTCTCCGGATATCGCTGGATTCTCCCGCTTCTCGCGCTCGTCGCGGTGTCACTGATCATCTGGTTCCTTGGCCCCTACTTCACGTTCGGCGGTTTGAAGCCGCTCGAGGGAATCGGCATGCGCGTGCTGCTGATCGCGCTCGCGCTCGGCGCAACGCTGCTGTGGCTGAAGGCTTGGTCCATGAGTCCGATGTTCGTCGCACTGTTGTGTCTGCTGATCTGGCACGCCGCGCCCTTGCTCGGCTTTGGCGAGTTCCGGCCGTTCGCGCCGGAGTCGGTGCGGATCGCCGCCGTCGTCATCGTGCTTGCGCTGTTTGCGCTGTATTGGCTGATCTGGCTGCTGCATCGCATGCGCACCGACAAGGACTTTCTGGATAAAGCGCTCAAGTTCGGCAGCAAGGCCGAACCCTCGCCTGCGGCCGAACGCCTGCGCATCGTGGAGTCACGCGCGAACGTTGCATTGACTCGCCTACGCCGCATGCGTACGAACGCAAAGAGTATCGGTCGGATATTCAAAGGTGCGAACTATCTGTACGAACTACCTTGGTATATCTGTCTTGGCGCGACCAGCGCGGGCAAGACTCATGCAGTTCTGCAATCGGGACTTCAGTTCGAAAGCGACGGCGCTGACCGGCACGGGAACGAATCTGCGGCGACCGAGTACGCCCACTGGCGGTTAAGCAACGATGCCGTGTTTATCGATACTGCCGGCCACTACACCCATCACGGGCAATCGAGCGGACAGGTTCCCGCGCGCCCCGCGAATACGGACGTCCCGATCGCCGATGCCGACTGGCGACGAACCATCGATGCCGAAGAATGGCACGGCTTTATCGCGCTGCTACGCCGCCGCCGCCCACGCGTGCCCGTGAATGGCGCGTTGCTCACCGTCAAGCTCGACGTGCTGACATCGCCGAATGCGTCCGTTCGCTCGCGCGAGGCCGCAGCGCTGCGCGCACGGCTGCTGGACATGCGCAATATGTTCGGCATCCGGTTCCCGGTCTATCTGATCGTGGCGCAGATGGACCGCTTGCCGGGCTTCACAGATTACTTCGCATCGCTGACTAATGAACATCGCGCGCAGGTATGGGGTTTCACCCTGCCGCTTGATTCCACCGATCTCGGCGCGCAATGCACTGGGGAGTTTTTGCGGCTCTCGAAGCGTCTGTCCGACGGGCTGAATTCGCGTCTCGACGACGAGGACGCCGCGATGCGTCGTCAGCGTCTCGCCGTGTTGCCCGAGGCATTCGATGCGCTGCAGGGTCCGCTCGTCGAGCTGCTTTTGCAACTGTTCCCCGACTCGCGCTATGACGATACGCAAGCGCACGGCAACCTGCGCGCCGTGTTCTTCACGAGTGCACTGCAGGCCGGCCAAGAGGTCGTATCCGAGCCGCTCACCATCGTGCAGCGGCTCGCGGCGGGACTTTCGCTCTCCGTGAATCGCGTGGGCGCGCGGGCCGAGAGCGCACACGGATTCTTTCTCCACGATGCATTCAAGAAAGTGATCCTGCCGGAAGCGCATCTGGTGCGCCCGAATCTTCGCTGGGAATATCGGTCGCGCGTGATGCGAATCATCGGCCATACGCTTGCCTTGCTCATGCTGGCGTGGCTCGCGGTATCACTGCATGTGAGCTTCAGCAACAATCGCGATTATCTGAGCGCCATCGGCCAGAAAACGGATGCGCTCGCGGCACGCGTCATGCAGTTCTACAAGGCCCCTAAAACGGAAGCTCTGCCCGACA
>NZ_JAQFVG010000024.1:37669-48869 GCF_029439455.1 Caballeronia sp. BR00000012568055 | reverse complement strand
GATCACTTGCGCAATACGCGTCCGAACGCAGGCGGTGAAATTCAGTTAACCGATGCAATCAGTAAGTTGCTGGCGGAAGAACAAGTGCTGGCTTATCGCTATTACGGCACGCGTTTCGACTGCGGCAGCAAGCTCGGTTATCTCAAGGCGACGGTGCAATTTGCGCTAAGACATCCTGAAGTGCGTCAGGCGTTCGAACATTATCTTCGTGCTGAAGTGTGGGCGTTAATGCCTGAATTGCTTAGTGGCGGTAAGCCTGCCGCAGCTTTGTCGTCAGCTTGATTAAGCATTTTCCTTAGCAATGTAAAGATGCGTCATATCTAGTCGCTAAGGGTCAACGAAGCTAAAGAACGGGCGTTATGAGCGGGCCGATTCCATGAATCGGTATTTCATGGAGAAGTCCGCTCATGCAGGCCAGTGCCTCTGTTTTTCGCGGGCGCGTGGCCGCGCTCGTTGCTTTTATCGCTCTTGGCGGATGCGCTGCGCATCAAGCGCCGGAGCCCGCGCCAGTGGTCGAAGAGCCACTGATCACTTCGACGGTCGAGCCTGACGAAGTCGCGCCATCAGATGCGACGTCAGATGCGCCATCTATCCAGCCGGTTTCGTTTGAAGTCGGCAAAGCAACCTATTACGCGCGCAAATTTCAAGGCCGTCGTACCGCAAACGGCGAACGTTACGATATGCACGCGTATTCCGCAGCGCATCGCACCTTGCCGTTCGGCTCTTATGTGCGCGTAACCAATGTGGTGACTGGACGATCCGTAATCGTGCGTATCAACGATCGCGGGCCGTTTGTAAAGGATCGCGTGATCGATCTTTCTTTTGCAGCGGCCACGATTATTCGTTTGCAACGCGCTGGCAGCGCTAAGGTCAAGCTCGAACGCATCACCGCTGACGAAGCGCATAAAGAGACATCTAAGGAAGCGTCTAAAGAAACGCCTAAAGAAGCACCTACAGAAGCGCCTAAAACGTGAAGTAACACGCGGACGGATACAATGCCCGCGGCGCGCGTTATCGCGCGAATGGCCGATATCCGATCCGACACATGAACTCATCTCCTCGGGCCTTTCTGCTTGGCCCGCTTTTAAAGGGCGTTTCGCGCTCGTTCTATCTCACGCTGCGCATTCTGCCGGGCGCAATGCGCGATCCGATCGGTCTCGCCTATCTGCTCGCGCGCGCCGCCGATACCATCGCCGATACGTCGCTGGTGTCGCCGCAACGCCGTCTCGATCTTCTGCTGTCTTTGCGCGCTCAAGTCAACGGCACGCGCGATGACCACGCGTTGCGCCAGATCGCAAACGAAGTCGCAGGCCAGCAAGCGCAACCGGACGAACGCAAGCTGCTCGAATCTTTAGGCGATGCCCTCGCCATCCTCCCGCAACTCAGCGCAAGCGATAGCGCCGCCGTGCGCGATATCGTCACTACGCTTACCACCGGTATGGAATTCGATCTGCGCACCTTTCCCGATGAAACCTCGGGACAGATCGCCGCGCTTAAGCAATTCGATGAACTCGACCGCTATACATATCTCGTTGCGGGCTGTGTCGGCGAGTTCTGGACGAAGATGACGTATGCGCATATGCCGGGCACACTGAAGATTGCGCAGGAGATCATGCTTAAGCGCGGCGTGCGCTTTGGCAAGGCTTTGCAGATGACTAACGTGCTGCGCGATTGCGCACGAGACCTTCGTATCGGCCGATGTTATTTGCCATCGTCAATGCTCGCGCGTCATGGTCTCGAAGCAGAAAACCTCTTGCAGCAAGATGTTTTCGTGCGCGCGCGGCCCGTGTTAGCTGAACTGCTGCAACACACGCTCGGGCTGTATCAGGATGCCATCGACTACACGCTCGCCATTCCGCGCGGCCAAGTGCGGCTGCGTCTCGCGTGCCTGTGGCCCATCATGATCGGTCTCGAAACACTCGTGCTGCTCGCGCAAAATCACGCATGGCTCGATCCCGAGCGCATCTCCAAAGTGCGTCGCAATGACGTGTATCGCATCATGGCTGCTTCCTTGCCGATGGTGGCATCGAATGGCTTAGTGCGAAATTGGGCCGTCAGGCGTATGAATATGATTCAAGCCGAAATCAACGCCGTAGGTCGGCCATGATGCGTTCGGCAAGAAAGTCGCAAGGCGGCCTTCTCGATGCCGCACTGCGCGCCAGCACCACTTCGAGCGTGCCGATATCGGGCAAGCCCTGAGGCGGACCGAGCAGCGTGAAATGCGCCGGCACCGCGCATTTTGCGAGCGGCGTGACGGCAAGACCGGCTTCGGCCATCGTCAAAAGACCGAGCAGACTAGGACTTTCATACGAGGTTCGATAGGGAATGCGCGCATGCTCCAGCGCGCGAATGGCGTTTTCGCGCGCCACGCTTCCGGGCAGAAACACGGCGATTGGCAAGGGGCGTTCGCGCCAGATTTCGGTGTCGCCGGGTGCGGCGGCCCAGACCATCGGCTCGTGACGCACGAAGTCGCCTGAGAGGCCTTTGACGCGCGTGGCGCAGACGAGATCGACGGAACCGTCCTTCACCATCGGCGCAAGCGCGAGGCTCGGCAAGCCGACCACCTGAATTTCGACCTTGGGGTAAGTCGCGGAAAATTTCTTGAGGATGGGCGGAAACAGCGACGACGCGTAGTCGTCCGGCACGCCAATCACCACGCGCCCGGTCACATCGGGCCGAACCACCGCTGCCCACGCTTCGTCGCGCAAAGCGATCATGCGACGCGCGTAGGTCAGCAGCACTTCGCCGTCTTGAGTGGGCACCACGCTGCGCGGCTTGCGCACGAATAGCGCCTTGCCAAGCGCGGTTTCGAGCGTTTTGATCTGCATGCCCACCGCTGATTGCGAGCGATGCACCAACTCCGCCGCGCGGCTGATATTGCCCGTGTCCGCCACGGCGACGATCATAGTAAGAACATCGAGGTCGAGTGCTTTCATCGGCTAAGAACGGCGCTAAGGAATTCGCTAAAAAACGCGCTATAAGAAAATCTGAACCATCCTATCAAAATTATGCGATTTTCTTTTAAGTCTGCGCGGCGCATAGTCGCATTCAAGGAGCTTATCCATGAATGCGCGTACCGATTTCGCAGTGTTGACTGGCGTTCCAGCCTTGCCTGAAGCCTCATTTGCCACGACGGCATCCGGCATTTCCGTGCCTTTCGTCGATGCAGGCGATGGCGAGCCGATGCTGTTCATCCACGGCTCGCTGTGTGATTACCGCTACTGGTCCGCGCAAATCGCGCCACTTTCGAAGCACTTTCGATGCATCGCGCCGAGCCTTTCACACTATTGGCCCGCCGTCGATGCGTTCGTGCGCGGCGAATTCGGCTGGGAAGCGCACGTCGCGGAAATGGCGGAATTTATCGAAGCGATGGATATTGCGCCGGTGCACTTAGTCGGCCATTCGCGCGGCGGCTGCGTCGCATTTCATTTGGCGCGCGAATATCCGCGTCTTGTGAAATCACTGACGCTTGCCGATCCGGGCGGTCCTTTGCAAATCGCGCCGCAAGCGGAAAACGCAACGCTGCCGCCCGCAATGAATGCCTTGCGCGCACGCGTAGCGGATTTAATCGATCAAGGCGAATTTAACCAAGGCTTGGAAATGTTCGTCGATTCGGTCAGCATGCCGGGCTTTTGGAGCAAGAGCACGGAAAGCTTCCGCCGCATGGCGCTGGATAACGCGCTGACGCTGCCTAAGCAATTGCGCGATCCTTTGCCCGCTTATTCGCGCGATATCGCCCGCGATATCAAGTGCCGCACGCTGCTGATCGACGGACAGAAAAGCCCGCGCATGTTTCGCAATAACGTCGAAAAGCTGGTCGAGTGGGTCGAATTTGCAGAACGCGTAACAATCAATGGGGCATCGCACGGAATGAATGTGGCTAATCCGGGCGCATTCAATCGCGCATTGCTGGCGTTTGCATCGGCTTAAGAAAAGAACACGCGTGCGCTAAAACGCTTTGGCAGACTTAGCTAAGAAAATAGCCAGGCGCTAGCGTTAAATCGCGCACTTTAGCAAGGCATTTTTACGTCCGATCTTTGCATGCGTGTTGTGACGCGGCAACGATTAATCAGCGTTATCCGGCTAACATCATTCGCACCTCATCCCTTGAGAAGAGGGCACCTGTGAGCACGGGCAACGACGATCTCGAAACATGGAAACGCCAGCGCACCATCGAACTGGCGTACGAACTGGCTGACAGCGGTCAGTACGATGACTTCACTGACGTCGTCTACGCGCTGCAATTCGAGCGAGGGATGACGACGGCGCAGGCGCTTATCGTCGATCCCGACATGCGCCGCGCGCTCAACCAGCGTTGCGCCACTGCGCGTGAAGCGTTCGCACCGGTCGTCATACCTGAGCCAGTGGTCCTTGAACCCGAGGAAGCACCGCTGCCGGTTCCTCAAGCTTCTTCCTCATTCTTTCGCCGCGCGGCAAGCATGCTTTCACGCTCCGGCACGCGCACCGTGAACGCCGGTGATCTCAATTCCGCGCCTTCCTAAGCGCTTCTCTTAGCGCTTTTCTTAAGCAATTCGACAGCAAAGCCGGGTATTTGGCGGATTTGCACGAGAAAGGCGCACGCCAAAACCAGTACACTTATCAAAGGTGAACCAGAAGCCCGGGATGTCGCTTTGCGCGCGTTCCGGTGTTTGAACTTTGAGGAGGGAGATGTTCGTGGCTAACGAAAAGATGCTCGCGCAGATGGCCGATAAGCAAGGTTTCATTGCCGCTCTGGATCAGAGCGGCGGCTCGACGCCCGGCGCATTGCGGCAATACGGAATTCCTGACGACGCCTATAACGGCGACGCCGAGATGTTCAAGCTGATGCACGAAATGCGCGTGCGCATCATCACCGCGCCTTCGTTTACCGGCAAGAAAGTGATCGGTGCGATTCTGTTCGAACGCACGATGGACGGCGAAGCGGAAGGCAAGCCGGTGCCCGCATTCCTGTGGGAAGACCGTGGCGTGGTGCCGTTCCTGAAGGTCGATAAAGGCCTCGAAGAGCAAAAGGACGGCGTGCAGATCATGAAGCCGATTCCCGGCCTCGACGACTTGCTTGCTCGTGCTGCAAAGCTCGGCATCTTCGGCACCAAAATGCGCTCGGTTATTCACGATGCCAACGAGCAAGGCATTGCCGCTGTGTCGAAACAGCAATTCGAAGTGGGCGCGCAGATCATCGCGCATGGTCTGGTGCCGATCCTCGAACCGGAAGTTTCGATCAAGAGTCCGAACAAGGCCGCTGCAGAAAAGATTCTGCGTGACGAATTGCTGAAGGGTCTCGACGCGCTGCCGGAATCGAGCCAGGTGATGATCAAGCTGACCATCCCCGATGAGGCGGATTTCTATCGTCCGCTGATCGAGCATCCGCGTGTCGTGCGTGTGGTGGCGTTGTCGGGCGGCTATACGCGCAGCGATGCGTGCAAGAAACTTGCGCATAACCACGGCATGATCGCGAGCTTCTCGCGCGCGCTGATCAACGAGCTGAAGAAGTCGATGAGCGACGACGAATTCGACAAGACGCTCGAAGCCTCCATCGACGAAATCTACGACGCTTCGGTTGATAAGGTCTAAGGCTTAAGTCGTATGGATTACTGACCGTCCGCGCGGACGGTCGGAGGCGGCGCCTGGACCACGGGCGCCGCCGCTGCAAACAAAGCCTCGCGCGTGCCCTCTTTAGGCGGATAAATCCGCTCCCCGTTGATGGTGCGCTTAGTGGCTTTAGCGGTTTCCCCTTGCGAAACCAGATGCCTGTCCCATCCTTCCGTATAGACCGCGCCCCACGGGCCGAGATCGCAAATGGTCGTGTACCAGTCGATTTCCAGCGGCAACATTTCTTTAGCGTATAAATCGCAGGCGGCGTTGTTGCCGGCATAACGGCCCATCGGCCGGCCATGCTGACACGACATCACCGAAGGCCGCACGCCGTCGATCAGAATGCGCGCGCAGTCGCCGGCTGCAAAGACGTCGGGGACGCCTTCCACGCGCAGAAACGAATCGACGGGAACGCGTCCGGCGGGATCGAGCGTAACGGGCAATTGCGCGGCCAGCGCACTCGCGCGCATGCCGCCGCACCACACTACCGTGCACGCGTCGATGCGCTCTTTTTTCGCGCCATTGGTGAGCACCACGCCTTGCGCGTCCATCGATTCGAGCGACATGCCCGGCCGCAACTCGACCGCAAGCGTGTTAAGCGCATCTTCGATAACAGGCTGCGCGCCGCCCATCGACTGCGCGATCTTGCCCGAGCGATCCGCGATCACGACACGCACTTTGTCGCGATCGGCTTCATCGACGATTTCGCGCATACGTGAGGGCAACTCCGCCGCAAGCTCGACGCCCGTCAGCCCCGCGCCGACCACGACAGCCGTATAGCGTCCCGGTGGATCCGGCAAAGCGGGCAAGGTTTGCAGATGCGCCTGCAGCGTGCATGCGCCGCCGTAGGTATCGACATCGAAGGCGTATTGTTCGAGGCCGGCAATATGAGGGCGCACGAGTTCGCTGCCGACCGCGAGAATCAGGCGGTCGTACTCGACCGCGCCGTCGCCGTCGGTCATGACGCTTCGGTTCGTGCTATCGATGGAAGTGGCTTTGGCCTGAACAAGACGCACGCCGGTTGGCCCCAGCACGCTATCCAGCGGCACGAGCGTGGGTTCGAGCGGATGCTCGTAATTGCGCACGCGCACGCTATGCCACGGCTGCGGGTTGATGATGACGACCTCGGCCTGATCCGCGCGCTGGCCCAGTTCATCGAACTTGCGCGCGGCGGCGAGCGCGCTCCATAGTCCCGCGAAACCCGCGCCGATCACCACGATTCGCTTCAAGGCCGTCTCTCCCATCGCAAGGGCGAACGGGGCGCGATCGTCCGTGCTGCATGCGCGCCCGAGATCTCATTTTGTTATAGACGATTCGTGAATGACCGGAAGGGTCGCAAGGGCTATCTGTATGCGTGTTTTTATCGATCGATATGGATACCTATCGCGTCGATTAGCTTGCTTTTCACCAATACTGATTTCGTCGAATCAGTATTTACCCTAGTGAATGAAGTTCCTAAACTCTGTTCAACGGTCGCAGGCAAGCCAAAACAAGGCAACGCAAGCGACGCATTCAAAACTGATCGGAGGAAGCAATCATGAACAAGCTCATCAAAATTGCTGCTGTGGCACTCGCTTTGTCGGCACCGCTTGCATCGTTCGCACAAAGCCAGCCGCTAACCCGCGCCGAAGTTCGCGCACAACTGGTCCAACTGGAAAAAGCGGGCTATAACCCGGCCCGTTTAAGCGATACGACCTATCCGCAAGACATCCAAGCCGCACAAGCGCGTGTCAATGCGCAAAACGGCTACGGCGGTGTATCGGAAGGGACGGTGCAATCCGGCTCGGGAATCGCGGTGCAACACGATATTGGCTCGACGTTCGCGCATCACTAAGCCACTCGCTTAGCAATTCCTAAGCAATTCCCTGAGCAATACGCTAAACGCGCTCGCTAAAACCGAGCGCGTTTTTGCTAAGAAGAAAGCGGAAATCCGCTGGCAAAAGCCTCGCGCAAATAGCCGATAAAAAGCGCCACCGCACGCGGCACATGCGGTGTATAAGGCCGCACGACATAAAGATGTTCCGCAAAGCCGCCGACAGGTCGCCAATCCGGCAACAGCACCACGAGCTTGCCGCTTTGCACGGCAGCCTGCGCGGTGAAGTCCGGCAATAGCGCGATGCCGAGATCATCCAGCGCTGCATCGCGCAATACTTCGCTATTGTTGGCTGAGAAAGGCCCATTTACCGCCAGCGTATGCGGCCCCGCCGATGACTTGCGCGCGCCCTTGCGCTCGAATGACCACACCGCTTGCGATTGCGTGCGCGGATAAAACAGACAATCGTGCACGGCGAGTTCAGCGGGCGTCAAAGGCGTGCCGCGACGCTTCAAATACGCGCGCGTTGCGACAATCACCGAATGCGTGTCACACAACTTCCATGCGACATGCGTTTCCGGTGCTTGTGCGCTGTGCCGGATCGCGAGATCGAAGCCTTCGGTTGCAATCGAACTCAAACGATCGGATGCATCCAGTTGCACCCGCACTTCCGGATGCGCGTGCAAAAACCCCTGCATACGCGATACCAATTGCTGCCGCGCGAACGCCATCGGCGCAGTCACGCGGATCAGGCCGCGCGCCACGCCCGCCATTTCCCTGACACTCGTAAAGCTTGCGGCGATGTGCTCGTATTGCGCGCGCGTGTCATCGACGAGTCTTCGGCCGGCTTCCGTGAATCGCACGCTGCGCGTGGTGCGCGTGACCAGCGGCACGCCCGCCGCGCGCTCCAGTTCCGCAATGCGCTGACTCATCGCCGCTTTGCTTACGCCCAGGCGCGCCGCCGCCGCCGTGTAACTGCCTTGCTCAGCCAGCACCGTTAGCCAATGCAAATGCGTCCACAGCGCCTCGATTTTTTGCTCATCCATAAGAGAATTAATACGTCGATTGTTTGCCGTTACGAACAATGAGTTCAATCTTAACGTCTTTGCAGCGCGCCCGATCGTTCATACACTGCATGTATTGCTAAACCGAACATCAGGAGACACGATGCCCGCCGCTTTCAACGATACCAACGACGTCGTCCATTTCATTCACGGCGAGCGCGTCAACGGCTCTGGCTCGCGCTCGCAGCCCATTTTCAATCCGGCGACCGGCGAGCGTCCGCGCAAGCTCGTCTTAGGCGAAGTGGCCGATGTCGATGCCGCTGTGCAGAGCGCGAAAGCCGCGTTCCCGGCCTGGCGCGACACACCGCCTATCCGCCGCGCACGCGTCATGCTCAAGTTCCTCGAATTGATGAACACGCATCGCGACGAACTCGCCGCGATCATCACCGCCGAGCACGGTAAGGTCTTTACCGATGCGCAAGGCGAAGTGTCGCGCGGTATCGATGTGATCGAATTTGCATGCGGTGTGCCGCAATTGCTCAAGGGCGATTACACCGATCAAGTCTCCACTGGTATGGACAACTGGACAATGCGTCAGCCGTTGGGCGTCGTGGCCGGTATCACGCCGTTCAATTTCCCGTGCATGGTGCCGTGTTGGATGTTCCCGGTCGCAATTGCCACCGGCAACGCGTTTATTCTTAAGCCAAGCGAGCGCGATCCTTCTGCGTCGCTTTTTATGGCGAAGCTGCTTAAAGAAGCAGGCTTGCCCGATGGCATTTTCAACGTCGTGCAAGGCGATAAAGTCGTGGTCGATGCACTGCTCGAACATCCCGATGTGCGCGCGATCAGCTTCGTCGGTTCGACGCCGATCGCCAATTACATCTACGAAACGGGCGCCAAGCACGGCAAGCGCGTGCAGGCTTTGGGCGGCGCTAAGAATCATATGGTCGTGATGCCCGACGCCGATATCGAACAGGCAGTCGATGCCCTGATCGGCGCAGGTTACGGTTCCGCAGGCGAGCGCTGCATGGCGATTTCCGTTGCGGTGCTGGTGGGCGATGTCGCCGACAAAATGGTGCCGCTGCTTGCGGAACGCGCCAAGACGCTCAAGATCAAGAACGGCATGGAACTCGATGCCGAAATGGGCCCGATCGTCACTAAGCAGGCACTCGAACGTATCGAAGGCTATATCGCAATGGGCGTGGACGAAGGCGCAAAGCTTGTCGTCGATGGACGCGGCTTCAAAGTGCCGGGCCACGAAGACGGCTTCTTTACCGGCGGCACACTGTTCGACAACGTCACGCCAGACATGCGTATCTACAAGGAAGAAATCTTTGGGCCGGTGCTGTCTTGCGTGCGCGTAAAAGACTTCCAGGAAGCAGTCGATCTCGTCAATGCACACGAGTTCGGCAACGGCGTTGCATGCTTTACGCGCGATGGCCATATCGCACGTGAATTCGGGCGTCGGATCGAAGTCGGCATGGTCGGTATCAATGTGCCGATTCCGGTGCCGATGGCATGGCACGGCTTTGGCGGCTGGAAACGCAGTTTGTTTGGCGATATGCACGCATACGGCGAAGAAGGCGTGCGTTTCTATACCAAGCAAAAGTCGATCATGCAGCGCTGGCCCGAAAGCACGGAAAAGGGCGCTGAATTTGTGATGCCGACCGCTAAATAACCGCTAAATAAGCTTGGCCTTAGCCTAAAGAAAACGCCCGTTTATTCGCTAAGAAAAACGGGCGATTTTCTTTGCAAAGCGCATTTATTCCTTGCCGTAACAAGTCATTCAAGTGAAGCCCGATTGACCGCGCACGCTCAAGCATCGAAGATGCAGGTCAACACATCCGGGCCGAAACATGCAGCGTCAATTCGACGATCTTCTTCTCGGCAGTATCGAACTGTTTTGCTTAGCGGCGGAACTGGGCAGCTTTACGCTTGCCGCAACCGCTGCCAGCGTTACGCCCGCAGCGGTTAGCCGTTCCGTCGCGCGGCTTGAGCAGCGCCTTAACGTGCGGCTTTTCGTGCGTACCACGCGCCAGATTCGCCTGACCGATGCAGGCCGCCGTTACTTCGAGCAATGCCGCGACGCGCTCAATCGATTAGCCGAAGCGGAGCGCGAAGCGACCGGTCAGCAGACCGTGCCCGCAGGCGTGTTGCGCATCAGCATGCCGACGCCTTACGGCCACTATCGCGCCTTGCCGATGCTCGCCGAATTTCGCGAGCGATATCCCGAAGTGCAAGTGGAAGCACACCTAAGCAATCGCAATATAGACTTCGCGGAAGAGGGGTTTGATCTGGCGATACGCGGCCGCGCGCCGCGCGACTCGGGTCTTATCGCGCGCAAGCTTGAAGATGCGGAAATGGTGCTGGTGGCGTCGCCCGCTTATATCAAGCGCAAAGGCAAGCCAAAAACGCTTGAAGCACTAGGCGATCACGATTGCATTCAGTTCGAAATGCCAAGCACGGGGCGTCCGGTGCCGTGGCTTTTTATGCGGAACGGCGAGCCGGTGGAATTCGTTACGCACGCGACTTATAAAACTTCCGGCGATGCTTTAGCCGGTCTTCCGCTTGCGCTTCATGGCGCTGGACTGTTTCAGACTTATCGCTTCGTTGCCGATGCCGAACTTCGCGCGGGCACGCTCGTCGAAGTGTTGAAGGACTTCGGCGGATGCAGCCGGCCGTTCATCCTGCTTTATCCGCATGGCAGGCATCTGTCATCGCGTGTGCGGGCTTTCGTGGACTTTATCGTCGAAAAGTCTGCGGCTTTCTCAAAGGACATTCGATCATGAGC